>JAZQHD010000030.1:0-104078 GCA_045540375.1 Ructibacterium sp. | reverse complement strand
CCCCTACGACGATTGACGGATTATTTATTGCAAAGAAAGTGCAAAGAAAATTAGGTAAGGGTTTCCTTTTGCACTCGGTAGTACGCAAAAAATTTAGTGAGATGTGTTTGAATCAAGGTGGGGTTGGGCAGGCGTGTACTTTGTGTGCATAACTGCCCCAATCCCCGCGCCGTCTTTTTATCAATCGAGTGCGCAGAAAATTGGATGAAATTGGTTTGCGTCGAGGGTTGGCAAGGCAGAATCATACTTTGTGTATATGATTGTCTTGCCAAGCCGATGACACGGGACAAGTTCGCCAATTTTCAAGCACGACTGAAAAACCACCAAAAAAGGAACATCCTTTTTTGCAAAGAGAAAATTAAGCTAAAATTTTTGGCAAAAAAGAGGAAATCGCCCTTTGATGGCGAAATAATAGAATAGAACAAAAAGAACATTTACGAACAGGAGTGAATCCTTATGAGCGATGCATTATTTGATACTTCCAAACTGAAAGTCATTCCGGTAGAAATCAACAGCGAAATGAAAAAGTCCTACATTGACTATGCCATGTCGGTTATTGTGGGACGTGCGCTGCCGGATGTCCGGGACGGCTTGAAGCCGGTTCACCGTCGTATTCTCTACGCAATGTACGAGGACGGTATCACACCGGACAAACCCTACAAAAAGTGTGCGACCACCGTCGGTAACGTGTTGGGTCGGTACCATCCCCACGGCGATGCATCGGTTTATGATGCCATGGTTCGTATGGCACAGGACTTCTCCCTTCGCTATCCAACGGTAGACGGCCACGGTAACTTTGGTTCGGTGGATGGCGACGGTGCGGCAGCTTACCGTTACACGGAGGCGAGAATGTCCAAGCTTTCCCTCCATCTGCTTACCGATATTGAGAAAGAAACCGTTGATTTTATGCCTAACTTCGACGAGAGCCGGAAGGAGCCTGTGGTTCTTCCCTCCCGGTTCCCCCATCTGCTGGTAAACGGCAGTAATGGTATCGCCGTTGGTATGGCAACCAACATTCCGCCCCATAACTTAACGGAGGTTATCAATGGTATTGTGGCACTGGTGGACAATCCCGAAATCTCCATTGATGAACTGATGGAATACATCCCCGGCCCCGACTTCCCCACCGGCGCTCAGATTATGGGTGTCAGCGGAATCCGGGCGGCATATCACACCGGCCGTGGTAAAATCCGGGTTCGTGCCAAGGCTGAAATCGAGGACTGGAAGGAAAACCGCCAGCGAATTGTGGTAACCGAGATTCCCTACGGCGTGAACAAGGCACGGCTGATTGAGAAAATTGCAGAATTGGTTCACGATAAGCGGGTAGAAGGCATTTCCGACCTTCGGGACGAGTCCGACCGGGACGGTATGCGGATTATCATTGAACTCAAGCGGGATGCCAATGGCACCGTTGTCCTAAATCAGCTCTACAAATACACCCAGTTAGAGGACAGCTTCAGCGTGATTATGCTGGCACTGGTGAACCAGACCGATCCAAAGGTCCTGAACCTGAAAGAGGTTCTGGTGAATTACGTAGACTTCCAGAAGGATGTTATTGTCCGCCGGACCAAATTCGACAAGAAGAAGGCAGAAGCGCGGGCACATATTTTAGAGGGCTTAAACAAAGCTCTTGACCATATTGATGAGGTTATCAGCATTATCCGGAACAGCTACAACGACCCCAAGGATCAGTTGATGGCTCGGTTCGGATTCTCGGATTTGCAGGCACAGGCGATTTTAGATATGCGTCTTGCAAGACTGTCCGGCCTAGAGCGGGAAAAGGTGGAAAAGGAATACAATGAGATTATGGCACTCATTGCCCACCTGACCGAGGTTCTGGGCAGTGAACAGATGGTCAAAGACATCCTGAAAGAAGAGATTATTGCCATTCGGGACAAATTCGGTGATGAGAGAAGAACCTCCATCGAGCCTGCGGTGGACGATATTGACATTGAAGACCTGATTGAGGAAGAGGAAAACGTAGTAACTCTGACTCACCAGGGTTATATTAAGAGATTGGCAACGGACACCTACAAGAGTCAGCGCCGTGGCGGTAAGGGTATTATTGGTATGCAGACCAAGGAAGAGGACTTTGTTTCCACCATGTTTGTTACCTCCACCCATGCCCACATTCTCTTCTTTACCAACACCGGAAGAATGTACCGGATTAAGGCTTACGAGATTCCTGAGGCAGGCAGAACCGCCAAGGGTACTGCTGTGGTAAACCTTCTGGCTCTGGAGCCGGGAGAGAGCATCTCTGCAGTAATTCCCATTCGGGAATACGAGGAGGGCAAGTACCTGACCATGTGTACCAAGGCGGGCGTTATCAAAAAGACCGACTTGATGGAATACAAGAACGCACCCAAGGCTGGTAAGATTGCCATCCGGTTAGACGAGGGCGACGAGCTGATGAAGGTTGCTCTCACCGACGGCACCAATGATATCTTTATTGGTACCCATTTGGGTAAAATGATTCGGTTCAACGAAGCCGATGTCCGGGATATGGGACGCGTTTCCAGGGGTGTTCGCGGTATTAACCTAGAGGACGGCGACTATGTCATTGGCATGAGCCTGTATCGGGAAGATGGCAAGCTCCTAGTTGTCAGCGAAAAGGGCTATGGCAAGAAGACCGAGCTTTCTGAGTACAAGTGCCAGACTCGTGGCGGTAAGGGTACCTTCTCTTACAAGATTAGCGAAGCAACCGGCGCCGTTGCCGGACTTCAGGTGGTATCTCCCCAGGATGACGTCATTCTGATTACCTCCGAGGGCGTTATCATCCGGATGGATACCGAGGACATCAGCACCTTCGGTAGAGTTACCAAGGGTGTTCGCCTGATGCGTCTGGCAGAGGGTGTCAACGTGGTTACCGTTGCCTGCACCGAAAAGGAAGAAGACTCTGAGAATTCTGTAGATGCAGAAGCTACCGAAGTTACAACTGAAGAATAAGAAAATGAGAACCACCGGAAACGGTGGTTCTCCTAAACTTATGAGGATGACCTATGAAGAAGATTTTAAGCCGGGTTCGCCGGGCAGTGGATGATTATCAAATGATTGAAGAAGGGGACCGGATTGCCGTTGGCGTATCCGGCGGCAAGGACAGCCTGACTCTCCTTTGCGCCCTGGCAGGCCTTAAGAAGTTTTACCCCAAGGCTTTTTCCCTGACAGCAGTTTCTCTGGACATGGGCTATGAAGGGATGGACTTTTCGGGAGTTTCCAAGCTCTGTCAGGAATTAGAGATTCCCTACACGGTGAAAAAAACCGATATTGCCGAGATTATCTTTGATGTGAGGCAGGAGAAGAACCCTTGTTCCCTTTGTGCCAAAATGCGCCGGGGCGGCGTGAATGATTTAGCCGTGGAGCTTGGCTGTAACAAGGTAGCCTTGGGACATCATAATGAGGATGTTTTGGAGACCTTTTTCCTTTCCCTGTTTTATGAGGGTCGGCTCAACTGCTTTTCCCCCCTGACCTACCTGTCCCGTCGGGATATTCATGTGATTCGGCCTATGATTTACGTTCCCGAAGGGGATATCAAGGGATTTGCCAAACGGGAAAGCCTTCCCATTGTTCACAATCCCTGCCCCATGGACGGGGTATCCAAACGCCAGGACATGAAGGACTTTATCGCCGAAAGAACCAAAACAGACAAGTTCTTCAAAACCAAGATGATGCACGCAATCCAGACAGGTCTTCCGTCCTGGATTATCGAGGGGGAATCCTAACATGAGGTTTTTCTCCCTGGTTCGAAACGATATCAAGTCCCGGTTTGCTGGGTCCCGATGGGGGTTTTTCTGGGCCTTGCTCAGTCCAGCCATGACAGTGGGTATCTACTGGTTTGTCTACACTGTGGCCCTTCGGGGCACCGTTGTTGCCGGGGTCCCCTACCTCCAATTCCTGATTGCCGGAATCCTGCCCTGGTTCTTCTTTTCGGAGGGTTTGACCGGCTGCACCGCGGTTTTTTGGGACTATCAATTTCTGGTTCGCAACATCCGGTTCCGAACGGAATGGCTGCCCTTGATTCGGGTTTCCTCTTCCTTTTTGCTGCATACGGTCTTAATGATTCTCGCCTATCTCGTCCTGTTCCTTGGCGGGGTTCCCGTAAGAGCAGGTCAACTTTGGGTGTTTTTCTGGATGGCAGGCGGCTTCTGTCTGACCTTGGCTCTGGGCCGGATTTTTTCCCTCTGGAATGCCTGTTTTCATGATGTGGCTTATGGCTTAAGCGTGGCGATTCAGTTAGGTTTCTGGCTGACACCCATCTTCTGGACTCCGGACTCCCTACCCGGGCAACTCTTCGAAATTTCTCTCTGGAATCCGGTGGCAACCCTGGTAGAGGGTTACCGCCAGGCACTTCTGTTTGGAGGAACGCCACCCCTCTCCCAAATTCTCCTTTTTTGGATGGAAGTCGTCGTTCTTTTTGGGGTTAGTCTGTTATTGATGAAAAAAATCAAGCCGACCCTGTCGGATCGGCTGTAATAATTCCTTTGTGAAGCGAAGCGTTCCAAACTGTGCCACAAGGCACACTTCATTAGTGATAGCAACTTACTGTTCCAACGAGCGATATGGATAGCAGCATCAATATTATTCCGGTAAACCGAATGATAAAGTGTTTCTTGCCTTTGTGCTTAAGAACTACAAATCGAACAATACTCAATATTGCATAGTAAATACCGATTGTAAAAAGCCACCACGAGTGTGTTGTAATGCCCAAAATAATATGATAGGCACTATACACCATATTGAATACCAAACTGACAAGTGCGAGTTTCAGTGTCCTATCCATTCGCATTATCTTTCCCGTAAATACAGATGGCGATTATTTCAGATAATTCATTAGTTGTCTTTTCACACCCATTTTTTATCCATTCAACAATTATGGCATTGATACCATTTAGATAGTACATCATCACATATTGTCTAACATCTGATGGATAGTGAAATCTCTCCAAAATCGGGTTGAATATGTTTTCAAACATTCGCTTATACACATCTTCAAATCCCAGAATTTTGTTTTGTTCCAACGCAACCTTAAATACCTCTTTGTGGTCTTTGATATATGTGAAATAGGGTGTTAGATACTTATCGCAAATAAACACCAATTCACTAAGTTCGCAGTTCTTAAGGTTGAGCACTACTGACTGTGTATCGGTTGAAAAATATGACAAAAAACCATCTAACAAGTATCGAGTTGTTTCATTTAGCAAATCGCCGATAGTTTCATAATGCAAATAAAAGGTTGAGCGATTTACCCCTGCCGTTTCGCAAATCTCACTAACTGTAATGTATTCAAACGGTTTCTTTTTCAGCAAGGAAATCAGTGCAAGGTCCATTTTTGTGGCAGTATTAAAATATTTACTTTCAGATTTGTTCATATTACCGCTCCTTGCAAGTTTTGGTTATTTGTCTGCGATTTCACGGGCAAGCTGCACGATTTCATAGGCATATTTCGCCTTTCCCTTTTCAAGCAATTTCTTATAAATCGGATAATTTACACCGCAGCCGATAAGACCGATAATACCAATAATGATACCGAGCACCATACTGTTTCCGATAACTTGCATTGACAACGACATACCTGTGCCTAATATGAGTGTAAATACTATGCCCCAAGAGTAAGTGAAAATGGTGGCAGGGAGTTTTGCACGGTTGTCCAGTTTTTTCAAGGCAATAATTTTCGAGTCCTCTTTGGGTGCATAGTCCTTTGCGATTGATTCTGCTAAAATTTTGTCTGTGTTCATATTAAGAACCTCCTTTTGATTTTGTAATTACATTATACATTTCAAAAGGATTAAATGAACAACACAAAACATTAAATGTGTTGTTTTAAAAAAACGAGCCTCAATTTTGAAAAAATTGAGGCTCGTTTGAAATGGTGGAGCAACTGCTTTAATATCCGAACTTTCTCCGTTAGGACTTCCGGGGTCCCCGAAAAGCCGGTGGCTTTTTGGGGAGAAGGAAGAGCAAGGGAGTGGACGGATGTTTTCACCGCAAGGTGGAAACGAAGTCAAACGCACTTTGCTCTGACGTGGTGGAGCAAATGCTTTCATATCCGAACTTTCTCCGTTAGGACTTCTGGGGTCCCCGAAAAGCCGGTGGCTTTTTGGGGAGAAGGAAGAGCAAGGGAGTGGACGGATGTTTTCGCTATACGGCAAAAACGGAGTCAAACGCACTTTGCTCTGACGTGGTGGAGGTGAGGGGAATTGAACCCCTGTCCGAAGAAGTATCCCCAAAAGGCGGCTACGAGCGTAGTCTGTGGTCAAATTTCCCGGCCTACCCAGTCCGCAGACAACCTGGATAGGTCGGTAGCTTCATCATGCATGGCCGGGTCAAAGCTTTCCCGACTCACGTTCACCGCTTTCGTTGATGCCCTGACTCGATGCGCGGTACATCAGAGAGGACAGCTGCGAATCTTAGGCAGCGTAAGCTAAGTTATTATTAGCGTTTAATTTTAAAGGTTGGGTTTTTTACGCAGAACCCGCTGCGGCTCGCTCCTTCTGTCTCTACAACCCCGTCGAAACCTTTACACCCCCATGTTTTACTTACTTCATAAGACGAACCATTTATCGGTTTTGTTCCTTTAAAGCACGGTCCATATTTCGCTTGGCATCCCGAGTCGCCATGGCCTCCCGCTTGTCGTAGTTCTTTTTGCCTCGGCAAAGACCAAGCTGGAGTTTGACATACTGTCCCTTTAAGTATAGCTTCAAAGGAATCAAAGTATACCCTTCCTGTTGCGTTAGACCAATAAGCTTGTTGATTTCCCGTCGGTGAAGCAACAATCTACGGGCCCGCATGGGTTCGTGATTGAAGATATTCCCGAAGTCATAGGGGCTGATGTGCATGCCGATTAAAATCGCCTCTCCGGTCTTACAGGAAACATAACTGTCTTTCAGGTTCACTTTTCCTGCTCGGATGGACTTTACTTCGGTTCCCGACAGAGATAGTCCCGCCTCGTAGGTTTCATCCACAAAATAATCGTGATAAGCTTTTTTATTCTGAGCAATTACCGAATTGGTGTTTTCCTTTGGCATACCATCACCTCCTGTCTATGTTTTCCGGGTAGAGAACCATTATACCCTCTTTTTGGAAAAAAGTCAATCTTCTCTGCCCGATTCGTCTCGACAAATACAGCCATGAAGACATTCTTCTCCCTTGCCAAAACGCATAGCACCCGTTTTCATAACTTTGTCATCCGTATTCTGGAAGACTTTTTTAAACAGAACAAATAGAAAGCAGAAACCGTGGCGGTTGCCACGGTTTTTTAATATTCCTTCATGTTTCGAAGCTTTCGGAATACCGCCTCTTCGCCCCGGTCGGCAAGGATCGTTAAAATCTCTTCAATCGCATCCGAAGTTTCCTGGTGGATAAACCGACTTGCCTTTCCTTTCACAAAATACGCCAGAGGATGACTTTCGTGATAATTCTCCCCCTGATAAATTTTGCTGGCCGCTATCCGGTCGCAGATAAGTTCCTTAAAGAACCGAACCGGCATCTTGACCGGAACAATCCGTCCAGCTTTTGGATTATAGTCGCACCAATACTCAAAATGATGCCGATTTCTCCCCTTATGATGAAGCCATGCCGGAGAATACCCGAACTGCTCCCGCTCCGCTTCATTGGGACTCTTTTTTCCGTCGGTATAGTTTTTTACTCCGGCAAAAAACTCGGTAGGCGTATACTTGGACAAATCATGGCGAAGTCCCTGCCAGAAGATTCCCGCCTTGGCACAGTGGCGGATTACCGCATGCCGGTGCCTTGTAATCGTGGTAAAATGACCCCACGCTCTCTTGAACCACATATCCTTACCCGTCCTTTATTTCTCGGCCAATCTCACCTGCCGGATGATACCCTCGCACTGGGAGAACTTCGCGTTCATCTCCAGAGAGCCGCCTACTGCCATCTGCTGATTTGCGGCAGTGTAATACCCCTGGTCGCTGACGCTTCCGGTAAAGGCAATGGTTACGTAGGCGTTGTACCGTCCCTCAATGGGAACTTCGAGATACTCTCCGGTTGCCATCTCCACCATATGAGTAGCTTCTGCAGAGGCAACCCCGATGATTTCTCCGATGTATTCCTTGCTGGTCTTATCATAGACCGCACCCCGCTTAGACAGTGCATCCACCGTCTCCTGACGGACTTCCTTGACCAGAACCACACACTCTATCTTCTGGCCGCCGCTAACCGTTACCGCACTCTTTCCTAAAAAGCGGGTTCCCAACCCCACCAGGAGAATCACAATAGCCAGAATCGCCGCAAGGTCAATGATACTGATTTTTCCAAATAATTTTCCATCCTGTTTCAGCATAGTTCTCTCCTCCTTACAGGGTGTCTACGCCGACAAAGAACCCGGCGCCCGCCCAGTTTTTACTCTTGACAAAGGCCTCCTCGCCAACCCGAGCTGCAACCCCGTTGATGGTTACCGCATCGTTGGTTTCTACGCCTTCTGCCTGAAAGGTAATCCGGACATCGTACCGTCCGGGAAGTTCGGATATACCCGCCCAGCCGTCCACAATGTTCTCGGCACGCTTCTGGGCCGGAGGAGTCTCTACCTTGACTACCGTAACTTCCATCTTTTCCTTAACGCCAATCATGGCAGTATCCCCTACCTGAGGCAGTTTAATAAAGTTCTCGTCCATATCGGTCAGTTCGATGACCAGTTGTACCGTCTTGGTCTCGGCTGCAACACCGTTGCTTCCGGCACTACTGTTCCTGTTGCCTAACAAAACCGCTCCCGCAACAAGAACCACCAAAAGAACCAACACGATGATACCATCCATCACATTAAATTTTGCCTTCATTCTGCTCTCCGCCTTTCCTTTTTCTCTGTATAGTTTTTAGATAGAGGTCTTCCATTCCTCCAGCATAAACTTCCGGAGTAAACTTCTCCTGATACATGGCCACGGCATTCTCCGCCATGGCTTGATAACGTTCTTCTTCCATAAAGAGTTTCTCCAACCGATCTGCCAGAGCTTCGGGGTCATGGGTTGGAATTAAGAATCCGTTCACTCCATCTTTGACGACCCCGGGGTTTCCGCCAAAATCGGTGGCAACAATCGGTTTCCCGATACTCATCCCCTCAAGCAGTGCAAGGCTGGTTGCCTCGGTGCCAAAGGAACAGTTCACCTGAACATCCATCACCTGCATCAGCGGTGTAACGTCCTGAACAAATCCTAAAAGCTTCACCGAATCCCCCAGATTCAACTCCTGAATCTCTGCCGCTAAGGCATCATAGGTCTCTCCGGTTCCGGCAATCAGGAACTTCCCTCTAACACCTCGCTCCTTTAAAAGCTTCGCCGCACGGATAAAATACGTTTGTCCCTTAACCTCCGTCAGCCGTGCCGCCATGGCCGCAACTTTTTCGCCAGGCTCAATGCCATATTCCTCCCGCCGTTGTTGTAGAATCTCGGGAGTGGGTGGCTCCAAAGCTTCTACACCGTTTAATAAGACGGTAATTTTCCGGTCCGGAACACCGGTATCCGTTAAGTTTTCCTTGGCCGCCTCTGCCACCGCAATGATGCTATCTGCGGTCAAGCTATTTATCATACCGTTTATCTGCTTTCCCGGAAAGGTGGTCAGTTTTTTGCTTTGAGGGAAAACACTGTGCCTTGTATAAACCACTGGGATTCCCAAGGTTTTGGCCGCAATCCGTGCCGACATACTGGCATGGGTATGAACTAAATCAGGGCGTTCCTCCCGGAAAACCTTTCTAAGATACCCGATTGCCTTTGGGTCCAGGGACCTTTCCGCAAGATTTGGAACCTCAATCACCCGGATACCCAGCTTTTGAAATTCCGGCTTTAAAAGGCTGTTTTCGGGCAGAACCACCGAAATATCATAGGCTGTTCTGTCCGCATACTTACAATAAGTCAGGATGCACTTTCCCGCACCGCCTATGTTGGAGTCGGAGGACACCTGAAAAATCTTCCTCATTCTGCCCCCTCCTTCGCCACCTGACGACAGGCCATGCCAAGACCGATGACAATCCAGAAAATCAACATCACCCGATAGTTATAGAAGCAGTTGTCGAACATTCCCTGTACCAGGAACCCGCAAACACCTGCAGAAATCGCCGTTATCATGGTGGATAAGGGTTCTCCCTTACCGCCGGCAATCTGGTAGCCGGTTACCATCCGCTTAAAGAAGAAGCAGAGGATAAAGGCAAAAATCAAAATCCCCACAATCCCAGATTCCACCAAAATCTGTAGAAACAAATTATGGGAATGGGGTGCAACAATTCCGTTATAGGAATAAAACGGGTACACCGCTGTAAACGCCTCGGCACCCATCCCGATTCCGGAGACCCAAAAGTCCCGGATCATGGCAAGGGTTCCCATCCAGATATAAACCCGGTAGGAGGTAGAGGAGTCCTTCATGTTTCCAATACTGGTAAATCGGTTAATAATGCTCTCGGGGAGAACAGCCGGAATGATGGGCAGGGCAACCAAACCAAGACCCCAGAGCTTTCCGGCAGCAAAGGTAACAAAAACTGCAGCCGCCACCAAAAGACCAACCCAACATCCCCGGGAAAAGGTGAGAATTAACGCCAGAAAGAGCACCGCCGAAATGACCCCATAGGTCATCTTTTGAAGCGCTCCTTTTCCGGTCCACATCATTCCGATGGCAACCGGGAGAACCAGAAGAATATATTCGCCTAAAACATTGGGATTTTCCAAAGTGGAATAAATCCGCATCTTAATATCACTGAACATCTCCTCGTCCATCCATGCCTGTGCCGTATCCCAACCAAAGACATACTGACAGATGCCGTAAAGACAGACCAGAAGTCCGGAAACGACAAAGGTAACCAACAGATTCCGGAGCTGTGTCCGGTTATGAATCAGGTTGATAATCAGGAAATATACCCCGATAAAGGCCCCATAGATGGCCCAGATACTCAGACTCTTTCCCATGGCAAAGGAGCTGAGGGCGGCAAAAAGATAAATCAGGACAAAGCTAAGGAGCAAAAAGCCAAGTCCGTCGTACTTCCATGAAAATTCCGGGTCGGTGATACCTTTGATTGCCATCGAACCCAAGGTCAGCACCGAAAGGCCAGCCATCACCATGGTAGGCGCCAAGGGTGCCAGGAAAACCAGAGCAAAGAGTCCGGCCACCGGCCGCTCCAACACCAGAAACAGTCCGGCAAAGCCTATGAGCGCCGCCAATCCCAGAATTGGCAGGGTAGCACCTCCCAGAACACCGCAGAGAAGTCCCGCTCCCAAACCCAGCCAAAGTCTGAATTTCTTGAGGGTTTCTTCCTCTCGGTACCAGGAAAATTTCGTTTGGATTCCCAAACACTTACAAACAAAGGTAACCAACCAGGAGGCCTTCAGCCAATCGGCCATGTTAGCATCCAGGAAAGCAAGGAGCCTGCCGGCAACCGCCACAATCAACCATCCCCAGAGGATATTCCCTTTCAGGAATCCCCCTAAGAAGACTCCGGCTCCAACACCTGTCAGGGCATAGCCAAGGAATCGCAAATTCAGGGCAAGAACATTGTGAAGATAGCATTTTCCAAGGCAGACAATGGTACTTTCCTGCATCTTCCTTGAAAGCCAGGACCCAATCTTTGTCCGGAGCCACTCCATCAGCAGAAAGGGACTTCCTGCTATCTTTCCGGCAAGGCTTGTCTGGTGGAACCCCTCGGGGAACCAATCCTTGCGAAACCATCCTACAATCCGGCTCTCTTTCCAACTTCCTGAAATTCTGTCATAGAGACCCCGCAGAATATGATAGGTTTTGCTGTTCTGGATCCAACACCAGATCACCGACCACAAAGCCACAAAAAATCCTAGATTCTCTTGCATGACAAACCTTCCTTTCTCTTATCGTTTCCGTAATCCCTGTAATTCCTCTATCTTTAAAACCCAGCCAATTAGTATATATGCAACACAGGCAGGCAGAGCAGAAACCGCCAGCCGAACCAAGGTCATTATCATTCCGGTACCAAACCCGTCCGTTGCTCGATAGATCGCACCCGCCACCAGAGTGGCAACGGCTCCCGATAGGAGCATTTTCCCGAAATTCACTAAAAATCCTAGGGTAACAGCTCCCTTTCGCTTCCGGTTGATTCTCTGCATCAGGCAACCGCCCATCACCAGAGAGCTAAGGGCAGATGCCAGGGCAAGTCCTGCCACCCCCATCTTGCAAACCCCTGCCAGGAGAAAAGCGGCTAAAAAGTTTACAAAAATTCCCACCAGGGAGACCAGCATGGGAGTTTTCCCGTCAGCGATGGCATAAAAACTCTTATTCAACACCTCGCAGACCCCATATCCCACCATGCCGATGGAATAGTAAAAGAGAGCCGTTGCCGTGATTCTGGTAGACTCTGCCGTGAAGGCACCCCGCTCAAAAACTACCCGGATAATCGGCTCCGAAAGAGCTAAGAAAAGTCCCGAAACCAAAGTGATGATGAAAAGCATCCAACCCAAAGACTGTCGGGTCATGGTGGCAAAGCCGGTCTCATCCTCCCCCATCCGGGAGAGCTTCGGGAAGATGAAGTTGGTGATGGCGTAGGCAAAGACACCGACCATGATAATATAAATCTTGTTTCCCCAGTTTAAGGCAGAGACTGCACCGTCCCCCAGTTCTGAACCAAATGCCATATTAATCACATTACAAAGAGGTTGTACCCAGGAACTGATTAAAACCGGCAGGGCAATGCCGGCAGCTTCCCGGATTCCCGGGTCTTTCCGGAAGGAAAGCTTTAGGGAGAACCCGAACTTCTTCAGCCAGGGAAGTTGAATCAAAAGTTGCAACGCCCATGCAACCAGCATGGAAATGGCAACACCCGCAAGACCCAGCTTGTTGCCAAAAAGAATCAGGTAAAGAATCATGACACCGTTGGACACCACGCTGATAAGAGAGGGGATGGTAAACTGTCCGTAGGACTGGAGAATTCCCACCGCAATATAGGCAGACGCCGTAAAAAGAATGGATGGGAAGAGTATCCGGAGAAGCTGTGCGGTCTGCTCTACTTTTCCTGGCACCTCTGCGTATCCCGGGGTCATCAAAAGAACCAACGGCTTGGCAAGGAGAATCCCCAGAAGTGCCGCCACCGCCGCAATGGTGAGTACCACTGTCAAAAAGCTGTTGGCAAAGGCAAACGCCGACGCCTCGCCCTCGGCACTGAGACGCTTGTTAAAGACTGGTACAAAGGTGGAAAGAATCGCCACGCCCAGCACCATATCAAAGAACAAAAGAGGAATCTGCGTCGCGGTATTTAAGATATCGGATTCCATGCCCTGCCCATAGATACCGGCCACCATGGTCTCCCGCAAAAGACCCATGAATTTGGCAACCAAAATAATGAATGCCATCAATACCACGGTCTTTGCCGCTTTTTTTCCCTGGGTCTCTCCCATGCCGCATCCTCCTTTTGTATAGAGTTTTCTATTGTATATTATACCCAAAAAATTTTACTCTGTAAATAGTTGCAACCAAAACGTAATATTCCGGGAGCTATGGTTTTACATAATTGTTAATCCCATCATAAATCGCTTTCGCCACCGCCCTCTGCCACGCCGGACTGTTTAGGTTCAGCGCCTCGGTGGGGTTGGTTAGATACCCTAATTCCAACAGGGTTGCCGGCATTCTGGTGCGCCGGAGAACGGCAAAGTTTGCCTGCCTTACTCCATTGTCTTTGGACCCTAGCTGTGCCACTACTTGGGAAACGATGGATTGGGCAAGTGCCTCGGCTCTGCCACCTAACCGATAGACATAGGCCTCGAAGCCATTGGCCGCCGGGTTTAAGGAGCTGTTGGTGTGGATGCTAACGAAGTAGTCCGCACCCCAGTTATTTGCCATGTTGGCACGGTTACTCAAATCGGCATTCTTGTTTGATAAAACGTTTTCGTCCCGGGTGGTACGATACTGCATGACCTCGTAGCCGCCCTCGTAGAGCAGCCGAGCAAGTTCTTTTGCCACATTGAGATTTACCGCCTGTTCGGTAACGCCATTTCCCACAGCCCCCGGATCAAACCCGCCGTGGCCTGCGTCCACAAAGATTTTTGTTGCCATAAGATCACCTCCCTTCATATTATGGTATGCTGAATTGAATTATTTTGACAAACAACAACCATGTAGGGGGCATTCACGAAAGCCTCGCATGGTGATTCGTGATTTCAGCGGGCGATTCGTGAACCGCCCCTACGGTAGAAAATGAAGGCAAAGATTGCTGATTTTTCAAGCACGGATGGAGTGCGCAGAAAAATTAGTGAGATGTGTTCGATACAAAGAGAGGAATGGCGGGAGTGTACTTTGTGTACATGACCGTCATCCCTCTTTGCCGTAGCGGACGCAGATTGCTGATTTTTCAAGCACGGATTGACAATTCTGGGTCGAAAAGCTATAATGTAAGGTGGCAGTAAATTGAGAGAAATAAAGCGTAAAGGAGAGCTTCTTATGAAAAAAATGTTTTCCGTTCTGGTTGCTTTGAGCATACTTTTGGGCATGACATCGGCATTTGCCAGCGGTGATAGTTCCTGGATTTACACTTACAAGGAATTTGTAGAATGGATAAACGCAAGCAGTACGATTGCCGGACTGTGTATCGACCCAGAAAATTTTGGCGAGTTTGCGTGGCCCAGTGAGGTGACTACCCTGACCGCAAGCGTCAGTAAAACCCTGAATTTTAGTCCCCATCCAAGTATTGGAAGGGGGAACTGGACAGTGCCCTCCAATATGACTGTCAATGGGGTAGAGCTGGTTTATGGCGCCATCCAGGGGTCGCTTGAAACTGCACAGCTGACCATTGCTGGTAGCTGGAATGGCGATGTAATGGCGCATCAAAATTTTACCCTGACCGGGTCGGTGCAGGGGGATGTGAGCATCAGCGGCGATTCGACCTTTGACCTTGCCGGCGAGATTGATGGTGATGTAACCATGAGCAATGCCTCAGCGACAGTGGATTTGACCAAGGTAAAGAATCTGCATATCTATGAGCCGTGCGAAATTTCCGGCAGCCTCAAAGCCGAGGAACTATCCTTTGGCGGCTACTTAGATGCGGAGCATACCTTGACCATCCAAAGGGGTTCCAATGTGGAAATCACAGGAAACAGAAGCGGAGGCGAAGGTGAGGAAATGATTATCGTGGAAAACGGTGCCGTTCTTACCTTGTATGATGGCACCTACGCCAACATCACGGTAAAAAACGGAGGCGTTCTGAACCTGAATGCGATAGGCGGCGGATACTTTCATTTAATCAATGCCCATCTCAATATTGAGGATGGCGGATTGGTCAATGCCTATGGCGGAATTTTGGTAAACTACAGTGATTATTACGGAGATAAGAACGGAAAAATCACAGGAAATGGTACGGTCTGCTTCTGGAATGATGCAGAAGAATATCTCCCCAAGTACTACTATATGTATGAAGACTCGGAGGGAGAAACCGAGTATGCAACCAATGACGGCAATGTTCCCCGTGTGGACGCAACAGTAAAATTTACCTCTGCCACTTGCGAACATGAGAGAGGAGAGAACCCTTGGATTCCCTACGAGGAATATCATACCTATCTGTGCAGCAAATGCAATCGTGAAATTGATGGGGGCTTACATTCTTTTAACAGTGCGGATATCATCGTAACGACCAGCGGAAGCATCTATACCTGCAAACAATGCGGATATGTGAAGACCAGCGGTGTCTTTTGGGAAATCAAGAACGGTGTGCTCTCGATTCAAGGGGTAGGAGAGATTCCTTACTTCAGCGGCGGCACCAAGAAAACCCCTTGGTATGACCAGCGGGAGAGTATCCAAAGAATCGTCATCGGTAATGGTGTAACCGGCATTGCTTCCGCATTTGCAGATTACACCAACCTGGCCTCGGTGCAAATTTCGGGCAGCATGACATATCTTCCTGCACAGATGTTGAAAGGCTGTTCCAGCTTAAAATATGTAGAACTGCCGGCGGGACTTGAAAATATCAACACAGGAGCCTTTGACGGCTGTACCGCTTTAACCGATATTTACTTTGGCGGAACCCAAGAGCAATGGGAAAATGTGAGAATCGGAAACAAAAACGATGCTCTTAGCAATGCCACGGTGCATGTCAACACCCCGATGCTCAGCATAACGGCAGAGAAGACCGATACCCAAACCACGGTTACGGTGACGCCGTCCAATCTGAAGGTCGGTACTGTTATTTTGCTTGGGTGCTACCGAAAAGGCGTCCTGACAGAGGTTCAAACGCTGCCTTACCAAGGAGAAGCACTGACCTTTCCTGTTACCATTACCTACGACACGCTGAAAGCCATGGCATGGGAGGACATTGTAGACATACGCGCCGCCTGCACATCAATCATTCGATAGGAGTTGATACCATGAAATCTGTAAAAATCGGTTCGGTTGTATTGGGTCAGGGACACCCTATTGCCGTACAGTCCATGACCAACGTAACCACCTCGGACATTCCTTTGGCTACCGCCCAGATTCAGGCGCTTTCTGATGCCGGATGCGATATTGTCCGGCTGGCGGTTCCTGACGAAGCATCTGCCATTGCTATGGAAACGCTGGTAAAAAACAGTCCGGTTCCTCTGGTTGCGGACATTCACTTCGACTATCGGCTGGCACTGATGTGTATCGAGCGGGGGGTCTCCAAAATCCGGATTAACCCCGGCAACATTGGCGGCGAGGAAAAAGCCAAAGCAGTGGCTCAGGCGGCACTCCAAAAAGGTATTCCCATCCGGATCGGCGTCAATGGCGGCTCCCTGGAAGCAGGACTTTTGGAGCAATGCAACGGAAACCTGGCTGAAGCCATGGTGGAGAGTGCCAAACGCCATGTGGAGATTCTGAATCGATACGATTTTGACGATATTGTTCTGTCCATGAAATCCTCCTCGGTTACCACCACCATTGATGCCTACCGGCTTGCCCGGGAGCGATTCCCCTACCCCCTCCATTTGGGGGTTACCGAGGCGGGGACCTACCAAGACGGAGTCGTAAAATCCGCCATCGGGATTGGCTCTCTTTTGGCAGACGGCATCGGGGAGACCATCCGGGTTTCCTTAACCGATGATCCCATTCGGGAGGTAGAGGTTGCTCGGCGAATCTTAAAAGCTTTGGACTTGGGCGGCGACCGGGTACAAGTGGTATCCTGTCCCACCTGCGGAAGAACCAAGATTGATTTAATCCCCATTGCCAAAGCGGTAACCGAAGCGATGGAGAACATTCCTGCCAAATTAAAGGTTGCCGTCATGGGTTGCGTGGTCAATGGCCCCGGCGAGGCAAAAGATGCAGATATCGGTATTGCCGGCGGCGACGGCTGTGCAGTTCTCTTTAAACACGGAGAGATTCTTCGGAAGATTCCCGAAGACAAGATTGTGCCGGAGCTACTTGCAGAAATTGAGAAAATGGTTCGGGGGTAACTACTCCGGAAAAGGACAGACACAAGCGGGAGGAGGAATCCCCTCTCCTACAATAATATAACTATTTGAGTGCGAAGAAAGGAGCGATGACGCTCCACCCATTGCCGGGCGTAGTTCGCGACAGTAATTCACCACAGTTGCCGAACCGCCTTTTTATCAAACGAGGAACTATTGATGAACAACATATTAGACTTATTTGACAGGGTAACCGTCTTAGAGACCTTTGCCCAAAAATTAGAACAGACCAAGATTGAATCCAGCCGGCTTTTCCTGGAGGAAAACCGGATTGAACTGACCCTGTTATCTCCCATCTTTTTAGATCGGGTGGAGCTTTTGGAGTACAAAAATGCGGTCAAATCGGTCTATCACTTAAGAGAGCTTACCCTCCATCTTAGGTATCCGGGTCTGACTCCGGACGAAGGGTACCTTCGGGGGTTGATTGATGGTTTTTTATACGAAAACACCGCCTGCCGGATTTGTTTAGGCTCGGCCAAAGCGGAATATTCCGGGGATATCCTGACCGTCAAGGGAATTCGTGGCGGAGAGGAGTTTTTAAAGCAACGTCGGTTTTTTGAGTACCTGACCGACACCCTCCGGGAAGAGCTGAACCTCTCGGTTACGATAACCCCCCTCTATGAAACCATGGATGTGGAGAGCTACTTTAAGGAACAAGAGGAAAAACAAAAAGAAATCACCGCCAAGGCAGCAGCACAGCAGAATGTAACCGTCTCTGCCGGTGGCAGCAAAAAGGCAGATGCCCCCTCTGCCGGTCTGCTCTTTGGCAAGCATATTCCCCCGGAATCCTGTACTCCCATCATCGACATCACCGAGGGGATGCAGAATGTGGCAACCGAGGGCGAGATTCTTACCGCCGAGGTCCGGGAGCTGAAACGGAACGGAAAGCTCACCGGGAATGTTGCCATTGACTTTAACTTAGGCGACAGCAGTTGGGGATGCTTCTGCAGTATCTTTGGCAGAACGGAACGGCTTGGCAGAGCCATGTCCGGCATCTCTGCCGGGAAACGAATCCGGGTTCGGGGTAACTTCGAGATGGACGACTTCTCCCACAAACCAACCTTAAAGGTCAATGCCGCCGAACTATTAGAACCCCTGCCCCAGCGACAGGATAACGCCGAAACCAAACGGGTAGAGCTTCACCTTCACACCAAGATGAGTGCCATGGACGCAGTTTCCTCGGCAAAGGACTTAATCAAGCGTGCGGCTAAATGGGGACATACTGCCCTTGCCATCACCGACCATGGTGTCGCTCAGGCATTTCCCGAGGCCCACAGTGCCGCCTCGGACATCAACAAAGGCGGTCAGGACTTTAAAATTCTCTATGGTATCGAAGGATACCTGATTGACGACACCGACTCGGCAGTAGGGCAGCTTGCCGCTATGGGAAAAACCGCTCCCTATGTGGTTTTTGATATTGAAACCACCGGACTTTCTCCCGCTTTGGAGGAGATTACCGAAATCGGTGCCATCCGGATTGAAAACGGAGTCCAGGTGGGAACCTTCTCCCAGTTAATCAATCCGGGGAAACCCATCCCGCCAAAAATCACCCAACTCACCGGCATTACCGACGAGATGGTAGCGGACAAACCTACCATTGATACCGTTCTGCCCGAGTTTTTAGCCTTCTGCGAGGGTGCCACGGTGGTTGCCCACAACGCCGCCTTTGACACCGGATTCATTCGGGAAAAAGCGAATCGTTTGGGTCTTTCTTTCCACCATAAAATTGCCGACACGCTCCGTCTCTCCCGGGAACTCTTCCCCAAAGAGGCAAAGCACTCCTTAAATGTGGTAGCAGAGCGCCTTGAGGTGTCTTTGGAGAACCATCACCGGGCGGTGGACGACGCCACTGCCACAGCAGAGATTTTCCTGAAGTTTATGGATATGATTGCCGAGCAATATGGGGATTCTGCTCAGGAGACCAACATTGACACCAAGCCGGCACTCCTGAAAAATCCCCGGTATCATGTCATTTTATTGGCTCAAAACGAAGTAGGTCTTAAAAATCTTTATCAGTTAATTTCCAAATCCAACCTGAACTACTTCTATCGGAAACCCATTATGCCCAAAAGCGTTATTGACAAGTTCCGGGATGGTCTTCTCTTAGGCTCTGCCTGCGAAGCAGGAGAACTGTATCAGGCGGTTCTTAGCAAAAAGCCCGACGGAGAGCTGGAGGATATTGCAAGCTTTTATGACTATTTGGAGATTCAACCTCTTGGCAACGACCAGTTTATGATTCGTAACGGCGTTGTTCCCAACGAAGAAGCCCTTAAGGATATCAACCGGAAAATCGTCCAGCTAGGAGACAAACTGGGTATGCCGGTGGTTGCCACCTGTGATGTTCACTTTATGGATCCGGAGGACGAGGTCTACCGCCGTGTCCTGATGGGCGCTCAGGAATTTGAGGACGCGGACAATCAGGCACCCCTCTACTTCCGTACCACCGAAGAAATGCTGGAAGAATTCGCTTATTTAGGCCAGGAGAAGGCCTTTGAGGTGGTGGTAACCAACACCAACAAGGTTGCGGATTTATGCAAGAAAATTCAGCCGGTGCGAGACGGTTCCTATCCCCCCTCCATCGAGAACTGTGAGGAAGACTTAATCAAAATGTGCCACGAAAAGGCACACCGGATTTACGGAGAGGTTCTTCCCGAAATTGTTCAGGCAAGAATGGACCGGGAATTAGATTGTATCACCAAATATGGCTACGCCGTCATGTATATGATTGCCCACAAATTAGTAAAAAAATCCAACGAAGCAGGGTACATGGTAGGTTCCCGTGGTTCAGTTGGTTCCTCCTTTGCGGCATTTTTATCCGATATTACCGAGGTAAACGCCCTCTGTCCCCACTATGTTTGTCCCAATCCGGATTGCAAACACAGTGAGTTCTTCGAAAAAGGCGAATACGCTGTAGGCCCGGATATGCCGGACAAGGATTGTCCCCATTGCGGAACCCGAATGAAGAAGGACGGCCTGACCATCCCCTTTGAAACCTTCTTAGGCTTCAAGGGAGACAAGGTCCCCGATATCGACCTGAACTTCTCGGGCGAGTATCAGGCAACCGCCCACAAATATGTAGGGGAGCTCTTTGGCGACGAGTATGTCTTTAAAGCCGGAACCATCGGCACGGTGGCGGACAAGACCGCCTACGGCTTTGCCCGGAAATACTATGAATTAAAGGGCATCAATGCCCCGGAGGCAGAGCTGCTCCGGGTCTCCCGAGGGATGATTGACGTCAAGCGTACCACCGGCCAGCATCCGGGAGGTATCATTGTCTGTCCCAAAACCATGAATATTCACGACTTCTGTCCCATTCAGCATCCGGCGGATAAGAAGGATTCGGACATTATCACCACTCACTTTGACTTCCATTCCATTCACGACAACCTGTTAAAACTGGACATTTTGGGTCATGATGACCCCTCTACCATCCGTATGTTAGAGGATTTAACCGGGGTGGATGCCAAAGAGATTCCTCTGGATGATGAAAAGGTCATGAGCCTTTTCTCTTCCACCGAAGCCTTGGGGGTTACTCCGGAACAGATTGGCAGCGAAGTGGGAACCTTTGGCGTTCCAGAGTTCGGCACCAACTTTGTCCGTGGTATGCTGGTAGAGACCAAACCCACCACTTTTATGGAGCTTTTGGTGATCTCAGGTCTCTCTCACGGTACCGACGTATGGCTGAACAATGCCCAGGATCTCATCAGGGCAAAAAAAGCTACTCTGTCCGAAGTAATCGGTCTTCGTGATGATATTATGGTCTTTTTGATGCAGCATGGATTGGAACCCAGTATGGCTTTTAATATTATGGAAATTGTCCGGAAAGGCAAGGCGGCCAAGGGCGCCCTTTCTCCCGAAATGGAAGATGCCATCAAGAACGGAGAGGGCATCCCTGATTGGTACCTGGATTCCTGTAAGACCATCAAGTATATGTTCCCGAAAGCCCATGCGGCAGCCTATGTTATGATGGCCCTTCGAATCGCCTGGTTTAAGGTAAACTATCCGGTGGAATTCTATATTGCCTATTTTACCGTCCGTGCCGACCTCTTTGATGCTGCCCTGATGACCAAGGGCGTAGATAAGGTAAAAGACGAGATGCGGAAGCTGAATATGAAAGGCAACACCATGACCGCCAACGAAAAATCTCTCTACACCATTTTAGAACTCTGCTTAGAGATGTACGAGCGGGGCATTACCTTCCTGCCGGTGGATTTGTATGAATCCCATGCCCGGAAGTTCAAGAAGGTAGGAAATGCCATTCTTCCGCCCCTTAACGCCTTTGCCGGCGTTGGAGATTCGGCGGCAGATGCCCTGATGGAAGCGGCTGGACAGGGAAAATTCCTCTCTCAGGATGAATTAAAGAACCGCTCCGGAGTGAATAAAGCGGTATTAGAAACCTTAGCCGAAAACGGTGTCTTAAAAGGGATTCCGGAGAGCAGTCAGATTGGATTTTTTGATTTGATGGGGTAAATATTTGATTTTTCCCATTTCATGATGAAAGAAGAACGGTAAATTTTAACATAACTGTAATAATTTAGTGCGCAAAAATCGGATGAGATTTGTTCCATTCAAGGTGAGGAATGGCAGGCGCGTACTCCATGTACGTAACTGGCATTTCTCGGCGAAGAATTGGGCAAAGATCGCCAATTTTCAAGCACGACTGGAGGAACAAAATGACGATCGCCGAACAACTCGCCCAAGAACTAACCTTAAAACAATGGCAGGTGGACAACACCATTGCCTTAATCGACGAGGGAAACACCATTCCCTTTATCTCCCGGTACCGAAAAGAGGCCACCGGAGAATTAAACGACGAAGTTTTGCGTACCTTTTCGGAGCGACTGACCTATCTTCGGAATATGCAGGAGCGGAAAGAGGACGTGAAGCGAATCATTGAAGAGCAGGGAAAGCTCACCGAAGAACTAGCTAGCGCCATCGACGCCTGCACCAAGCTCACTGAAATCGAGGACTTATACCGTCCCTACCGTCCCAAGCGGAAAACCCGGGCAACCGTTGCAAAAGCCAAGGGGTTAGAACCCCTGGCAGAGGCACTCTATGCCCAAACTCCCGGCTTTGACCCCGAAACCGAGGCGGCAGCCTACATCAGCGAGGAAAAAGAGGTCGCCACGGCAGAAGATGCTCTCCAGGGCGCCATGGACATTATTGCGGAGCAGGTATCCGACAACGCTGACCACCGGAAAAAGATTCGAGATCTGACCTTTCGAACCGGCATGGTGGTTTCCAAGGCATCCACCGAAGAAGACAGCGTTTACCGGATGTACTATGAGTTCTCGGAACCCTGCCAGAAGCTGGCTCCTCATCGGACCCTTGCTCTGGACCGGGGAGAAAAGGAAAAGTTCCTATCGGTATCTATTCAGCCGGATGTTGACCGGATTTTAGACTACCTTTTGAAGAAGGAAGTGGCAAAAAATCCTACCCCCTCCTCTTCCTACGTACAACGTGCTACCGAGGATGCCTACGACCGGCTGATTGCCCCCTCCATCGAACGAGAAATTCGGAACGAACTCACCGAAACGGCTCAGGAACAGGCCATCAAGGTCTTTCAGGTGAACCTGAAAAACCTATTGATGCAGGCTCCCATTCACAACAAAGTGGTTATCGGTCTTGACCCGGGTTACCGAACCGGCTGTAAGGTTGGTGTGGTAGACGGCACCGGAAAGGTGTTAGATACCGGCGTGATTTATGTAACTCATTCCGAGGCACAGAAGCAGGCTGCGGCGGAGTTTATCAAGAAGCTGATTGCAAAATACGATGTGGACTTGATTTCCATTGGAAATGGCACAGCCTCCAAGGAAACCGAACTGTTTGTGGCAGAGCTTCTAAAGACCATGCCCGGCACGAAGGTCCGGTACCTGATTACCAACGAGGCAGGCGCCTCTGTCTACTCGGCATCTAAGCTTGGCACTGAGGAATTCCCCGATTTTGACGTTACCCAGCGAAGTGCAGTTTCCATTGCTCGCCGGGTTCAGGATCCTCTGGCAGAATTGGTAAAGATTGAGCCAAAGGCCATCGGCGTTGGTCAGTATCAGCACGATATGAACCAGAAGCGTTTGGAAGAATCCTTAGGCGGCGTTGTGGAAGACGCTGTAAACAGTGTCGGCGTGGACTTAAATACCGCTTCCTGGCCGCTTCTTACCCATATTTCTGGAATTTCCTCTGCCATAGCCAAAAATATTGTGGCTTACCGGGACGAATCCGGCGTCTTTACCTCTCGGGCACAGCTGAAAAAAGTTCCCAAGCTAGGCCCCAAGGCATTTGAACAGTGCGCAGGATTCTTACGGATTAAGGACGGGAAGAACATCTTAGACAATACCTCGGTCCATCCCGAAAGTTACGATGCCGCAGAGGGACTTTTGGAGAAGCTTGGCTACACCAAAGAGGATGTAAAGTCCCGCGCCTTAGGAGATATCAAGAAAAAAGCCGAACAGGCGGGTATTCCGGCTCTTGCCGAGGAACTTGGGATCGGCATTCCCACCCTGACCGATATCCTCTCGGAATTGGTAAAACCGGGCAGAGACCCTCGTGATGAGGTAGAACAACCTCTCCTCCGTTCCGATGTGATGAGTATGGAGGACCTAAAAGAGGGCATGATACTAACCGGAACGGTACGGAACGTCATTGACTTTGGTGCTTTCGTGGATATTGGGGTTCATCAGGACGGTCTGGTGCATATTTCTCAGCTGGCAGATAAGTTTGTCAAGCATCCCATGGATGTGGTTTCCATTGGAGATGTAGTAAAAGTTAAGGTTCTTTCCTGCGACGTGGCAAAGAAACGAATCAGTCTGACCATGCGGGATATTGAGGGGTAAAGAATCTTCCAAAAACTATCTTTATCTATTTTCCATCTGTCTTACTCTATTTGATTTGTCCTGCCGGACGGGCCTACTTTTGATTGCAAAAGTAGCAAAACGAAGGGGGGCTTTCGAGTCCCCCCCTTCAACCCCCTTGTAACGACACAGGGCGCTGCCCTGGACCCGTGTTCGCCCACCGGGCTCCATTGGGGCTCTGCCCCAACCCCCGTGAAAAACCGGGAAATTAAATTTTAATTTAACATCTATTTGGTGATAACATGAAAAACTTCTACAAAAAATTCTTCTTACTCATGATTCCCATGGCCTTAAAGGAGCTGATTTCCTCTTTGGTGAACCTAATTGACACCGTTATGGTGGGACGCTTAGGGGAGTCTGCCATTGCGGCAGTGGGAATCGGGAATCAGGTGTACTTTCTCTACACCGTCTTCCTTTTTGGCATTAGCTGTGGTGCCGGGGTCTTTGCCGCCCAGTTCTGGGGAACCCGGGACACCAGGGGAATGCGCCGGGTGTTGGGACTTAACCTGATATTAGGCATGATTCTTACCCTGCTTTTTGTGTTAGCGGCACTGTTTTTGCCAAAACAGATTTTCCAGGCCTTTCGCGCTAATTCGGAGGTCCTAAAGGTAGGAGTTCCCTACCTTAGGATTGTTTCGATCGGTTATTTTGCTACCGCCATTACCACCGCCTTTGATATGAGTGTCTGCTGCAGCGAAAAGGCAGGTTTGCCCTTTTTGGTTCGTGCCATCGGGCTGGTAGTAAATGTCATTCTGAACTGGGTTCTTATCTTTGGGAAGCTGGGCGCACCGGCTCTGGGCGTTACCGGTGCCGCCATTGCTACCGTCATTGCCCGGATTTCCGAACTGATTGTGATGCTCTCGGTGGTCTACGGCAAAAAGATGTTCCAGGCGGCCAACCCCAAAGAGCTATTTGACATTCCCAAAGAGTTGGTGAAAAAATTCTGGAAGACCGCCACTCCTGTCATTCTTAACGAGATGGCATGGGCCTTGGGAATTACTACATATTCCTGGGTTTTTGCGCGGATTAGTCCTGATGCTATGGTGGTGGTTACCATTGTTCAGAACATGGAACGACTGATGCTGGTCTTCTTCCACGGAGCCGGCAACGCCGCCGGAGTCTTTATTGGAAATGCGGTTGGTGCAGGAAAGCAGAAAGAAGCCATTCTCTATGCCAAACGGCTGACGGTTTTAACCCTTCTTTTCTCGACGGTCTTCTGCGGAATCTTTATTCTAGCCAGACCCTTGATGCTTCTTCCCTATCAGGTATCGGCGTCGGTACACGCTCTTGCCATGGATATGCTTTTGGTTACTGCGATTTTGATGATTGTGAAATCCACCACCTTTTTACTGATTGTAGGCGTCTTCCGGAACGGGGGCGACA
This sequence comes from Ructibacterium sp., assembly GCA_045540375.1. Taxonomy (GTDB): domain Bacteria; phylum Bacillota; class Clostridia; order Monoglobales; family Monoglobaceae; genus Ructibacterium. The sequence goes on along the minus strand of JAZQHD010000030.1, from coordinate 78,481 downwards.
CCCAATCTGCCGCTTTAATTGATATTGGTTCTCTCTGGGGAATCGGGGTTCCGGTGGTGGCTCTTTCGGGGTTGGTTTTCGGCCTTCCCCTGATTGCTTGCTACACCATTATGAGTTTGGAGGAGATTGTGAAGCTATTCCTTTCTCTGATTCGGTTCCGGAGCGGAAAGTGGATCCGGAATGTGGTAGAGTAAGGAGTGTGCCGCTCCACCCAATGCCGGGCGTAATGGGAGGCAAAGATTTACCGCAGATTGCTGAAATTTCAAGCACGACTGTACACAAAAAACGCCGAGGAACAGTTCCTCGGCGCTTTACTTTCTTTATTGACGCACAGAAAATTGGATGAGATTGGTTTGGGTCGAGGTTTGGCAAGGCAGAATCATACTTTGTGTATATGATTGTCTTGCCAAGCCGATGACACGGACCAAGATCGCCAATTTTCAAGCGTTAGTTATTTACGGAGTAGTTGGGGGACTCCTTGGTAATATTCACATCATGAGGATGGCTCTCTTTGAGGCCTGCTCCGGTAATCTTGACAAACTTACCGTTCAGCTTCAATTCCTCAATGGTTCTGCTTCCGCAGTATCCCATACCGGCACGAAGACCGCCCAGGAGCTGGAAGATGGTTTCGGACAGGGGACCCTTATAGGGAACTCGTCCCTCGACACCCTCGGGAACCAGTTTCTTGGCACCTGCCTGGAAGTAACGGTCGGAGCTTCCTGCGTTCATGGCACCTAAGGAACCCATGCCCCGGTATACCTTGAACTGCCGTCCCTGATAGATTTCGTTCTCACCGGGACTCTCGTCGCAGCCGGCGAAGATACTACCCATCATGATCACGTCTGCACCTGCGGCAATTGCCTTTACCAAATCGCCGGAATATTTGATACCACCGTCGGCGATAACAGGAATACCATACTTATAAGCAACCTCGGCCACATCACAAACCGCTGTAACCTGAGGAACACCGATACCAGCAACCACACGAGTGGTACAGATAGAACCAGGGCCGATACCAACCTTCACCGCATCTGCACCGGCTTTAATCAGGAATTCTGCCGCCTCGGCGGTTGCGATGTTTCCGGCAATGACCTGCAGGTCAGGGAAGGCGTTCTTAATCTGAATCAAGCAGTCTGCAATGTTCTGGGAATGACCATGGGCAGAATCTAACACTACTACGTCTACCTTGGCATCTACCAGCATCTTGGCTCTGTCCAGAACATCTGCCGTTACACCCAATGCTGCACCGGCTAAGAGTCTGCCGTTCTCGTCTCTTGCGGAGTTAGGGTACTGGATGGCCTTTTCGATATCCTTGATGGTAATCAGACCCTTAAGATGGTAGTTATCATCAACGATAGGAAGCTTTTCAATCTTATTCTGGCGGAGAATCTCCTTGGCATCCTCTAAGGTGGTGCCAACCGGAGCAGTAACTAAATTCTCCTTGGTCATGCATTCCTTGATTTGCTTTTGGTAGTTGGTCTCAAACTTCAAATCCCGGTTGGTGAGGATTCCCACCAGTTTTCCGTTTTCGGTAATGGGAACACCGGAAATTTTAAACCGGCTCATCAGTTCCTCTGCATCGTTTAAGGTGTGGTCCGGGGAAAGAGAGAAGGGATCCATAATAACACCATTTTCACTTCTCTTAACCTTGTCCACCTCGGCGGCCTGCTCCTCGATGCTCATATTCTTATGGATAATACCGATACCACCTTCTCTGGCAATGGCGATTGCCATATTGGATTCGGTTACCGTATCCATGGCTGAACTCATCATGGGGATATTCAGCTTAATCTTCTTGGTCAAGTGAGTGGACAGATCGGCGTCCTTGGGCAGAAAATCAGACTTCTGCGGAACCAAAAGCACGTCGTCAAAGGTAAGGCCTTCTTTTTGAAATTTGTCAATGAACAAATGACACACATCCTTTCGCAGATTTTATAAAAAATTTTATAAAAACCGCTGCCCGTACGGATTGCAAGAGCAGCGATAACAAATACTTTTCTAAGGTTGTCCCTATTGTAACACGGATGCCTTTTTCCGTCAAGACATCATTTTCGCCAAATTTAGCGAGGTTTTTCTGTGGATAGTAGGGTGGTTTTGCGAAATCATTTCAGAGATTTACGCCTATCCCGTCCCAAGGAGCAGATAGCACCTTCCTTTGCGGAACGGATGAATCCGCTCCCTACGATGATGGACGGACAATTTATCACAAAATAAGTGCGAAGAAATTTAGATGAAATTTGTCTGGCGCAAGATGAGGAATGGCAGGAGTGTACTCTGCGTACATGACTGTCATTTCTCGGTGCAGCGACGGGCAAAGTTCGCCAAATTTCAAGCACGACTGTATTAGTCTTGAATGCTGAAGAGCAACTCACCATAACTGGGGAAGGGCCATACCTCTTTCGGTGTATAGGTTTCCATTTCATCCGACACGATACGAATTTCATCCATCAGGGGCAGAACCTTTTCACAGTAGAAAACTGCCTGTTCCTGCTTGTCCTCAATATCCTTGGCAGAGTGTACCAATTCCTCCAGCTTCTCGCTATCCTCATAGAGGGCAGAAACGCCCTTGGAAAGCCGTTCAATCAAGGTTTTCTCCATGGCACAGGTAGCGGTGGGAACCGCTTTGATTTTGGCGACCATAGTCTGGCTCAAAGAACCGATGTAGCTATCCACTGCCGGGAGAACACTCCGGCGGATCATTTCAAGCAAGGTCAATGCCTCGATGTTGATGACCTTACTGTAGTTTTCCAGATTGATTTCGTACCGGGAATGGGATTCCTCCCGGGTGAGGATATGGTGCTTTTCAAGGAGCGCGAGATTTTTCTCCTCCGTTAAGGCAACCAGGGCCTCTGGGGTACTTCTCCGGTTGGAAAGACCCCGTTTTTCCGCCTCCTCCACCCATTCTTCGGCGTAGTTGTTGCCATTAAAGATAATCCGGAAGTGCTTTTTAAGAACCTTTTGCAGAAGTCCATAGACAGCGTCGCCGAGCGGAGTTTCGCCCTTGGCTTCCAGTTCGTCGGCAAAGCCCTCGAGAACCTCGGCAACGGCGGTATTTAAGATATAATTAGGTCCGGAAACCGAAAGGCTGGAGCCGGGCATCCGGAACTCGAATTTATTCCCGGTAAAGGCAAAGGGAGAGGTACGGTTCCGATCGGTGGTGTCCTTGGTAAAGTTAGGCAGGGCATCCACGCCGCCAGTTTCCATGATTTCTCTCTTGCGGTTCTGGTAATCGCTACCATCCCGAATAGACTCTAACACCTCGGTCAGCTCGTCCCCTAAAAAGACAGAGATGATAGCAGGAGGAGCCTCTGCCGCACCCAGACGATGGTCGTTTCCGGCGGTGGCTACTGTCATCCGGAGTAAATCCTGATACTCGTCCACGGCCTGAATCACTGCACAGAAGAAAACCAGAAATTCTAAGTTATCGTGAGGGGTTTTCCCCGGCTTTAACAGGTTAATTCCGGTGTCGGTGCCGATAGACCAGTTGTCATGCTTACCGCTGCCGTTGACGCCGGCAAAGGGTTTTTCGTGGAGGAGACATTTCAGGGAATGCTTCTCTGCAATCTTCTTCATAAGCTCCATGGTGAGCTGGTTATGGTCGGCGGCAATGTTTCCGGCACAGAAGATGGGCGCCAGCTCGTGCTGAGCGGGTGCTGCCTCGTTGTGCTTGGTCTTGGCTAAAATACCAAGCTTCCAGAGTTCTCTGTCCAAATCCTTCATATATTCGGCAATCCGGGACTTAACTACACCAAAGTAGTGGTCGTCCAGTTCTTGTCCCTTAGGGGGCATGGCTCCCAGCAAGGTTCTGCCGGTATAGGTCAGGTCGGGGCGCTTTGCCGCAACCTTTCTGTCAATCAAAAAGTATTCCTGTTCGGGACCTACCGTGGTGGTTACTCTCTTGACCTCAGTATGTCCCATGGCATGAAGAACCCGAAGCGCCTGGGTGTTCAGGGTCTCTAAAGACCGCATCAAGGGCGTCTTTTTGTCCAAAGCCATACCGTTATAGGAGCAGAAGATAGTGGGAATACAAAGAATGCCATCCTTGATAAAAGCATTGGCAGTGGGATCCCATGCGGTATACCCTCTTGCCTCGAAGGTGGAACGAAGTCCGCCGGAGGGAAACGAGGAGGCATCCGGCTCGCTCTTAATCAGCTCTTTGCCGGAAAATTCCATAATAATCTTATCCTTTCCGGCCGGGGCAATGAAGCTGTCGTGCTTTTCCGCAGTAACGCCGGTCATGGGCTGGAACCAATGGGCAAAATGGGTAACACCCTTTTCCATGGCCCAATCCTTCATGGCATGGGCAACCTCGTCCGCAACCTCCCGGGTCAGCGGAACGCCTTCTTCTTTGGTTTTGGTAACCTGCGCATAGGTTTCCGGTGTCAACATTGCCTGCATCACCGCATCGTCAAAGACCATACTGCCGAACAGCTCATAGATATTCTCGTGTTTTTCCAACAAAATCTTCCCCTTTCGGTCTGTACTCCAAGGAAATCCAGAAAAAGCACTGGGAGTCTGCCTCTCAGTGCTTCTGTACTCTTTCCTAATTATAAAGGCATTCCGGGGATTTGTCAAGTCCCGACAGGGAATTTTGTGGAGTTATTCCGCCAGAATTACCCCGCAGGCAATTCCGGGATACTCCTCACTCCCGGATAATTCACAAATGGCATCAAACTTTCTAAGTAGCATTCTTTCCTCTCCTTTCTTTTTTATCCTATGCAGAAGGAGAGAAATGGTGAGCGTTGGCTGCTTTTGTCTCGAAAGAACTCGGTTTTCCTCGATTTTTCGCAAAAAAAGAAGATGAAAAATGTTTGCCTTTCCTGGCACAGATTGGTAAAATATGGTAAAGAAGAACTGATTTTGAAAGGAGCAAACCCATGCTATTAGATTACAAACGACAAGGAAAGGTTCGGCAAATCAGCCGGGCAGAACTGAAGCCGGAGAAAGACCTGCCCCGGATTGGACGGAGCTTTACCAAAATTGGAGAGGTTCGGGACATTCCCATTGGAAATATCAAGTTAAATCCCCATCAGCCCAGACGGGAAATGGATCCTTATGCCCTGCAGGATTTGGCTATTTCTATTATGGAGTATGGCTTACTGCAGCCCATTGCCGTACGGCAGATCAGTCCCTTTGACTACGAGCTAATTGCCGGAGAGCGGCGGCTGACCGCCTGCAAGAACTTAGGGATGTCCTATATTCCTGCGGTGGTCATGGCGGCAACTGCCACCGACAGCGCGGTTCTTGCCCTGGTAGAGAATATTCAGCGGGAAAACCTAAGCTATATGGAGGAAGCCGAAGCATTCCATCAGCTTTTGACCGAACATGGCTTAACCCAGGAGGAGCTGGCAGACAGATTGGGGAAAAGTCAATCTGCCATTGCCAACAAGGTTCGGATTTTAAAGCTCACTCCTGAGGTAAGAAGGATTTTGGCAGATCACCACCTGACCGAGCGCCATGCCCGGGCTCTTTTACGTCTCCCTGATGCCAAACTTCAGCTCCGGACCGCAAAGCTGATTGCACAGCGGGGCCTGAATGTGGCAAAAACCGAAGAACTCATTGAAAAGATGATTCGGACTCCGGTAAGACCGACCGAGCCGGACACCCCCTCGGGGCGGGATCGAATTTTCCGGGATGTACGGATTTTTAGCAATACCATCCGGCAGGCGGTGGACCTGATGCGAAAATCAGGAATTGACGCCACCGCCAACAAGACCGAGAATGAGAATTTTATTGAATATACCATCGTAATTCCGAAGGAGCGATGACGCTCCACCCAATACTAGAAACGTGGCGTTTCACCCAATGATTGATGGTAGGGAATGCATTCATGCATTCCGCATCGGGAGGGATGAATCCGTTCCCTACGGTGCGGTAGTTTCACATGAATAGGATGGTAGGGGCGGATGCCTTCATCCGCCCGCAAAGAGTTTTCGAAATAACAACGGGAGGGATAAATCCCTCCCCTACGATGTTGTAATTTCTTTTTTCAATTCCTCAAAAAGCTTCTCCATAGGCGAAAAATCCATTGCCTTTCCATAAATCTTCTCCAAATCTGCGTGTATCTCCCTTGCCCTGCCGAGACTTTCCCGGGCCAGGGAGATTTTTTCTCCGTATTCTCTCTGGAACAAGGAAAAAAGCTCATAGTTTTCCTGGTCGGTGCCGGGTCGGACTGCTCCCTCGTATAAATCCAGGATCCAGTCGGTGTTTCGATCCGGGAAAAGCTCGTGGGGAGCTGTTGCATCAAAGGCAGCAAAGGAAAGCTGCGGCAGAACCACCATGTCCAGGCTGTCGGGGTCGAAACTGCAATGGTAAATCTCTGTCTGTAATCCTTTTTCCCTTGCCCTCTTGGCAAGCTTTTTCAGCAAGGTAGATTTTCCGGTGCCGGGCCGTCCCTTGATAAAACAACGGGTCTTCCTTGACTCCAGCAAGGACTCCAGAAAATTCACCGACCCCTCTGGGGTCAACGCACCGAAAAACCGATGAACCTCCTCTCCGGAGGTGTTTTCCCCGGGGATCTTCCCCAGAACTCGATCCAAAAATTCCTCCGTCAACTGATTCAAAAGACCGTAGTCGGTGTTCTCTCGATAGACCTTTTCCCATCGGTCGTGAACCTCTTTTGCCTGAGCAAGAGCCTGATACACTCCATCGTAGCAAAGACCAATCTGTTCCTTCCCATAGAGAATTTCCTCCCGATGAGGGATCAGGGTTTGGCTGTCCCAGAGTCCCCCTAAGTTGATGTATTCCTCCTTGGCTCCCGGGGCGGTTGGCTCGATAATATGGGGTGCGGTACCGTCCACCACCGCAATTTTCCGGCTACAAAAAATGACCCCGTCCAAGGAATCGGGGTCAGAACTGCAATGTAGGTAGTCCACGTCCTCCCCCTGTTCCCAAAAGACTTTTCCCAACCTCTTCATTAAGGTGGACTTGCCCGTTCCGGGACCGCCTTTTAGGATGAATACCCGGTTCATGGGTTTGAGGGTTTCGGGGAAAAAGTTCCAAAACCCACCAGAGGAATTGGCACAGACGAAATAATGCGTAACATTCGGCATAGATATCACCCTCCTTTGAAATTCCTTCGGTGTATCTTATGCCGATCCTATGATTTGGTGTCTGTCTAAATTTTTCCCTTTTATTTCACGCTTTCCGGTCGACACGCCGGGGTCATTCCCGACAAATCATCCCAAACCATAACTTTTGCACTCGTGTACTCTGCCTCAGTGGTAAATGTGAGAATATTCCCTTGATAGATTGCTTGCTGCATATCTACTAAAGTTCCTCTGTTGTATAATCCAAGAATGACGGCTTTCCCCGTCTCAATATTGACCGGAGTGACAGAAAATGCTTTCCCATTCTCCGAAACAGCGGTTCGGGTGTCCCCAACATAATGGATGGTCGCATTAAGAAGACTCTCATTGCTGGAACCGACAGAAATTGCTCCCCATTCCTCCGGTGTCCCCTCAAAGTAAACATCGTTCATCTCCGCACAACCATAAAACGCATAACTGGCAATGGTTGTTACGCTTTTGGGGATGGTGATGCTAGTCAAGCCCGTACAATACTCAAACGCCCACTTACCAATGGTTGTTACGCTTTTGGGGATGGTGATGCTGGTCAAGTCCGTACAATAGTAGAACGCCGTACTGCCGATGGTTGTTACACTATCGGGGATGGTGATGCTGGTCAAGCCCGTACAATTGTAAAACGCACAATCACCAATGGTTGTTACGCTATCGGGAATGGTGATGCTGGTCAGTTCGATACAATTTAAAAACGAATACCTGTCAACAATTTTTACACTGTCGGGAATGGAATAGGATGCTGATTTTTTTCCTACAGGGTAACAGATAATGGTTGTTTTGTTTTTATCAAAAAGCACTCCTGATAAAGAACTATAGGTTGGATTACCCTCATTTACATTGATGCTTGTCAGTTCACTACAATACTCAAACGCCCACTCACCAATGGTTGTTAGTCTTTCGGGGATGGTGATGCTGGTCAGTCCGGTACAACCTCGAAACGCCCTTTCACCAACGCTGGTTACATTTTTCCCAAGGGTAATGCTGGTCAAGCCCGTACAATCGAAAAACGCACTTTGACCAATGGTTGTTACGCTATCGGGAATGATGATGCTGGTCAGTCCGGTACAACGATAAAACACCCTTTTACCAATGCTGGTTACATTTTTCCCAAGGGTGATGCTTCTAAGTCCACTACAATCAGTAAACGCACCATCACCAATGGTTGTTACGCTATCGGGAATGATGATGCTGGTTAGTCCCGTACAATTAGAAAATGCATAATCACCAATGGTTGTTACGTTCTCGCCAAGGGTAATGCTTCTAAGTCCCGTACAATTAGAAAATGCACCAATACCAATGATTGTTACGCTTTCAGGAATGGTAATGTTGGTTAGTCCCGAACAATCAGAAAACGCCCCATCACCAATGGTTGTTACGTTCTCGCCAAGGGTAATGCTTGTCAGTCCCGCACAATCGTAGAACGCATCATAACCAATGGTTGTTACGCTTTCAGGAATGGTGATGCTGGTTAGTCCCATACAATTAGAAAATGCACAATCATCAATGGTCGTTACCGGATAGCCCCCAAGAGTGGAGGGAATTACAAGCTCTCCCGTGAACGAAGCATCACAATCGGTGATGGTGGCTTCGCCATCGAAAGTTGAATAGGTAAGGATACCCTCTGTCTCTGCGGATACGTTCATCATACCAAATAGGATGGTTCCCAGAGCCACCAAAAGCGCAAGTAAAAGTTTCTTTTTCATACCTCATTTCCCTCTTTCTGTGCAACAATAAACACTCGAATTTTGAATGGTACCATTCTGGCTTGTTATTATATCACAATTTTGCCAATTTGTAAATATGGAGCGCGGCGCTCCTGTAGGGGAGGGGTTCCACCCTCTCCCGGATAGATTTACGACATAAGACGGGAGGAGCAATCCGATGATTTTGGAAGAAACGCTCCGTGTTTCCTAAAAGCTGATGCCGTTGCATTTCAGTTTTCGCTACAAATATTATTATTTGAGTGCGCAGAAAATTGGATGAGCTTGTTTTGGGTGTAGGGGACGATGCCCACATCGCCCCTACCATGTGTATGTGATTGTCTTGCCGAGCCGCCTTTTTATCAAACGAGTGCGCAGAAAATTAGGTGAGATGTGTTCATTACAAAATGGAAAATGCCGGGCGCATACTTTGTGTATGTAACCGGCATTTTTTTGTAGTAATGGGCGCAGATTGCCTGATTTTCCAGCACGACTGTCAATACTCCTTTGCCTCTACCAGAGCATCCCCCTGATAGGTCAGCTTTAAGGAAAAGGGCGTCTCCCGCTCCGCAAGGAGCCGAAACATGAGTTTATCCCCCTCCCAAAGGTTCAGGGCAAAAACATCCTCTTTCTTCACCCAGGTAAGCTCCCCTTCGTCGCAATCTGTCAGGGTTCCTTCAAACTGATCAGAGGTGTATAGAAAGATATATTCCGGATCCATGGAATCGCAGCGGAAGGTGAGAATCCCACGAAATTGGTAGGACAAAAGGGTCAGTCCAGTTTCCTCCTTCACTTCCCGGAGGAGACATTCCTCAGGAGCCTCTCCCGGCTCGAACTTGCCTCCGACACCAATCCATTTGTCGCGATTCACGTCGTTTTTCTTGGAAACCCGGTGAAGCATCAGGTATTTTCCGTCTTTCTCGATATAACAAAGGGTGGTCTGTAACATCGGGGTTTCCTCCTTTCTTCTATCCCGTTGCAGAAGTTTTCCGCTTTCAGCCGGATCATTTACATACCGGAAGTAGTTTCTTGTTGCATTTTTGAGGGAATTATTGTTAAAATCTATTATATCATAAATAATTCCAAATGTAAACACGGCGGTTCCTCCCTACTCAAAATAACAACCGCCGCCTTGGTGTAAAACTCATTTCTCAAAATTTTTAAAAAACACTTGCATTCTCCAAAATTATGTGGTATAATGACTTTCCGTTGGTACACTTGAATATGCCGCTGTGGTGAAATTGGCAGACGCAACGGACTCAAAATCCGTCGGGGGCGACCCCGTGCCGGTTCGACTCCGGCCAGCGGCACCAAAAAACCGTAGGTTCTATTAGAATCTACGGTTTTTTTAATGAAAATCCCACCATTTATGCTATGTTTTCGGAACGGATAAATCCGGTCCCTACGATGTTGGACGGATAAATTATCGTTTTTTTGTAGGGGGTCGGCGTAATTGTTATAGAAGAAACGCAGGGCGTTTCCTCAAAGCCGATGCTGTCGCATCTCATTTTCCGCTACAAATATGCCACCGGCATATTTGCCCACGCGAGAACGACGACCCGCATGGGTTTTTGCGCAATGGCAAACGGGATGTCCGGGAAGCCATCCCCTACGATATTTGACGGATGGGTTTATGGTTTGGTTGTATGTGAGTGGCTTACCAAGCCGATGACACAGGACAAGCTCGCCAATTTTCAAGGGCTTCTATAGCATTTCGATTAATTTGCCAAGAGCAAGCTCAAACGCCGGTCCGTACCAATGGTTCTCCACCTCTGCGGTGGCATCAATGCAAGCTAAGGTGTAGTCTGCCGCAATCTTTGCCGCATCATAAGCAGACTTCCCGCGAACCAACGCTCCCACAAATGCCGAGGCGTACACATCCCCGGTACCATGACAACTGTTGGAACGTAAGGCGTGCTCATAATACTGATAGGTTCCATTCTCGTAAACCACAATTCCGGTGGTTTCTTTTTGATAGGAAACCCCGGTTAAAATCACCTTGCGACAGCCAAGCTCTGCCAAGGCGGCGAGAAGCTCATCAATATAGGCTCTGTCATACTCCTCCCGATAGGGAACTCCGGTCAAAAAGCAGGCTTCGGTAATGTTGGGCACCACATAGTCCGCCTTTTTGCAGAGTCCTTTCATAGCCTCTACAAAGGCATCATCAAAGGCGGGATAGAGCTTCCCCCCGTCTGCCATAGCAGGGTCTACAATCCGAAGACTATTCTCCCCGGAAACTTTTTGGAACAGCTCCTCTACCATAGCGATCTGCTCGGTACTCCCTAAATATCCAGTATAGATGGCATCAAAAGTGATGCCTTCCTTCACCCAATGATTACAGATGCCGGGAATATCCTCGGTCAAGTCCCGGAAGGTGTAGCCGGAAAATCCTGCCGTATGGGTGGATAAGACCGCCGAGGGCAGAACACAGGTTTCGATACCGCAAGCGGAAATAATGGGAAGTGCCACCGTTAACGAACACTGTCCCACACAAGAAATATCCTGAATCGTCAAAACTTTGGGATATGCCATAAAAATTCTCCTTTACAACTTTTCTTATCTGTATTATACTTAAAATGTGATATGAAGTAAATGTTCAAAAAGGGAGAATTTTACCATACCAGATGAAAGAGAAAAAGTATTTGCGTCTGTATCAGACCATCAAGGAAAAAATTATCAAGGGAGAATACCCTGCCGGGAGCAAGCTCCCCTCTAAACGGACCATGGCAGACCGAACCGGGTGCAGTGTTATGACGGTGGAAACCGCCTACAACATCTTAGCCGAAGAGGGATATCTTTCCCCCAGAGAGCGGAGCGGGTACTTTATCTGCACGCTGGATCTTCCTGCCCGGTCGGAAAAAACCAGCGAGACCTCCCTTTCCTACCTGAAAGAAGACCTTCCCCTTCCCGAGACCGACGTTTTAGGCTCAGTCTGGTTTAAAACAGTGCGAAAGGTCATGAGCGAACAGGGAGAACGGCTCTTTGTCAAGTCTCCGGGGAAAGGGATTCCGGCACTTCGGAACGCTATCTCCGCCTACCTCCTCCGGTACCGGGGAATGGTGGCACAGCCGGAACAGATTATTATTGGTTCGGGGGCGGAACAGCTTTACGAAACGGTGATTCAGCTTTTAGGCAGAGAACGGATTTTTGGAATCGAAAACCCTTCCTATGCCCAGATTGAGGAAGTTTATTCCGCAGAGGGTGCCATGGTAGAGAAATTACCCATGGGAAAGGATGGCATCAAAACGGATGCTTTGAATCAAACCTCTGCCTCGGTGCTCCATGTAACCCCCTTCGGAAGCTACCCCACCGGAGTAACCGCCCCTGCCGGCAAGCGATGGGAATACCTCTCCTGGGCAAAGCCGGGGCGGTATTTGGTGGAGGATGATTTCGGCAGTGAATTCTACGCTCCGGGACAGCCCATCGAAACCCTTTATGCCATGTCGGGAGAGGAAAACGTCCTCTATCTTAACACCTTTTCCAAGACCTTATCCCCTGCCATGAGGATGGGGTATCTGATTCTGCCCCGAGAACTAATGGCAGAGTACGACAAACGATTGGGGCAGTTTTCCTGCTCGGTGCCGGTTCTGGACCAGTATGTCTTAGCCGAGTTTATCAAAAGCGGAAACTTTGAGCGGCATTTGAGCCGGCTTCGCCGCCGACTGAAAAAGTAAAAACGGGATTGAAAAATCTTACCATTTGTGGTAAAATAATTTGGTTAAAGATTTTCCCCCATAAAGGAGTCTGTTTTTATGAAAAAATTTATATTGTTCTGTTTGGCAATTACCATGATTTTCAGCTGTCTTCCGGCATTTGCAGCGACCACAAAGCTTCCCACTCCCGCTAACCTCAAATGGAACGTGAACCGCCAGGGAAACCTTCTCTTAGGTTCCGCCTCCTGGGATGATGTTCCTGCCGCCGGCGGATGCTACGACATTATTGTTTATCGGGACGGAGTGAAGGCGGAAGATTCCAAACCACGGGGTATGATTATTACAGACGGAAATATCCGTCATTCCTACCTCCTTCGGAGTTTAAGCCCTGACCTCTTTTCGGTAAGCGGAGCGTATACTTTTACCATTCAGGCAAAGGGCGACGGCATTACCTACAGCGACAGCGAGATTGCCACCAGTCCGGTGTACAACTTCACCGCCCCCTCGAGAAAAGTGGCTACCCCCACCAACCTTACCTGGGAGAAGGACGGCTCCCTGAGCTACACCGGCTCCACCGAAGAAGATGGCATCTATTTCTATGTCTACGACCAGAACAAAAAGCAGATTGGTTACAGCAACGACTTTAGTAGTGAGGACACCCAATCTACCAGAAAAACGGTAGATCTTACCGATTCCTTGGATCACTTTCGAAGTCTGAAGCCCGATGCTACCGGATTCTATCTGCGGATTCGTGCCTATTCTGCCAATATGGAAGAGGCACAAAACAGTGATATGTCCGATTTCAGTCCCTTATACAACCCTGCCGACTATGTTACAGCAGGGGGAACCCTGGACGATGCCTGGAACAACGCCCTTTATGGACAGAATGGTGCAGCGGATGCAGTAGAGCAGATGAAAAGCGATATGCAGAAGTACAACATCACCAATCAAGAAATGGCGGATTCCTTAAAATATAACGAAGATATGACCCGGAAACTCAGCCAAATTGAGGAGGCATACTGTAATGAAACCGGCATCAGCGTATCGGTACAGGAGGACTCGGGCAGCCAGGGGTATCTGGCATCCAACGGCATTAATATTTCTGATGTGTCGGTGGTGGGTGCTGCCCTCAATGCTCAAGATGGCTCCAACGTCAATCTTTCCTTCTCGGAGCCGAATGAAACCCCCTCCTTTGATAGTAAATTCTACAAAAAGGCCATTGCGGTCAATATGGATATGGCCGGGGTTTCCGATTCCAAGAATCTGCAGATTCCTGTCGTGGTTACCATTCCTCTCCCTAGCGGTGTGGAATCTTCCCGCTTTATGATTCTCCACTATAAAGAGAATGGCTCGGTGGAGAAGATTTATCCCACCATCACCTACGGAAACGGTATTTTTGCCACCTTTGTCCTGACCAGTTTTTCCCCCTTTGTCTTTGCAGAACAGGCGGTTGCCTATGACCCCCTTGAAAACTGGGTTACCATTGGCAGTGATCGTTACATCGAAAATGCTCTGGTACTCATCGGCGCATACAAGGACGGCGTACTCATGACTGCCGCAAGCAAAGAAACCGCTATTTATGAGGACAACTATAATCAGATTTTATTTGACAATTTTGACCCCTCCGGTGCCGACTCGGTAAAGGTTGTGGTCTGGAAAAATGACGGCAGCCAGGAGCCTTTATTCTCCATGCACGAATCACCCCTTCCTACCGTCAATAGCCAAGAATAAAGGAGAATTGCTATGAAATTAGAAGGATTGACAGCAAATATTATCGGCGACAGCATTACCGAAGGTGTCGGAGCAAGTTGTACCGAGAACCGGTATGCGGACGTGTTCGGAAAGATTGCCGGACTGAAAAAGGTAAACAACTATGGCATCAGTGCCACCCGATTTGCCCTCCAGACAGGAACCCCCATCCGTCCCAAGGACGATTGGGTGGATGTGAATTCTTTCTGCGAGCGGTTTGAAACCATGGATGACGAGGCAGATTTTGTTGTAGTCTTTGGAGGAACCAACGACTACGGCCACGGAGATGCTCCCATCGGAAGATTCTCCGACCGGACTCCCGACACCTTCTATGGTGCCTGCCACTATTTGTTCCGGGGCCTTATCAAGAAATACCTGGGAAAACCCATTGTCATTATGACTCCTCTCCATCGGCTGGGGGAAAAGAAACCCAACCTTGCCGGAAATAAAGCCATGTCGGTTGGCACCACCTTACTCGATTATGTGAATGCCATTCGCCAGGTGGCGGAATACTATTCCTTACCAGTATTGGATCTCTATGCCGTGTCCGGCATCCAGCCGGAAATCCCTGAGGTTCAGCAGGCATTTCTGCCCGACGGACTTCACCCCAACGATGTGGGGCATCGAATGATAGCAGAAAAATTAAAGGCCTTTATGGAAACTCTGTAAGATAGGAGTGATACCTATGCGAAAAACAGTAGAAATTTTAGGTGTTCATATTGATAAAATCACCATGGAAGAAGCCGTAGAAACGGCACTGTCTCTTTTGGCACAGGAAGGAGTCTCTGCCATCTATACCCCCAACCCGGAGATTATCATGGCAGCCTATCAGGATGAGAGCTTCCGGAAAATCCTGAACGATGCTGACCTTTGTACCCCCGACGGCATTGGGGTGGTCTATGGCTCCCGGATGCTGAAAGATCCGGTTCCCGAACGGGTTCCCGGCTTTGATTTGACCTGTCATCTTTTGGAGCGTATCGCCAAAACCGGAGAGGGCGTCTTTTTGTTCGGCGCCAAACCCGGCGTGGCAGAGATTGCCAAGGAAAATTTGGAAACAAAATACCCGGGCCTGTTGGTGTCCGGGGTTCATGACGGCTACTTTAAAGAAGAGGACGAAGGGGATATCGTGAAACAGATTAACGAATCCGGCGCCAAGCTTCTTCTGGTCTGTCTGGGGGCACCCAAACAGGAAAAGTGGATTGAGAAACACAAGAACGACCTAACGGTGAACCTCTGTATGGGGGTAGGCGGGTCCTTGGATGTCTTTGCCGGAACTGCCAAGCGGGCGCCCCAAATTTTCATCAAGCTGAATTTAGAATGGTTCTACCGCCTTCTAAAGCAACCCAGCCGGATTGGGCGAATGATGATGTTGCCGAAGTTTATTTTAACTGTACGAAAGGAGCGGTAACGCTATGCTATACGTTTTATTGGCCGACGGTTTTGAAGAAACCGAAATGATTGCACCCCTGGACATTCTCCGCCGGGCGGGGATTCCTGTTCAAACGGTTGGTATTACCGGAAAAGCAGTAACGGGCGCTCATGGCATCACCGTGATGGCAGATCTTCTTCCCGACCAGGTAGACAAGCTCTCGATCAAGGGTGTCATTCTGCCTGGAGGAATGCCCGGAACCACCAATCTGCAGGCAGACTCCTTTGTGGAGGAGCTGATCCTCTCCTGCGCCAAAGAAAAAAAGCTGGTAGCAGCAATCTGTGCTGCCCCCATGATATTCGGGGAGCTGGGTCTCCTTGCCGGAAAGGAAGCTACCTGTTTCCCCGGCTTTGAGGAACACTTAAAAGGAGCGGTGGTAACCTCTGCTCCGGTGGCTGTGGATGGAAACATCATCACCGGCAAGGGCGCAGGAAGCGCCTTGGAGTTCGGTGCTGCACTGGTGAACTTCTGTACCAAAGAAGGGAAGGGCGAAGAAATTCTCGCCCAGATGCAGACCCCTTCCTATGTGTAACGAAAAAGCGGCTCTTCGCCGCAAATGGAAAGCACTCCGGGCGTCTATCCCGGATAAAACAGAAAAAAACCGCCGGATTTTGGAAAGGGTATTGACTTATTCTGCCATTTTAGAGGCAAAAACTGTTTTTCTTTATCTTTCCTTTGGCAGCGAGGTAGAAACCTTGGCTTTGACCAAGAAGCTTCTCGCTCTGGGAAAGGAGATTGCCGTACCCCGCTGCGACCCCCAAACCAAAACCATGACCGCTGTGCGTTTGACGGATTTTCAGCAGTTACGTCCTGGGTCCTACGGCATTTTAGAACCGGCTCCGGATGCACCTGTGATTTCCAAAGAAGAAATCGACCTCTGTCTGGTTCCCGGCCTTGCCTTTGACCAAGAGGGCTACCGGCTAGGCTACGGCGGCGGATATTATGATAAATTTTTGAAAGATTTTTCCGGCAAGAAACTGGGTCTTGCCTTTTTGGAATGCCTGACAGACCGGCTCCCCCGGGAGGAATTTGACCTTCCGGTAGATGCAGTAATAACGGATTAAGAACCAACGGGAGGATATTTATGGAATCATCAACCGAATTATTGAACAGACCATCCTACCGGGAGGGAAAACAACGGCTTCGTAGCATCCGCTGGATGCTTTTCTGGATCGCTGCCATTCAGACGGCAGTGGCAATTGTCATTTCGGTCGTCTCCAGCTTTTTTTCGGTTCCCCCTCCTTTTTGGGTACAGATGCTTTTGGTAGAGCTGTTTGCCTACCTACTTCCCTTGAGCTTTTATGCCCGCCGAAACCGCCTCCTGACCGTCAAAACCGCTCGGGAACGGTTCGGATTAAAAAATTGCCGACGGAGTTTGTGGAGTTATGTACTGCTGGCCGGAGTTGGCTGTCAGTTTGTGATGCTCCTTTTGAATCTGCCCATGAATCTTCTCTTAAACGAAGGGGATTCGGTGGTTCCCCGGAACTTTTCTCAGCTTATGTCGGCACTTCTGGTGGTGGCGGTGATTCCCGCCATCTTTGAAGAGTTTCTCTTCCGGGGAATCGTTTACGGGGTTATGAAGGAGTTCAACACCTGTGCCGCCCTGGTTTTTACCACCTTGTTATTCGCCCTGATGCACGGAAGTATTGCCGGCTTTTTGGGGTACCTGTTTTTAGGGTGGGCGGCGGTCTTTGTTCTTCGCCGGACCGGGTCTTTGTATGCCTGTATGGTCTTCCACCTGGTCAACAATATCACTGCGGTACTTCTTTCCCGTTATAGCGGAGAACTTCTCTACTACCCCATGGGGACGCTATGGCTCTTTATGGGAGGATTGGTCGCAGCGGCGCTGGGGTTTCTGGGCCTTTGGAAGATGACCCGGCCAGCACCGGAAACCAAATTAATGAAAACATCGGAATTGTTAGGACAGAGCTTTCTAACTCTTCCGGTGTTGCTATGTCTCCTCTGCATTGCAGGGGTCTGGATCATAGGATAGTCAGGAGGGATTCTTGATGGAACAATCAGAACAACTCAACCAAATGGAATCGACAACCCAGACAGAGCAAGGGCAACCAACCCAGAAACCCCGAAAAAAATGGGGTCTCTTTGGGTTACTTCTTGTGGCGTCGGTGTTGATTCTCTCTGCCCTTTCGGTTACGGCCGATTTCTTTGGCACCGGGGGGTCCAAGGAGCTTATCACCATTGAGCTTATGGAGGGCTCCGGCAGTTCGGTGATTGCCAACCAGTTAAAGGATGGCAAACTCATCCGGCATCCGCTGGTCTTTAAGCTATATGCCCGGTTCCGGGGGGATCTTGTCTACCAGAAAGGGATTCATTTTGTCTCGGATTCCATGAGCTATTCTGACCTTTTAGAGGTCATGGCCTCTGCTCCCGACGTCTCGGAAGCCGCTAAAAAAGTGGTGATTCCCGAAGGCTTCGAGCTTTGGCAGATTGTGGATTTATTGGTGGAAAACGGCCTGGGGGATCGGGAGGTCTTCTATCGGGAAATCGAAACCGGAAGCTTTGACTTTCCCTTTGTTGCAGAAATTCCCCGAACCGAAAACCGCTTGGAGGGATACCTCTATCCGGACACCTATCTCTTCTCTCCCGAGGAGGGCGAACACGAAATTATCAGCCGGATGTTGGAAACCTTTAACGAAAAGGTTGTTCCGGTCTATCACGGCTACGGTACCGACAAAACGCTGGACGAAATTTTAATTTTTGCCTCGGTGATTGAGCGGGAGGCTGCCAATGACCAGGAACGGCCCCTGGTTGCCTCGGTGTTTGAAAACCGGATGGAATTGGGCATGAAACTGGAATCCTGTGCTACGGTTCAGTATATATTAAAAGAGAGAAAGACCATTTTAAGCATCGAAGATATCGCCATAGACTCTCCCTATAATACTTACCTGTACGGCGGTTTGCCCAAAGGGCCCATTGCCTCGCCGGGACTTGCCTCGGTAGAAGCGGCCCTGCACCCTGCCGACACCGATTATCTGTACTTTTTGGCAACTTCCGACGGCAGCGGAAACCTGTTCTCCAAAACCTTTGAAGAACATAACCAAAAAATAGCAAAAACCCAAGGGGCATAATACTCCGCCAATGCCGGATATTATTTAAGATTACCAAGCCACATGTAAGATCCCCATTTTTTTAATATGACGAGTGAGCAGAAAATTTTGTGAGATGTGTTTCGTAGGGGACGGCGTAATTGTTATAGAAGAAACGCAGGGCGTTTCCTCAAAGCCGATGCTGTCGCATCTCATTTTCCGCTACAAATATGCCACCGGCATATTTGCCCACGCGAGAACGACGTCCCGCAAGGATTTTCGTATTGGCAACGGGATGTCCGGGAGGCCATCCCCTACAGTGTACGCAACTGTCATTTTATAACGCAGCGACGGACACAGATTGCGGAATTTTCAAGCACGATGGGAGGAAGAATATGATTGACGACTCTATCAACTACGAATACATCATCCGTTATCTGCGGGATTTACTTCCCAAGCGGGAGGGACTGATGGGGGAATTGGAACAGTTTGCCAAGGAATATGATGTTCCTATCTCCCAACCGGAAACCATAAAGCTTTTGGAAGTCCTGATTCGCCTAGGCAGAGTAAAATCAGTACTGGAAATTGGCTGTGCCATCGGATATTCTGCCATTGGCATGGCACTGGCTGGTGCTGAAACCGTAACCACAATAGAAATTTCGGAGGATGCGGCACGGGTGGCCCGGGAAAACTTCAAAAAAGCGGGTCTTGACCAACGGATTACTCTCCACTACGGGGACGCCAAAGAGGTACTTCCCACCCTTTCCGGAGAATATGACATGGTATTTCTGGACGCGGCAAAAGCCCAGTACGGAAATTTCTTTCCCCATTGTCTCCGTCTGTTAAAGCCGGGAGGCCTTCTGGTATCGGACAACGTCCTCTATAAGGGAATGACCGCCACCGACGAGTTGGTACAGCACCGGAAAATCACCATTGTGAAAAGACTCCGGCAGTACCTTACGATGCTCTCGTCCATGCCGGAGCTGGAAACCTCGGTTCTGCCGGTAGGCGACGGCGTTGCCCTAAGTTTTTATAAAGAAAGGAGATAATTGATATGTTCCATTCCTCCTATCGACTGCGAACCCTGTCCCGGAATCTGGATTTACCCCTGGTTCTGTTGATTCTTCTCAATACCTTCTTCGGCTTTTTGATGATTTCCTCTGCCGGAGGCGGAAAATACATTTTGATTCAACTGGCAGCCTTTTTGCTGGGGGTTGTGGGGGTGGTTATCCTGATGATTCTGGACTATGACTACCTTTCCAGAATCTCCTATTACCTCTACGGTGCCGGAATTCTTCTCCTGATTCTGGTTTTGATTCCCGGTCTGGGAGCGGTTCGGGGCGGTGCCCGAAGTTGGTTTGAATTAGGTCCGGTGAATTTTCAGCCGGCGGAACTGATGAAGCTCTTCTTTATCATTCTGTTTGCCCGGAAACTATCTGACCATCAGGACCGGATTCATCGACCCAAAGAACTCCTCTTTCTTCTGCTCTTTTTGGTGGTCATTATGATACTTCTTCTTCTGCAGCCGGATTTTGGTACCGCGGCTGTCTTCGGGGGAATCGCTCTGGTGATGCTCTTTACCGCCGGAATCCGGTGGAAACATCTTCTCTGCGGTCTGGGTGCCCTGGCGGCACTCTTCCCGGTGGTTTGGTTCTTTATTCTTCAGGATTATCAAAAAAACCGGTTAATCACCGCCTTTCATCCGGAACTGGACCCCACCGGTGCTGGCTATCATGCGGTTCAGTCCAAAACGGCGGTTGGCTCTGGAAAGCTCTTTGGTACCGGACTTTATAAAGGCTCCAGTCAGGTAGGAAACCTTCTTCCGGAGCGACATACCGACTTTATCTATTCTGCCATCTGCGAAGAGTTAGGTATGGTTGGAGGAATCCTGGTGATTGTCCTCCTTGCGGGATTGATTTTCCGTTGTATTCACATTGGTCTCAACGCCCGGAATTCCCTTGGCAGACATATTTGCATCGGGGTAGCGGCCATGTTGATTTTTCAGGTATTTGAGAATATTGGTATGTGTCTTGGCTTATTCCCGGTAACCGGTATTACCCTACCCTTTTACAGCTATGGCGGGTCTTCTATGATTACCACCATGCTGGCGATGGGTCTGGTCTTAAGTGTCCGGTACCGAAGCCGTATCATTAATTTTTAGAAGAGCGAGGCGTTTTCATGATTCGGTTTCTTGTGAAATCCAGAATCCACAACTACCAGAATACCCAGGACCCCTATGTCCGGGAGCAATATGGTGTTTTAGGCGGTGTTCTGGGTATCATTTGTAATCTTCTTTTGTTTGCAGTGAAGGTTCTTACCGGCTTGATAACCGGAAGTATCGCCATTCTCTCGGATGGCTTTAACAATCTATCAGATATGGGTGCATCGGTGGTTTCGATTCTGGGCGCCAAGATGAGCAGCCTTCGTGCCGACGAGGACCACCCCTATGGTCATGGACGGGCAGAATATATTTCCGCCCTGGTGGTAGCTTTTCTTATTCTTTTTGTGGGGCAGGAGCTTTTCTTAACTGCCATCCGGAAGATTTTAAATCCCGTTCCGGTATCGACTTCTCTTTCTGTCATGCTTTTGCTAGTCCTGTCTATCCTTGGAAAGCTCTGGATGTGGCACTATAACCGATATCTTGGCAAGGCTATCGGCTCCGAGGTATTGTTGGCAGCGGCCAAGGATAGCATCAACGATTGCATTGCCACGGCGGCTGTTCTGCTTTCTTCTCTGCTGGTCCCCTTTGTTTCATTCCCCCTAGATGGTATTATGGGTCTGCTTGTTTCCTGCCTGATTCTCTGGTCCGGGTTCCAGGTGGCAAGAGATACCATTCATCAGCTTTTGGGTCATCGCCCTACCGAAGAACTGGAAGAGAAAATTACCCGGGCGGTTCTGGAACATCAAAACATTCTGGGGATGCACGGCCTGATGGTCCACGACTATGGCCCCGGAAGAATCATTGCCTCGGTTCATGCAGAAGTGCCGGAAACCTTAAGTCTGGTGGACTGCCATAGTATGATTGACCGCATCGAAAAATCTATTTTAAAAGAGTTAAATGTGGATATTGTCATTCATATGGACCCTATAAAAAAAGATTCTAAATAAAATAAGACCCGGCAAAGCCGGGTCTTTCTTATACCATATCAAACTCTAGAATTTTCCACCATCCGTTTTCCTTAATAATCCGGAGGGTAACCACTTTCTTCGCTTCTCCCTTTCCCTTGGCAAGAAGCTGAATTTTCACCTCTCTGGCCTCACTGATCTGGCCGTCATAATCCTGATATCCGGACAGCCAATCTTTCATGTCTTTCATTTCTGATGAATTGATTTCCCGATTCCTTTCAACCTGATATGTTATCCGGTATGGACTTCCTACCTGCTCTTTAAAGTAGATAATATCCTTTTCCATCCAATTTTCTATTATCTTTTCTAACTCCTCGTCTTTTTCGTAGTAGGTAGACCAATATTTACTCATCAGGGGAACCAACTGTTCCGCCTCTTCCTTTTCGTAGGCATTTGCCACATTTCTTATAATTCCTTTTACCCCAAAGAAACCTGCAATATAATAGGCAAGCATTGCCAGAACCAGAATCGTTCCCGTGATACCACCGATCATTTTTAATACTTTTTTATCTTTCTTTTCCGGATTTTTATGAACAACCTCCGGAATAAAAGTAGTTCCGCAATTTCCGCACACAGACGCAGAGTCCTCTGCCTCTTTGCCGCAGATTCCGCAAAACTTTGCCATGGTTAACCACCTTTCCCTTACCTAATATCCTTTTTATAATCCCCCAAAATTTATTATCATGAATATATCATATCTTTCCTTTTTTTACAAGTACTTTCAAAAAAAAGGAGAAACTTTGTTGTTTTCTGTCTTATCATATCATCTTTTTCGTTTTTCTTGGGTAGAAAACACCAAAAACAAGGAATTCTGCCAGAAGACAAACCGGAATCGCAGCAAAGAAATCCGCCACAGAATGCTGTTTGATAAACATAGTAGAGAGGCAAATTAAGATAACCGAAAGAACAATAAATCCTTTCCACCAGGGATTTGCTTCCTTTTTTCGAAGCCAGACCGAACCAATTCCTATAGAATATGCACAATGAAGAGAGGGAAAAACTCCGGTGTTGGTATCAAAAGAATAAATCAAAGATAAACAATCCGTAAAGAAATTCTCTCTGGGAAAAACCTCTGGACGAAGGTTCTGACAGCTGGGATATATGATGTAAACTCCCATGGCAACCACTTGCGTAATGATAATATAAGTCTGGAGCTTTTTAAAACTTTCTATATCATACAAAAGAAAATATCCCAGAGAAATCACAATTAAAAAATACCAAAACACATAAGGAATCAAGAAAAATTCGCAAAAAGGAATCATATCATCTAATTTTATGTGGATAACATGGCAATATTCCACCGGAATGAAATTTTCTGTCAAAAAATAAAGAATAAAATATCCAAGCCACCCAAAAAGAAGCTTTAAATGAGAAAATTCCGCCGTATTCCATTTAGATAAGCGAAAATTTTTATAGTTTACAACAGGTTTTTTCATTCTTTTTTTCCTCTTCCTTATTTTGGGGATACTCTTTCTTTTTTATGTTTCGATAAGGAACTACGGTATGAACCGGAAGTTCCTTTGCCATATTGGTGATTTCTTTCATGAGGTATTCCTTAATTTTTTCTCTTTCTTCCTCGAAAGGAAGCTCCCCGGAAAAGGAAATAGGCTTTCCTACTACCCCTTTTTTTAGATTTGGAGCAAGATAAAAAGGAACAAATTGAATTTCCTTCCCGGTTCTTTTTTGATACATTTTTGCAAGATCAATAAATCTTTCCTGAAAATCATAAATAATATTATTATAGGGTTTATTATATTCCGGAAAAATAAGAATGCTTTTTCCCTGTTCCAGCTCTTTTAGAGAAGTTTTAAAGGTGGTAAAACTCCGATGATCCCGATAAACCGGAATTGTTCTCGCATTTTGAAAGATAAATACCGAAAGAGGTGCTATAAAATAGGATAAAACTTTATAAAAACAATGTGTATATTTTGGTTTTTGAGACCAGAAATCTTCAAAGGCATAAGAAGGAACCTCCTTGAGATTCATCATCTGTCCCGCACACCAGGTTAAAAAACGATCCGGAAGATAAAATTCTCCCATCAAAGGACCATGTATTTGAGCATGATTTCCAACTAAAATAACCGGCTCCTCAGTTATATTTTCTAATCCTATTATATCCATCTTAGAATATATTCTTTTTATGATCAATTTTACAATCAAAAATGCCTTGGATTTCTTTTTCACATCCATCACCTTTTTTTCAAATCATTCCAAATATAAATCCACATTTTCCCTGTGGATTCTATGTGGACAAATTGGGGATAAAAAAATCTTCTCTTTCTCTATGTGGAAACTGTGGAATCCCCACAGACTTATCCATAGATTTATCAAGAAGAGAAAAGACTTGTCCTGTCTGGGTTTGTCTCTCTTTTCAACATTATCCACACCCCCAACAACAGCCACAACAACTATTATAATATATATATTATATTTATACAATAAAAAGTTGTCTTCTCATACAAAG
Organism: Ructibacterium sp.; assembly: GCA_045540375.1. GTDB lineage: Bacteria > Bacillota > Clostridia > Monoglobales > Monoglobaceae > Ructibacterium. The sequence goes on along the minus strand of JAZQHD010000030.1, from coordinate 54,231 downwards.
TTTTCATAACCATAAAAATCTTTTCTTTTCTTCTTTCTTTTCCCTTTTTCTTCTTTATATTTATAAAAAATACACAAAAAATATAGATTGTTCTAAGTTCTGTTTATAAAAAATTGTGCAAGTATACAAATTTAAAACAATTTTTAAAAACAACTGGTATTTTTAAATCATTTATAGTAAAATGAGGTTAATAAAAATTAATTTTTACCCAATTATAAAGGAGATTTTAACAATGAACAAGCAAGAATTAGTAGCCGCTATGGCTGAAAAAGCAAACCTGTCTAAGAAAGATGCAGAGGCAGCTCTGGCAGCTTTCATCGATGCTGTTGAAGGCGCACTGAAGAAGGGCGACAAGGTTCAGCTGGTAGGTTTCGGTAGATTCGAAGTTAGAACCAGAGAAGCTAGAACCGGTAGAAATCCTCAGACCGGTGCTGAGATGAAGATCGCAGCAGCTAAGGTTCCCACCTTCAAAGCTGGTAGCAGCCTGAAGGAACTGGTTAACAAATAAGAATCATGAAAAACCCCGGAACAAATCCGGGGTTTTCTTTTTATACTAAATCAATATGTTTTGGCAAACCGTTTTCCATGATGGGATAGAGTTCTCCTTGAATCAGCGGTCTTGCGTAAGTTAAAAAGCTTTCGGTAACACCGTTTCCTGTTTGATTGATATATTCATTAGGGACGGTTTTTTCTTCATTAGCTACCTTTTCGATTTCAAAAAGTTCCGGAACCATGATATATGGAGTTTCCTTGACTCTTGTAAAGATAACCATTTTTCCCGTTTCTCCGGAAAGTGCAGCTTTGACTGCTTCTTCTCCTGCTAAAAATGCTTCATTGATATCGGTTAAGGATGCTATATGGGTTGCACATCTTTGCAAAGTGTTAAAGATAATTCCTCTGGATTTTACGCCCAATCTTTCGGTTACCAGTTCCGAAACTGCCAAGGCGGTTCCGGATAGAATCTTATGTCCAAAGGAGTCTTCGGTAGCATTTTGAATCATAGCATCACATAGGTAAACGCCTTTTTCATCCTTTAAAGATTCCGAAACTGCTACAATTACAGTGTTTTTCTCCTGTAAAAGAGCTTCCACATCCTTTAAAAATACCTCTTGATCAAAGGTTCGCTCCGGAAGATAAATCAGGTCCGGACCGGGACAGGTTTCATCTTTGGAGAGAGCTGCAGCCGCAGTGAGCCATCCGGCATTTCTTCCCATAATTTCCACAACAGTTACCGACTTCATGTCATAAACATTACTATCCCGGATAATCTCTTTTAAGGAGGTCGCTACATATTTTGCGGCACTTCCATACCCTGGAGTGTGGTCGGTCTCTGCTAAATCATTATCAATGGTTTTTGGAACCCCCATAAATTTTATATCACTTCCCACCTCTTTTGCATAGGCTGAGAGTTTTAAAATACTGTCCATAGAGTCATTTCCACCAATATAGATGAAATACCCTATTTCTAATTCATTGAGCTTTTGAAAGAGTTTTTCGTAGGTTTTTAGGTCTTGTTCTACCGAGGGTAATTTAAAGCGGCAACTACCCAATGCAGCAGAGGGAGTGCGTTTTAAAAGTTCAATGTCTTCTTTTGTGGTTATCTTTTCTTTTAAATCAATAAAATGTCCTTTTAAAAGGCCGTCAACTCCATTTACCATTCCGTATATCTTTTCTATTTTTGCGTCCTTTGCAGCGGTAAAAACACCTGCGAGACTGCTATTAATTACAGCAGTAGGACCGCCTGATTGTCCAACAATGATATTTTTCATAATAAAGACTCCTTTCTTAAAATGTTTTGAAAGCCTTCCCTTTTGTGGGGAAGGCTTTTTATTAGTCGTCGATGGAGTTATCGGTTGCTTTTTCGAAGATTGCTTCTACCTCTGCAGAAGGTTTTTTATCAAGTAGGGTTACCAGGAAAGCAGCAATACCACCTATAATAAAACCGGGAATAATTTCATAAATTCCGGTAATAGAGGTAAGAGTAGAACCCGCAACAGGGAACCAGAGCCAAGCCATATCTACAATAGATCCTACCACAATACCTGCAACAGCACCTTTATAGGTAAATCTCTTCCAGAACAAGGAGAAAAGAACTGCAGGACCGAATGCAGCACCAAAGATACCCCATGCGTTTGATACTAAATCCATAATAGCTTGTGCAGCTTTTCCTTTACTGCTTGCGATGAAGAAAGCAACTACTGCAATAACCAAAACGATGATACGGCTCACCCACATCATTTCTTTATTAGAAGCGTTTTTACGAATCATAGGTTTATACAAATCACTTGCAAAGGAAGATGCCGCAACAAGAAGCTGAGAATCTGCAGTGGACATGGATGCTGCAATGATAGCAGCCAGCAAAAGACCTGCAATGAAACCGGGAAAGACTTCTCTTGCCAGTTCTACAAATACCATAGATTGTTTTCCCTCTGCTAAGAGAACTGCAGAAAGGTCGGTTCCATTATTGTATACAAACATTCTTCCAAGATATGCAATTATAATAGTTGCAGCCAGCGACAAAATAACCCAAATAATTGCAACTGTTGCAGATTTTTTTACCATGGAAGGTTTTTCGATAGACATAAATCTTACAATAATGTGGGGCATTCCAAAATATCCAAGACCCCATCCAAGTCCGGATAAAATATCTTTCCAACTCGCATTAAAGAAGTTAGAAACAAACTTAAATTCTTCACCATTTGGACCGGAATAGATCGTGGTAAGTGCTGCAGGTTCTAATGTACGGAAAAAACCAACAACAATAGGGACAATTAAAAGAGCTGCAATCATTAAAAGACCCTGGAAAAAGTCGGTCCAGCAAACAGCATTAAAACCACCTAAGAAGGTATAGATTACTACAATCGTTGCAAAAATAACCATTGCATTTGTTCGTGGAAGTTCCGGAATCAAAGCGGTAAATACATCTGCACCTGCAACAAAGGCAGAGGCTACATAAATGGTAAAACAAACTAAAAATACAACAGCACAAATTAAACTTAGAACATGACTTTTCGATAAGAAACGATTAGAAAGGTACTGAGGTAGGGTAAAGGAATCTCCCGCAGCCCGAGAAAACTTTCTAAGACGCTTTGCAACAATGATCCAGTTCAAAGCGGTACCGATAGCAAGGCCAATGCCAATCCATGCCTGACCAAAGCCGAAAGCTAAGATACTACCAGGAAGACCCATCAAGAGCCATGCACTCATGTCGGATGCTTGCGCACTCATTGCAGTAACCCAGGGTCCCATCTTTCTGCCGCCTAAAAAATAATCCTTTTCTGTATTATTCTTTGATTGAAAGAAAAAGAAAATTCCGATGCCTAGCATCGCTACAAAGTATAGAATAAATGCTGATAATTCTGCCATTTTTTTTCTCCTTTTATGTATAAAAATTTAATTATTTATCCTTTGAATTACGGAAAGGAACTTTTCTCCGTCAAAGAGGATAATTCCCAAACCGTCTGTTTGATTTATCACAACTTCTCACTTTCTGATTTCATCAGAGGCTTTATGTCGGAAACGCTGTTCCAAACGAAATAGCGAATCTCATCTGCACCGGTGGAATCAAAGGTGTTAAGAGGTACTAATGTGGACTCGTTTTCCAGAATAGTAGCAGGAACAAACTCAAAGTCAATCAAAACACCGTTTTGGTAAGCACCTACCAACAAAGTTCCCTCTGGTACGCCAATTTCGGAGGTTACAATTACCTGATTAGAAGAAGAATCGTACTCAAAAGGAGGAACCTCGTTACAGAAAACAAAGGGTGAAAAGCTGGTCAAAACAAAATTAAGATAGGGAATACCATCCTTATAAAATAATCCCGGGTGAATGGTTTCTATCGAACCGTCGGAATGATAGTGAAGAATCACCATTCTGTCCGGAATCACCCTATTAGGTGCCGGCATGGTAATCTGGATGGGAATATCCAGTTTTTTGGAATCTGCCACTCCTTCAATATCTATGTTGACCGCAACTGAATTTTTATAGAATAAGCTATCCTGGGATAAGGTATCATCTGCTTTGGAAAAATTAATGTCTACATCATTTCCCTCAACCCGGTTCAGGGCTGCACCAATAACTGAAATATCATTAACATCAATACCTCTTTCTTCTAGATAATCGCTATCTTCGGCAGAATTGGAAACAGTTACCGAGGTATTATTCTCTTCGCAGAACTTTGCCTCCAGCTCGCTGATGCTATTGACAAGAGAATCATTGGTTTCCATATTCAGTGCCATATCCAGATTGGTAAATTCCTGATTATCCATCTCCTGTAAGAGAGTATCCAGAGCCTCTGTAGCAGTGATGGTTCCGTCATTCATATCATTTAAAATATTTTCCACAAAGATAGGAGCTCCTCCGCCTCCGCTGGGGGAACTGGTATCGTCTTTATTATTGGAGGCATCAAAAGAATAAAGAGGGCTGAAATCCGATTCCTCACTGTTTTGGAAACGCTCAATGTTGAAAGTTACTGCGTTGACAGTAATATAAAAGCCTTTTACATTGTCATTCCAATTACAAATATCCTTTAAGTCTTGCTCAAAATCTTCGATGACAATGCTTCCGGAATCCAGGGGAATATTGGATTCATAAACAAAGCCGCTTACTTGATTTCTTCTTTGGTCATAGATGGTATAATTGTAGCCGGAGGCATATTCTACTGAGGTATGCCGGAGAACTCCATTACGAAAATTCAGAATTTCGGGGGTTTCCAGTTTTTTTGTAGGACAGGTGAAGGAATAAACTTCGCTGGTGGCAATTTCACTGTTATCATAGGTGGTATGGTCTCCCAAAGCCTGAACAGTAAAGGTATAGTTGCCGGAGGCATCAAAAACACCATCACCAACCAGGATAGAAATAGAAATTCTACCATCATTATCATGATCATATAAACCGCTTATGTCAGAATTAAAAACTTCCTCTCCATCCCGATAAGCCCTAAGATAATATACACCTTCACAATGGGGAACCGCATCCCAAGCGGTATTGCCGAAGAAATCTTCCCCGTTTATGTCCACATTCCAGGTTAAATTCGTCGGGGTGGCAAGGGGAGTCAGGGTGCTTGACAGCATCACAGCTTCCTCTTCTGCTGAAGAATAAGAAACCTTGCCGGTTTCATCCATCTCCAGATAGGAAACCTCTTCCGCCGATACCCAACCGGTAACCAAAATCAGAAAAATTCCTAGGAAAAGTGTAACTTTCTTTAGCATTTAAAACTCTCCTTTGATTACTTCTTTACCGCCTAAATAAGGACGGAGCACCTCGGGTACGGTAATAGAACCGTCAGCATTCTGGTAGTTTTCTAAAATTGCTGCAGTGGTTCTGCCGATGGCAACACCGGAACCATTCAAGGTATGAACCAATTGTGCCTTATCCTTCACGGAATTTTTATACTTAATGTTAGCGCGTCTTGCCTGGAAATCCTCAAAGTTACTGCAGGAGGAAATCTCTACAAACCGGTTGTAGCTGGGCATCCAGACCTCAATATCATACTTCATAGCGGCAGTGAAACCTAAATCCCCAATACAAATTTTTACCACTCGATAGGGGAGTTTTAAGAGTTTCAGAACATCCTCTGCATCTGCTACCAGTTTTTCTAATTCTGCATAGGACTCTTCCGGCTTGGTGAACTTCACCAGCTCTACCTTATTGAACTGATGCTGACGAATCAAACCTCTGGTATCTCTTCCTGCAGAGCCAGCCTCGGCACGGAAGCAAGCGGTATATGCACAATATTTAATAGGAAGGGCATCCCCGTCAATAATTTCATCTCGAAGCATATTGGTAACCGGAACTTCAGCGGTGGGAACCAAGAAATACTCGGAGCCTGCCACCTTAAAGGCATCCTCTTCAAATTTAGGAAGCTGACCGGTACCAATCATGGAGTTTCTGTGAACCATAAAGGGCGGGAAAATCTCTTCATATCCGTGCTTTTGGGTATGTGTATCTAAGAAGAAATTCATGATAGCACGTTCCAGCTGTGCACCGGCACCCCGGTAAACGGTGAATCTTGTACCGGTAATCTTTGCTGCAGTTTCCGGATCTAAAATATTCAAATCCTTACCCAGATCCCAGTGTGCCTTCGGTTCAAAATCAAATTGAGTAGGATCCATAAAACGACGGACTTCCACATTATCTTCGTCGGTATCACCATCCGGAACAGACTCGTTGGGAAGATTGGGAATGGTATAGAGAATGGCGGTCATCTTCTCGTCCAGTTCTCGAAGTTTGTCATCGCATTCCTTGATAGCAGCAGATAATTCCTTCATTTCTGCAAAGACAGCAGTGGTATCCTCGCCATTCTTCTTCATGACCGGAATCTTCTTAGAAACAGTGTTTTGTTCCGCTTTTTTCTGTTCTGCTACAAAGATAAGCTCCCGACGCTCCTTGTCCAGATCAAGTAAACCATCAATATCTACTTCTTCTTTTCTCCGGGCAAGGGCTGCCTTGACAGCCTCCGGATTACTACGTAATAATTTTAAATCAATCATGATATTTGTCCTTTCTTTTTATAGTTACAATCGTAAAAACAAATTTTAATATATTCTTCTTCCCATCATCCTTGGTTAGACCTCCAAATACCCGAGAGCCTTACCTCTAGTTTTCGGGTAATTGCAACTGCTTTTGCAGTGTGGTATAGGCAGCTTTCTGTTCCTCGGTCAGGTTGGTTTCGTCAATCTCCAGGAAAGATGCCGCAGCTTCCTCTGTGTTTCCTTCCAGCGACAGCCGATAAATCTGACTTAATGCCTGATAGAAGGCTGCAGCCTGTTCTTCCCGAGCAAGATTGGCATCCTTTTCTTCTGCCTCTTTCTTTAATTTGTAGTTTTCATCCTCTAAGCTTACAATTCTGTTCTGGATACCCATATTAATCTGAGTTTGCTCAGAAAGCTGACTTTCAAATTGGTCTTCTCGATTGTCCGCCATGGCCGCAATGATAATAATGAATATGGCCGCCAGAATCATAACCAGAGCATAGGTGATTAAATTTTTCTTTTTCTTTTCCTCTGACATTGCATTTTCTCCTAAATCTCAAAATACGCCCAAATTTTCGTTTTAAGACTAATTTGGTGGTTCATAGTGTCATTTCATGCCAAGATATAATTTTGACGATTCTAGACCCATTTTTAAGGTGTCGATTTTTGTCGAATTACCGTCGAAGCTCAAATAAGATGCGTTCCAGGTCGTCTTTGCTATAGTATTCGATTTCAATTTTACCCTTTTTAGCACCTTCTCGAATTTTCACTTTGGTGCCAAGTCTGGAACCCAGAGTATCTTCTACATCCTTGTAAAATTTCCTCATCAAGGGGTTTTGAGTCTTGGGAGTTTTGGATTTAGGTTTTCCAAGGTCGGAAACCAAGGCCTCTACCTGACGGACATTTAAACCTTCCTTAATAATACGTTCGGCCAGAGAAATCTGCAGTGCAGCATCCTCTACCGGCAGGAGCGCCCGGGCATGACCTTGGGTCAATTCCCCGTGAATCACCATGGTTTTTACCTCTTTTTGCAGGTGATTCAGCCGCAGAGCGTTGGCAACAGCGCTTCGACTTTTCCCTACCCGCTTGCTGACCTCTTCCTGGGTTAAATCAAAGGAATCCATCAGTTTTTGGTATCCTTCTGCTTCTTCAATCGGGTTTAAATCCTCTCTTTGGAGATTTTCCACCAAAGCAAGCTCCATGACTGTCTGGTCTTCAAAACTGCGGATAATACAGGGAACGGTTTTGAGACCCGCAAGTTTTGAAGCTCTCCACCGGCGTTCTCCCGCTACAATTCGGTAGGTTCCGCTCTTAGTAGGTGTTACTAAAATGGGAGAAATTACGCCGTGTTCTAAGATAGATTCGGACAAAGCCGACAGCTTGTCCTGATCAAATTCTTTACGAGGCTGGCCTTTATTTGGTTCAATATCCATGGTTTTTAACTGAACTACCTCGCCGGCATCAGGTTTTGGTGCGCCAACCTGGTCAATTTCACTCACAATATCCCTGATTTCATCAGGATTTTCGTGATCGTTATCCAGAAACAGGGCTCCAAGGCCTCTGCCCATGGCTTTTTTCGATTTTTTAGATTCTGCCACCTGTTTTCCTCCTTTATTTATTTCGATTTGCCCGAATTACTTCGCCAGCTAAATTCATATAACACTTGGCTCCCTTGGAACTCTTATCAAAGGCAATCACCGGCATACCGTAGCTGGGAGCCACGGAAAGACGCACATTCCTGGGAATCATGGTTTTATAAACGGTTGCGCCGAAGTATTTCTTTACTTCTTCTACCACCTGCATGGACAGATTGGTCCGTGCATCATACATAGTTAAAAGAATTCCTTCAATTTTCAAGTCTTTGTTCAGACCTTGCTTTACCATTTTTACTGTTCTGGTGAGCTGGCTCAGGCCCTCCAATGCATAATATTCGCACTGAATGGGTATCAATACACTATCTGCTGCACCAAAGGCGTTTAAGGTAATAAGACCTAAGGATGGAGGACAATCAATAATAATGAAGTCAAACAGGTCCTTCGCCGAAGAAATGGCAGTTTTTAGCTGATATTCCCGGTTTTCTGCGTCTACAAGCTCCAACTCTGCCCCGGCCAGATTAATGTTACCCGGACAAAGCCAAAGGTTTTTGTAATCGGTCTCTACCATGACTTCCTCTGCAGTTTTTCCACCAACCAGACAATCATAGGTAGAGAGTTCGGCGGTTTTTCCGTCCACTCCTACACCGCTGGAGGTGTTTCCCTGGGGGTCGCTGTCAATCAACAGAACTTTTTTGCCTTTTTGACCAAGGCATGCAGATAAATTGATGGCGGTGGTTGTTTTCCCGACGCCGCCTTTCTGGTTTGCAATTGCGATTATTTTTGCCATAGTTATAGCTCCATTCGTGTTTGAAAAATGCGATTTTTACCCGATACATTGCCGAAAAATAACAGTTATGTACTGTAGGGGAGGGGCTTGCTCCTCCCGGTTTCGCCTGCCATTCCTCATCTTGCGTCAAATAAATTTCCTCCAAATTTATGCGCATTTGTTTTACCTGAGAAATTGCGACCTTGCTTTGTGATATTAACTCAGCAAGGCAATTACGCTTATTATATAAAACAACCTGTATCGTTTCGCCTAATTGAACTAGATTCACTATCATGCGTTTTGTAAATAACGAAACTATTTTACCACACATTCAAGGAAATTACAAGGCTTTCTTGCAGTTTTGTGAAAATTGTTTCATGTGAAACAAAGAAATTGACAAGATTTGATAAAATTGTTTCACATGAAACAAATATTTTGACAGATTTTGAGAAAATGTTTCATGTGAAACAAAAAGGTTTGACAAGGAAGGAAACAGGTGATAGAATATGAAAAGTAAGAGGCTTATATCTCTAATAAGAAATTTGTGGTACCGCCTGCGACTCGATAATCCGTGGTAATTCTTGATTACGGGGAAACGTCGGCAACGGGTGAACCATTACGTTTCGAGAGGATGTGGAACTATGGACGGCGCAGATGGGCGAAGTCGAATGTGTCAGGACGCAGCAATGAATCAAATACCGTACAGAGTACCACATTTCTTTTTGTGGTAGTATTTCTGCATGGTTTCATTGCCGTCGTCAAAGAAATTTGATGCCGGTATTTTTTTGCCCAAAATACCGACTTTGTAATAAAGTAAGGAGGGGTTACCATTGCAGGAATTGACTAAAATAGAACAGATTCTTCAAATTCTCCAAAGCCAGATGGCACCTCAGGAAATTCGGGATGCGTTGGACGATTATCATGATAATGATATTGCAGAAGCCATGCTGGAACTGGAGGAGGAAGAGAGAAAAAATATTTATGACATCTTAGGAACCGAAAGAATGTCGGAGGTCTTCGTCTATTTAGATGATGTTTCCGAACTTTTGGAGGAGCTGCCCATTGAGCAGGCGGCAGATGTCCTGGAGAACATGGACGCCGACGATGCGGTAGACGCGCTAGAGGATATCGAGAGCGAAGAGCATCGAGAAATGTTGATTTCTCTGATTGATGAGGAAGTTTCGGAGGATATTCGGTTGATTACCTCCTTCCCAGAGGACGAAATCGGTAGTATGATGACCACCAATTATGTGGTGATTTCCGAGAGTTTTACCATCAAACAAACCATGCGGTCGGTGATTGGACAGGCGGAGGAGAATGATAACATCAACACCATTTATGTGGTGGATGATGGAGGAAAATATGCCGGAGCCATTGAGCTGAAGGATCTGATTATTGCTCGGGATTTTGTGCCTTTAGAGGATATTATCAGCCGGGAATATCCCAGCATTTCTGCCACCGAGAAGATTGCGGACAGCATTGAATGGCTGAAAGATTACGCCGAGGACTCCATTCCGGTATTAAATGAAGAAAACGAGATTATTGGCGTTATTACTGCCGAAGACATCATCGAAGCAGTAGATGACGAGTTGGGTGAAGACTATGCAAAGCTGGCAGGTCTGACCGCAGAGGAGGATCTCAAGGAACGTCTTTTTGATAGTATGCGTAAGAGACTTCCCTGGTTAACCCTACTGCTGCTCTTGAGTATGGGCGTTTCCAGTGTGGTGGGATTCTTTGAGTCCATTGTCGCTCAGGTTGCCGTTGTAGTATGTTTCCAATCCCTGATTCTGGGAATGGCAGGAAATGTGGGAACGCAATCTCTGGCCGTTACCATCCGGGTCCTGATGGATGAGGATATCTCGGGAAAAGAGAAGTGGCTCTTTATCTTAAAAGAGCTTCGGGTCGGCGGTTTGAATGGACTTTTGATGGGCATGATCTCCTTTGTAATCGTAACAGGCTACCTTTGTTTTGGCAAAACCGTTTCCACAGAATATGGAATTATGGTGGCGGCATGTGTCGGCTTGTCCCTGTTCCTTTCCATGATGATGGCAAGCCTCAGCGGAACAATAATTCCCATTTTTTTCCATAAAATAAAAATTGACCCGGCCGTAGCCTCGGGTCCCTTGATTACCACCATTATTGATTTGGTGGCGGTGATAACGTATTATAGTTTGGCCGGCATCATGCTACTAGGCCTCGCTTGAAAATTCGGCAATCTTCGTTCGTGGCATCGGCTTGACAAGACAGTCATGTACAAGGAGTACACTCCTGCCTTGCCAAACCTCGCCCCAAACAAATCTCACCAAATTTTCTGCGCGAGTAAGATTATTGTTTTCCGTGCGAGTAAATTACTGTTTTCCGCGCGAGTATGATTATTGTTTTCTGCGCGAGTAAGATTACTGAAAATCCGCCAATCTTTGTCCGAACCTACAAAGGGAAATGACAGGTATGTACAAGGAGTACATGCCTGCCATTTCCCTTTTTGTTTTAAACAAATCTTACCCAATTTTCCGTGGGAGTGAGATTACTTAAAAATTGGAAATCTTTGCTCCTGGCATCCTTTGGCAAGACCGTCATGTACCATCTATATTCGTCTGTCCAGGAATCCTTTGCTTTGGTAAAATGTGGAAATTGAAAAAGAGAGGAAGAGGGAAGCGAACGCTAGTCGCGTGAGAGTTTTTCCCGCATGGTGGATAAAATTTTTTTCTCAATGCGGGAGACCTGAACCTGAGAAATTCCCAATCTTCCGGCGATTTCGGTCTGGGTTTTTTCCTGATAATACCGGAGATAAATAATGGTTTTTTCCCGCCCCGGGAGTTCCGCCATAAGCTGCTTTAGAGCCAGGCGGTTTACCACCGTTGTATCGGCGGTATCGGGGCTTTGGAGCCGAGCGAGAAGGGGGTCTTGTTCCCGGGTTCCGTCCTCTCGGGAGGCGTCGATAGATTCTGGTGGAATGGCCGATTCCAGCGCCGAGGAAAGCTCGGCTGGGGAGAGACCAAGCTCTGCGGCAAGCTCTCCCAAAGTGGGCTCCCGGCCGGTCTGATTTAAGGCGGCCTCTCGGAGCGCCATGGCTTTGGAGGCGGTTTCTCTCATAGAGCGGCTGACCTTAATAATGCCATCGTCTCGTAAAAACCGTTTAATTTCTCCCATAATCATGGGAACGGCATAGGTGGAGAACCGGACCCCGAAAGACAGGTCGAACCGCTGCACCGCCTTAATTAGCCCGATGCAGCCAATCTGAAAGAGGTCTTCTGTCTCTTGGCCTCGTCCCGAGAACCGCTTGACGATGCTATGTACCAATCCGGTGTTTTCTTGAACCAGTAGCTCCTGAGAGTCCTTGTCTCCGGCCTTGGCTCGAATCAAAAGCTGTAGATTCCGGTCCGGCTGGCTGTCAATCATGGGAGGAAGCTCCGATTTCCTTGGTCATGGTGATGGTGGTACCCTCCTCCGGAGCTGAAACCACGTCTAGCGTGTCCATAAAGCTTTCCATGACGGTAAAACCCATACCGCTTCGTTCCTCTCCCGGGCCGGTGGAGTAGAGGGGTTGCATGGCAAGGGGGATGTTCTCAATGCCCCTCCCCTTATCCCGGACTATGACCGTCAGTCGGGTTCCGGTGATGGAACAAACAAGCTCCACCTCCTCGGCAGTATTTTGATAGCCGTGAATAATGGCGTTGGTAACCGCCTCGGAGACGGCAGTTTTCACATCAGCCAGTTCCTCGCAGGTAGGGTCTAGCTGTGCCGCAAAGGCACCGGCCACCGCCCGGGCAAAGGCCTCGTTCCGGCTCTTGGCCGGAAAGGTGAGTTTCATATGGTTATTCATTGTTTTCCTCCTTTTATCCGCAGTCAATAATCTTCTTCAAACCGGAAAGCTCCAGAAGTCTGTCCACCTGGGGGCGGGTGCGAATAATCATGGTTTTTCCGCCCCGGGCCTTGATTTCCTTATACCGACCTAAAACCATCCCAATTCCCGAGCTGTCCATAAAGGAAACCTCGGCAAAATCCAGAATCAGGTTCTGGACCGGATGAGCCTGAAGCTCTCCATCAATTCTGGCCCGAATTTCACCGGCACAGCTCTGGTCGATTTCACCAAATAATTTCACCACCAAGGTGGTGCCAATATGTTCTGTTCGTATGTTCATGGTGTTCCTCCTTTTTGTTTCCATACGGACTTATCATAGCACAGATGAAGTATTTCCCATTTATTTCCCAACCCAAAATCCCGACAAAAATCGCCACGAAGGAAGGCGTTCCGGGTGGCGGCGAAAGGAAGAAACGCTAGAGAATGATTGAAAAGGAAGGCAAAAGGGGATTGGCAAAAGTGGTTGACAAGATCTAGAGGGTTTTGTATGATAGAAGCATTGGGCAAAGAGAGGAGAAATCGGTGTGGGGAAGGGGTTGACAATCCGTCGCAGGGTGATGAACTTCATTTATCCCCGGCGATGCGTTTTCTGCCGAAAAATCCTCTCTTTGGGAGCAGAAATTTCTATCTGTCAGGAATGTGCCAAGAATCTGCCCTTTTGTATCCGGGATAAAAGTTGCAAGCGATGCGGACGGCCGATTCCTCAGGGGCAAACTTTTTGCGTCCATTGTCGGGAGGGTGAGCGGTATTTCTTCCATAAAATGTATGGTGCTTATCTTTATGAGCCTCCGGCCCGACAGGCGGTACTTCGGTTCAAGCGGAGCCGGTATCAGAGCTATGGACAGACCTTTGCAATCCACATGGCGGCCGCGGTAAGGGCGGAGCATCCCTATCTGGATCTTGACTTGGTGGTGGCAGTACCTCCCAGAAAGGAACGGATGAGAAAGACGGGTTACGACCAGGCCAGGAATCTGGCCAAAGCCGTTGCCAAACAGCTACAGTTGCCCTTTCGGTCTCGGGTATTGATGCAGAAAGAACATCGACGGAAGCAGAGCAGTCTGTCCTATGACGAGCGAAAGAGAAATGTTCTGGGGAATATTGGAATCAGGAAACCCCGGGTGGTGGAGGAGAAGCGGGTTCTGCTGGTGGATGATATTTCAACCACCGGAGCTACCCTGAACGAGTGTGCTAAAATCCTAAAAGCGGCTGGTGCCAGGGAGGTTTTCTGTGTGGTGGCCACCGTGGTAGGAGAAAAATAAAAAAATTTAAGATTTTAAGAGATTTGTAATTTACATGTAATAAAGTTTGTGATAGAATGAGTACGGAGAACTGTTCCGAAACGGAATTTATTACGATAGAAGAAACTCCACAAACGAAAAATAGATAGAATTTCCCCTTTGTTTGACAGGTGTTTGGACAGGAGTTTCTGGGAGGCAAAAGCATGGAAAAGATGGTTGTTCTGGGGGGCGCTCCCCTGACCGGCCGGGTAGAAATCAGCGGCGCGAAGAATTCCGCCGTAGGAATTCTGGTTGCGGCGATTATGGTCAAGGGTAAGTGCCGGATTGATAATGTACCCCATGTCAGCGACATCGATGTTCTGATCGAAATCATCAATAACTTAGGCGGCAAGGCTGCCTTTGTTGCTCCCGGCGTTGTAGAAGTGGACGCCACGGAATTGAATAGTTTTGAAGCAGGCTACGAAACCGTCCGGAAGATTCGGGCATCCTCTTATCTGATGGGTGCATTGCTGGGTCGGTTTGGTAAGGCGCGGGTTGCCTTGCCCGGCGGCTGTGATTTTGGTGTTCGGCCCATCGACCAGCATATTAAGGGATTTAAGGCTCTGGGTGCCGAGGTTACCATTGAACATGGCATGGTAGAATTAGAAGCGGAAAAGCTGGTAGCAGATAATATTTACTTAGACGTAGTATCGGTGGGTGCTACCATTAATATTATGTTGGCGGCAGTTTTTGCAGAGGGAACTACTGTGATTGACAGTGCTGCCAAGGAACCTCACATTGTAGACGTTGCCAACTTCTTAAACTGTATGGGTGCCAACATTCGCGGTGCCGGTACCGACTTGATTCGTATCAAGGGGGTAGAAGAACTTCATGGCGGGAATTTCAGTGTGATTCCCGACCAGATTGAAGCCGGAACCTTTATGATTGCTGCTGCAGCCACCCGTGGTGATGTCATCATCAGCAATATTATTCCTGAGCATATGGAGTCTCTATCGGCAAAGCTGGCGGAAATGGGCGTAGGAATTGAAGAATATGACGAAGCAATCCGGGTATATGCCAAGGAGGGCGAGGCCTATGATGCGGCCAATGTAAAGACGCAGCCTCACCCGGGATTTCCTACCGATTTGCAACCCCAGATGGCAACCTTGCTTGCCACCGCAAAGGGAACCAGTATTGTTACCGAGAACGTGTGGGACAATCGGTTTAAGTATGTGGGTGAGCTGAACCGAATGGGAGCCAACATTTCGGTAGAGGGCAGAATTGCCACGGTGGAAGGTGTTCCCTACCTGACAGGCGCACCGGTCTCTGCCACCGACCTTCGGGCGGGAGCGGCGCTGGTGATTGCGGGTTTGATGGCACATGGCGTTACCGAGATTTATAATTTGAAGTATATCGACCGTGGCTACGAGAATTTTGAGGAAAAGCTCCGGAGTCTGGGTGCCCAGATTGCCCGGCGGGGCAGCGGTCGAAAGGTGGAATCTACCAGCGAGGAAAGTACCACCGCATAAACAAGATGCAAAAAGGGGCGTCGAGAGGGACGCCCCTTATTTCGTAAGAGAGGAGGATGCCGGATGAAGCTGTGCTCGATACGAAGCGGAAGCCGAGGCAATGCGATTCTGGTCTGGACCGAGCAGACAAAAATCATGGTGGACTGCGGAATCAGCGGGAAAGTGGCAGAAAGCGGAATGCGGGAAGCGGGCATTGCCCCCGAAGAGCTAACCGCCCTTTTGGTTACGCACGAGCATCGGGACCACACCGGCGGAGTTGGAATTCTAAGCCGTCGATACGGAATCCCTGTTTTTGCGAATCAAAGAACCTGGGATGCCATCCCCCCGGAATTAAAGAAGATTGCTCCACAATATCAGCAAAGCTTTGACCATACCGAAGAATTTTCGGTGGGAGATATTCGGATTTCTCCCTTTTCCATCCCTCATGATGCGGCAGACCCGGTGGGCTACTGCCTGACCGGAGAGGGGAAGAAGCTTGGAATTGCTACCGATATCGGGATTCTTCAGGAGGAGCTTTTCCGTGCCATGAAAGGATGCAGGACGGTGCTTCTAGAATCCAATCACGATCGGAACCTGCTGGATATGGGAAGCTATCCCCTTCCTTTAAAACAGCGGATTCGCAGCGAGAGAGGGCATCTTTCCAATGACGATGCGGGAAAGGCGGCAGAGTTTCTGGTACGGATGGGGGTCCGGCAGATTTTATTGGGACATTTAAGTCCCGAGAACAACTATCCCCTTCTGGCGGAGAAGACGGTAAGTAATACCCTGCTTGCCGCCGGGATTCAGCCGGGAAAGGATATGATTCTGGATATTGCTCCGGGGGACCGGATTGGTCGTATCTGCGAGGTATAGAAAAACAAAAAAGGAGGTGGAAACACCTCCTTTTTTCTATTCTTCCTGGTTCATCAGCATTTCGTTGAACTCCTGACGGGAAATAAGGACCTGGCGGGGTTTGGTTCCCTCGTAGGGGCCGATAATCCGCCGTTCCTCCATCTGGTCAATCAGCCGTGCGGCACGCTGATAGCCAATCTTAAATCGCCGCTGGAACATGGCAACCGACGCCTGGCCGTTTTCTAAGACCATCTCGACTGCCTGAAGGAAAAGCTCGTCCCGGGTTTCGCTCCCGCTCCGGGGTTCGGCGTCTCCGTCTTCGTTGTGGGAGGAGCCGCCCTCTAAGCTTGCGGAAATCCGCTCCTGTTCCCGAAGAATATCCTCCATGACCGATTCGTCGTATTGTGCTTCGTACTGTCCCTTGATGAACTCAATTACCTGCTCTATTTCTGCATCGGTAACAAAGTTTCCCTGGAGTCTTTGCGGTTTTACCGAGCCGCTGGGGTGATAGAGCATATCGCCCCTCCCCAGAAGCTTTTCTGCACCGGTAGAGTCCAGAATAACTCGGCTATCAATCTGGGAAGTTACATTAAAGGCAATTCTCGAGGGAATATTCGCCTTAATAACACCGGTAATGACGTTGGTGGTAGGCCGCTGGGTCGCAATGACCAGATACATACCCGCTGCCCGTGCCAGAGCTGCCAAGCGATTGATGGCGTCCTCCACCTCATTTTTTGCTGCCAGCATCAAGTCGGCAAACTCGTCAATAATAATCACAATTTCAGGGAGTTTGGAGTCCGGTTCGCCCTTTTCTTCCATCAAGGCGTTGTAGCCTTTCAGATTTCGGACATTATTATCCTTTAAGAGAGAATACCGATTCTGCATCTCGCCCACCGCCCAGTTAAGAGCTGCCGCTGCATTCTTAGGGTCGGTTACCACCGGGATCAGCAGGTGAGGAATGCCATTGTAGACCCCCAGCTCCACCATTTTCGGGTCTACCATAATCAGCTTAACCTCGTCCGGCTTGGCTTTAAAGAGGATACTTAAAATCAGAGAGTTAATGCAGACACTCTTACCCGAGCCGGTCTGCCCCGCAATCAATACATGGGGGAATTTGGCAATGTCGGCAACCACACAGCTTCCGGCAATATCCTTGCCCAGAGCAAAGGCGGTTTTGGACTGGAAGTTCTGGAACTTATCGCTCTCTAAAACCTCACGAATGGGAACCGGAGCCGCTTCCTTGTTGGGAATCTCGATACCGATGGCGGACTTGCCGGGAATGGGAGCCTCAATCCGGACGCCGGGAGCCGCTAGGCTCAGCGCGATATCGTCGGTCAGGCTGGTAATCTTAGAGACCTTAACGCCCACGCCGGGTTGTAGCTCGAATCGAGTTACGGCAGGGCCCTGGGTGATGTTGGTAATCCAGGCCTCTACCTTAAAGCTCCGGAGAGTATCTAAAAGCCGGTTGGCTTTTTCCTCTAATTCTGCTTTAATCTCCTCCCGGCTCCGGGTTCTGGGTTTGGGAGGATCCAGTAAATCCAGAGTAGGCATAAAGTATTCCACCATCCTGGTCGGGGCGGTTGTACTTTCGTCCAGTTCTGCCATAATTTCCTCTTCGGGGGAGAGAGGTTCGCCCTCGGCAAGCATCCGCCGTCCTGCAACCACTGCCCGGTCTAGGGGAACGCCGGCATCCATGGCAAGCTTGGTGGAGGGTTCGGGGGTGTCCTCTAACTGGGCGTCAGAGGGAGGAGTGAAGACCGGATCTTCCTCCTCGGGGTTTTCTTGCTCCACCAGATCTCCTGTCTCGTTGGTAACCGGAATTTCGCTAAGTACACCGGTCTTCATATTATCAATCTGGAAAGGAATGTTCTCGTATTCCTTTTCCTCGGCGGGAAGAACATTGGCCAGTAGCTCGTCATCCTCCCGGAAGGTAAATCGCCGTGCAGGAATGTCTTGAGCATCCTTGGGGCCGTCTTCCAAAATATCCGTCTTTTTCCCGGACATAGGTTCCTCTCCGGAAAAATAACCGGTAAAAAAGTCGCTGGACTTCTTCTTTTTTGGCGGTTCCTCTTCCGGCTCAGGTTTTTTCTTCCCGAACATGCTTTGAAAGAAAGAGGATTTCTCTTTTTCCTCGGTTTCCTCAACTGAGGATGTCTGCTCCGGTTCTGCTTCCTGGTCGGCAACCTCTGCCACCTTGTCAGCCTGACGCTGAAAGAGACCTGCCAGTTTTCGGAAGACGGTTTCCAAGGAAACGCCGGTTAAAAGAATTACTAAAATCAGCTCTAGCGCAATGGCAAGAACCCAACAGCCTTTTCCCATAAAGGCTTTTAATATCAGACAAATTCCGCCGCCGATGACACCGCCGCCATAGTTGTGAATACCATCGTTCCAGAGAGCGAGAATCTGCTCTGTTAAACTTCCGCCGATTTTTTCAACACCGGAGCCTAATGCCACCAGAAGCGAGGTGGCCAGAATCAGACAACCCAGCAGAATAAAGCGGGTAGAGTTTCGCTGATCCTCTTTGTTCATAAAAACATGAACCCCTGTAATGATAATGAAAACACAGCTAATCGCACTGGCAAACCCCAGTAAGCCGTAGAACAGATTCCGCAAAAGGGTGCCGAAAGCTCCGGCGGTAGAGGTTAAGAATGCCATCAGCAAAAAGAGGCCACAGGCAATGATGATAATGCCCTGAATCTCATGGGAGAGGGTTTTGGTTCCGCGATTCTTCTTGGAAGAGGAAGCGTCTTTGCCGGTCTTGGCAGGAGCGGCCTTTTTTGCCGTCGGTTTCTGGGTAGTTTTGGCGCCGCTCCGCTTTTTGGTTCCTTTGGTTTGTGCCATATTGAGTATTCTCCTTTATCAAGAGTATCTATTTCGAGGGAAGACAACAATTCCATTCTATCATCCATTGTATCATATCATTATAACAATACCATTACAGACAGTTTTCATTTTCCCGTAGAACAGAAAAGAAAACGGCGATTTTTTCGAATTTTTTAGGAACCGGGGCAAAGAAGCGATCCTATTGACAAAAACAGGGATTTCCTGTATAATTGCAAGAATAATAGGGGAGTGTTTCTCTCATACAAAAGACAAAAGAGAAGGGAGTGGGTTCCGGTGGAGAAAAAGGGTGCAGATATCGTTGTGGAATGTCTGTTAGAGCAGGGTGTTGATACCGTCTTTGGGTATCCAGGCGGGGCGATTCTGAATATTTACGACGCTCTGTATCGGCACGGGGATAAAATCCGGCATATTCTGGCTGCCCATGAACAGGGAGCCGCCCATGCTGCCGATGGGTTTGCCCGGAGCACTGGGAAAACCGGAGTGGTTTTTGCCACCTCTGGCCCCGGAGCCACCAATCTGGTTACCGGGATTGCTACGGCCTATATGGATTCGGTACCCATGGTTGCGATTACCTGTAACGTGGGGACCGCTTATCTGGGAAAAGACTCCTTTCAAGAGATAGACATCGTGGGAATCACCATTCCCATCACCAAACACAACTTTCTGGTAAAAAAGGCAGAGGATATTGCTCCTGCTATTCGTCAGGCCTTTGTGATAGCGGCATCCGGCAGACCGGGTCCCGTTTTGATAGATATTACCAAAGATGCTACCGAGAACATGGCGGACTTTACCGCCATGTTCCCCGAACCGGCGGAGCATAACTGGACCGACTATACTGCCAAGGAAATGACCAAGGCGGTCAATCTAATCAAAAAAGCAAAACGCCCCCTGATTTATGCAGGTGGCGGCGTGATAGCGGCTTCGGCATCCCAGGAATTGATGGAACTGCAAAAGCAGATTCAGGCTCCGGTTACCCTGTCTTTGATGGGGCTTGGTGCCTTCCCGGCGGAGCATCCGGCCTATACCGGTATGATTGGAATGCATGGTACCAAAGCCACCTCTCTTGCTGTTAAGAACTGTGATTTGCTCGTTGCCATCGGTGCCCGATTCTCGGATCGGGTAACCTGCGATACCGACACCTTTGTCAAGGACAGAAAAATCCTGCATATTGATGTTGATCGGGCAGAAATTGATAAAAATATCCTTTCCGACGCCCATCTGGTGGGAGATGCTAAGGCGGTGCTGACCGCATTGTTGAAGAAACTGAAAGAACCCATTGACCATGGTGAATGGATGGAACGAATTGCCCATTGGAAAGAAAAGTATCCCACCTACCAGCCGGAAAACGAAACGTTGACGCCCCAGACGGTGCTGGAAACCCTCCATGCCGCCACTTCGGGAGATGCGATTGTCTGTACCGATGTGGGACAGCACCAGATGTGGACAGCACAGTTTTTTGGCATCAATCAGCCGCGGCATTTTCTCTCCTCCGGGGGACTTGGAACCATGGGTTATGGTCTGGGTGCCGCCATTGGCGCACAGATTGGAAGTCCGGAGGCTACCGTCCTAAACATTACCGGAGACGGATGCTTCCACATGAATTGTAACGAGCTTTCTACTGCGGTCAAGCAGAAGCTTCCTATTATCGAGGTTGTCATGAACAACAATGTGTTGGGGATGGTACGGCAGTGGCAGCGGATTTTCTATGAGGAGCGGTTCTCTGAAACCACCCTCGATAAAAAGACCGATTACGAGATGGTCGCCAGAGGCTTTGGCGCCAATGCCTTTACAGTAACCACCAAAGAGGAGTTGGAGACGGCAGTGGAAAAGGCCCTTGCCTGCCGGACGGCACCCACCTTGATTAATTGTATCATTGATTCCGACCAGGCGGTTCTTCCCATGGTGCCTACCGGTAATTCCATCGAGGAGCCCATGCTGGAGCTTTAAGCCAAGGGAAAAGGAACCACATCAGGGTTTAAGATGAAAATTCCATGTAAAACCGCAGAAAAGCAGAGGATGTTTAAGGAGGTAGGGTTATGAAAACTCATGTATTATCGGTTCTGGTTAAGAACCATGCCGGCGTTTTGAGCCGGGTTTCTGGACTTTTTTCACGGAGGATGTACAACATCGACAGCCTGTCGGTTGGTGAGACGGAAAAGCCGGAAATCTCCCGGATTACCATTGCTGTCCGTGCCGATGACAACACCTTTACCCAGATTCAGAACCAACTGGCAAAGCTTCAGGAGGTCATTAAGATTATCGAGTTGAAGAAAGAAGAGGCGGTGCTTCGGGAACACGTTCTCATCCGGGTCAGCGCCAAAGACCGAACCGGTGTTATTCAGATTTGCGATATCTTCCGGGCGGAAGTGGTGGACATCTCCCCGGAGTTCCTGACGGCAGAACTCACCGGAACGCCGGATAAAATCAGTGCCTTTATTACCATGCTGAACGAACATGAGGTAAAAGACCTGGTTCGTACCGGTATGACGGGACTGCAACGAGGATAAAAGGGCAGAGAAAAGCGAAGAGGGAAGAGAAAAGAAAAAAGTCGGCAGATGCCGACTTTTTATTTTGTAATCATGGTTCCAATACCATGATGAGTAAAAATCTCCAACAACAAGCAATGGGGAACCCGACCGTCAATGACGTGAACCGAGTTAACCCCGGCCTCGATGGCCTGGATGCATCCCTTTACCTTAGGAATCATACCGCCCACAATCTTGCCATCCTCTATCATCTGGTAGATTTCCTCCCGGGAGAGTCTGGGAATAGCGCCCTCGCTATCCGCCGATTCTTTAATCCCCTCGGTATCGGTGAGAAGCATCAGTTTTTCTGCACCCAAAGCCTCTGCAATGGCACCTGCCACGGTATCTGCATTGATGTTATAGCTGTTTCCTTCTTCATCCACGCCAATGGGGGCAATGACAGGAATGTAATCCTCGCGGGTGAGCTGGGCGATCATCTTGGTATTGACCTTGACGATATTCCCCACAAAACCAATATCTACCTGCTTGCCGTCTACCTCGGTATAGGCTTTCTCGCAGGTTAAAAGGTTACCATCAATACCCGAAATACCAAGGCCCTTGCCGCCTTTGGTGCCTAAGAGAGACACAATCTCCTTGTTGGTTTTTCCAATGAGTACCATCTGGGCAATTGCCATCGTTTCGGCATCCGTAACCCGAAGTCCGTTGATGAACTCGCTCTGAACCCCGTTCTTGGTCAGGGCCGCCGAGATATCAGGGCCGCCGCCGTGAACCACCACCGGATGAATTCCGATGTATTTGAGCAGGGTAATGTCCTCCATCACCCGGTTCTTCAACTCTTCGTTAATCATGGCGTTGCCGCCATACTTAATGACGACGGTTTTGCCGTAGAACTTCTGGATATAGGGCAGAGCCTCCACCAGCACCTCGGCTTTGTTAATCAGTTTTTCAATGGAACGTTCCATATTCTTTCCTCCTACAGATACATACCCGGATCGGTAAGGCCGGTGGTTTCCGGCAGACCGAAGAGCAAGTTCATATTCTGGATTGCCTGTCCGGCAGCACCCTTAATCAGATTATCCACACAGGATACCACCACAACCCGGTTTAGTCTCTGGTCAACCACAAGGCCAATACCTACACAGTTAGAACCGGCAATGTGCTTGACTTCGGGCAGGGTTCCCTTATCATAAATCCGGACAAAAGGCTCGTCCTTGTAGAATTCTCTGTACAGATTCAAAAGCTCCTCGTCGGTGTAGCTACCCTTTAAGTTTGCATAGCAGGTGGCAAGAATACCACGCTTCATGGGTGCCAGGTGAGGGGTAAAGGAGAGCATCAGGTCTTCTCCTGCCAGTAAGGACAGCTCCTGTTCAATCTCCGAGGTATGGCGGTGGGTTGCAATCTTGTAGGCCTTCATGGTTTCGGTACATTCACAGAAGAGATTGGGAACATTCGCTCCCCGGCCAGCACCGGTAACACCGGACTTGGCATCAATAATCAGGCTCTTGTTATCTACCACGCCGGCCTTTACCAAAGGCGCAAAGCCTAAGATAGAACAGGTGGTGTAGCAACCGGGATTTCCCACCAGACGGGTGGTTTTAATTTGGTCCCGATGAAGCTCGCAAAGACCATAAACCGCCTTCTTTAAAAGCTCTGGGTCGGTGTGAGGCTCCCCGTACCATTTTTCGTAGACCTCCACATCCAGATACCGGAAGTCTCCAGATAAATCAATGACCCGAAGTCCTGCTTCGTAAAGAGCAGGGATGACCTCCTTGGAGGCACCGTGAGGCAGGGCAGTAAAGACCACGTCGCAGGAAGCGGCAATATCCTCTACATCCAGAGAGGAACAGATGAGATCGCAGACCCCCATCAGGTTGGGATATACCTCGGATAAAGGCTTTCCCGCATAGGTCTGGGAAACCACTCGGGTTACCGTTACCTCCGGGTGCCGGAGTAATAACCGTACCGTTTCAATTCCCGCATAGCCCGTTCCGCCTAAGACGCCGGCTCTTATCATATTGAATCAACTCCTTAGAGAAAAAATCAAAATCCCCTATATTATACTCCTTTTTTCCAAGAAATGCAAGTCTTTCCCTGGAAAAAGGATGATTTTCAGGGACATGGCAAATTGCACAAGGGGAACCATGTCTTTTTTGTTAACTTTGCATACCGAAAATTAAAAAAATGGCTGATTATATAATTTCGCTAAAAGAATAATTTTAAGTTTGGATAAAATGACTCTATCATTTTGAAAAAGGTTATGTTACAATACTATTATTAAAAAGAGACGTATGTTTTTTTAGGAGGAATTGTAAAGATGGCAAGTTTAAGTTTGAAGAACATCACCAAGGTTTATCAAGGTGGTTTTTGTGCAGTAAAGGATTTCAATCTGGAAATCGAAGATAAGGAATTCATCATCTTCGTAGGTCCTTCCGGTTGTGGTAAGTCCACCACCTTGAGAATGATCGCAGGTCTGGAAGAGATTACCGGCGGTGAACTCTATATCGGCGACAAGCTGGTAAACGATGTTGTTCCTAAGGATAGAGATATTGCAATGGTATTCCAGAACTATGCATTGTATCCTCATATGA
The DNA here is from genome assembly GCA_045540375.1 of Ructibacterium sp. Lineage (GTDB taxonomy): Bacteria > Bacillota > Clostridia > Monoglobales > Monoglobaceae > Ructibacterium. The sequence continues at coordinate 30,040 of JAZQHD010000030.1, read as the reverse complement.
CCGTGTACGAGAACATGGCATTTGGCCTGAAGCTGAGAAAGGTTCCCAAGGCGGAAATCAAGGCTAAGGTAGATGAAGCTGCTAAGATTTTGGGTATTGAAGCACTGCTTGACAGAAAGCCCAAGGCTCTCTCCGGTGGTCAGAGACAGCGTGTTGCGCTGGGTCGTGCAATCGTTCGTAACCCCAAGGTGTTCCTGATGGATGAGCCTCTCTCCAACCTGGACGCAAAGCTCCGTGTTCAGATGAGAACCGAGATCGGTAAGTTACATAAGAAGCTGGATACCACCTTTATCTATGTAACCCACGACCAGACCGAGGCTATGACCATGGGTACTAGAATCGTAGTTATGAAGGACGGTGTGGTACAGCAGGTTGATACCCCCGCAAACCTCTACAATCTGCCCTGTAATGTATTCGTTGCAGGCTTTATCGGATCTCCTCAGATGAACTTCCTGAATGTTACTGTTGAGAGCAAGGAAGACGGCACTTACTTAAACGGCAACGGCATCAGCATTAAGCTGCCGGACGGCAAGGGTAAGAAAGCAGAACTTCAGGCTTACAACGGCAAGGAGGTTATCCTGGGTATCCGTCCCGAGGATATGTACGATGATCAGGCGTTCATTGCAGCAGCGCCCGATAGCCTGGTTGATGTAGACATTGACCTGACCGAAATGATGGGTGCGGAAACTTATCTGTACTTCAAGATCGGTGATGTAAACTGCACTGCAAGAGTAAATCCCCGGTCCACCACCAAGCTGGGCGACAGCATTAAGCTTGCTTTGGATGCAAATAAGATTCATCTTTTCGATAAGGAAACCGAGCAAATTATTATTCACTAAAAAAAGATATGAGCCGACCTTGATGGTCGGCTCTTTTTTAGTGAATAATAATCTACAGTCGTGCTTGAAAAATTGCGACCTTTGCCCGATACTTCGCCGAGGAATGACAGTTACGTACACAGAGTACGCGCCTGCCATTCCTCATCTTGCATCGAACAAATCTCATCAGTTTTTCTTCGCACTCAAAAGATGAAAGGAAGTTTTTTCTCTAGAGCAAACCTTACCTCTCGCAGTACCACTGTACAGCGTCGGGTTCGGTTTGTCCACACAATATTATTTTCCTCCATGCATGTCCATTGCTTTTCCACTAAAAGTGTGGTAAAATAAAGGTAAAGGAGAAAAGAAAGGATTGAGGAGGGATTGTTATGAAAAAGCTGTGTAGCCTTCTTTTGGCTTGCTTTATCCTGATTGGAGTTGTGCCAACGGGGTTGGCTGCCGAGACTCAGTTTAAAGATGTAAAGCCAGGCGATTGGTTCTACGAAACGGTAACCGAAATGGTAGACAGAGGGTTATTTGTGGGGAAAAGTCCGGAAACATTCTGTCCCGAGGACCCCATGACAAGAGCGGAATTTCTAACCGTTGTGTTGCGTATGGCACACCCGGAATGTGATTTACGTCCCTGGCCGGGTGAGAGTTGGTGGCAGGCCGTATATCGGGTTGGTCTTGAGAAATATCTGTTCTATGATAGTCATTATTTCCCCACGGAAGAATCCTTTTGCGCACCCATTCCAAGAGACGAAATGGCACATATTATCTATACCGTTTGTCAACGTATGGGCGCTTACAAAGAAGGGCCTCCCTATTATTACGGTGTTCCCGATATTGACGAGGCGTATTCTGTCTATCAGTATGCAATTCGGGTTGTTTACGGTCAGGGCATTCTTCAAGGGATTGACGAAAAAGGAACCTTTGCACCTAAGATGACCTTAACAAGAGGCCAGGCAGCAACCGTTTTATACCGGGTGTCTGAGGCAACCAAGGAGGGTTGGCCACCCATTACCATCTACGAGGGTCAGGCCAGATATAACCGCAATGCCCGGGCGGGAGATACCTTTGTCAAGAAGGACGGAACCACCATTGTTTTGAAACTGGACCAGTATGGTATTTTAGGTGGTGGTCAGGGGGTTGCTCCCGATGTAGGCCTGTTTGGTGTTATCGGAGAGAGTGGCATTGATACCTTTACCTATTCCGTCAAAAAGTATGGAATCTTAACAGATAGTACCGGGCAGTGCATACAAAACGGAAGATATACCGTCAATGCTACAACGGGAGAAGGATATTGGGTCAGAGAACATCAGGTGTTGAGCAAGCATATACCTCAGCCAGAACGGGAAGGAGCCTATGACGGCGAAGTCAGTCCCGATCCCTATCATCTGTACAAGTGGCAGTTGGGAGATTGGTGGTATAATGATATGCCCGGAAGAAGATAACCAGGACAAAATGCAAGGTCTCTTTTAAAAAGTCTTCTGCAGAACAAAGGTTAAAACAAAACAGCTCCCTTTGCTGGACTTGTTCAAAGGCGGGAGCTGTTTTTTGATTATGAAAAAGATAGCCTATCATTTATTAGTCGTTGTTATGTTGGCAGCGCTGATAAAGTATGGGGTGGCAACTATTTTTTTAGGTGGAACAGAAGATATTACAGGGCTTAAACAGCAAGAAGAGTCTGTTGATGTTCTTCAGGAAGAGACAACGCCGCCGATTTTTAATAATATTGTCTATGTAACTGTATATGGAAAAAATATCACCGGGAGCATGGTAGATATTTGCAATATTCCCGAAAAGCAATTTCATTAGAACAAGCATCTGAGAGGCAGTATACTCCCTGTGCAGTCTGTAATCCTTGAAAAGTGTTTTTCCTCTAACCATCCATTGCTTTTCGACCGGAGATGTGATATAATGAAAGACAAGGGAGAGAAGAAAGGATGAGTAACATGGATATTAAACAGGGTTTGATGTCCTTTATCGAGGGAAAGTCCAGCGAGGAGATTGCCGATACCCTCCGGGATGCAGAACGGCTGATGACCTATTTTCGCTGTGCCATGCTGGAGGTGGAGACCAAGCTAAAGGTTCTCAACGAGGAGTTTCGGCTTCAGCACGAACGGAACCCGATTGCCAACATTTCCAGCCGGTTAAAATCTATGGACAGTATTCAGGGAAAGTTATTGCGAAAGGAATTTCCCATGACCCTTTCCGCCATCGAGGAAAATCTTCATGACGTGGCGGGAATCCGGGTTATCTGTGGGTTTTTAGACGATATTTATCTGGTGGCAGAGTGCCTTTTGGCTCAGGACGATATTCGCCTTATCGAAAAGAAGGATTATATCCAAAATCCCAAGCCAAACGGCTATCGGAGTCTGCATCTGATTATTGAAATCCCTATTTTTCTCCAGAACGAGAAGAAATATATTAAGGTAGAGGTACAGATTCGCACCGTTGCCATGGAGAGTTGGGCGAATTTGGAGCATCGCCTCCGGTACAAGAAGGATTTGTCTCCGGAGCTTTTGGAGCGGGTCAATCAGGAGCTTTTGGACTGTGCTCGAAGCAGTAATACCATCGACCAGAGGATGCAGGAAATCCGGAATATTCTGGAAAAAAGTTAACAATCTTTTGCCCTTATAATATACTAAAACAGAATGATGAAATTGTGAGGAGGTTTTGCGGATGAAAAAGGAATGTTACGCTTGTGTTTACGGCGGAGCCAGCGAGAAAATCGCGGATAGTCATAAAAAAGAAATTGAAAAACTGGGTGAGCTGATTGCTCAAAAGGGATTGTCCCTGGTCTATGGTGCCGGGGGACAGGGGTGCATGGGTGCTGTTGCCCGGGGCATCAAAAAAGAAAACGGCTTTGTATTTGGTGTGGTTCCCCATTTTATGCAGGATTTTGAGGGACTCTTCGAGTGCGACAAAAAGGTCTGGGTAGAAACCATGAGCGAACGGAAGAATATCATGGAAGAGTACGCTGATATTTATATCATTACCCCCGGCGGGATTGGGACTATGGACGAATTCTTTCAGGTTCTTACCTTAAAATACCTAAAGCGGATTGCGACCCCCATTGTTGTGATGAATCTGGACGGCTTCTACGATAGTCTTCTTACCTTGATTGACGATTTAATCCGGCAGGGAGCCTTAATCGAGGGGGTATATGAGTTGTTTGATGTTGTTACCCGAGCCGATGACCCGAAGCTGATTGCCTATTTCGAAGAAATTGCCGGATAGGTGCGAACGCGTTCCTAAAACACGAGAAAGATTGCATGGAAAAGGCGTATCCATTACTGGATACGCCTTGTTTTTATTTGTTGGCAGTAAACCGTAAGCCGGGTTCTGTCGTGGATGGTCATCTATCTGGGACGCCTGTCGCCAGACCCCTCAAGCCGCCCTTTCGGGAGATGCCGGACCAGCTTAGCCTCCCATTCAAGCGTTGCTCCGGATGGGGTTTACAGCGCCCGTATGTCGCCATACAGGCGGGTGAGCTCTTACCTCGCCTTTCCACCCTTACCTGCCAGAAGCAGGCGGTATCTTTCTGTTGCACTTTCCTTAGAGTCGCCTCCACAAGCCGTTAGCTTGCATCCTGTCCTATGGAGCCCGGACTTTCCTCACACATTGTGCGCAACCATCTGTTTTACTGCCTTGTATTGGTGATATAGATACATTACCGTGTAGGGGTCGGTGTCCTCGACGACCCGGGTGAATATGCATTTAAAATTGCGGGACGTCCGGGAGGCCGTCCCCTACATATTAAAATACAAGGATCCTTTTACAGGACAGTTACCTTAATCACGCCGTCGATGGCTTCCATCTCAGCAATGGCAGCACCGCTAACATTGCCGTCTACATCAATCATGGTGTAAGCGTTGTCGCCCTTGCTCTTGTTCAGCATGTGAGCGATGTTCACGCCCTTGCTTGCCAAAGCGTCGGTGAGCTGCTTTAACATATTGGGAACATTCTTGTGCAGAATGGTGATTCTGGTGCCGACAGCCTTACCCATGTCGCATGCAGGGAAGTTTACGCTGTTGATGATGTTACCGTTCTCTAAGAAGTTCTTCATCTGGTCAGCCGCCATGACCGCACAGTTCTCTTCGCTCTCGGGAGTGGAAGCGCCCAGGTGGGGCATACAAATCACATTCTCGGTCTGGAGCAGCTTTTCGGTACAGAAGTCGGTAACATAGCTGGAGAGCTTTCCGCTTGCTAAAGCTTCAATCACATCCGCTTCGTCTACCAGGCTATCCCGGGAGAAGTTCAAAAGTCTTGCACCATTCTTCATGGATGCAAAGGCTTCGGAATTGAACATGCCCTTGGTCTCGGGAGTTGCAGGAACATGGATGGTGATGTAGTCAGCCTGTTCCAGAACCTCCTGGAGGCTGTTTGCCTTATGAGCAAACCGGGTCAGATTCCATGCTGCGTTCACAGACAGGTAGGGGTCGTAACCCACAACATCCATGCCGAGATGGTGAGCTGCATTGGCAACCTGAACACCAATGGCGCCAAGACCAACAACGCCCAGGGTCTTGCCCTGAATCTCAGGGCCGCCAAAGCTACCCTTACCCTTTTCAACCAAGCCAGAGATAGCATCGCCCTCGCCGATTAAGGTTTTTGCCCAGTCGATACCCTGAACAACCTTACGAGATGCCAGGAAAAGACCTGCCAAAACCAGTTCCTTTACCGCGTTGGCGTTAGCGCCGGGGGTGTTGAAAACTACAATGCCCTGCTCGGTACACTTTTCGATGGGAATGTTATTCACACCGGCACCGGCACGAGCAACGGCACGAAGGCTCTGGGGAAGCTCCATATCGTGCATCTTAAAGCTGCGGAGGATGATACCGTCGGGATTGGCCACTTCATCTGCACAGGAGTAGTTCTCGCCCAGCCGGCTCAAGCCTTTTTTGGAAATCTTATTCAAAGTCTGAATCTGATACATGGTAGTATACCTTCTCTCTATTCAAAATTAGTTGTTTGCTTCAAATTCCTTCATGAAAGCAACCAGTGCTTCAACGCCTTCTTTGGGCATTGCATTATAAATGCTGGCACGCATACCGCCAACGGATCTGTGGCCTTTTAAGTTGATAAAGCCCTTTGCCTTTGCTTCTGCAATGAACTTAGCGTTCAGTTCTTCAGAATCGGTAACGAAGGGAACGTTCATCAAAGAGCGGTCCTCAGGAACAACGGTGCCCTTGAACATCTTGGAGTTGTCCAGGAAATCGTAGAGAATCTTTGCCTTTTCTACGTTCTTTTCGTGCATGACCTTGATGCCGCCCATTTCCTTAATCCACTCACAAACCAGGCCAATCATGTAGATGCCGTAGGTGGGGGGAGTGTTGTACATGGAACCGTTCTCTGCCTGGGTTTCGTACTTTAACATGGTGGGGGTAAAGTCCATCGCCTCACCGATTAAGTCTTCCCGGATGATAACCACGGTAACACCGGCAGGACCCATGTTCTTCTGTGCGCCGGCATAGATGAGGCCGAACTTGGTGATGTCCACTTCCTCGGAGAGGATACAGGAGGACATATCTGCAACCAGCAGAGCGTCGCCAACGTCGGGCAGGGTGTTGAAGTGGGTTCCGTAGATGGTGTTGTTGTAACAAACGTGTACATAGTCAGCACCGGGGGTAACCATAGACTTGTCAATTTTGGGAAGGTAGGAGAAGGTTTTGTCGGCGCTGGATGCGATAGCGTTAGCCTCCACATAGCGACCGCCCTCTGCAAATGCCTTCTTTGCCCACTGACCGGTGATAACATAGTCTGCCTTCTTGTTCTTGGTACCCAGGTTTAAAGGAACCATAGCAAACTGCAGGTGTGCACCGCCTTGCAAGAAAAGAACCTTGTAGTTGTCGGGGATATTCATAATCTCCCGAAGGGTTGCTTCGGTCTTGTCGATGATGGCGTGCCATTGCTTGGAACGGTGGCTCATCTCCATCACAGACTGGCCGCTGCCGTTACAGTCCAGCATCTCTTTTTGTGCCCGTTCCAGTACCTCAACAGGAAGCATGGAGGGTCCTGCGGAAAAATTGTAAACTCTGCTCATAATAAGCTCCTCCTTTTATGGTTTGGGGAAACTGCCCCATTTTTTGATTGTTAATATGTTAACATTATATCCCTTTCTCTTTCTTCCGTCAACCTTTTTTCTTCAAAAAAATGACAGTATTTTCTTGTCCGCATCAAGGGTTTCTTGTGTTTTTTATCAAACAGCCAAAAAAGGTTTGACACAAAGCGTAAATCTGGGGTACAATAGGGAAAGAGAACCCTCAAAAAAGAAAGGAGAATCACCATGCGGATTTTGATGGCAACCATGAAGTTAGACATCGGCGGAGCGGAAACTCATATTGTAGAGCTTTCCAAGGCTTTGAGCCGTCAGGGTGTCCAGGTTTTTGTGGCTTCCAACGGCGGAGCCTACGAAAAAGAATTGCAGGATGCCGGCATCACCCATATTCGGATTCCCTTTCACAGTAAGAATCCCTTGTTGATGCGAAAGGCCTACGGAATGCTTCGACAGGTCATTTTGGAGAACCGGATTGATGTGGTTCATGCCCATGCCCGGATTCCGGCATTTTTATGCGGTCTTCTCCATAAAAAAATTCCTTTTCGGTTTGTAACCACTGCCCATTGGGTCTTTTCTACCAGATTTCCCTATAATCTGTTGACCCGCTGGGGAGACCGTTCCTTAGCGGTCAGCGATGACATTAAGGATTACCTGATTGAGAACTATGGACTTTCCAAAGAGCAGATTCGGGTTACCATCAACGGGATTGATTTAGAAAAATTCTCCCCCGAAACCGACTATTCCGGCATTAGCCGGGAATTTGATTTAGGCACGGGGAAGACCCGGATTGTCTATGTGAGCCGGATGGATACCGACCGGAGTTTTGCGGCTCATAAGCTGATGGAGGCAGTTCCGGAGCTTATCAAGGAGATCCCCAATCTGGAAGTGGTGATTGTGGGCGGCGGTAATGACCTTACCGCTATCGAAACCGAAGGGGCGGCAGTGAACCAAGCTGCCGGAAAACGGATTGTGATTACCACCGGAAGCCGGACGGACATCAATCGGTTTGTGGCAAGCGGAGACCTGTTTATCGGGGTCAGCCGTGCGGCATTAGAGGCCATGGCCTGCGAAAAACCCTCCATCATTGCCGGAAACGAGGGGTATATCGGTATCTTTGATGAAAGCAAACTGCAGATTGGTATCGACACCAATTTCTGTTGCCGCGGCTGTGAGGCGGTAGAAACAGAACGGTTGAAGGAAGACATTCTCCGGGTATTGAAATCCACGCCCGAGGAGCGGGCGGAGCTGGGCAGATTTGCTCGGGAGACGGTACAAAAGCATTATTCCATCGAGACGATGGCAGAGGATGCCATGACCATGTATCAGTCCATAATTTATGATAGTCCCATCCATGGCACAGAGCTTCGGGAATTGTCTCAGGTAGACGAATATCTAAAAGAGCATCCCTTGGTTCTTCGAAAGGGCGCTCCCGATGTGATGATTTCGGGGTATTACGGATTCCACAACAGCGGGGACGATTCCATCTTAAAAGCTATGGTAGACAGCCTGCACAAGGCCCGGCCGGGAATTCGGATTTTGGCTCTGTCCAACGACCCGATGGAGACCAAGGCGGTCTACGGCATTGATGCCATTCATCGGTTTAACTTCGTCGGCATCATTAAGAATTTACGGAAAACCCGGATGTTCATCAGTGGTGGCGGCAGTTTGATTCAAGATGTTACCTCGGTGAAGTCCCTGTTTTATTATCTGAGTGTTATTTATCTGGGGAAGATGCTGGGTGCCAAAGTGATGCTCTATGCCAACGGCATCGGACCCATTCGCCGGGAAAAGAACCATCGGCATATCTGTAAGGTTTTAAATCAGGTCGACCTGATTACCCTGCGGGAACCCTCCTCTCTGGAGGAACTCCGGCGGTTCGGGGTAACTGCACCGGAGATTCGGATTACGGCCGATCCGGCGTTTACCCTCCAGCCGGCCGAACCGGAAAAGGGGGCAGAGCTTCTAAAAAAAGCAGGGATTCCCAAGGGAAAACCCTATTGTGTTATTTCTCTTCGCCCCTGGCAGGAGGCCGACCCGGATTTAATCAAAAGGGTGGCAGAGGCGGCAGATGTTATCCGTACCAAGTACGATTTAGAGGTGGTTTTTGTTCCCATGCAGGTGCCAAGGGACCTGCCCATTGCCGAGGAGACTGCCAAAGCCATGAAATATCCCGGCGGAGTTCTGCGGGAAAAACCGTCTCCGGCACAGCTTTTGGCCTTGGTGGGAGGGGCAGAATTTGTGATAGGGATGCGGCTCCATATTCTGATTTATGCTGCAAGAATGGGAACGCCGGTCATCGGTTTGACCTACGACCCCAAGGTGGATGCCACCATGGACTATTTGAATCAGCGATATATTGCATCCGCAAGACGATTGAATCCCTTAACCCTCCGTCGGTATATTGACGAAATTCTCAAAAACCGGGAAACGCTCTGTCAGGAGCTTGCTCGGGCAAGTCAGGTTTCTCAGGCTTTGGCCGAAGAGAATGTTACCCTGGCACTTTCGTTATTGGATCGGGCACCGGAATTGCCCGAAGAAAGAGGTTGATTTTATGAATTTGTTTCTGTTCCGGACGCTGTCCCAAGATCCGGTGGTGGAGGCTCTTATCCGGTTTCGGGAAACCGGAGAGGAGGAGGCCTATTATCAGGCAGCGCACACCTTAATCGACTATGGAAAAACCCGGATGACCCGGGGAAATCTTATTAAAGAATACATCCTCCGGCAGATTCTGGAATCCGAGAATCTGCCCTATATTGAAAAGCTTCGGGACTTTCTCCGGCAGGATATCAAGCACATTTTCTTCGAGCTTCTGGAAGAGGATTGGGACGGATTGTTCCGGAATGCGGGGTATCTGCCTCTTTCCGACATTTCTCTCGAGGCAGAGGTGGCCCAGGAGCAGGCAGGGTATGTTCGTTCTTTGGAAATGATGATGGATTGCAGCTCCAACGAGGCATTGGTAGGAGCGCTTCTGGCTCATGCCGAGGCCTTTTAGACGGTCATGTTGAGGAAGAAACAGGAATAAGAATAGAATAGCTTGCAAATTCTGCGATATCGTGGTATATTGAAGAAAGAAATTTTCGGGAGTGAGTTTATGGCAGAGGAAGTCGTTGCAAAGACCCGCCGGAGCGGCGATGCACGGAAAGAAAGAAAAAGCAAAGCCGGATGGCTGGGAATATGGATTGTGGCACTGGTTCTGGTTCTCGGTGTAGCAGGTCTGGTCGGGTATGCCGCTTGCTATGAGGGAATTTTCCCGAACACCTACATCGGAGATTGCAATGTCAGCGGTCTTGCCCGGGAGGACGCTCTGGTTCTGGTAAACGAGACCTACCGGAGCGAAGGTCTTCGGGGGAAAGAACTTTCCATTTCTTGTAAGAAAAATCGGGCAAAACTCTCTCTGGACGAAATGAATGTTCTGTTTGACAATCCGGCCTCGGTGGAACTGGCTGTAAAAGAGAGCAGCTATTCCAATATTTTTGCGAAAACATGGGGAATGGCAAAGCATCTTTTGGGGGATACCCGGATTTCTCCGGTCTTTACTTATGATAAAGAAAAACTGGAGGATGTGGTTGTTTCCGTTGTTGGGGAATACGAAATTCAGCCGGAGAATTATACCTTTGAAATTCAGGAAGATCAGGTGGTCCTCTATGGCAAAGTGGACGGAGTAAAGGTGGATCGAGCTATCCTGAGATCCAATCTGGAGGAGCGGTTCTGGAAAGGCGATTTCACCGAAATGAAGCTGACGCTAACGCCCATTAACCCGGAGCCTCTCGATTTTGACCAGTTTTATAAGTGGCTGACCTCGAAGCCGGAGAATGCGGTTTATGAAAAGGGGGAAGATGGTGTTATCACCGTTCGCCCGGGGAAACTTCAATGCCAGGTGGATAAGGAGACGGTAAAAACCGCATTGGAATCGGTGGATTCCTCGGCGGAGAACAAAATCACCTTCCCGGTTACCACCAAGGCACCAGAGTATACCGAAGAAGGATTAACAAAGCAGCTCTACCAGGATGTTCTGGGGAGCTACACCACCTATTACAGCGGTACAGCCGCCAGGAATAACAATGTTCAGCTTGCCACCAGCCGGATTAACGGTGTGGAAATGATGCCCGGAGATGAGTTCTCTTACGATAAGACCATTCTTCCCCGGACCTACGATAACGGATATCAGGCGGCGCCTGTCTATGTGGGAAACAAGGTGGAGAGTGGAATGGGCGGCGGTATTTGCCAGCCATCTTCGACGCTTTACGGAGCGGTACTCTATGCCAATCTGGAAATTTTAGAGCGGCATAACCACAGTATGCTGGTAGGTTATATGCCCGCCGGTCTGGACGCCACCATTGCACAGGGATATCTGGATTTGCGGTTTAAAAATAACACCGGCTACCCCATCAAGATAGAGGCTACTGCCTCTGGCGGAACTTTGACCATTTCTATCTTGGGTTACAACCCCGAGAACCTCTCGGTGGAGATTATCAGAAGCGGGGGCGGATACAGTTATTCCGCAACCCGAGTGGTAAAGAAAGGCGGAGAGGAAATCTCCAGAGAAAAGCTTCCCTCCAGCAAATATTCCCCCAAAGCCCCCGAGGAACCGGAAGAGACCGAGGATCCCGAGGCAACAGACCCCAATGCACCCGAGGATCCCAATGCTGCCGGAGAGACAGAACCCGGAACGGCGCCGGATACCACGGATGTACCAGGAACTCCCGCTGTTCCCGAGGCGACACCTGTCGTTCCGCCTCCGGTAACATCTGCACCCACGGTGATCGAGGAATAAAGAAAGCTTCTTACAATACGATATTGTTTCTATAACTCTTCAGGGATCGGTGAAAGTCCGTACCGGCGGTAAAGCCCGCGCGCAGAGACCTCTGCTGATTTGGTGAAATTCCAAAGCCGACAGTATAGTCTGGATGAAAGAAGTGTTTGACAGAATTGCCACCGGCAGAGTCTGTCCCTTTTGCATCGAACCCCCTGGAGATTTCCGGGGGGTTTTTCTGTAGCCGTGCTTGAAAATCAGGCAATCATCGTAGGGGATGGCCTCCCGGACATCCCGTTGCCAATGTGCAAAAACCCATGCGGGAGGAGCAAGCCCCTCCCCTACAACAAAAACATGAAATTGTCCGTCAATCATTGTAGGGGATGGCCTCCCGGACATCCCGTTGCCAATGTGCTAGAACCCATGTGGGAGGAGCAAGCCCCTCCCCTACAACAAAAACATGAAAGCATCCGTCAAACACTGTAGGGGATGGCCTCCCGGACATCCCGTTGCCAATGTGCTAAAACCCATGCGGGAGGAGCAAGCCCCTCCCCTACAACAAAAATATGAAAGCATCCGTCAATCATTGTAGGGGATGGCCTCCCGGACATCCCGTTGCCAATGTGCTAAAACCTATGCGGGAGGAGCAAGCCCCTCCCCTACAACAAAAACATGAAATTATCCGTCAATCATCGTAGGGGATGGCCTCCCGGACATCCCGTTGCCAATGTGCTAGAACCCATGCGGGAGGAGCAAGCCCCTCCCCTACAACAAAAACATGAAATTGTCCGTCCAACATCGTAGGGAACGGATTCATCCGTTCCGCAACGGAAGGCATAAATGCCTTCCCTACAAACGAAAACATACCCTACCAAAACAATGAACATCTTCAAGGAGGAATTTATAATGAAACAAAAATTATGGAATACCCGGCTTCTGGTCAGCTGTGCTGTAGCGGCGGCAGTTTCCTTTATTTTGATGCTGCTGGACTTCAGCCTGCCCATTGCCCCGGCCTTTATCAAGCTGGATGTATCTGATTTGCCGGCACTGATTCTTTCCTTTTCCTTCGGGCCGTTGGCAGGACTTCTGACCGAACTGGTGAAAAACCTTCTTCATCTCTTTGTAACCACCACCGGCGGCGTGGGGGAGCTTTCCAACTTTTTGCTCGGCACTGCCTTTGTGGTTCCGGCCGGCTTGATTTACCAAAGAAGAAAGAATCGGAAAACCGCACTTTTCGCCATGCTGGTGGGGACCCTTTGTTTTTCCATGGTGGGGGTTTTATCGAATTATTTTATTATGTTCCCCTTTTATACCAAGGTTTCCGGGATTCCCATGGAGGCGATTATCGGTATGTGCCAAAAGATTCTTCCCTTTGTGGATAATCAGTGGAAGGTCATCCTCCTGAGCGTTACTCCTTTTAATATCATGAAGGGATTGCTTGTTTCTATTATTACTTTTGTGATTTATAAGAGGTTGTCTCCATTGCTCCGCGGTCGGGGTTGACAGTCGTGCTTGAAAATTCAGCAATCTTGGCCCGCTCCTCCCCTACAACAAAAACGTGAAATTGTCCGTCAAACATCGTAGGGGATGGCCTCCCGGACATCCCGTTGCCAATGTGCTAAAACCTATGCGGGAGGAGCAAGCCCCTCCCCTACAACAAAAACATGAAAGCATCCGTCCAACATCGTAGGGAACGGATTGATCCGTTCCGCAACGGAAGGCATAAATGCCTTCCCTACAATCCTTGTGGCCCGGCATTGGTGGAGCGTTATCGCTCCCGGGGTTGATTTTTCACAGGATTGTGGTATACTAGCAATAGTGATAAAGAGAAAGGTCAGAGAAAACTATGTTTTTGATTGTAGGACTGGGAAATCCCGGTCGGGAATATGTAGGAACCCGGCACAACATGGGCTTTGAGGCAATTGATGCCATCTGTGCCAAATTCAAGATTGAAATGAACAAGGAAAAACACCGTGCCATCATTGGCGAGGGTAGAATCGGCGGGGAAAAGGTAATTTTGGCAAAGCCCCAGACCTATATGAACCTCTCCGGAGAGAGTGTTCGGGAACTGGCAGACTGGTATAAGCTAGAGCCAGAGGAGATTCTGGTCATTTACGACGATATCTCTCTGCCCACCGGAAAGGTGCGGATTCGGGAAAAGGGTACCGACGGCGGTCATAACGGCATCAAGAATATTATTTATCAGCTAAAGACCGATGTCTTTCCTCGGATTAAAATCGGGGTGGGACAGGAACGGCATCCGGAGTTTGACTGTAAGGACTATGTTTTGGGTAAGTTCTCCAAGGAGGAGACCGAGATTTTAATTCCCACCGTGGTGCGGGTAGCCGACGCGGTGGAATGTCTGATCCGGGAGGATGCCAAGACGGCAATGAACCGGTTTAACGGATAAAGGTGGCGGAAACCATGAACGTTTTTTCAGAGATTCTGGGAGAACTGGAAGAATTTGACCAACTGGTCAAAGGAATGAAAGAGAAAAAAACGCCGGTGAATGTAGTGGGTGTGTCGGACTCTGTGGGGGCACACCTGATTTCTTCTGTCTGCGAGAGGCTTCACAAAACTGCACTGGTGGTGGTGGCAGAGGACAAGGAAGCACGGCAATACTATCAGGATTTGCGGTTCTTTCTGGGGGAGCATGTGTATTACTTTCCCCGGACAGACCTGCTTTTTTATGATGTAGAGGCAAAGGGACAGGACGTAACCCGGAATCGGTTGGAGGTTCTGGCGGCCCTGCTCAAAGAGGAGCCCTGTTGTATCGTAACCACCGCCGAGGCGCTGGTTTCTGCTACGGTACCCAAAGACCTTTATGCAAAGAACAGCATCACCTTGAAGGTGGGAGAGGATTGGGAGCTGGATGCCTTGACTGCCTCCTTAACCGCTCTTGGCTATTGCCGGGAGGAGATGGTAGAGGGACCGGGACAGTGGAGCCTTCGTGGCGGTATTGTGGATATCTATCCGGTAACCAATCGGGAGAACCCGGTTCGGATTGAGTTTTTCGATACCGAGGTGGATTCGGTTCGGCTTTTTGACCCGGAGACCCAACGTACCGTAGAGAAGATGGAGGAAATCACCATTCTGCCCGCTCGGGAGCTGTTGCCGGATCAGGTGCAACGGCTTTCTTTGCAAAAAACCATTGACCGGTTGTTGTCCGGTCTGGATTTAGCCCAGGAGCGGGGTCAAAAGCTGGAAAAGACCCTAAAGCGGGACAAGGAACGGATTTCTCAGGGGATGTTGTTCCCGTCCATGGATAAATATCTCCCGTATCTTTATGAAAAACTTCCCACTTTGACCGACTATTTCTCCCAGGAGGATTTGGTGTTCTGGTGCGAACCGGCACGAATCCGGGAGAAGATGGAACGATGGGAGGAGCAACAAGCACAGGATATTACTGGCCTGGCAGAACGGGGGGTTCTTCCCGAGGCAGGGAAGCGCTACGCCAAACCCTACCGGGAGGCGGTAAAGAGCCTAACGAAAAGCCTTTTTGTGGGGGTCAGCGGAATCTCTCAGGGGGCAGGGGACTATAAGCCAAAGAACATCTATCACATCAACAGCAAGAGCCTGAGTGGATTCCAGGGACGGCTGGACTTCCTTTGTGAGTCTCTAGACTATTACCAGAAGAATTTCTACCGCACCGTAATTCTGGCCGGAACCGAGGGGCGTGCCAAGGCCCTTGCCCGACAACTGGAAGACGAGGGAATCCGGGTATCCTACCGGGAGGAACTGACTGATTTTGGAAGACCGGGAAGTGTGCTGATTACCCGGGGTAGTCTTCGGCAGGGCTTTTCTTATCCCAATCTCCAAGTAGCAGTACTAGGCGACCGGGAGGTCTTCGGGGATGCCAAAAAGAAACGGAAGAAACCTAAGGTAGCACCCGGGGACAGAATCTCCAGTTTTACCCAGATTTCCCCCGGAGATTACATTGTTCACCAGAGCCACGGTATCGGCCTGTATACCGGAATCGAGCAGTTGACGGTGGACGGCGTACGAAAGGACTATTTAAAGATTCAGTATCGGGGTACCGACGTTCTTTATGTACCAACCGACCAGTTGGATCTGGTCTATAAACACACCGCCAAGGACGGCGCCCGGGTTAAGGTAAATAAGCTGGGCGGCGTGGAATGGGGCAGAACCAAGGAGCGGGTTAAGGCGGCAGCTGCCGATATGGCAAAAAAGCTGATTGCCCTCTATGCACAGCGGTCTCAGATTCCAGGGATTATGTTCGAAAAGGACACCGAATGGCAGCATGATTTCGAGGCGGCGTTCCCTTACGAGGAGACGGAGGATCAGCTCCGTGCCATCCAAGAGGTCAAGGCGGATATGGAACAGCCCCATCCTATGGATCGGCTTCTCTGCGGAGATGTGGGCTACGGAAAGACCGAGGTTGCCATGCGTGCCGCTTTTAAGGCGGTCATGAGCGGATATCAGGTGGCATACCTGGTTCCCACCACCATTTTGGCGTCTCAACATTACAACAACTTTAAACAACGGATGCGGAACTACCCCATGCGGGTGGGACTTCTCTCCCGGTTTGTTACCGGAAATCAGCAAAAGGAAACCTTAAAAGGCCTCTCCACCGGCGAGGTGGATATTGTCATTGGGACCCACAAGCTTCTGGGAAAAAATGTGAACTTCAAAAAGCTTGGACTTCTGGTGATTGACGAAGAACAGCGGTTCGGGGTTGCTCATAAGGAGAAAATTAAGGAGCTTCGTCAGGAAGTGGATGTGCTAACCCTATCCGCAACACCCATTCCCCGAACGCTCCACATGAGCCTTTCGGGCATCCGGGACATGAGTTTGATTGCACAACCACCCGGAGAGCGGTATCCCATTGCCACCTATGTCTTGGAATATGACGAGGAAGTAATCCGGGATGCCATTTTTAAGGAGCTTGCCCGTGCGGGGCAGGTGTACTACCTCTTTAACAGAGTAGAGGGGATTTATGCTGCCGCCAATCGAATTGCGGAACTTGTCCCCGAGGCAAGAGTTGCCGTTGCCCACGGAAAGATGGGGGAGCGGGAACTAGAAGAGATTATGGAAAAGGTGGCAGAGGGAGAAATTGATGTTCTAATCTGTACCACCATCATCGAGACCGGCCTGGATATTGCCAACGTGAATACCCTGATTGTAGAGGATGCCGACCGGTTGGGACTTGCACAGCTCTATCAACTCAGGGGCAGAGTGGGACGATCCAACCGTCTTGCCTATGCCTACCTGACCTTCCGCCGGAATAAGGTATTGACCCCGGATGCGGAAAAACGACTTCTAGCTATTAAGGAGTTCACCGAGTTCGGCTCGGGGTTCCGGATTGCCATGCAGGATTTAGAAATCCGGGGAACCGGAAACCTGATTGGGGCAGAACAACATGGCCATTTAGAGGCGGTTGGGTACGAAATGTATTGCCAGCTTTTGGAGCAGGCGGTTCGGGAACAACAGGGAAAGGAACCGGAGAAAAAGACCGAAACCATGATAGATCTGCCGGTTTCAGCCTATATTCCCGAAGAGTATATCGCAAGCCACAACCAACGGCTTGGTGCCTACAAGCGGATTGCTGCCATCAGCAGTCAGGAGGAGCTTTTTGATGCCTACGACGAGATTGAGGATCGATACGGCACCGTGCCGCAATCGGTTCATAATCTGATGGAGGTGGCACTTTTAAAAGCCATGGCACAAAAGCGAGGGGTTGCGGAGATTATGGGGAGCGGTCCTCAGGTGATTTTTGGGTTCGACACAGAGAACCTTCCCGAGTTTACAGGACTTCTCGCCACCATCAATGCAAGACCCAGAGAGTTTTTCCTGCCCTCGGCGGGAAAGCCAAAGCTTCATTATAAACTAGGGAAGCCGGTGCCGGGCGGGGAACGGGAGTATTTTGCCGCAATTCGTCAGGTTTTGGAGCTTTTGGAGAAAGAGCCGGAAGTAAATATGAATAATTTATAAATATTTGAAACTTTTTTCAAAAAAGACTGGAAAAGTGGAAGAAAGTATTGTACAATAGAGAAGAATTTTCAAAAAAGGAGAGAAATAGTATGGACAACGAAAATAAAGAGTTACAAAACGGTCCTACCGAGGCGGAACTGGAAGAAAAAGTTCGGCAGGATGTCAGCGAAAAAATTCGCGATGCGGCGGCAGAATTAGAGGATGAGATTGCCGAGGCAGAAGAGGTTGTGGCAGAAGAAGACCTCATGGAGATTGCAGAAGAGGAAGAACCCGTGGTGATAGGCTATGACGAGGATGGAAATCCCATCTTTGCTGAAATCGAGGAGGACCCCATTCCCGAACCCAGATGGATTTCGGTGAAGCTGCGGAATATGATTCTTTCTTTGGTTGGCGCAGCGGCCATCGGTGCATTGCTGTTCT
Organism: Ructibacterium sp.; assembly: GCA_045540375.1. GTDB lineage: Bacteria > Bacillota > Clostridia > Monoglobales > Monoglobaceae > Ructibacterium. The sequence continues at coordinate 12,036 of JAZQHD010000030.1, read as the reverse complement.
TTGTGGCGGCGCAGGTTCCCGGTTGGCTCAGAGCCGGCGGGTCCTCGGTGGTTCCCGCAACTCCGGTAAATATGGATGGTAAAAAAGTTTTGTCTGTTAGCGGTGAGGAACTGTCCGACAAGGAACTGGAGTGCTATATCTATCGGGCAGCGGTAGAATACTTCAACGAGAACCGGGGTGTAGCACCGGCAATTACCGAGTTTGATTGGAAAACCAAGGGAGAAGACGGCAAGACCGCAGAGGAGATTGTTAAGGAACGAGCGCTGGAGATGGCAACCGAAGACATCCTGTTGATGAGAGCCGGCAAAAAGGCAGACATCGAATGGGATGAAGATATGGAATATCAATGGGTAGAAGCCAGAAACTATATCATGAACAAGCAGTACGGCGAGGCTTTGGTAGAGGCAGACATTGTGGCACAGGGCTATCGCGATGTGGATGTATATAAGCGGATGGCGGTACGGCAGAGCTATCTGGAAGCACTGGCCAAGGATCGGGAAGAGAATTCCAAGAACTATTATCCCAAGGATATGTCTAAGTTAGACAAGTATGCCTCCAAAAAGGGTGCGACGGTTAAGCATATCCTGATTGCCCTGGACCAGGAGGAAACCCTTGCAACAGAAGAGGAAACCGAAGTTCCGGCAGAAACTGTGGATAAAAAGGCACTTGCAGAGGAAGTTCTGGCTAAGGCGAAGAAGGGTGAGGACTTTGACGATTTGATCGAGGAATATGGCGAAGATCCCGGTCAGCCAGAAGAGGGATACACCTTCGGTCCCGGTGAGATGATGGAGGAGTTTGAAAAGGCAGCCTTCGAGCTGGAGCTGAACGAAATCAGCGACATTGTGGAAACTCCTTACGGCTATCATATTATCCTGAGACTTCCCGGCGACTATGATCTGGTTAACTACTGGAAAGAATCCGCTAAGATTAAGACAAAGGATAAAGTCTTAAAGGAAATTTCCATTGCGGAGATTGTAAAGCGTTCGGAAGAAAGCAAGGCAGATTTTGAAGCTCTCTACGAAGAGTATCAATCAGAAAATAGCATGTATTAATAAAAAAAGACCTTTCTGCATCTTGCAGAAAGGTCTTTCTCTGTTATGTTACTGAAAATACGGAGTCGCATTCGAGGGAATTACATTCAGCTCCGGGAAACGGTCTTCCAAAAAGTCGGTCATAAACCGACAGATGGTATTCTCGGTCTCAAAATGTCCGGCGTCAATCAAGTTTAGGCCAAGCTCAAAGGCGAGCTGAGCTTCGTGGTGGCGGATATCAGAGGTAACGTATACATCTGCTCCGGCATGGTAGGCAGAATAAATTCCGTCTCCACCGGCTCCACTACATACCGCTACTGTTTTAACGGAATCATCAGGGTTTCCCACATACCGGAGGGAACGACATCCCAGGGAATGCCGGACAAGGTCTGCAAAGTCGCTTAGTTCCATGGCAGCCGGAAGCACCCCTACCCGGCCAATGTTATCTATGGAAGCGCCGGTTCCATCCACACATTCTTCTTCCCGGAACCGCCGCACGGCGGTCAGGCTTAAGGAGTTTGCCAGAACATCATTCATGCCTCCATCGGCATGGTCCAGATTGGTATGGGCGCTGTAAACCGAGATGTTGTGTCGTATCAGATTCCGAAGAATGGCTCCGGTAACATCCTGCTCCACAATCCGTTTCGGCGGAGTGAATAAAAGAGGGTGATGGGAGAGAATCATATCGGCACCACATTCTACCGCACGGCGGACATTGTCCGAGGTAACGTCCAGACAGACAAACACCGTGGTTACCCGTTGCTCGGTGTCTCCCACCTGAAGACCCACATTGTCCCAGGACTCTGCCAGAGATGGGGGAGCAAATTGTTCTAATTCCTTGATAATATCATTCACATTCAGCATCACAGCATTTCCTTTCCTTTTGTAATTGCTCTATCTTTGTAAGAAGAACTTCCGTCTCTGCAAGGATGGATTTATTAGGATTTTTCCCATTTTTTAGACCGGTAAGCTTTCGGGTCAAACGCAGTTTCTGTGCAGCAAGATAGTCCTCAAAATGCTCCGGCCGGGTATCAAGCAGGCATTTCCCCAACAGAAAATCCACCGGAGAGAAGGAATCAGGCTCCGGCTCTTGTAACACCGATAAAACATGGTAGAGTTTCTCCTCTTCCCGGACCAGAATCTCCTTTTGAATGGAGTAGCCAAGCTGATAAAGCTCCTCCCGTAGTTCAGGAATAGAACTCATGGGTTGGAGGAGAATCTGTTTTGCCTGTTTAAAAACCTCAGGACTTGCTTTTAAAAGTTCCCCTATCAGGAGTCCGCCCATCCCCGCAATGACAATGGTATCCGCCTCTCCGGGGGAGAGAGGTTCTGCGCCGCTTCCCAGACGCAAAGAAACCCGATGGGCCAGGTCAAACCGTTCTACCGTTTCTCTTGCCCGATCCAGAGGGCCTTGGTTCACATCTGCGGCAATGGCGGTATCGCATTTGTTTTCCAGACAAAGCCAGACCGGAAGATAGGCATGGTCGGTGCCGATATCTGCGGCGCAGCGACAGGGTTGTACCAAATGAGCGATAGCTTGCAATCTTGGGCTTAGTACCATGGTATGCTCCTTTCGTCGTGTCCGAAACCGTGTAATAATCTATCTTCATCTTAAAGCAAAATGAATTTTTTGTCAACCAAAAAGAGGAATCAGGGGATTTTTGTAGAAATAAAAAAACAGAAGAAAAGGAGGGATTCGGGATGAATATACGATGTCTGACCGAGGAACGGGAGTTGACCCATCTTGCGCCCTGGGCAGCCAAAGCAAAGGAGAGCAAGGGTCGGCAGACCCCCGAGACCCCCTGCCAGCTCCGGACGGAGTTTCAGCGGGACCGGGACCGGATTATCCATTCCAAGGCTTTTCGCCGGCTCAAACATAAAACCCAGGTGTTTCTCTCTCCCGAGGGGGACCATTACCGAACCCGGCTGACCCATACCTTAGAGGTCTCTCAGATTGCCCGGACCATCTCCCGAGCTTTGAACCTGAACGAGGATCTCACCGAGGCCATTGCCCTGGGCCACGATTTAGGGCATACGCCTTTTGGACACCGGGGGGAAAAGGTGTTAAACGACCTCTGTCCGTTGGGGTTCCGTCATAACGAGCAGAGCCTTCGGGTGGTGGATGTTTTAGAGCGTGCAGGAGGGCTTAATCTGACCCAAGAGGTTCGGGACGGGATTCTCTGTCATACTGGAGAAAAAAAAGCAGATACCCTGGAGGGGCAAATTGTTGCTTTGGCAGATAAAATTGCCTATATCAATCATGATATTGACGACGCTATCCGGGGCGGAGTTCTGGCTGCAGATGACATCCCCCGGGAGTTCACGCTGGTTCTTGGCAATACCCACTCCGGGCGAATCGATTCTATGATTTGGGCAGTGATTGCCGAAAGTCAGGGCAAACCGGAAATACAGATGAAGCCGGAAGTATATGATGCCATGATGGGCCTGCGAGGGTTTATGTTCCGGCGGGTTTATGTCTCCTCCGAGCCGAAAAAGGAAGAGAAAAAGGCAGATCATGTGATTACCGGACTATACGAGTATTATATCAAGCATCCGGAAGCCATTCCCCAAAGTTGGAAAGAGGCAAGTGCCACCGCGGACAACGATGTTCTCACCCGGGACTACATTGCAGGGATGAGCGATCGGTTTGCCGTAGCCAAGTTTAACGAATTTTATATTCCCTCTTTTTGGACTCGGTAAAAGAGGAAATTCCAAAAAGATGTCGAAATATTGAATAAGACCACAAAAGGAGGTGAGGGTGTGGCACAGGATTTTCAGGATTTTATCGACGAGGTACGGGAGCGGAACGACTTGATTGAGGTTGCCTCCGAGTACATCAAGCTAAAGCGGGTTGGAAATCGGTACGCCGCCCTCTGTCCTTTTCATAATGATAAAAAATCCCCCTCTCTATCCTTTGCTCCGGACAAGCAGTTGTTTTACTGTTTCGGTTGTAACGCCACCGGGAACGTGATTCACTTTATCATGCGGATGGAGAATCTGGAGTTCTATGATGCCCTAAAGTTTCTGGCAGACCGGGCCCATCTTCCCATGCCGGAGCCGGGTAATCCTGCCGATAAACAGAAGCGTGCGGAGATTCAGGACACCAAACAGCGGATTTACCAGATCAATGCCGAGGCGGCCCGTTACTTCTTTCGGCACCTTGCCGGAGACCAGGGAAAGGAAGCCCTCCAATATTTAAAGGAACGAGGCATGGAGAACGAAACCATCAAGAAGTTTGGATTGGGTTATGCCCCCGAGGGGTGGAGCAATCTTTTGGACTATTTAGCGGAAAAAGGCTATACCAACCATCAGGTGTTCGAGGCGGGACTTGCCAAACAACGGGAGAACGGCAGTTACTATGATGTATTCCACGACGGACGGGTGATGTTTCCTATTATCAATGTCCAGGGAAACGTAATCGGATTTGGCGGCCGTGTTTTAAAAGGGGACGGTGGCGGTGCTAAATATTTAAACTCTCCCGAGACCGCAGTTTTTAAGAAAAAGGAAAACCTTTTCGGTCTCAACCTTGCCAAAAACGACAAGTCAGGCCAGCTTCTTCTGATGGAGGGGTATATGGATGTGATTTCACTTCATCAGGCGGGAATTGGAAATGCAGTGGCGTCTTTGGGTACTGCGTTTACCCCGGAACAGGCACGGCTTTTGAAAAAGTATGCGGGAAAGGCGATTCTTTGCTACGATACCGACCAGGCAGGAAAGCGTGCCACCCTCCGTGCGGGGGAGATTCTCACCGAGGCGGAAATCAAAACTAAGGTCATGTCGGTAACCGACGGGAAAGACCCGGACGAGTTTATCAAAGCAAGAGGCCCCGAGATGTTTCGGGTACTCATGGAACAAGCACAACCGCTCTTAATGTATAGGATTGAAGAGGTCAAGAAAGAATATGACCTGGATGACACCGAACAGACGATAGAATTTGTAGAAAAAGCGGCAGGGATTTTATCCGAGATTAAAAAAGCACCGGAGCGGGAGCTTTACCTAAAGCAGGTGGCGAAAACCGCCGGTATTAGTCAGGAGGGTCTGGCTGCACAGGTGAATGTGCTGATGCGGACCAGAAGTGCCATCGAGGAACGAAAACAGGAGCGGGAAGAACGTCGGGCGTTTGAGGCAAGAACCGGTGGCAGGCGGGATATGGAGTCCATGCGGACAACCAATGCAGAGCGGCTGTTACTCTACCTGATGACCGATGGCGGCGCCTTGAAAAAAGTCGCAGATGCAGGTCTTGTGCCGGAGGATTTCTCGCCTGGGGTACATAGAAAGATGGCCCAGCTTCTAGGCAGAACCGAGGCGGTTCGGGGCAGAGAGGCGGACATCCACCGGGATATTCTGGATCAGCTTTCGGAGGAGGATCGGCGAATAGCCGGAAGTATTCTGATGGACACCAGATATCAGGATGTGGAAGATAAGGAAAAGGCAGTTCAGCAGCCCATGGGGATTCTGCTGGAAGAAAAAAACAAAAAACAGCAGACCAGACTAATGGCCGAGGGAGACCTGGAGGAACTGGACCGGATGCTGAAGAATCAGAAGAAATAAGGGGGAATACCAAAATGGCAAAGAAAAAGATAGATGCCGAACTGGAACAGAAGATAGAGGAAGTTGCCGAAGAGACGGCAGAGAAGAAGCCTGCCAAGAAGGCTACCAAAAAAGTAGCACCTGTGGAGGAACAGGCAGAGGAGAAGAAACCTGTTAAGAAGACGGCGAAAAAGAAGACCACCGCCGAAGAAAAGGCCGAAAAGGATGCCGAGATGGATGCTAAGGCAGACATCGAGCGTGATGCGGTAGAGGAACTGGAAAAGGAGGACGAAACGGCTCCGGAGAAGAAGACAAGTTCCAAGAAACCCACCTCGAAAAAGCAGTTGCTTCAGCAGTTGTTGGAAGAGGGGAAAAAGAAAGGCGTTCTGGACTATAAGGATATCAGCGACAAGTTAGAGGAACTGGATCTGGATATTGCTCAGATTGATAAGATATACGAGTATCTGGAAAAACAGGGCATAGAGATTGTAGGCAACCTAGAGGAAGATCTGGATATCCTGGACGAGGAAATTGAGATTACCCAGGAGGAACTGGATGATATGTCGGTTCCCGACGGGGTCAGCATTGATGATCCGGTGCGGATGTATCTAAAGGAAATCGGTAAGGTTCCTTTGCTTTCTACCGCCGAGGAAACCGAACTTGCACAGAAAATGGTCGAGGGCGATAAAGTGGCTAAGCGGAAGCTGGCTGAGGCAAATCTTCGTCTGGTGGTCAGCATTGCAAAGCGGTATGTGGGCCGCGGCATGCTCTTCCTGGATTTGATTCAGGAGGGGAACCTAGGTCTTATTAAGGCAGTAGACAAGTTCGATTACACCAAGGGATATAAATTCAGTACCTATGCGACTTGGTGGATACGTCAAGCCATTACCCGTGCCATTGCCGATCAGGCAAGAACCATCCGAATCCCGGTGCACATGGTAGAGACAATCAACAAACTGGTTCGTGTCTCCCGGACGCTTGTCCAGGAGCTTGGCAGAGATCCCATGCCCGAGGAGATTGCAAGAGAACTGAATATGCCGGTGGACAAGGTGGGCGAGATTATGAAGATTGCCCAGGAACCGGTATCCTTAGAAACTCCTATCGGTGAGGAAGAAGACAGCCACCTAGGCGATTTCATTCAGGATGACGACGCGCCCGCACCTTCCGATGCAGCTACCTTTACCCTGCTCAAGGAACAGCTGGTGGACGTATTGGGAACCCTGACCCCAAGAGAAGAAAAGGTTCTGCGACTCCGGTTCGGCCTGGACGATGGACGGGCAAGAACCCTGGAAGAGGTAGGTAAAAAGTTCAACGTAACCAGAGAGCGTATCCGCCAGATTGAGGCAAAGGCACTGCGGAAGCTCCGCCACCCAAGCAGAAGCAGAAAGTTAAAGGACTATCTGGAATAAAAATAAAAAGAGCGTGAACCTTGGTTCACGCTCTTTTCTGTTATAGCTTACTTTTCATCAGCATCCGCTTTGCGGATTTCAGCACGCTTGATTTTACCGCCCAAAGTCTTGGGGAGTTCGTCCACAAACTCGATAATTCTGGGATACTTATAGGGTGCAGTTGCTTTTTTTACATGGTTCTGGAGTTCCTTGATCAGTTCTTCCGAGGGCTTCCAACCCTTTGCCAGAACAATGGTGGCTTTGACCACCTGCCCACGAATGGGGTCGGGAGCACCGGTGATGGCACACTCTACTACGGCAGGGTGCTCAATCAGAGCGCTCTCTACCTCAAAGGGGCCGATCCGGTATCCGGAACATTTAATCACGTCATCGTGTCTGCCCACAAAGGTGTAGTAACCGTTACTGTCCATCCAGGCAACATCTTTCAGGTTGTATACGCCGCTACCCAGGGCTTCCTGGGTCTGCACTTCATCTTTGTAGTAGCCAATGAACAATCCTACCGGAGGATGATCCTTGACACCAAAAATGGCAATCTCACCCTCTTCACCGCTTTCGCATTCCTGTCCGTCGCTATCAAGCAAACGAATGTCATAGATGGGGGAGGGTTTCCCCAAACAACCGGGAATCGGTTCAAACCACGGAAAGTCTGCAAAGAGTACCGTTCCCTCAGTCTGGCCGAAGCCGGAATGAATCTTTCCGCCGGTTAACTCGTACCATTTGTTGAATACATCGGCATTGAGGGGTTCTCCTGCCGTTGCCCAGTTTTGGATGCTGGAGAGATCGTATTTTCCTACGTCCTCCTGAAGCATAAACCGATACATGGTAGGTGGCGCGCAGAAGGTGGTCAGTTTGTATTTGGACATCATCTCCATGAGTTTTGCCGGAACAAACTTATCCATATCGTAGGCAAAGATGGTTGCACCACAGCACCACTGCCCGTAAATCTTTCCCCAGCCGAACTTGGCCCAGCCGGAATCGGAAACACTCATGTGGAGTTTGTTGGGCTGTACCTGTTGCCAGTACTTTGCGGTAACAATTTGCCCTAAGGGATGGAGATAGTTGTGCATAACCATCTTGGGCATTCCGGTAGTGCCGGAGGTAAAGTAAATCTGCATGATATCGGTGCCGCGGGTGGCATCGTTCCCTTGGGGTCTTTCAAAAACGTCGGAGTACTTTTCGATTTCCTCATTAAAGTTAATCCAACCCTCCCGGGTCTGGTTGCCTACCATACAGATGTTCTTGACGCCGGGCATCTCAGGGAGAGCTTTTTCCAACTGGTCCACCACATAATCGTCATTTAAGCAGACAAACATCTCTACATTTGCTGCATTGGCACGATAGGCGATGTCTTTTTTAGTCAGCTGGAGGGTTCCGGGAATAAAGATAACGCCAAGCTTGATTAAGGCAGTGGCACAAACCCAGTACTCCCATCTTCTTCTTAAAATCAGCATAGCAACCGAACCTTTTTTCAGACCCTTTGCCTTAAAAAAGTTTGCTGCCTTGTTGCTGAGCTTACTCATTTCTTCAAAGGTGAAGACCTTTTCGTCCCCATGGTCATCACACCAGACGAGAGCGCGGTAGTCCTTTTCTGCCGATGCCCAACCGTCCACAATATCAAAGCCGAAGTTGAAGTATTCCGGGACATTGACCCGGTAGTTCTTCTTAAAATCTTCGTAGGATTCAAATTCGGTTCTGGGCAAAAAGCGTTCTAATATCATTTGTTTGTACTCCTTTTGTTATTCTGCAATGATGGTCAGGAACTTGGCGGGCTTGTCGTTGCCGCAGGTCTGACCATGGGGGAAGTTGGGGTTAAAGTAAACACAATCCCCTGCGTTCAGGGTATAAACCTGACCATTCCACATCAGGTTAACCACACCCTCTAACACATAGTTAAACTCCTGACCGCCATGGACAGCCGGAGCAGGCTCCGGATCTTCAGGGTAGAGGTTTGCCATCATGGGTTGCATCACCTTGCCGGCATACCGGTAAGCCAGATCCTCCAAGTGATATCCAGGATACCGCTTAATTCCTGCCGCCTCGCCTCTTCGTACCACCTGCAAGGTGGTCAGTTTTGCGCTGACACCGGTCATAATTTCAGACAAATCCACGCCACAGAGGTTTGCAATGTTGCAAATCAAGCTGATGGGAATGGTGCTGGCATTTTCTTCATAGGCCAGGTATTCCTCGGTGGTAAGTTTTAATTTTTCAGCAAATTCCTCGGCTGTGTAACCGCAGGCGTCCCGCAGTTCTGCAATCCGACGGGCAATATCTTTAATTTCTTCTGTTTCAAAACGTTCACTCATGGTTTTCAGCTCCTTTTCTTGCCAACGGCTGATTTATCAAAGCATTATATCATATTCTTCGAGAAATTTCAACCATTTCCCAAGAATTTTCTTGGGAGTGCTTGAAAAAACATGAATTTCGTATTATACTAGGTAGGAGCATTTCAGTATTTCGTAGGTCAGGGGCTTGCTCCTGTCGGTTGTATCATAAAGGAGATAAAACAATGAAACTATTTCATAATTCCCAGGATTTAGAATACAGAATCCCCTTCGGCGCGGTGAAAACCGGCACAGATATTACGTTGTGTCTTCGGGCAGAGGAGGGGATACCGGATCAAGTATGGCTCCGGGTCTTCCGGGGTGATACTCAGGAAAAGATTCCTATGAATTCTGCAGGGGATGGATGGTACCGGGCAACGGTGTCGGCAGGAGAAACGCCCTGTCTTTTGTGGTACGATTTCATTGTAGAAACGGCGGGCAGATGTTTTTATTATAGCAACAGTACCGATTCCTTGGGCGGCGTTGGGGTTATGACCGACAACCCCATGGCGAATAGTTACCAGATCACCGTCTACGATAAGGAGTATCAAACCCCGGCTTGGTTCCGTGGCAGAGTGATGTACCAGATTTTTCCGGATCGGTTTTGCCGGGCAGAACAGGGTGCTGAACTGTCCCAGAAACGAAGCGGAATTCAACTTCACGAGGATTGGTATGCTCCCCCGGGGAACAATCGCCATCCCTTTGAGGATGGACCGGCGTATAATGATTTCTACGGCGGAAACTTCAAGGGAATTATGGAGAAGCTTCCGTATTTGAAGGAGTTGGGTGTAGGTGTGATCTACCTGAATCCCATCTTTGAGGCGTATTCCAACCATCGGTACGATACTGGGGACTACAAGAAGATTGATCCGATTTTAGGAACAGAGGATGATTTCATAGAACTCTGCCGGAAGGCGGAAGAACTGGATATCCGGGTGATTTTAGATGGGGTGTTCAGCCATACCGGAGCAGATAGTATCTATTTTAATAAGTACGGAACCTATGGCGAGGGGATAGGTGCTTATCGGAACTGGGATTCTTCTTATCATGATTGGTATCAGTTTACCGACTACCCCAATTACCATAGCTGGTGGGGATGTAGCAACCTGCCCAATGTGAACGAGATGGAGGATTCCTACCTTAATTATATATTAAGGGATGAGGATGCCGTAATCAAGAAATGGATTCGAAACGGAGCATCCGGCTGGCGTTTGGATGTGGCAGACGAGCTTCCCGATGAGTTTATCAAGATTCTTCGCCGGGAATTGAAGCAGGTGAATCCGGATGGGGTTATCATCGGCGAGGTCTGGGAGGATGCTTCCAATAAGACGGCGTATAGCCAGCAACGAGAATATTTGTTGGGCGACGAATTGGACAGCGTTATGAACTATCCCTTCCGGGATGGCGTGCTGGGATTCCTGACCGGGCAACTTGATGCCGAGGATCTCAACAGGAAAGTATTGTCCCAGATGGAAAACTATCCACCGGAAACCTTGCATAGCCTGATGAACCTTCTGGGAACCCATGATACCATGCGGGTGAAGTCTTTGCTAGGTGGTTTGGATGAGCACTGCGCTGGACAGAGGTTGTCTTCATCTATGGAAGAACTGGCAACGAAACGGTTGATGCTGGGCGGGTTCTTGCAGATGACCTTCTATGGCGTTCCCTGTATCTATTATGGAGATGAAGTGGGAATGCAGGGGGGACGAGATCCTTATAACCGAGGAACGTATCCCTGGCGAAATGTAGATCCTCAACTACAGGATTGGGTTAAGACCATGGCAAACCTGCGGAATCAGACTGAGTGCCTGAAGCGTGGCGACCTTCTTCCTCTCTATGCAGAGGGTGGTGTCTATGCCTATCTGCGGTGGTTCAGGGATGGCAAGGATGCCTTTGGGAAAAAGGGAAATGGCTTTGTCCTTTGCGTAGTAAACCGGGACGGAGCGGGAAAGACGGTTTCGCTTTCTCTGCCGGACAGAATCAAGGGGAGTTTGGTAGATGTATTGTCTGGAGCGACCACTAAGGTGGAGAAGGGGGAAATCGAACTGGAAATCCCCGGTTTTTCCGCACAACTTTGGAGCGAAAAAGGCGCTGAAACAATTCTGTAAAAAAAGTTAAAAATTTTTCAAAAAAGTTCTTGACAAGCAAGGAAAAGCGTGATATACTATGTAAGCTGTCCCCTGAGAGGGACGGTTCCGAAGTGAGGCTGAAACAATGCCGAGCAAGCCCGGGTTGTGGAGAACAATTAAGAGCGAAGCGACACAGGGCTCCCGAAAAACCTTTGGCTTTTTGGGAAAAAGGAGCAACCGAGTGGAAGAGCGAAGTGCGACGATAAGGAGCACGGAGCAAAAAGCGAGAGTTGCGACGTGATGTTTGAAAAGTAAACAGTGAAAAAGCGGTAATACGAAAAGTACGAAGAGTACAGTATTACGACAATTGCACAAGGTATAACCTTGTCAATTCCAAGTTTATAGCGAACTTTAAAAGCTAGTATTCGAATAAGAGCTAGAAGCTTATCGAGAATGTATATGTACACGACACAGGTCGTGAATATATAACCAATTCATCGAGAGTTTGATCCTGGCTCAGGACGAACGCTGGCGGCGTGCCTAACACATGCAAGTCGAGCGAGAATTCACCGACGGATCCCTTCGGGGTGAAGACGGTGAAGGAAAGCGGCGGACGGGTGAGTAACGCGTGAGTAACCTGCCTTTAGGAGGGGGACAACATTCCGAAAGGGATGCT
>JAZQHD010000029.1:0-6240 GCA_045540375.1 Ructibacterium sp. | reverse complement strand
AGAAGAAGCAGCAGCAATCCATCATTTAGGCAGAACTTAACCGGATTGTAGAAAAGAGCCTAAAAGCTGCAATCGACAAAGCGATGGATGATATTTTCAAGGATTGGAAATAACAAGGGCGGGAGCCCGCTCCGGTGCGATTTAACCCCAACAAAGGGAAACGCCGGAACGGGCTGCCGCTATTTTTCGTTATTGTCCGTCTGACGGTGTGTTTTTCTTCTGGACGATAACGGCCATAAAAACCGTCAGGGGAAACAAAAATCCCGTTTGGAAAGGAAATTGCCCACCCCATTTCACAAAAGCGGAAACGAAAACAGAGCTTCCCAAAACCCACCCCCCGGAGGGGCAATGTCCACAAAAGGGTGGCCGCAATTACCTGAACAAAAACCGGGCGTTTTGACCGCTTTTTCCGGCCTATTGGAGCTGCCCCGGATTGTTCACGGAAACAGATGTTTTATTGAACAGCCTCCACATACTCAATCAGGTCTCCCGGCTGACACTCCAACAGCTTGCAAAGTGTTTCAAGGTTTTCCCAAGATACACCTTGCTGTTGGCGGAACTTCTGCAAGGTGGATTGGCTCAGCAAGCCCTCCGTTCTGATTTTGTTCGTGTTGTAGCCTTTCTCTTTTAAGGCGTTGAGAATATCTTTTTTATAACGCAACGGCACGAATAACCGCCTCCTTTCCCATTGTCCATATTATACTGGAAATGTTGCACGAAATCAAGTGCAAAAACGCACAATAAATAGCACTACTTTTCGTGCAATATGTCAATAGACTTGCACGACAATTCGTGCTATAATATGCTTGTAAATGAGAGCGGAAAAGTTGACGAAGCCCAAACAAACCGCCTTGCGAAATTGGTAGAGTGGCTAAGGCAGCACGGAAAGACGGCACACCAAACTATTATCCAAAAGGAGAAATGAAAAATGTCTGCTAACGAAATCACCACCAAAATTGAAGCTCTGCGGGAACTGGAAGAACTTATCGAGGAAGCTAAGGTCGAGGCCGAAAGCCTCCGGGACGAAATCAAGGCTGAAATGCTCAGCCGCAACACCGAGGAAATGAGCGTGGGTCAATACATCGTCCGCTTTACCTCTGTTCTTTCCAACCGTTTTGACACTACCGGATTTAAGAGAGCATACGGCGAGCTTTACAAGGAGTTTACCAAACAGACCGCAAGCCGCCGCTTCACTATCAGCGTATAAAGGGAGGGGCAACAGCCCCGCCACCCAATAGGAGGTAGCATTATGAAATATGGGTACGCCCGCTGCTCCACCAATGAGAGCAAGCAAGATATAAACCGCCAAGTGCGGGAACTGAAAGCCGCCGGAGCGGAAGAAATCTATCTGGAATACGAACACGGCGACAGCAAGGTAAAGCCGCAGCAGGAGGCTATGTTTGCGGCAGCCGCACCGGGCGATACGGTTATCGTTCTGGAAGTCCCCCGTCTTGCCAGAAGCACGCAGCAGCTTTGCCAGATAATTGACACCATCCGGGAAAAGCACTTGCGGCTTGTCATTGTGGGGTCAATCACACTTGATTGCGGTCGTGGCCACGCAGACCCTATGAGCGAGGCTTTTTTGCAAATGGCGGGTGTATTCAGCCAGTTAGAGCTTGCTATGATACGGGAGCGTGTGCGGTCTGGGATGGCCAATGCCAGAGCAAAAGGGCGGCAAATCGGGCGGCCGCAAACAACCAAGGAAGAAATCCCCGCCACCTTTTTCCGGCATTATCCGGCCTACAAATCCGGCGGTCTGAATGTCAGCGAGTTGGCAAGGGTCTGTAATATGAGCCGCACAACGGTCTATAAATACATTTCTCTTTTGGAGGCATAAAGATACCGGGAGGAAATCTGCTCCCGGTTCGTCATTTATCTATTGGGCATTTTCAATTCTTCTTTCAGCATACCAACATAGACACCTTGCGTTCCCGCAACATCGGGTGTAATCAACACTTTTACGCCGCCGGAAAATACAAAGGCAATATGTGTTGTCCAAGTGCCAGGGCCGCCAACTTCAACACGCTGCAAATCATCCAAGGATTTTGTAAAGGAACTCTTAGCCTTTTTTGCATTGTATGTAATTTTGTAATTCGTTACAACAACATTGCCCGTAGGAGGTGCAAAACCGCCATTGGTAGTTTTGCCATTCACCTGCAAGAAAGTGGTGTTGTTGCTGAATGAAAGGAGGACTTTTTCTTCACCGAAGCACAAGCCGTAAACATTTTCTTGCGGCTTTACGCTGTTGGAGAGCTTTCCGTAAATATCTGCATCCTCCGCACTTACAACGAAAGTGCCTAATGTAGTATAAAGAGGGGTGCTGTCAGGCAGCGGCGCACCGAGCGTATCAGCCGTCAGCTTCAAAACATAAGAGCCAAAGGTATCTAAACACTTGCGGATAATCTGCTTATTTGATACCGCCTTTTGAATGATTTGAAGATTGCTTTGCGCTGTGCGATTATCTTCGTAAAGATTGCGGTTTGCAGAGCCAATAGGAGAAAACAGAGCGTCCGCCACCATAGACCCCGCCGAGCGTGTGGGGGCTGTGCTGCTTATTGCAGCAGAAACGCCCTTGATAATAACGGTGTTTGTGTCGTCAATGACCTTTTTAACATCATTCACATAAGGGGTGATGTTGGCAACCAACTCTTCTTGTGTTGCTGCATTGCCTTTTTGAATGGCAAACGCTTTTGCGAGCAAGTCTTTTGTGGAATTGGGAATGCCGTTGTCAAAATATTCTTTTGCTGCGGCAGCCAAACCCAATCTAACCATAACAAGAGGGTCATTTTGATTTTGTGCGTAAATTTGAGCAAACAGCTGATATGCTTCATCATATCTGGCATCATCAAAGGCAATGTTAGCAATGCTAAGCTGTCCGGCGTTAGCATTGCAGCTTTGACCAATGATTTCAGATGTGGGGCAGCCGCAATCAGGGCAAGCGGGGGCACGGTCAGAAAAACTCTTTCCGCATTCGGGACAAACGATAAGTGCCATAATTATCAACCTCTTTCTATAAAATAAAAAAGTGCGGCAACCGAAGTTACCGCACTCAAAAACGCAACTCCGATTGTCGCCAAACAAACCAAATTGGAACACGAACAATAGCATTGCCCAAATACCCCAACCTGTGGAATTGCGTTTTTAGCAAATTCAAAGGTTGAGGTCAAAAGGGTATACTACCCCTATGGGCTAACAACTGATTGTTCGTAAATATTTGGTTTGTTTGGCAATACTATGATACCACGCCTGTCAAGAAAATTCAAGGGAATTTGGGAAACTACGGCTTTTATCTTTGCTTTTGGTATGATATACTTGTAGAAAACCCGCCACGGGAGGGGAAACGATGGCAGAGAAGAAAGCAAAGCAGTACGGCAGAAAGTATAAATCCCTATTGGTGATTCAATATCTGCTGAAACACGCTGATGAGGAAACCCCGGTCTCCACGATTGCAATCCAAAAGCATTTGGATAAATACGGCATTGACGCAGACCGCCACTCCATCTACCGGGATATTTATGATTTTCTTGACCTGATAAACATAGAGCAGAACGAGGATAACGAGATAGACAAAAGAGACCGCCTGAACTATAACATAGCCTTTACCCGCAAGCCCCATAAGGACGCACCCACAGGAGGCTACTTAGTGACCGCCCGCCCATACGATTATAAGGAATTGCGGCTGTTGGCTGAGTGCGTCAACGCTGCCCGGTTTTTGTCCGAGAACCAAGCAAGGAATCTGCGCCGGACAATCAGCGGCTTATGCAGCGTCCAACAGGCTAAGGAAGTAAACACAGACAGCAGCGTAGTCAACCGCTCCAAAACAGCAAATCAATCTGTGATTGATTACATAGCAACCATCAATAAGGCCATCCGTCACGGCCACCAAATCCGCTTTAAGTATCTTTCCTATTCGTTTAATAACCTCCGTACGCAAGTGGAACGCAGAGCCGGAAAATTCTATGTTGCACACCCGTACAAGCTGCTGATTGATAACGGCTTTTTCTATGTGCTGACCTATGACGGAAATCGCAAGGGAAACAAAACGATTGCATACCGTATTGACCGTATGAAAGAGGTTAAGGAGCTGCCGCTTGCAAGGGAATGGGATGAAGAATTTGCGGCCAATGTGAATATGGATAACTACACCCGCCGGGTGTTTTCCATGTTTGGTGGAGAGCGGGAGCGGGTAACTATCCGCTTCATTGACCAACGCTTAGATACCGTTGTAGACCAATTTGGTATCGAGGGCGTGAAGTATGAAAAGGTGGATGATAAGCACTTCACCGCACAAGCAGAAGTAGAATTGAGCGATATGTTCTATGCGTGGGTATGTGGCTTTGGCAGACGGGCTAAAATTATTGACCCGCCTCATGTCGTGGAAAGTATGCGGGAATATGTCAAGAAAATATCGGATATGTACGAGCCAAGATAGCAAAACGCCGGGAGTATTGCACTCCCGGCGAAAAGTTTATAGAAGTTAATAAAAGTTGATACCGTGTGATGATTTAATCCAGCTTATACCGCTTTGTTTACCTTTATGTGTTCTTGTTTCAAACTGCGAATAATGTTGATTTCCTCCAAATCCTTTTTCAAATCGGAGGTCAGAACATTCAGGTAGTTTTCCGTGATGGCAAGGCTGCTGTGTCCGAGTATCTTTTGGAGTGTAACCACCGAGCCGCCCATGATAACCCACTTTTTAGCAAAGGTATGGCGGAAGCGGTGAACGCCCGTTTTATCCAGCCCCCGCAAGTGGCAGTAATCCCAAATGGCGTGGTAACTGCTGCTGCGTGTTAGCTGCTCTCCATAAGTGGAGCAGAACAACCAATCGTCCGACACGCCGCCACGGTATTTCAGGTACTCTTGGAGAACCTTAACAATATCTTCATTCAGCGGGATAATCAGCGGCTTGCGGTTTTTGGTAACATTCACATAGACAATGTTATTTTCAAAATCCAAGTCTTTAATCTTGGTATTTACAAGGCTGTTCTGCCGGATTCCAGTAGAGAGCAGAAAGTTAATAACTGCCCAACTGCGGTATGTAGCAAAGTTGCACCGCCGCACATCCGGTTTTCTGAGCAACAGCCGCAATTCCTTGTCTGTGTATGTTTCTATTGGATGGCGGTCTGCTTTTGGTATTTGTATTTCAAAGTGAGGGAGGTATTCGCACTTCATAAAGAACCGCATGAGCGTCTTTAGGTCTCTTGCGTATGTACCCATTGAAACCTCATTGAGATTTGGGTCATCCCGCAGAGCGATAATAAATTCAGGCATTGTCCTTTCGTTAAGTGCGGAGATAGGCGTTTCCGGCGGCAGCCTTTTGTATATCTGCTTGACCGCCTCTTGGTAGTGTGCAATCGTGCCTTGCCGCAGATTCCTTGCTTTGCAATCAAGCAAGTATTCCGCCACGCCCTCCGCAAATGTTTTCTCTGTTACTGCACACATCTTCATTTTCTTTTTTGCCATAGTTTTGACCTCTTTTCTGCCTGAAACGACGAAATCCGGGAATCATGGCATCAGGATTTTTCCTGAAATAACATGATTCCCGGATAGGTTTTTAAGAAAAGGTCAATTCGTGAACTTTTGGAACACGAAAATCGAGGTTTTATCCTCTTACTTGCAAGCCTCTTCCACTGCAACAGCCACGGAGACGGTCATGCCGACCATGGGGTTGTTGCCTGCGCCCAGGAAGCCCATCATTTCCACGTGGGCAGGGACGGAGGAGGAGCCAGCGAACTGGGCGTCACCATGCATACGGCCCATGGTGTCGGTCATGCCGTAGGAAGCAGGGCCGGCGGCCATGTTGTCGGGGTGCAGGGTACGGCCGGTGCCGCCGCCGGAGGCCACGGAGAAGTACTTACGACCGGTCTCCATGCACTCTTTCTTGTAGGTGCCGGCAACGGGGTGCTGGAAGCGGGTGGGGTTGGTGGAGTTACCGGTGATGGACACGTCCACGCCCTCGTAACGCATGACAGCCACGCCCTCACGGACATCGTCACAGCCGTAGCAGTTGACGGCGGCGCGCTCGCCCTCAGAGTAGGCAATGCGCTCGACGATCTTCAACTCGCCGGTGTAGTAGTCGAACTGGGTCTTCACATAGGTGAAGCCGTTGATGCGGGAGATGATCTGTGCAGCGTCCTTGCCCAGACCGTTCAGGATCACGCGCAGGGGCTCCTTACGAGCCTTGTTGGCGGAGCGGGCGATACCGATGGCACCTTCAGCAGCGGCAAAGGACTCGTGACC
>JAZQHD010000028.1:0-60709 GCA_045540375.1 Ructibacterium sp. | reverse complement strand
CAAGATGCGAAGCAGATTGGACTGTCGTGTCTCGAATGAGTAATTTTTCGGGTAACGCCGAGGGCGGTCCGAAAAATACGAAATGCAGAGTATCTTGTCAGGCACGCCAGAAAAAAGCATCGACAAAGTCGATGCTTTTTTCAATGAAATTTGCCTGCGACAAGTGAAATACGCTATGCGTATGAAATATGCCTTATGGCATATGAAAAGGCAAATTTTATTTCACATTTTTCTGCAAGAAAAATATTTCATAATTCGTCAGGATTATTTCATATCAACGAAGTTGATATTCCATTAAATATTTACATGTTATTTGTTCTGTGATAGAATATTAGCAGAGGTGTTTGGTTATGAAGGAAAATGCTTATTTCTTCAATTAACACTGCAAAAAAATCAAAATCAAAAACATCTCAATGGTTCTGCCTTTTTGTTTTTACAATAGAGTTAAAATATGCCATAAGATAAGTATGGCACGCTATTTCACTTTTATTTAAGTATAATAAAAATATAAACATTCGGATGTGAAAAACTTAAACAGGAGTGATAAAATGCAAAAAAGCAAAGAATGGGTAAGATGGCGAACTTTTATAAAGCCTACGACCTGCTTTGAATGTTTTAGGCGTAATAGCAAAATATTTTCTTATGAGGAGCTGGCGACAATTGGTGAACCAAAACTTCATGAGAACTGTGGTTGTCGATTAGAACAACTGCTCGCCATTGTCGCGGGGTATGCAACAGAACTTGGTACAATGGGAGCAGACTGGTGGTTGTATTACCTAAATGAGTTGCCGGATTATTACATAACTAAGACAGAAGCGTATGAGATGGGATGGAATAATCTAAAAGGAAATTTAGCAGAAGTAGCGCCCAATAGTATGATTTTTGGAGGCATTTATAAAAATAAGAAAAAAGTTCTTCCAGATAAAGAAGGAAGAATTTGGTATGAAGCTGATATAAATTATACAGGTGGTTACAGGAATAGACAAAGAGTGGTATTTTCTAATGACGGACTTATTTTTGTGACCTATGATCATTACGATACATTTATAGAGGTAATAGGGGAGGGTAAGTAGTATGAGAAAAATAGTTTTAGATTTTACAGGAGCAAAAACATGGGTAGATATCTATGGCGTGATGAAAAATGCATTTGCTTTTCCTTATGAATGGGGGAATAATTTGGATGCATTGTACGATGCAATGAGTTATACATGGCGAGAAAACGTTTGCGTAATTGTTAAAGGGCTTGATAATGTTTCTCCTGAGTGGAAACCATATATGAAAGAAATTCTTGAAGTGTTTCAGGATGTTCATGAAGAAACCCCAAATGTAACATTTGAGATTATATCTTAATCCTGCATCTATTTCGTACGTGAAAGCCAAAAGAAAAAATCCTGTCGAAAGATAGGATTTTTTCTTTTGTGTTATTCATTATTCAATATTCATCATTCAATAAATGTGATAGAATTTTTCAACAAAATAAACCCTTGTTGGATATTTCCCCATTCTCGGTTTTTTGACCAAGAATGGGGTTGTTTTTTTATGCAGAATAGGGTTGATAATTTTTTACATTTGTGATATAGTTAAAAGATAAAATGCGAGGTGAAAAATATGGCGGACATTGTAATCAGTTTTGATACAGAGGATTACGTCAATCCTGCCGGTGTAGACGGAATTTTGGATGCGGCAACAATCCTGAAAGAGGAGAACGTAAGAGGATGTTTCAATATTGTCGCCTGGCTTGCACAAGCCTTGGTGAAATGGGGCAGACAGGACGTCATTGAAGCCTTGAAGTTTCATGAGATTGAGTCCCATTCCTTAAGACATACCTATCATCCGACCATCTGTGAATATACCGATGTCGAGGATTTCGATGAGGCAATGGCGCTGTTTCGTAAGAATGAGGATGAGGGAACAAGAATCATTCAGGAGATTCTGGGGAACGAAACGTTTTATGCATTTTGTCCTCCGGGAGATTCCTATTCCTATGTGGCACATTACGGAAGTGCTGATATGGGAATTCCTATTCATGACGGAGATAACATTCATGCAGACTGGGTGCAGGGACGACCTGTTTCCTGGTGCAATCAGGATTCCTACCCCTATAACTTCGGATTTGATTGTATCATCAACTGGGAAAAGGAAGATATCCTGGCAAAGCTGGATCAGCTTGCGGTTCTTGATAATTGCATTGTTTATCATCACCCTCAGAGAAGCCGGATTACAGAATTTTCGGATGTTTTGAATTTCAACAAGAAAAACATAGAAGGGGAATGGATTTTAAGTGAGCTGCATCCCCCGGAAAAGGTGGAGAAGTTCCGTGAGAATTTTCGTTTTCTTGTCCGCACATTAAAAGAAGACCCCAGATTCCGCATTGTAACCTATCAGGATTTGGCGGAAAAGTATGGCGGAACCAGAGAGGTTTCCATCTCGGATGTTCCTGCCTTGAAAAAGGCAATCGAGGAGGAGTTTTTCCCGGTTACGGTGCCGGAATCCTTGTCCCTTGCTGATATGATGCTTGCCTGTCGGGATTTTCTGCTGGGAAAAGAAGTTCATACCTGCGGAAAGGTCTATGGATTTTTAGAGGCTCCCTATGCGATAGTTCAACCTGTTTCTGTTACCAAAGAGGAGCTGATCCAAAGTGCGAGTCAAATCAAGGATGGAAAGTTTTTGCCGACCGTGCTGGAGGTAGGCGGAAAGAAACTGGGGCCGGCAGATTGGCTCAGAGCTGCACTTTCTGTGCTGAGCGGTGAGGAGATTGCGAAGGTTGTGCCGGACAAATGGCAGATTGACCTAAATGAGTTCCCGAAGCTTAGGGATTGCAATCTGCGGGGTTCCTGGATGCATGCGGATACCTTTGAAGACAAGTATTTGTCCGACCGGATGCGTCTGCAAAGCTGGACCATGCGTCTTCCTAAGGGAACCAAGCGGAAGATTTTTTAACAAGCCAAAAGAGTTGGATTTTTTTACAAAGTTTAGGAGGATTATGATGAAAACAATCAAAGTTGAAACATTAACCCATGAGGCATTTGCGCCTTTCGGACAGTTTTATGAAATGGGGAATCCGGACGGACATCCTCTCTGCGGAGAGATTCATCGGTTCTTCCCCGACAGATTGGTTGCAGACAGCACCCATCGGGTTGGATACTCCCCCATTCTGGTTAAGAAACCTGAAAAAATGGTAATTACCCAGCAGGAATATCACACCACAACCTGGGAGATGATTCTTCCCCTCAATGATGATATGATTCTTCATGTGGCACCGGCGTCTGCAGGCACCCCGGTAACCCATCTTGTCAAGGCGTTTTTGGTTCCCAAGAATACCTTAATCAAGATGAATGCCGCAATCTGGCATTTAGCTCCCCTCCCTGCAAATGCAGAGGAGCTGACCGCTATGATTATTCTGCCGGAATGTACTTACGCGAACGACTGCACCGTGGTTGATTTGAAACCGGAAGAGCAGTTTGAAATTGTGAAATAGGAGGAGATAGCAATGAATCAGTATATCGGACATACCAATCAAGTATATGGGGTTGAGGAGATGCGTCTTTCCGGCGGCAAGGGCGACGGAATGAGAATGCTCTATGTGAGAAACGGAAAAGGTCTGGAATTCTGGGTATCTGTGGATCGTGCCGCAGATATTTCCAGAGCATCCTTAAAGGGGGATAACTATGCATATTTTGCTCCTTGCGGCTATGTAGCACCCTCTTATTTTGACAAGGACGGCGGGTTCCTGAAGTATTTTACCGCAGGCTTCTTTACCACTTGCGGTCTTGATAACGTTGGTGCCGCTTGTACCGACCAGGGTCAGGTTCTCCCTGCCCACGGTAGTCTTACCGGTACGCCTTGCGAGAGCATCGGACATTGGATCTCGGATGACGGAATCCATATCAAGGCAATCATCCGTGATGCGGCTCTTTTCTCAGAAGAGAGACTGCTCGAAAGAGAATACATCGTATCCTTGGAAAAGAATGAGATTCAGTTGATTGATAAGATTCGCAACATTGGCAGTCGGGATACCTCTTTGCAGGTATTGTACCATTGCAATATGGGTTATCCCCTTTTGAGTGAAAATGCAGAGATTTCCATTCCCTCTACCAAGGTTGAGGGAACCACCCCCTTTGCGGAGGAGGATATTGCAAACTGGAAGGTGATGGAGAAACCCCAGAGAGGTATGGATGAGAAGTGCTACTATCATACCATGGAAGGAAAGAATGATGTTTCCATCTTCAACCCTGACATCAACAAGGGCTTGACCATCTCCTACGATGCAACAGAACTTCCCTACTTCATTGAGTGGAAGTTAATGGGCGAAAAGGACTATGTTTTAGGTTTAGAGCCGGGTAACTGCAGAACCGACGGACGTGATGTCATCCGTGAAAAAGGACTTTTGGAAATCCTGAAGCCGGGCGAAACCAAAACCCATCACATCACCTTCACTTTTACCGAAAAATAGGTATTGGAAGGGGACGAAACGCTTATACTAAAAAGAGGGTGAAGTCGGTATGAAAATTCTGTTTATGGGAACTCCGGATTTTGCAGTTCCTTGTCTGGAAGCCTTGGTAAAGGCAGGGCATACGTTGGTTGGTGCAGTGTCCCAGCCGGATCAGCCAAAGGGCAGAGGTCATAAACTTCAGCCACCGCCGGTAAAGGTTTGTGCTATGGAGCATGATATTCCGGTTTATCAGCCAACCACCTTAAAGAATGAAAGCTTTCTGGAGGCATTGAAGGAAACCGATCCGGAGCTGATTGTGGTTGTGGCATATGGAAAGATTTTGCCCAAGTATATTCTGGATTATCCCAAATACGGATGTGTGAATGTTCATGCATCCCTGCTCCCCAAGTATCGCGGTGCGGCTCCTATTCAGTGGAGTGTCATCAATGGAGAAAAGGTAACCGGTGTTACGACCATGTACATGGCAGAGGGACTTGATACCGGGGATATGATTGAAAAAGCTGAAACTGAAATCGGTGTTGCCGAAACCTATGGCGAGCTTCACGACCGGCTCTCGGTAATGGGTGCGGAGCTTTTGGTTCAAACCGTGGTAAAGTTGGAGGATGGAACCGCGGAGCGGGAAGTGCAGAAGGATGAAGAGTCTTGCTATGCCCCCATGCTCTCCAAGGAAACCGGACATATTGATTGGACGAAGTCGGGACAAGAAGTTTTAAACCTGATTCGCGGCACTAACCCCTGGCCTATGGCGTTCTCCCTTTATGAGGGAGTTCCGATGAAGCTGATAGCAGGTTCGGTTTCAGAACAAAAAGGCAGTGCGCCGGGAGAGATAATTTCGGTGGATAAAAAGGGAATCTGTATAGCCACCGGCGATGGTAGTATTATTGTAACGGAGATTCAAATGCAAGGGAGTAAGCGGATGGACGTGGCAAGCTACCTAAATGGTCATGAAATCCGTGTGGGGACTATCTTAGTGTAAAAGGAGAATAAACGTTATGTTTTTTCCATATTATTTTGATTGGACTTATTTGATTCTGCTTCCGGCAGTGATTCTGTCCTTGTGGGCACAGAGTAATGTAAACAACACCTTCCGGAAGTATGCGCAGGTGCAGAATAGAAGAGGCAATACCGGAGCTGAGATTGCCAGAAAGATTCTGGATATGAACGGATTATATCAGGTGAGAATTGAGCGAATTGCCGGCAACCTGAGCGATCATTTTGACCCTAAGAGCAATGTGGTAAGATTGTCAGACAGTACCCACGATAGCACCTCGGTTGGTGCTATTGGTGTGGCAGCCCATGAGGTTGGTCATGCAATTCAGCATGCGACAGGATACACTCCTATCCGGGTTCGAAACAGCATTGTCCCGGCGGTGAATATCTGTAATATGTTGTCCATGCCTATTCTGCTGGTGGGATTGCTTTTTAGTAGTTTTTCCAGTTTGATTGATGTTGGTATTATTCTTTTTTCAGCAACAGTACTGTTCCAGCTGATTACTCTGCCGGTAGAATTCAATGCAAGCAGACGGGCGATGACAACTCTGCGTGGTCAGTGCTTGTTGGAGGAAGAAGAGGCGAAGGGCGCAGAAAAGGTACTTCGGGCGGCGGCACTTACCTATGTTGCGGCGGCGGTCAGCTCGATGCTAAGTTTACTTCGTTTGATTTTGTTGTTTGGAAACCGGAGAGATGATTGATGGCAAATGCGAGAGAAGTGGTCCTGAAAGGGCTGTATCGGGTAGAAATGGAATCAGCTTACACCAACCAGGTGCTAAAAGAGATTCTAGCAGGAGATGATGTTGCAGCCGTAGACCGAGGTTTCGTTACAGAACTTTTAACCGGAGTGGTGCGGCATCGACTCCGGCTTGACTATGTAATCGAGAAGTTCTCTAAAATTAAGTTAAAGAAATTAAGTCCCTGGGTTCACCAGATTTTGCGAATGGGTATATACCAAATTCTTTTTTTGGAACGGGTTCCAGACAGTGCGGCTTGTAACGAGTCGGTGAAACTTGCAAGGCGGTACGCCAATGGCGGTGCCCAGGGCTTCATTAACGGAATGCTGAGAACGATAGTCCGTGAGAAAGAGAATATTCCGCTTCCTCAGGAGAATCCGGAGCGGTTAAGTGTGGAATATTCTTGTCCCGTGTGGTTAACCGAAAAATTGATCCAGCAGTATGGGGCTGAAACTACGGAAAAGATTCTGATTTCCAGCCATGAAAAATATCCGGTATCATTACGAGTAAACCAACTCAAAGCGACAGCGGATATCTTACAGGAGCGTCTCAAAAAAGAAGGAATCACCAGTCTTTTGGATGAGGGAAATTCCCATCGAATCCTGGTTGAGGGTGCACTTAATGTAAACCAATCTCCCGCTTATCAGGAAGGTCTTTATACGATTCAAAACAGTAGCTCTATGACTGCGGTGGAACTTCTAGACCCCCAACCAGGGGAAACGGTACTGGATTTGTGTGCTGCCCCTGGTGGAAAGAGTGCCTATATGGCGGAGCGGATGGAAAATCAAGGGAAAGTTTTTTCCTTTGATATTTATCCTCATAAAACGAAGTTGATTCAGAAAAGCGCCCAGCGTCTTGGAATCTCTATTGTGGAGGTTGCAGTTCAGGATGCGACAGAAGTAATGGATAGATGGGTTGGAAAAGCCGATCGTGTTTTAGCGGATGTTCCCTGCTCCGGCATCGGTGTGATACATAAAAAGCCGGATATCAAGTGGCATCGTACCTTGGAGGATGTAGAGGAACTATGTAAAATCCAGAAGAGGATTTTGCAGAATGCCGCAAAATATCTAAAACCAGAGGGTGTCTTGGTTTATTCCACCTGTACCATTTTGCAGGAAGAAAATCAGGATCAGGTAGCGGAATTTTTAAAGGATAACCCCGACTTTGTCCTGGAGGAGGAGCGGTTACTCTTCACTCACGAAACGGGAGGAAGTGGATTTTATATTGCAAAATTAATCCGAAAAGGATAAAAAACTATGAAGAAAAATCTAAAGGATTATACTTTACCCCAACTGGAAAATTTGGTTAAGACAGAACTAAAGCAACCGGGATTCCGGGCAAAACAGATTTTTACCTGGCTCTATCGGGGCGTATCAGAGTTTTCCCAGATGACGGACCTGTCAAAACCTTTGCGGGAACAACTGGAAAACGAGTTCAGTTTGGGAAATCTAACGGTCGTAAAAAAGTATTGCTCGAAGCTTGACGAAACCCGTCGGTATCTGTTACAATTAGAAGATGGAAATTATATTGAATCGGTGCTGATGAAGTACCATCATGGTTATACCATTTGCATTTCTTCTCAGGTTGGCTGCGCCATGGGTTGTGCTTTTTGTGCCTCTACAAGGGGTGGAAAGAAGAGAAATTTATCTGCTGGGGAAATCATCGGTCAGGTGATGGCGGTGCAGGACGATTTGGGAGAGCGGATCTCCAATATTGTTATGATGGGAATCGGGGAACCTCTGGATAACTACGAGGAAGTTTTGAAATTCCTGCGGATTGTGAATCATCCCCTCGGCTTGAATATCGGTCATCGTCATATTTCCTTGTCCACCTGTGGATTAGCAGAAAAAATTTATCGTCTTGCGGATGAGGACTTGCAGATTACCTTATCGGTGTCTCTTCATGCTACAAACGACGAAAAAAGGTCGGCAATTATGCCGGTAAATCGGAGGTATCCTATTTCTACCTTGATGGATGCTTGCCGATATTATCTAAAAAAGACGAATCGAAGAATTTCTTTTGAATATACTTTGATAGAAAATGTTAATGATGGAGAAGAGGATGCAACAGAATTGATTACACTGCTTAAGGGTCTTCTTTGTCATGTGAATCTGATTCCTGTGAATCCTACCGGTGCCAAAGGAATTCGGCAGGGAAGTAGAAGATCAGTAGAACGGTTCCAAAGCCTTTTGGAGGCTGGCGGTTTAACCGCGACGATCCGAAGGGAAATGGGAAGTGATATTCAGGCGGCCTGTGGTCAGCTTCGTGAGGCAGTAGAGACAGGTTCCTGAAAATAAGGAGGTGTTTGCTTTGGTGATTGATGTATACGGAGCAAGCGATATTGGCTGTGTTAGAAGTCTCAATGAGGATAGCTTCTGCATCTATGGACTGGATGAAAGGAAGCTTCCTGGTTTTTGCGTTCTCTCGGACGGAATGGGAGGACACAATGCAGGGGAGGTTGCTAGCCAAAAGACGGTACAGTTTGTGGCAGAGACGCTGATAGAGAGCCTGGCGGAGCAAACAGAGCTAATGCCGAAAGAGATGCAACTGGCTGTGAAAAATGCCAATGAAGGAGTATTTCGAATGGCAGTTTCCAACCAGAGTCAGCAGGGAATGGGAGCGACCTTGGTTCTTGCTACGATTTTGGAGGATGAGATTTATATTGCCAATGTAGGAGACAGCCGAGCCTATGCATACCGAAATGGTGAATTGATGCAGATAACCAGAGACCATTCGGTAGTGGAGGAAATGATGGCCAATGGACTGATTACCCAGGAAGAGGCACGAGTTCATCCTCAGCGGAATGTGATTACCAGGGCCATTGGTACAGACCCTATTGTAGAGCCGGATTTGTTTGAGTATGATTATTTGCCGGGAGATACCTTGCTGCTTTGTAGCGACGGTCTCTCCGGTATGGTAGAGCGTGAAGAAATGATTCGGATTCTGGAAGAAAACAAGAGTGCCAAGCAGACGGTATCTGCATTGATTGAAGCCGCCAAGGAACAAGGCGGGCAGGATAACATTACGGTGATCTGTATCCGTTTTACACAGGAGGGTTAAAAAATGGACTTAGTTGGAAAAGTTTTAGCTGACCGATACGAGATTCGGGAAGAAATCGGAAAAGGTGGCATGGCTCATGTTTATAAGGCGTGGTGCAATCTGCTTAACCGTTATGTTGCCATTAAAGTTTTAAGAGAGGAGTTTCGGGACGATAAAGAATTTGTCCATCGGTTCAACGTGGAAGCTCAGGCCGCAGCTTGTATTTCCAATCTTCATGTTGTTTCTATCTATGATGTTGGATATCAGGACGGATTTTATTATATTGTCATGGAATACATCGAGGGTGTGATCCTGAAAGAGTACATAGCTCAAAAAGGACCGTTGCCCTGGAGAGAGGCGGCTTCGATTGCAGCGCAGATTGCGGAGGGATTGGCTGCGGCACACAAAGCCAATGTGGTACACCGGGATATCAAGCCTCAGAATATTATTATGACCCCCGAGGGAATCTTAAAGGTAACGGACTTTGGTATTGCGAGAGCTTCCAGCCAGGCGACCACTACCATGGGTGGTCATGCCATAGGAACTGTCCATTATATTTCTCCGGAGCAGGCACGAGGCGGTTATACTGATCAGCGGACGGATATTTATTCTTTGGGTGTGGTTCTATATGAGATATTGACAGGAAAAATGCCTTTTGAAGGGGAAAGTCCTGTGGCAGTTGCCATCAAGCATATTCAAGATAAGCCTAAGTCCTTGCGGTTAATCAATCCGGACATTCCCCCGGCAATTGAAGCGGTAACCTTAAAGGCGATGGAAAAGGAGCAAAGTGCACGGTATGCCAGTGCGGAAGAGTTTCTGAACGATCTTAATAGGGCGATGAAAAACCCTTACGAATTGGGAGAAAATCAAAGCGATGAGGATGAGATGGGATCCACCATCAAAATGGAAAAGATTAACGACAAAACCATAGAGAATTACGAAAAAGCCAAAAAAGAGACCAAGCAGCAACAGGAACAGAAAGAGCGGAAGGAAAGAGTGTCTGCCGAGGAGGCAAGAGAAATGCGTGAGATGGAACAAAGACGACAAATCCGGGAACAAAAGAAAAAGGACAGAAGGATTACTCTACTTGCAATCCTGGCGGCAGTTTTTGTGGTTGCACTGTTGGGACTTGGTTTTAAAGCTTTGACCGGTGGTAGCGCACTTCCAACGGAAAAGGTGAAGATTCCCAATCTGGTTGGCATGGATTTGGAAGAGGCGCAACAGGAGTATCAGGGAAAATTCAGTATTGTTACCAAGGCAGAAAAGGAAAGTGATGAGGAAGATGGTACGATTCTGGAACAATCGCCCAGTGCCGGAGATAAGAAACCTGCATCGGATGATATTGTAATCCGTGTTGTCGTCAGTGCCAGCGAGAAAAAGATCAAACTTGCAAGTTACATTGACAAGAATATTGATGATGTGAAAAAAGAATTGAAGGCTCAGAAGTTGCAGGTTAATGTGGTTGAGGAAATCAGCGACTCTGCAGAAAAAGGAATTGTGATTGCCCAGAAACCCATTGAAGGTGCTACGGTATCAGAGGGGACATTGATTACGTTGTATGTTAGTGAAGGTTCTGGTAAGGAGGAACCCGAGAATCCGGACGATCCTTCAGGAACAGAAGAGCCTGATAATCCTTCCGGTGGGGAGACATCCTCTACGACTGATCCCGAAAAACCGGTTCAGACGAATCCAACCAAACCCTCTGGCGGGGTAACTGCTCCCGGAATTGGTGATTAAGTCTGTGAACAAGATGAGAGAATATCAAGGAAGAATTATAAAAGGAATCGGCGGTTTCTACTATGTAGATACCGCTGATGGTTTGTTTGAGTGCCGGGCCAGAGGTGTCTTCCGGAAAGAAAAAATTACGCCCCTGGTGGGGGATGTGGTGAAAATTGGAATTGACGAGGTTGCCGGCACCGGCTTTGTTAATGAAATTTTTCCGAGGACGAATGAACTGATTCGCCCCAGTGTGGCTAATGTAACGCAGATGGCGGTTGTTATGGCCACGGCAAATCCTAAGCCGAATCTTTATTTGCTGGATAAGTTGATTGCAGCAGCAGAACAAGCCGGATTGGAACCATTAATTTGCTGGAATAAAACGGACTTGGACGAGGGAGAACACCTTATCAGTATTTATCAAGATGCTGGGTTCACTACTCTGCAGCTCAGTGCAGAAACCGGTTGGAATCTTGATTTGCTTAAGGAAAAGCTGAATCGTCAAACTACGGTCTTTGCAGGAAATTCCGGCGTTGGGAAATCCAGCTTGATTAACCGGGTGCTTGGTAAGGAAACCTTTGAAACCGGAGAAGTCAGCGACAGGGTAGAACGTGGTAAGCACACTACCCGTCATAGTGAATTGGTCGCCTTGCCTGGAGGTGGATATCTGATTGATACCCCTGGGTTTGGAACATTAGATTTATCCGAGATGAAATTGGAAGATTGCGGAGGATTGTTCCGGGAGTTTCTGCCCCACTTAGAGGGCTGCTCTTTCCGGGATTGTAGTCATACAGTAGAAAAAGGATGCAATGTTCTTCGGGCATTAGAACGGGGAGATATTCATCCGTCTCGACATGCGAGTTATTCCAGAATTGTGCAAGAGGTTTTGACTGCACAGAAACGGAGGAAAAAATAATTATGAAAATCGAAATTGCACCGTCTATTCTGGCAGCAGACGTCAGTCATCTTGGTCAGGATGTGGCAAAGGTGGAGAAAGCAGGATGTCGATATTTACATATTGATATCATGGATGGGCATTTTGTCCCCAATTTGAGCTATGGCCCTCACGTAGTAAACTGTCTGCGTCCGCACAGCAAAATGATTTTTGACGTTCATCTGATGATTGAGAATCCGGCAAAGTACATTCCAGATTATGTCAAAGCCGGAGCAGATTTCATTACGGTTCATGCTGAGGTGTCCGAGAATCAAGAGGAACTTCTTGCTTTGGCGGAACAAATTCATAGTTATGGTATTCGCGCTGGAGTTTCCATTAAGCCGGGTACGCCGGTAGAGGTATTAAAAGGAATTCTTTCACATTTTGATCTGGTTCTGGTCATGAGTGTGGAACCGGGGTTTGGCGGTCAATCGTACATAGAACACGTCAATGAGAAAATCCAAGCGCTTCGCCAGATGGCTGATGAGGAAAATCCGGAATTGGAGATTGAAGTGGATGGCGGTATTGGAAAAGCGACCATTGAGATGCCGGTGAAGGCAGGCGCTAATATTCTCGTGGCTGGTTCCTCTGTTTTCGGGGCAGAAGATCCTGGTCAGGCGGCAACAGAACTGTACGAGGTAGCGGTTCGGGAGGCGAACAAGCGGTGAAAAGAGCAATCATTTTCTGTAGCGGGGAAATGGATACCGATCGGGTGTGGCTTCCGGAATATCAGGAGGACTTGATTCTCTGTGCGGATGGGGGATACCATCATGCGAAGCGATTGGGGGTTGTCCCGGATATGATTCTGGGGGATTTAGATTCCGGGCTTGACGAATATCCGCAAGAAGTTGCGAGCCGCGTTTATCCCACCGAAAAGGATGCCACGGATACTAATTTGTGCTTAGATTATGCTATCGATCAGGGGTGCAAGGAGGTTGTCATCCTAGGCGGGTTGGGTGGACGAAGAGATCATGAGTTCTCCCATTATTCGTTATTGCTCTATGGGTTGCAACAGGGCGTGCGGGTCCGTCTGGTGAATGGCACCAATGAGGTTTGGATGGAAAACCACTCTTTTACCTTGGAACCTGATGAGAAAAAATACGTATCCTTCTTTCCTTTTGGTGGCGATGTGGAAGAGTTTACAATCCGTGGATTGAAATACAAAGCAGAGGGAATGACTCTTCGGTGCGATCTGGTTCAGGCATCTAGCAACCAGTTTGATGGGGAGAAGCTTGCAGAGATTTCCTTTCGAGAGGGAGGAGTTCTCTTGGTGATGCGTTGTGCAGATAAAAGGTAGAATCTTCCTTAATATTATATATGATATGGCAAGAAAATATTTGAAATGAAATTGTAATATTAAAAGTTGTTTTTTCTGTTGACAGAAAAAACGAGTTAAGGTATAATCAATCGTGTTGTTTATCAAATTCCTTTGGGAGGGAGAATGTGTGAAACGGTTTGCTATTCTTTTGTCAGTATTAATATTGGCATTTGTGATGGCGGCATGCGGAAATAATGCCCAGGCTCGCCGGCTACAGGAAATGGAAGGTAGTACTGCTTTGCAACAGGATATCGTTTTTTAAAAGACTAGAATCAATGGACAGAATATAAAAGTAACGCCCTCCACGAGGGCGTTTTTCTATCGAGGGGAGGGGGACATTATGGATAAACCAAAGATTGTTTGTGTTGTTGGACCGACTGCATCAGGAAAAACAGAGTTTGCAATTAAGTTGGCATTAGAAAAAAATGGAGAGATCGTGTCTTGCGATTCTATGCAGATTTATCGGTATATGAATATTGGAACAGCAAAACCATCATCTGACGAAATGCAGGGTGTTCCCCATCATATGCTGGACTTTGTCGACCCTAAGGATTCTTATAGTGTCGCAGATTTTGTGCGAGATGCTAGGGTGTGTATTAAAGATATTCTGCTTCGGGAAAAACTTCCCATTCTCTGTGGTGGAACAGGTCTTTATATTGATAGTATCATCAACCAAATAGAATTCGCAGAAGAAAAAGCAGATCCGGTCTACCGGGAGGAATTAAAACTCTTGGCAGAAACGGAGGGGGTGGAAACTGTTTATCGTATGTTACAGGAAACCGATCCGACTGCGGCAGCCCAGATTCATCCTAACAATCTAAAGAGAGTAATTCGGGCACTGGAAATTCAGAAAGCTACAGGAATGACAAAAACGGAAGCGGATCAACGGGCCAAAAAAGAGCCGCTCTATGATGCTGAGATATACGGAATGGAATTGGAACGGGAAGATCTATACCGAAGAATTGACCTTCGGGTAGATAAAATGATGGAACAGGGACTTCTGCAGGAAGTAGAGGGTTTACTGAGACGGGGAATCCCGGAAACTGCTACCGCTATGCAGGCGATTGGCTACAAAGAGTTAGTGGAGTATTTTAACGGCAACAAAAGTTTGCAGGAATCCGTAGAAAAGATTAAACAAGAATCTCGGCGATATGCGAAACGGCAATTGACTTGGTTCCGGAGAAATAAAAAAATTATGTGGATAAAAAAGCAAGATGTGTATGGGTTTGAACAATAATTAAGAAAAAACAGCGGTTTTGCTGGATTTTCTATAGCACATAAGGTATGCGAAAAAAATATTTTTTTTCATTAAAAAAAGCTTGACAAAACGATTTCAAAAGAATATAATTAAACCGTATATAATAATATGTTTTAGGTGGGGAGAGAGTATGCGCATCAGACCTGGATTTGTGTTGAAAGAAATTGCAGGTGAGTATTATGCCATCCCATTTGACCAGAACTACGAAGAGCAAGGTACCATGATTTCCTTAAATCATAGTGCAGCTTTTTTATGGCAACAGTTAGAAGAAGAAACAGACGAAAAGTCCCTGCAGCAGGCCGTTGTGGAGATGTATCACATTACTTCTGCTCTTGCGGAGGATGCTGTAAAGGAGTTTTTGTCCTTTGTGCGCGAAGCACAATTGCTGATAGAGGAAGCGTAAATTATTTTGCTGGAGGGAATCATGAGGAAGAATCTTTTTTGTAGATTTTTACGTGGTTCCTGGGGAAAGATTGCCATTCTTTCTATGCTGGGCGGTGCAACCTCTTTTTGCGGTGTTTATCTGGCGCTTCTTTCCAAGCAGATTGTGGACATTGCAATCGGGCAGGCTGAGGGGAATATGTTGACCAGTGGCCTCTGGCTTGGAAGTCTTATTGTTTTTCAATTGCTGTTACAAGTTTTTTTAAACATGTTGGATGTTCGAATTGTGGTTCCCATGCGGTTCCGGATTCAATCCAAGTTGTTTGAAGAATGTTTACATAAACAAAAACTTTCGCTGGATCAATTTCATTCCGGCGAGCTGGTGAACCGGATTGCGGGAGATACCTCAATTGTAGCAGAGGGGGTTGTGGGAATTATCCCATCTCTTGTTTCTATTTTTGCCAGGATTGTCTTCAGTTTTTGTGCATTGGTGATGTTGGATTCGCTTTTGGCAGTCTTTTGTCTTTTGGCTGGAATTGTTATGTTAATTGCAGCGCAAATTTATCGGAAGAAAGCCGGCGTTCTTTTCCAAAAAAGCAGAGAGGCAGAAGGAAAGATTCGTTCTTTTGTTCAGGAGATGGTTCAAAATCTTGTTGTCATCAAGGCGTTCTCCGCACAGAAAGTTGTCAAAGGACAACTTGGACGTGCTCAGGACGATGCTTATGATCTGGCGATTCGCAAGAATCAATTAAGCATCCTAGCGAATATTTGTTTCTATGTTGCGATGACCGCCGGATATTATCTTGCTCTGGGATGGGGTGCTTGGCGTCTGTATCATGGTTTGATGAGTTTTGGTACCATGACGGCCATACTCACATTAACAGGAGATATTGCAAAGCCTTTTCAGAATCTGGCATCCTTGTTTCCACAGTATGTTTCGGTTTGTACATCCATAGAGCGATTGGAAGTTTTAGAAGCCTTGCCGGAAGATGTGGCAACCGAGCCAATGAACCCTGCAGAGTTATATCAGTCTCTGTCAGAGATCACAATTTCTAACGTTAGCTTTTCCTACGGAGATGCAGAAGTTTTACATGAGATAAACACTGTTTTTCCAAAAGATACCATAACAGCAATCATGGGAGAGTCCGGTGTGGGCAAAAGCACTTTGCTGAATCTGCTTGCGGGAATCCTGAATCCCAATTCTGGGGAGATTCTTTTGAAGACGGAACGGGGAAGTTTTCTGCTGGAAAGTCAACATCGCAAGTTGTTTGCTTATGTTCCGCAGGATTTTATGTTGTTATCGGGAAGTGTTTTGGAAAACATTACCTTGTTCGATAGTGTTCCTGATATGGAACGTTTTGAACGAGCAGTATCTATGGCAGAACTTGAGACGGTCATTGCGGACCTTCCTGATGGGATACATACCCATTTAGGAGAAAGCGGTGGGCGGCTGTCCGGTGGACAGAGACAACGGATGGCTATTGCGAGAGCTCTTTATACAGAAGCGGAAATTCTGCTTCTGGATGAGGCAACATCAGCTCTTTCCAAGGACACCGAGGAAAAGATTTTGGAACAACTTCGCACAAGTGGAAAGACAGTAATATTTGTTACACATCGCCAAGGTGTTGCCAAACAATGTGATAGGATTCTTAGCATTGACGATGGAATCCTGACCCAAATTTGATAAAAATTAAAGTTTTATATATTTTTCCAAACCATAAGGAGGAGATGTAAGTGTTAAAGAAAATTGTAAGTTTAGTTGTTGGTGCGACTCTCGTACTTGCAACGCTGGGAGTTGCTGCTGCAAATGTTGCTACTACAAGTGTTTATGACGCTGTAAATGGCAAGATTGCAGTAGAAACCACAGTAACCGATGCGAATGCTGGTGAGGTTTATACCTATCTGGCATACAAGCTGGGCAACGGTGGTTCTTTGGAGAACCTCCAGAACAGCGAAGTTGTTTATGTAGATGAGAAAGTAATTGCTACTGGTGAGACTAGTACTACTTTCGCTTATACAACCGACATCGCTAACGATGCAGCAGTAGTTGTTTTGGGCAACCCCACAACTGATGCTACCATTCCCGGTGGTGTTATTGAAGAGGGTAGAACCATCTGGAATTACACCATCGCTGTTGGTGAAGGTGTAGCTGCTCCTGCAGAACTGGATGTTACCGATTTAGAAGAAACTGCAATCGTTGACATTCCTGCAGCTGTTGGATCTAGCATCGTTACCGGCGTAAAGGTTGACGGCGAAGCTGTTGATTTTATCGCAACCAATGCTGGTGTTAAGGTTTCTTTGGAGGACCTGAGTGATGGCGCTGCAATCGTTGTAGAAATTTCTACTGGTGTACAGCAGACGGTTGTTAGCATCCTTGATGGTTCCTACATTCCTGCTGGGAATGCAGCTACAGAAGATACTGAAGTTGGCGTAGGTCAGTACAGCTCCGTTCTGGCTCTGGCTCAGATCGAGGGTGCTGCTGATGTATACGGTATTGAATTTGGTCCCAATAAGGATAATTATGTATTTGCTGCAAAGGCTTTAGGTCAGGGTTCCGATGGTTTGTATGCTATTAGAATCTACGGATTTGAGGATGAGAACAACGAAATCCAAATCGCTACTCCTGGAGTTGCTGTGTTCGCGAGAGCGTATGCAGAGGTTGATGGTCAGACCATCTACAGTGATGAAATTTGCAGAATCGGTCTTGATGAAGCTGCTGCTGAATAAGAAATAGGAGGGGAATTAGCATGAAAAAGTTAGCTTTTGAGGGTGTTACTTCTTTTGAAATGCCCAAGATGGAAAAAGTTGGATTAGAAAAAGAAAACAACATTGTTTTTGCAGGTGTATCTGTTTACCAGCCTGCTACCAATGGTACCGGCTTCAGTGCGAAGCAGTTGCGTGCATACGCAGAGAATGAAGAGGTTGTTCTGAACGGTTCCGCTTCTATCATCTAAGTATGTTTTGTGAAATTTCTGGCCTTGTGGCAAATATACAGGGCGGCTGTGAATGTTTGAAATCATTTGTGGCAGAGTATACGCTCCCTCTCATCGATAAGAGGGAGCGTATCTGTGATTTTGAGATTATCATTCAAAAGCCGCAGAATATTCAAGCTCCGCAAGGGAAGTTTTTGGCAAGTGCCGGGATCTGGACCATGGTTCAGACCGCAGAGGGAGAATCTGTTTATAGGACTTTCCCAGAAGCACCGAATATCGTCAGTGCAAGAATGGATTTTTTTGACCGTAGGGTGAAAATATCCATTTTAGCTGTTGATGGCGTAGAAACATCCGGGAGAGAGATTATTTTTGCCGGACAAGCTTTTGGACAAATGCTTTTGCGTCATGAAAGAATGGTTCTACATAGTTCCTGCATTGCCAGGAATGGAAAGGCCATTCTGTTTTCTGCACCCTCCGGGACGGGGAAGAGTACCCATACCGGACTGTGGAGAAAGTATTATCCGGACACCTACTATATCAACGATGATACCCCAATCCTCCGACTGGACAAGCCGGACGAAGTGTTGGCATGTGGGAGTCCCTGGAGTGGAAAAGAACGCCTGAACCGGAATGTTCAGATCCCGCTTTCCGGGATCGTCTTTCTGGAGCAGGGAAAAAATAATAATATCACATCTCTTTCCAAGGCAGAAGCTATGGGAAGACTGCTTGGCGAATGTAGAAAGATTCCTTTTTGCGACGCCGTGCAAGAGGCAGCCGATCTGTGCGGGCGATTAATAGAACAGGTCCCTATTTATCGGTTGACTTGTGATATCTCACAAGAGGCGGTAGAAACCGTACGAAAGGAGTTATTAATATGAAAAAGTTTTGGACTCTTTTACCCTTGTTTATTGTGTTGACCCTGTCGACTGCGGCAGCAGAAGCTGCTTTTCCCGATTTGCCTGAGAGTCATTGGGCATATTCTGCAGTTGAGAAAATGAGAAATGACGGTCGCGTTAATGGTTTTCCGGATGGTGAGTTTAAGCCGGATGAGCTGGTAACACGTTGGCAGTTTGCTAAGATGGCAGGCGGTAATCCAGATGCGATGTCTGAACCCGATCGTCCTGCGACTCGGGATGAAGCGATTGCTTATCTTTGGGATCGTGCCGGAAAGCCGGAGGAAATTGCACCTTCTGTGGTTACAGAGGGAAGCAGAACCCCCCAGGCAGTGGCGTGGGGATATACCCGAGGCGTTATGCAGGGAGATGATGGCCTTAATCTTCGGCTTGGCTCTACGTTAACTCGTGCAGAGGCTTCTACTTTAATTGTTCGTGCGGAGGATGAGTTGCCTTATGTTGGATTCAAGGATACAGTTAGTCCTTTCATTTTAGAAAGTGTATGGAATAGCCTTGATACCGGCATTGCTTATGAGCCGAGCAAGACTCTAACCGGAGGTCAACTTGCACGGATTGCTTTGCAAATTGGTTATGAGAGAGATGCTTTGAGCTATATTACTCTCAGAAATTTACCTGCTTTTGAGGGTGAATATGCCAAGGATGTTCAGTTGGTAGCAGAAGATTGTCTTGGTTTGGAGAAGGCGACCGAAGAGTTTATGAACAAACCTGTATCCATGCAGGATGCAGTTGCTATGTTGAGTTTTTATAGTATGCGTCAGGCTGCAGGCGCATTGAGTTATGCTCCCGGGAAAGTGTATTCGGATACTGATTTGACCGCAAATAATGCAAAAGTTGCATTGCAGTTTGCTCGTCATAATGGAATTTTACTCTATCCTAACGATTCCATCAATGCGAAAGCTCAGGCAACGATAAAGGATTTGGCTTGTGTTTTGACCCAGCTTGACGAAGTGGTTGGCTTGACCAAGACGATGGGTAGTGTTCATAACACAAAGTTCCTGAAGGATCAATTCTCTTGGCCCAGCACGGCGTCTTCTTATGACTATGTTTTGAAGGAAGTTCCTGTTGCAGTTTATGAAACCCCTATTTCTGCGTCTGCAACTGCCAATGGTAACACCGAGTTCGGAAAAAACTTCAGCAGTATTTTTGTAAGTTTCCTGAACAGTGTCTCCGGACAGTTCCCTGCTGACGTGAAATGCAAATGGACATTCTATCCGTCCTTAGTTGTAAGAGAATCAGATGATATCATTATTCGTGCAAAATTAACGGTAACAGAAAACCCCAACGGGTTGACCTTGAATCAATTGTTGACACAGAATAGTTTTGCAGAAACCTATTCTGCAGGTGAATATTTTGTAGATATTTCTGTTGGCACTGCAATTATGGATGTAACCCTGGATAGCACAAAATACACAGCACTTCGGGCTTTTTGACAGAAGGGAAGGATTGACTCGTGAAAGAGGAATTAAATCTGAAACAAATTATTGAGATTCTGTTGCCAAAATGGGTTTTCATTTTAATTGGCACTTTGTTTGTTGCTTTGTTAGCTTTTTTGTACTCAACTTATGTGATGGATGATGTTTTTGTATCACAAGGTAGTCTGTATGTTACCGGACGGGTTGATGCGGTATCTAACGATGAAAAACAGGATACCGACCTGAGTGATTTGATGATTTCTCAGGAACTTTCCAGAACATACGGGAAGTTTTTAAGCAGTAAAACATTCTTTAAAAATGTTGCAAAAACCAGTGAAACCGGGTATACCTACGAAAAAATTCAAAAAATGACTAGGATTTCTAATGAGGATAACACAGGTATTCTTCGTGTCAGTGTTAGCAGTACAGATCCCAAAATTGCAAGTTCCATTGCAAATACGATTTTGGATTGTGCGCCGGACGAGATTCAGAGAATTGTTGTAGCCGGTAGTGCGACGATTATTGAACGGGCCGATACCCCGAAGAAGCCCTCGTCTCCGAATATTCCGAGAAATACCATTATTGGTGCGTTGGCTGGATTTGTTCTTTCTATTCTGATTATTTTCCTGCAGAATATGTTTGATAAATCTATTAAATCAGCCGAAGAAATCAAGGATATCTTTGGACTTCCTATTTTGGGTACCGTTCCGGTAATTGATTCTCCCGGTATAGAGAGAAGCGGGGCGCAGAAGAACGAAGAAAAACAAGAATAAAAAGTGATACGGCACAAGAGTTCTTGTGCCGTGTCTTTTTTGAAGAGGGAGTTATCCAAATGGCGGAAAAATATCAATGTGTTTCCTGTCCCAGAAAGTGTATGGCGGATCGAAAAGCTATCCAGGGATTTTGTGGAGCAGGGGAGCAGATAAAACTTGCAAGAGTGGGTTTTCATCTTTGGGAAGAGCCTTGTATTTCGTACGGAAAGGGTTCGGGTACCATATTTTTTTCGGGGTGTAATCTTCGATGTGTCTACTGCCAGAACCACTTGATTTCTCAAGAAAACCATGGAAGAACGATTTCCAAAGAGGTTTTTGCCCGGGAAGTTTTAAACCTGCAAGAACAGGGAGCGGTTAATATTAATTTGGTAACCCCGAGCCATTATGTCGATGCAGTGGCTTCGGTACTATGGAAAATCAAGTCTAAACTTTCTGTACCGGTGATTTATAACAGCTCGGGATATGATTCAGTAGAATCCTTACGAACCTTAGACGGTCTGATTGATTGCTATCTTCCGGATCTAAAATATGCCTCTTGGGAACTGGGACAAAAATACTCTAATGCTTCGGATTATTTTCCGGTTGCCACAAAAGCGATTGATGAAATGTTTCGGCAGAGTGGATACTATCGGGAAGACGAGAAGGGGCATATGGTTGGTGGATTATTAATCAGGCATATGGTTCTTCCGGGAAGCTACCGAGACAGTTTTGATGTTCTTAATTGGATTGCAGAACATTATGATACAGAAAAAATGGCAATCAGCTTAATGAGCCAGTATTTCCCCACTCATCGGGCAGAGGAATTTCCGGAACTAAATCGGAAAATCACCACATTTGAATATAAGAAAGTGGTAGAACATGCCCAGGAGTTAGGTTTTGTCCGCGGGTTTATACAAAAACGAGAAGCAGCGACGAAGTTGTATGTTCCAGAGTTTACCTATTAGAAAGACCGTCGGTTTTTCCGGCGGTCATTATTTTTAAAATAGAATATGAAAAAGTGTCCAGCAACCTGTTGTAATCATACATACGAAAATAGCTGTTGCGGTTGGAATTAAAAAACCATAGACCGTCCAAAGAAAGCTTCCGCTTTCTTTTTTTATAGTCAAAAGAGTGGTGGCACATGGAAAGTGAAGAAGAGAAAACATCATGACATTGATGGCTGTTAGAATAGTCCATCCTTGACTTACGAATATTTCTTTCAGTGTGAGCAAATTGGCTGGTTCTATCATTGTACCAGAGGAGAGATATCCCATTAAAAGAATGGGAAGAAAGATCTCGTTAGCCGGCAAGGCAAGAAGGAAAGCGAGAAGTATCATTCCGTCCATCCCCAAGAATTTACCAAAGGGATCCAGAAAGAAGGAAAAAAAAGACAATAGACTTGTTTGCTGAACCTCTACATTAGCGAGAAGCCAGATGAGGGCACCGGCAGGAACAGAAACCCGTAACGCCCGCAAAAGAACATGAAAGGTTCGATCCAATAAGGAGCGAATAAATATTTGCATCACCTTAGGTCTTCGAAAGGGAGGGAGTTCCAGAGAAAAAGGAGCAGATAATGTTTTGCTCCAGAGTCGCGTCAGGAGACCGGTAACGAAAAGGGTAAGAAGAACACTGCATGAAATCAAGAATAGAAGAAATAGAGTTGAAATAACAGAACCTAGGTTTTGAGGAAAAAGGGTTCCGATAAAAAGGGTGGAAAGGGTAATCAAAAGAGAAAACCGTCCATTGCAAGGAATAAAACCGTTGGTGATCATAGAGGCAAAGCGTTCTTTTTTCTCGGAAATAATCCGGCAACCGGTAACCCCGACTGCATTACAGCCGAGTCCCATACACATAGTTAGGGCCTGCTTTCCGCAACTTCCAAATCGTTGAAAAGAGCGGTCAAGATTGAATGCCAGTCTAGGAAGAAATCCCAAATCTTCTAGGAGGGTAAAAAGAGGAAAGAAAATTAACATTGGAGGTAGCATGACTGCAGTAACCCAGGTTACTGTCTGGTAGACTCCATCTGTCAAAAGTAAAATCAGGAATGGAGGAAGAGAAAGAAATGTTAGACAAGAAGCAAAATAGGGTTTTAGCCATAGGAAAAACTGCATCAACCAGCTAGATGGATAATTGGCTCCTGAAACAGTAATCCAGAGTAACAATCCAAGAAATAAAAGCATGATAGGAATACCAAACCAACGGGAGGTCAAAAGTCTATCAATGGCAGATGGAGTAGTTGTATTAGTTTTTGAGAGAGAGATACACTGTTCTGTAATCCATCGAGAACGAGAAAACAGGCTCTCTGCAATGAGATCATGAATCCTGATTTCGGAGATGTCTTGGCGGAAAAGTGTCTGTTTTGCTTCGGTTACTACTTGCTCGATGGAGGAAAGTACAGGCGGTGGCAGAGAAGAAAATGATGGGGGCAAGGATTTTCGAGTTTCCAAGAGGTGAAGAGAAAGAAATCGTTTTTGAAGAGCGGAGAAATCCGCATTCGGCAGAGTAGGAGAAATTTTGCAAATAGCATCTTCTATGGGAGAGGGGTAACGGACCGGAGAGATGGACGAGATGGAGGTTTTACCTGCAACTACACTGGATATAAATTCTTTAAGGTTGCGGATGTCTGAGCGTTTTTGTGCCGAAATTCCCAGAACGGGAATGCCCAGTAAGGATGATAGTTTTTGTAAATCCAGACAAATATGTTTACGATTTGCCTCATCCATAAGATTGACGCAAAGGGCAACCTTTGGTGTAATCTCCATAATCTGCAAAAGAAGAATTAAATTGCGGGTTAGACAGGTAGCATCTGCCACGATTAGGATTAAATCAGGATTTTCAAATAAAATGGCATCTCTGGCAACATCCTCTTCGGGGGAATTAGAAATCAAGGAGTAGGTGCCAGGTAAATCTTCTAATAAAAAATTACAATTATTATGCCGAAAACTACCGGAAGCAAGTTCAACTGTTTTGCCGGACCAGTTTCCCGTATGTTGTTTTAAACCGGTTAAAGCGTTGAAAACCGTGCTTTTCCCTACATTGGGATTTCCCGCAAGAATAATGCGATAGTTGCTTTTCATGAAAGGTCCTCCTTTTCGAGAATTGTTATCCCAATATGCTTCGCTTCTTTTTTGCGGAGGGCGATAACGGTATCGAAGACGCGGTAGGCAGTCGGATCACCTAAAGGACTTCGAAACAAGGCGGTAACTGTGTTTCCGGGAGAGAATCCAAGATCCTGGATTCTACGACGAAGATCCCCTTGAATGGAAAGGCTTGAAATGATGGCTGTCCGGGTAAGCGGAAGGTCGGCCAAGGTGTGATATAGCAAGAGAGTTTCCTCCTTTTTTTCTATCTTTTGACAGTATATGAAAGGGGGATTTGATGTGTGCGGTTCACAATTGGTAAAAATCGAGAAAATGTAAGTAAAAATATTTAAAAAAATATTTGGTTTTTCCTGAAAAAACAGTTGAAATTACAGTTGTTTTTTGGTATT
Source organism: Ructibacterium sp. (assembly GCA_045540375.1). GTDB lineage: Bacteria > Bacillota > Clostridia > Monoglobales > Monoglobaceae > Ructibacterium. Next base: position 36,382 of record JAZQHD010000028.1, on the reverse strand, counting down.
ATTATAAAATAACCTAATTAGAATTTTAAACTGGGTGGATTAGGACTGGAAAAGGGTTGATTCAAGAGTTCTGGTGGAATCTATTCGGTTTTATGAATTATAGAAAAGTTAGAAGGGGAAAGAATGAGTAAAGGGAAAATAAACGCGCTTATAGAGGGAGCCATCTGCTCTTTGCTATCCATAGGCGTAGTAATATTAGGAATTTTCTTTCCGTCTTTGTCGATATTACTAACATTGCTTGCTGGTGTTCCTATGATGTATTTGGGAATGCGTCGCGGAATTCGTGTTTTGATTGCGGTGTGGTTGGTATCGGTATTGGCGATGCTGGGAATTACGAAGAATATTACCGCTTCCATCCTGACCGGAGTGATGAGTTTTCTTCCGGGTATTGTGATTGGTCGCACATTGCGAGCGAGAAAGACCTTTTTGGGGATTATCCTCTCTGGTGCCACAGTGTTGCTGATTGGGATGGTCTTGCAGTTAGTGTTGATCAATTCCATGGGCGGAGGAACTGGTATTGCCGATATGATAAACGGTATCCTTGATAAGGTTCAAACGGAAACCAATATGGCACTGAACATGATGGAAGGACAACTTGCCGTCAGTGAGCAGGAATTGCAAGGGGTGCTAAAAGAGGTCATGGATGCCACAAGAGAAACAATTTTTCTCTACCTTCCCGCCTTCTTGATTGGTTCTGCAATCGTCATGAGTTATCTGATTTTTATGATTGGTGTCTTTTTGCTGCAGCGTCTGCGTCCGGTACGGATTATTTACCAGCCATTCTGGGCTTTTTGTGCTCCCAAATCTATGTGTTATCTTGCAACGATATTATACCTGATTACAACTTTTTCTTCGGATACAACTGTTTGGACAGCGGCCCTGAAGAATGTTATGATTTTGCTATATGCCTATCTTACCATTTGCGGACTTTCGTTCCTGGATTACAAACTTAAGAAGAAAATATCCCGAGGCTATGGCAGGATGGGAATCTATGTGGTCGGTGTATTTGTGTTATATCCAATCTTGGGCATGCTTGTTCAAATATTAAGTTTTCTCGGAATGATTGATGGTGTATTTGGAGTCAGATTGAGAGAGGAACGTGTCGGTGATGAATAAAGCTTTGAAAAGCTTAGGAAGACGAATTTATACAGAAGAAACGCTATGGGTAGTGGTTGGTTTTTTTCTGTTTGGTATTTTAACCATGTTTCTGGCCGGAGCAGACCATACAGGATTGAGAGTTCTCGGGTTTATGGAACTTCTGGTCGCAGTGATGGTGGCTACATTTGGTGTTGTCTTGTCCAGAAAGAGAAAACAAAGTCTGCTTGAGAAGATAGAGGATTTTTCTTTCTGTACCGAGAATGCCATCCGGACAGCAATTTTAACCTTTCCATCCCCTATGGTAATTACGGATATGAATGGTTCTATCCAGTGGTATAACCGGAGCTTTCAGGCCATGTTGATGCGGGAGGAAATGTTCGGCGAGTTCTTTCAGGATTTGTTTTCCGAGTTACAATTTAGCATGATAGCAGAAAATGAGAAACCAGTTTCTCAGTCGTTTTCCTATCGGAACAGAGATTATGTTGTTGTTGGAAAAAAGGTTTCGGTTCAGATGCGAGAGAACGAGAGCAGATTAATTGGTATTTATTTTATGGATCTGTCGGAGCAGAAAAAACTGGAACAAAAGTTGGCGGATCAAAAAACTGTTGTTTGCTCCTTAATGATTGATAACTACGATGAGGTCTTTAAAGGAACCCAGAATACTAATCACGGTTCTTTGATTGCCGAAATCGAACATTGTGTGAATGATTGGGTGGAAAAAGGGGAAGGTGTTTCGGTTCGGTACGAGAGAGATAAGTTTCTTGTTTTATTCGAGGCGGCAAAATTTCAGCCTCTTTGGGATGAGAAATTTCCTATTCTGGAGCAGGCAAAGGAGATTTCTCAGGGCAACCGAATTCCAGTAACTTTTAGTATCGGTGTAGGACAGTCTAAGGATACTTTGCGGGAAAATGAGGAATTAGCGGATGCTGCCTTAGATATGGCATTGGGTCGTGGCGGCGATCAGGTTGTAGTAAAAACCGATGTTGGCTTCCAGTTCTTCGGCGCAAAGGGTCGTGAGGTCGAGAAAAGCACTCGTGTAAAGGCTAGAGTTGTGGCTCATGGGATTCGTGATCTTGCAGAAACCTCGGGACGGATTTTCATTATGGGACATACCAATGCCGATGCGGATAGTCTTGGAGCTTCGGTAGGTCTGTTCCGGATTTTCCGAGCGTTGGGTTCGGATGTATACATTGCGGTGGATCGGGAACATAATCACACGCAGATGTTCTTAAAAGAACTGCTTTCTCATGAGGAATACCGGCAACGAATCATCGGAGAAGAATTGGCACTGGATATGATGCACGAGGACAGTTTATTGGTTGTAGTAGATACTCACCGGCCCAGTATTGTGGAGTTCCCGAATCTACTGAAGCAGTGTAAAAACGTAGCGATGATAGACCATCATCGTCGCAGTGAGGAGTTCCTGGATCAAACCGTACTGTCTTATCATGAACCTTATGTTTCTTCTTCCTGCGAAATGGTTACCGAGATTCTTCAATATCTGGATTGTGATAAGAGTTTGGCACCATTTGAGGCAGAAGCACTTTACAGTGGTATCTATTTAGACACCAAGGGATTCACGTTCAAGACCGGAACCAGAACCTTTGAGGCAGCCTCTTATTTGAGAAAAAAAGGAGCCGATCCTATCAACGTCCGGCGATTGTTCAGTAATGATATGGAATTGCATCTGCAAAAATCCAGAATTATCAGCAATGCTAAAATTTATCGGGACAATATTGCGATTGCTCTTTGCACTGAGAAGAGTAAGGACATGCAGTTGGTTGTTGCACAGGCGGCAGATGATTTATTAAACATTCGCGGAATCGAGGCGTCCTTTGTGCTTGCAGAAGCGGGCAATCGGATTGTCATCAGCGGTCGGTCTTTGGGGACCGTGAATGTGCAAGTTGTACTAGAAAAATTGGGCGGTGGCGGACACATTACCATTGCCGGAGCGCAGCTACAGACGGATCGACTGGATCTGGCGGAGGAAGATTTAAAAGCCGCCATTGACGAAACAGTGTTTGGATAACAATACCATTTGAAAATAAGGAGGACATATTATGCAGGTCATTTTATTAAAGGATGTAAAGGCGCAGGGGAAAAAAGGCGATCTGATTAACGTTAGCGACGGATATGCCAATAACTTTTTGTTGCCCAAGGGTTTGGCAAGAGTTGCAACCAAGCAGGCTCTTAATGAACTGGAGGGACAGAAAGGTGCAGAGCAGTACAAGAGAAATCAGGAAGAATTGAAAGCTACCAACATTGCAGAACGGTTGAAAGAAGTTAAGGTAAAACTGACAGCCAAGGCAGGAAAAGAGGGGCGCTTGTTCGGCTCTATTACCTCTAAGGATGTGGCAGAAGCGTTGAAGGCACAGTTTAATATTACGGTAGATAAGCGAAAGATCGATCTTCCTGATGGAATCAAGACATGTGGAATTCGAGAGGTACAGGTAACCTTGTATCCTAAAATCGTCGGAACTTTTAAGGTGGAGGTTACCGAGGAGAACTAAAACTGTTTTGAAGGTAGAAAAGCAGGTGAGAAGATATGGAAGAAAAAAATAGTGGAGTTGTGCAGAATCCGGAAGAGTATTCCATGCCTTTTAGTAATGAGGCGGAGCAGTCTGTATTAGGAGCAATGTATCTGGACCGGACCTGTATCTCGGATGTTTTAGAAAATGTCCGCGGAGAGGATTTCTATATTGCAAGACATAGGGAACTTTTTGAGGCGATAGTAGAACTTTATAATCTGGGAAAGCCGATTGATTTGATCTCGCTAAAGGAGCATTTGACTCTTCGGGGAACATTAGAAAAAATTGGAGGCATTGATTTTGTCGTCGAGGTTGCCAATCTGGTTCCCAGCGTCGAGAGAGCAGGCTATTATGGTGCGATTGTTCGAGATAAAGCGGTACAGAGGAAGATGATTCGTCTTGCAGAGGATATTCGGAGTAAGTGTTTCAGAGGAGACGAGAAAACCGATGATATTCTAACTTCGGCACAGCAGGGAGTGATTGAGATCTCCCAACAGCGGAGTTCCAGAGGATTAGTTCCCATCGGCCAATATCTGAATGATAACCTGAATCGTTTAGAGGAACTGTCCAAAAAGGATTCCGGTGTTACCGGTATTCCCACCGGCTTTCTTGATATTGATAGAAGAACTTCGGGCCTTCATGCGGCTGAATTGATTATTTTGGCGGCGCGTCCTGCTATGGGTAAAACCAGTTTTGCGTTAAATATTGCAAAAAATGTAGCTGTAAAAGCAAAGAAGAATGTGGCAATTTTCAGCCTGGAAATGCCTGGCATTCAGCTTGCTAGCAGAATGCTTAGCACAGAAGCAAAAATCAGCGCAGAGCGTTTAAAAAAAGGAGATATCAAGGACGAGGAATGGGGCAAGATTGGCGATGCAATTGCAATTCTGGAGCAAGCAGGTATCTTTGTGGATGATACCTCCAGTATCACGGTGGCAGAGATTGGTGCCCGGTGTCGGAAACTGATGCTGGAACGAGGCCTTGACCTGGTGGTAATCGACTATCTGCAGCTGATTACCGGATCCAGCCGCGGCGGGAACCGGCAGCAGGAGATTTCAGAGATTTCCAGAACCTTAAAGATTCTTGCCAACGACTTGAATATTCCTATCATTGCATTGTCTCAGCTCAGTCGTGCTTCTGATAAGGAAAAACGGGAACCTTTGCTGAGCGATCTGCGAGATTCCGGTGCCATCGAGCAGGATGCAGATATGGTTATGTTTCTTCATCGTGAGGGATATTACCATGAAGATGCAGAGGAACCCAACAAGGCGAAATGTAATTTTGCAAAACACAGAAATGGTGAGGTAGGATATGAATACCTGACCTGGATTGGCGAATATACCATGTTTACAGACTGGAGCGGCGATCATGCAATGTAACACAATGCAGATGTTAGAACGGGTGCGTACAACCATTCGTCAGCATTCCCTTTTTAAGCAGGGAGAGTCGGTTTTGGTTGGCGTTTCCGGAGGTGCAGATTCGGTGTGCCTTTTACATATTCTAAAAGAATTAAAGAGCGAATTGGGAATCACCGTATATGCGGCTCACGTTCACCATGGAATTCGTGGCGAGGAAGCCGACCGGGATGCAGAGTTTGTTCGTAAACTCTGTAAAAACTGGGATATTCCCTATTCTTTGAGAAAGATTTCGGTACCAGAATTTGCAGAGAGAGAAGGCCTTTCGGCGGAGACGGCGGGACGGGTTCTTCGGTATCGGTGTTTCCGGGATCTTTGTGAGGTAAAAAAGATTTCTAAAATTGCCACTGCGCATCATCGAAATGATCAGGCTGAAACTGTGCTGATGCGGATTCTTCGCGGTGCAGGGATTGAGGGTCTAGCAGGGATTCGCTATGCTCGAGAGGACGGTGTGGTTCGGCCGTTGCTTGATGTCAGTCGAAAAGAAATTGAGGAATACTGTTCTGAAAATCAATTGGAATATTGTATCGACAGCTCTAATGCTGAGTCGCAATATGTCAGGAACCGAATCCGGAATCAACTGCTACCGGAACTGGAACAGTTTAATCCTAATATTACAGTTGCGCTATCCAATCTTGCCAAGAATATGGCTGAAGATGGGGATTTTATGAAAGGATATGCAGAGCGTTTATACCGAAGATTAGGTTCCCCCTTGCCCAATAGACGACCGGTGGTTTTGGAACTGGAATCTCTTCGGATGGTAGGAACTGCGATTCAGATTCGGCTTTTCAAACTCGCGGCAGAAGATGCCATGGGAAAGGGGTACAAAGTCGAAAGAAAGCATTGGGAAGTAGTTCTTTCTCTGATGGAGAAAGAAACCGGTACCAGAATAGAACTACCCGGCGGTCTAACAGTTTCGGTTGGGTATGGATGGCTGGTCTTTGAGACGCCGGAAATGGAAGAACTCCAAGGCTTCCCTTTTGAAGCGCTATTGGTGGAGCCAGGAGGGAACTATCAGATTCCGGGAGGAACGATCACAGTTACTCTTGCAGAACCGAACATGGAACTTGCATCTAACCAGTGGATGCTGGATTATGATAAAATAAGTAATTTAACCCTGGAATTGCGAACACGTAGACGGGGAGACAGAATTGCTGTTTATCGAGATGGAAGAAAACGAAAATTCAAGAGTTTCCTAATTGATGAAAAAATTCCGCAGGGCAAGAGAGACCAATTAATTCTCTTGTGTAGCGGAGACGAGGTTCTGGCAGTACCTCCCTACCGGGTGGCAGAACCCTATAAAATTGACAGAAATACAAAAAGAGGATTGGTGATTACCTATGACACAAAAAATGAGCGTCGGTGAAATCATGCTAACAGAGGAACAGATTAAAACCAAGGTTGCAGAACTTGCAGAAATGGTAAATCGGGACTATATGGGAAAAGACCTGATTGTGGTGGGAATTTTAAAGGGATGTTTTGTCTTTGTCAGTGATTTGGTTCGGCATCTTGATGGAGATGTTCAGGTTCATTTTATGCAGGTGTCCAGTTACGGAAGCGGAACCGAAAGCTCTGGAGAGATTCGGATTAAGAAAGACCTGAGCGTGGATATTACCGGCAAACATGTGCTGATTGCAGAAGACATTGTGGATTCAGGTAACACTTTGGTGAAATTACTTCCCATGCTGGAGGAGAGAAATCCTGCATCAATCAAGGTTTGTGCGCTATTGAGTAAGCCTTCTCGCCGCCAGGTGGAATATGATCCTGACTATATCGGATTTGAGATTCCGGACAAGTTTATTGTGGGATATGGACTGGATTGTGATGAAAGATTCCGTCAACTCCCCTACATTGGAGTTGTAGACATTGAAGACTAATAATTTGATACATAAGGAGAAAGAGATCATGGGAATTGAAAGTAAATTTTCGGATAAAGTAAAACACATGGAAGGTTCTGCCATCCGTGAAATTTTCAAGATTTTAGGAAAGCCGGGGATTATTTCCTTTGCCGGCGGTGCGCCAGATGCCAATCTTTTCCCCACGGAAGAACTGGCAGAAATTGCGGCAGATGTCTTGAAAAATCAAGGTAAGGTTGCTCTGACCTATGGTGTTACGGAGGGATATACTCCTCTCCGGAATTGGGTGATTGATCGGTTAACCAAACAGGGCGTTATCAGTGATAGGGATGATACCATCATTGGGAGCGGTGGACAGCAGGGAATCGACCTTGCGGCAAAGTCCTTGTTAAATCCCGGCGATGGTGTAATTTGTGAAGAACCCAGCTTTATTGGCGGTCTTAATTCCTACCGGGTAAACAATGCTGAAATCTATGGTGTTCCGGTGGAAGCAGATGGTCTTGATTTGGTAAAGTTAGAAGAAACCTTAAAGGCTCATCCCAATGTAAAGATTGTCTATACCATTGCTACCTTCCAGAATCCATCCGGTATTACCATGTCCCTAGAAAAGCGGAAGAAGCTTTTGGAACTTGCAGAAACCTACGATTTTATTATTTTTGAGGACAATCCTTACGGAGATCTTCGGTTCTCCGGTGAGGAGGTTCCCACCATTAAGTCTATGGACAAGAATGGTAGGGTAGTCTACTTTGGCTCTTTTTCTAAGATTCTGGCACCGGGACTTCGCCTTGGGTTTGTCAGCTGTGATCCTGCTCTGATGGAGCGGATGATTATCTGTAAGCAGGTAGAGGACGTGCATACCAATGTGCTTTCTCAGATGATTGCTTATGAATTTGTAACCAGATATGACATTGATGCCCATATTGCTAAGCTTCGGGCGACCTATGGAAAAAAGTGTAAGCTGATGATGGAATGTATGGACAAGTGCTTCCCCAAAGCGGTAACCCATACCTGTCCCGAGGGAGGTCTCTTCCTGTTCTGTACTATGCCGGAGCAGTTTGATAGCAAAGAGGTCATGAAGAAGGCGCTTGATAAGGGTGTTGCTTTTGTTCCGGGTGCTACCACCATGGTGGATGATAAAGCAAAGTACAGTACTTTCCGGATGAATTATTCTACTGCGACAGAGGAAGAAATTCAAAAGGGTATCGCTATTTTAGGTGAAGTATTGAAGGAAGTTGTGGGTGAATAACATGAGCGAGAAAAAAAGGATTTTAAGCGGAATACAGCCCTCTGGTGCACTGACTTTAGGAAACTATGTGGGGGCGCTCCGGAACTGGGTGGAACTTCAGAAAACCGATGAATACGACTGTTACTTCATGCTTGCCGATATGCATACCATTACAGTGAGACAGGAAGCAAAAGATTTCCGGAAGAATGCCATGGATTTGCTGGCGCTCTTCATTGCCTGTGGTCTGGATCCGGAAAAGAGTCCAATTTTCTTCCAGTCCCATGTTCCGGCACATGCACAGCTTTCCTGGGTTCTGACCTGTAATACTTATATGGGAGAGCTTTCCCGAATGACCCAGTTTAAGGATAAATCCCAAAAGCATGAAAATAATATCAATGCAGGACTTTTTACCTATCCGTCTTTGATGGCGGCAGATATCCTGCTCTATCAGGCAGACCTTGTCCCGGTTGGTGAAGACCAGAAGCAACATCTGGAGTTGACCCGGGATCTGGCAAACCGATTTAATAATGCCTATAGTGAAACCTTCAAGGTTCCGGAAGGCTATATTCCTAAAGTAGGAGCTCGAATCATGAGTCTGCAGGATCCTAATCAAAAAATGTCGAAATCGGATCCCAATGCCAATAGTTATATCTTGATGCTAGATCCTATCGACACAGCAGTGAAGAAGATTAAACGTGCAGTTACCGATTCTGGTTCGGAGGTCAAACGTGGAGAGGGAAAAGAGGGTGTGATGAACCTAATGAGTATCTACTCTGCCACAACCGGAAAAACTATGGAAGAAATTGAAGCGGAATTTGATGGAAAGGGGTACGGCGACTTTAAGGGGGCGGTAGCCGAAGCAGTTGCGGAAACGCTTCGTCCCATTCAGGAACGATACAACGAGCTGATGGCTAATAAGGACTATCTGGAGCAGGTTTACCGAAATGGTGCAGAAACTGCATCCAGAACTGCCATGAAGACCCTTTCTAAGGTTTATCGTAAGGTGGGATTTATCCAACCATAAAGGAGGAAGCGAAATGCTTTTCGATTCAAATATTTATGTATTTTTGGCACTGGTTATGGCATTTTTGGTTTCCTTTGCGGCAACACCTATGGTGATTTCCCTGGCTCATAAAATTAATGCCTTAGATGTTCCAAAGGACGAAAGAAGAGTCCATAAAAAGCCCATCCCATTAATAGGTGGATTGGCAATTTTCTATGGGTTTATTGTCAGTGTTCTTTGTTTTGCTACAATAGATAAGGAAACCATGGGAATTCTTATCGGTTCGGTGATTATTGTTACCGTTGGCGTCATTGATGACATGACCGATATGAAGGCTATAGTCAAGTTGCTCTGTCAGCTTGTGGCGGCGGCAATCGTAGTCTATTCCGGTGTTCGGATTGGGATTTTTACCAACCCCTTTGCCAAGTGGTTTGGACCGCCTCACTTTGTTTTGAATTATTGGGTTTCGGTGGCAGTAACAATTATCTGGATTGTTGGTGTCTGTAATGCCGTTAACCTGATCGATGGTCTGGATGGTCTTGCGGTAGGTGTTTCGTCTATTGCGTCCATGTCTCTGCTTGCTATGACCTTTTTGATCAGTAACAATTTGAATGTCGCAATCTTAACGGCGGCATTGGCAGGTGCCGGGTTTGGTTTCTTGCCCTACAACTTTAATCCGGCAAAGATTTTTATGGGAGATACAGGGGCATTATTTTTAGGATTCATACTTGCATGTATATCCGTACAAGGACTTTTGAAGTTCTCGGCGATTATTTCTTTCGCCGTACCACTTCTCATTTTGGGTCTTCCCATTTTTGATACTCTATTCGCTATTATTCGTCGGGTTTTAACCGGACGGTCTCCCATGTCTCCAGACCGGGGGCATCTTCATCATCGCCTTTTGGATATGGGATTTTCCCAGAAACAGACAGTGGCAATTCTGTATACTATGACGGCAGTGCTTTGCCTGACGGCAGTTGTTATTTCGATTAAGGGATACTTACGGGGTCTTTTGTTGATCCTATCAATTCTTTTGATTATTGTGGTATCCTTGCGCTTGATGGGAGAGTTAAAGGATCCATCCGACCATAGTAATTTGTCAGAAATGGAGGAAGAGCATCATGAGTAAAATTAAAGTAATGACTGTCTTTGGAACCCGTCCTGAGGCTATTAAGATGGCACCGCTGGTGAAGGAGCTGGAGAAGCATCCGGATAAGATTGAATCTATCGTTTGCGTTACTGCTCAGCATCGGCAGATGCTGGATCAGGTGTTGGATATTTTTGATATCAAGCCGGATTATGACTTGAATATCATGAAAGATCGACAAACTTTGGTAGAAATTGTCAGCCGTTCTCTGGAGGGGCTAGACAAGGTGATGAAGGATGCCAAGCCGGATATTGTCTTGGTTCATGGAGATACCTCCACCACCTTTGTGGGAAGTCTTGCCGCCTTTTATAATCAGATTGCCGTGGGCCATGTGGAGGCAGGTCTTCGTACTTTTGATAAGTATGCTCCCTTCCCCGAGGAGGTTAATCGGCAGATTACCGGTGTGATTTCGGATATGCACTTTTCTCCTACTGAGCGGAATCGACAGAATCTTCTTCGGGAGAATGTGAAGGATGAGGATATCTTCATCACTGGAAACACCGTCATTGATGCGTTAAAAACCACCGTGCGGGAAGACTACGAATTCAAGGACGAAACTCTCAAAAATATGCATTGGGATACCAAGCGGGTTATTGTGATGACGGCACACCGCCGTGAGAATTTGGGTGAACCACTCAAGAATATCTGCAGAGCTGTCCGGCAGTTGGTAGAGGAATTTGAGGATATCGAGGTAGTATATCCGGTTCACATGAATCCCGCTGTTCGGGAAGTTGCTTATGAAATTCTGGGGGATTTAGATCGAGTTAAGTTGATTGAACCGGTTAACGCAGACGAACTCCATAATGCGATCAATCGTGGCCACCTGGTTCTGACCGACTCCGGTGGGCTTCAGGAGGAAGCACCCTCGCTGGGGAAACCTGTATTGGTTCTTCGTGGTGAAACGGAACGCCCTGAGGCGGTAGATGCAGGAACTGTCAAGATTGCCGGGGTGAAGCAGGAGGTCATCTACGAGATGGCAAAGGAACTTCTCTGTGATGAAGAGGCTTATCAGAAGATGGCAAAGGCGGTCAATCCTTATGGTGATGGTCTTGCGTCAAAGCGGATTGTGGAAGCAATCCTAGAGCGGTTTAAAAAATAAAATTGGTAAAACTATGATTTAGGGAGGAATTGAACATGGATATGACAGCATTATTTGACCTGTCCTATGGCGTTTATGTGGTAGGTTCTTTGGATGGAACACGACCGGTAGGGTGTCTTGCCAATGCGGCAATGCAAATTACGGCAGAGCCTATGACCATGGCGGTGTCCCTTAATAAGAAAAACTACACTGAGGATGCCGTTCGAAAGAGTGGTTATTTTACATTGACCATCATGTCTGAAGAAGTTTCTCAGGATACCATTGGAAAGTTTGGTTTTCAGTCCTCCAAAGATATTGATAAGTTTGAGGGAACCAACTGGAAAAAGGTAGGCAATGCCGGATTTCCGGTCGTAGATGACAAAAGTTGTGCATGGATTTTATGCCGGGTAATCAAAGAGGTAGATGTCCTGACGCACACTATCTTTATTGGAGAAATTGTGGATATGGATAAGCTGAGCAAGGAAAAACCCATGACCTATGATTATTACCATAAGGTTAAGAAGGGGAAGACCTCGGAGAAGGCTCCAACTTATGTGGCGGATGTTCCGGTGGAAGAGGAAAGCGGCAAATACGTATGCTCCATCTGTGGATATACCTTTGAGGGCGCGGAAGAGGAATTTAATGCCCTTCCGGATGACTGGGTATGTCCTCTCTGTAAACAGCCAAAGCGTGTATTCCAAAAACAATAAATTAAAAGTTTAACAAAAAAGATAAAAATTCTTGTTGACAAAAGTCTTGCAATGTGTTAGAATATATCGGTAACCGCGCAGAAAAGGTTGAAGTTCCGTAATTGGACGCCTTCGATGGCGAGTCTTGGGTAATAGGAGGGATTACGATTATGTACGCAATTATTGAAACCGGCGGCAAGCAGTACAAGGTAGAACAGGGCGACGTTGTTTTTATCGAAAAGCTGGATGCTGAAGCTGGAAGCACTGTAACCTTTGATAAGGTTCTGGCAGTTGGCGGTGAGGACGCAAAGTTTGGCGCTCCTTATGTAGACGGTGCAACCGTTACCGCAACCGTTGCAAAACAGGGTAAGGCAAAGAAGATCATTGTTTACAAGTATAAGCCGAAGAAGGGATATCACAAAAAGCAAGGTCATAGACAGCCTTATACCAAGGTAGAAATTACTGCAATCAACGCCTAAGGATTGGCGATTTACTTGAATTTGAAGGAGTGAGAAAACATGGCTCATAAGAAAGGTATGGGTAGTACCAAAAACGGTAGAGATTCCGAGTCCAAGCGTCTTGGCGTGAAGAAGGGCGACGGTCAGCCGGTTCTGGCAGGTAACATTCTCGTTCGTCAGAGAGGTACTAAGATTCATCCCGGTATCAACGTTGGTAAGGGCAGTGATGATACACTGTTTGCTTTAATCGACGGTAAGGTAAAGTTCGAGCGTAAAGGTAAGGATAAGAAACAGGTATCTGTTTACGAAATCGCTCAGTAATTTTGCATTGATAGGGGCGGACGATGGTCCGCCCCTTTTTTCAGCTCAAATTTGGGTATGATAGACAGGAGGTTTTGGCATGTTCTCGGATTATGCAAAAATATTTATCAAAGCAGGCGACGGTGGAAACGGTGCGGTTACCTTTCATCGGGAGAAGTATGTGGCGGCAGGCGGACCGGACGGTGGTGATGGTGGTCGTGGTGGCAATGTGGTCTTTGTGGCGGATAAGAACATTAATACATTGATGGATTTCCGTTATAAGAGAAAGTATCTGGCAGAGCCGGGCGGACATGGCAGAGATGCTAAACGGAACGGCAAGAACGGACAGGATTTGGAGGTTCGGGTTCCTGTAGGGACCTTAATCCGGGAAGCGGAGAGTAATCTTGTTATCTGCGATTTGAAAGAGGATGGTCAACGGGCTGTTGCTGCAAAAGGCGGCACCGGCGGTTGGGGAAATGCCCATTTTGCAACTGCTACCCGGCAGACACCTAAGTTTGCAAAATCCGGAATGCCCGGGGAAGAGCATGAAGTAACTTTAGAACTCAAGCTCATTGCTGATGTAGGACTTTTGGGCTTTCCTAACGTGGGAAAATCCACGTTTTTGTCCATCATCAGTGATGCAAGACCCAAGATTGCTAACTATCATTTCACCACACTACAGCCGAATTTAGGTGTCGTAGATATGGGAGAGGGAAGTGGCTTTGTTGTGGCAGACATCCCCGGAATCATTGAGGGCGCTCATGAAGGCGTAGGACTTGGTCATAAGTTCCTTCGCCATGTGGAGAGGACTCGTGTTCTTCTGCATATTGTAGATGTATCCGGTATCGAGGGAAGAGACCCTCTGGCAGATTTTGATGCCATCAATAATGAGCTAAAGCTTTATAGCCCAAAATTGGCTGAAAAACCTCAGATTGTTCTTGCAAATAAGATGGATATTCCCTCCTTTGAGGAGAATTATGAAAAGTTCAAGGAAACCCTAGAAGAAAGAGGATATCAGGTATTTCCTATTTCGGCGGCAACCCGGCAGGGCATGAAGGAAGTCCTGAACCTGACCTGGGAAACCTTGTCCAAGCTCCCCAAGGATGCGGCGGAGGAAGAATACGAAATGTTTGATCCCGAACTTCAGCGGACTGATGAAACCATTACTGTTACAGTGGCAGAAGATGGTGCTTACGAAGTAGAGGGGCTTCGGGTTCGAAAGATTGTTGGCTCTACCAATTTCGATGATTACGAATCCCTGCAGTATTTTCAGCGTTCCTTGATTAAGTTCGGTGTGATTGCACAGCTTGAGGATGCCGGCATTGAGGAGGGCGATACCGTCCGGATGTATGGTGTTGAATTTGATTTTGTGAAGTAAGAGAATAAATTCCATCAAAAAAGAAAGACTACCGAATAGGTAGTCTTTCTTTTTTTGAGGTGGTCTTTTGAAGAAGTATTGGAAGCATATTTTGATTGGAATCGGGAGTGGAATTTTGAATGGGCTTTTCGGTGCCGGAGGAGGAAGCGTAGTGGTGCCGGCTATGGAAAAGTTTTTGAAGATGGAATCCAAAAAAGCTCATGCCACTGCCATTGCGGTTATTTCCCGGATGTCGGCGGTCAGTACGTTATTTTATCTCTCCCATGGGTATTTTAATTTAAAAATTTGGATTCCGGTGACGGTAGGTGGAATTGCCGGCGGACTGATTGGTGCTAAATTATTAGGACGGATTCCTAAACGATGGCTGAAATTGGTCTTTGGCGGTGTGATTCTGATTACTGCCACCAAGATGATTTTTTAAAGGGGGAAGAGGATGCTGAATGTTATCATTGGTCTTTTGAGTGGGGTAATTAGCGGCATGGGAATTGGTGGCGGTGCTATTTTAATTCCCGCCCTGATTTTCTTATCCGGTGTCAGTCAGCAGGTGGCACAGGGTATTAATTTGCTTTATTTCTTGCCTACTGCTTTCTTTTCCTTAATCATTCATATCAGGAACAAAACGGTGGATGTGAAGACTGCTCTCATCATAGGATATAGTGGTATGGTTGGTGCCGCAGGTGGAGCTTTTTTAGCTACGAGAATGATAGAGGGAGAATTGCTTCGAAAACTCTTTGGAGGATTTCTTCTTTTAATTGGTGTCTATGAAATCTATAAGGGAATCAAAATGGGAAAAGAAAAAGCCATGGATTGAATCAATCCATGGCTTTTAGATTTTGTGATTAGTTGCCCATCATCTTTGCAACTTCGTCTGCGAAGTTCTCGTCCTTCTTTTCCATGCCTTCACCGGTTTCGAAACGAACGAACTGCTTCAGGGTAATAGCAGCACCAATCTTCTTGCCAACTGTTTCTACGTACTGAGCAACAGTTTCCTTGTTCTCAGCCTTAACGTATTCCTGACCCAGCAGACAGATTTCCTTCAGTTCCTTAGCCAGACGACCAGTGATCATCTTCTCGATAATGTTGTCGGGCTTGGAAGCGTTTTTAGGATCATTCTTTAGCTGTGCAATCAGGATTTCTTTCTCGTGGTTCTTGTACTCATCAGATACATCTGCATCAGACAGGTACTTGGGGTTGAGAGCTGCAATCTGCATTGCAACGTTTCTCAGGCACTCAGTAACTTCGTCATTGTTGGGAGCATCTGCTTCAACCAGAACACCGATCTTACCTGCAGCGTGAGTGTAGGTGGTCAGAGCACCAGCAGTTTCGATTCTAGCGAAACGACGGATGTTCATGTTCTCACCAATAGTAGCAATCTTTTCGGTGAGAGCTTCGCCAACGGTCTGGTTACCCAGCTTTAAGTCTTTCAGAGCTTCTACGTCAGCGGGGTTACCCTCGGCGATTGCTTCTGCAACACCCTGAACAAAGTTCTGGAAGTCTTCATTCTTTGCAACGAAGTCGGTTTCGGAATTAACTTCAACCAAAACACCAACATTGCCGTTTACATATGCCTTAACAATACCCTCAGCAGCAATTCTGCCTGCCTTTTTCGCAGCGGTAGCTAGACCTTTTTCTCTCAGGTACTCAACGGCCTTGTCCATATCGCCGTCGGTCTCAGTCAGAGCCTTTTTGCAGTCCATCATACCGCAGTTTGTCATTTCTCTCAGCTTCTTTACGTCTTGTGCTGTAAATGCCATGGTAATCTTCCTTTCTGTTTTTAGAATTGATAAAGACGAAATTAGTCGTCCAGCATGTCCAAAGATACCTCTGCTGCTTCCTCAGCGGGAGCTGCAGTTTCAGGTGCAACCTGCTCGCCTTGCTTACCCTCTAAGATAGCGTTACCGATGGTAGAAACGATCAGTTTTACCGCACGGATAGCATCATCGTTACCGGGGATAGGATAATCAGCTTCTTCGGGATCACAGTTGGTATCAACGATTGCGATAACAGGGATGCCCAGCTTCTTAGCTTCAGCAATTGCGTTCTTTTCTTTTCTGGGGTCTACAACAAAGAGTGCAGAGGGAAGATCCCGCATTTCCTTGATACCGCCCAGGAACTTCTCAAGACGCTCCTGCTCTAAGTTCAGCTTGATAACTTCCTTCTTAGGAAGGAGAGCCATGGTTCCGTCTTCAGCCATTTTTTCCAGCTGATACAGACGCTGAATTCTGTTCTTGATGGTTTTGAAGTTGGTCAGCATACCGCCCAGCCATCTAGCGTTTACAAAGTACATACCAGTTCTTTCAGCTTCCTCGCGGATTGCATCCTGAGCCTGCTTCTTGGTACCTACAAAGAGAACGCTGCCGCCATCTGCTGCAATGTCCCGTACGAAGTAGTAAGCTTCCTCAATCTTCTTTACGGTCTTCTGCAGGTCGATGATGTAGATGCCGTTTCTCTCGGTGAAAATGTACTCCGCCATTTTGGGGTTCCACCGACGGGTCTGGTGTCCGAAGTGAACACCTGCTTCCAACAACTGCTTCATTTGAATAACTCCCATGATTTAACACCTCCATAGTTTTTCCTCCGCCCAGTATCATCTCGCCCTGAAACCGTCATGGGTGTGCGGCACTTTCAGGCAATCGCCAGGCGTGTGTAATTGAGCTATTTGGACAACTTTTATCCAAACGCCATAATAGTATATCACAAGATAAATCATATGACAAGTATTTTTTTACAATTTTTTGAAAAATTTTTACACAAAATAAAGCGTTAGAACTCGCTGTTTCTGTGTATACTTTCTAAGATAAGGAAGTTTGACAAATAGAGAGCATTATGGTACAATGCAAGGTAGGATATTTTACGCAAAACAAGGAGAAAAAGGAAAATGTATTTTGTAATGGACTGTCTTGACATCAATGAGAAAGGAAACCTACAGATGGGCGGTTGCGATATGGTAGAGGTGGCAAAAGAGTACAAAACTCCTCTTTATGTCATGGACGAGGCAACCATCCGGAACAACTGTCGGGTTTATATAAAAGCTATGGAAGAGTATTATGACGGCCATGGCAGAGTACTCTACGCCAGCAAAGCCCTTTCCTGCAAGGCAATCTATCGAGTAATGAAGGAAGAGGGAATGGGTGTTGATGTGGTTTCTGGCGGGGAATTGTATACAGCCCTCCAAGCTGGATTCCCGGCGGAGAGGATTTATTTCCACGGAAATAATAAGACGGAAGATGAACTGATTCTGGCACTGGATAGCGGTGTTGGTAGGATTATTGTTGACAATGTTTTCGAGTTGAATACTTTGAACCGCTTGGCGGGAGAACGTGGGAAAAAGGCGGAAATCTTTTTCAGAATCAAACCTGGCATTGATGCTCACACCCATAGTTTTGTCCAGACAGGACAGATTGATTCTAAGTTTGGCGTTGCCCTGGAAACCGGCGAGGCAGAGGAGATTATCAAGGAAGCACTTGCCATGGAGAATATCTCCTTGGTGGGACTTCATTGTCATATCGGATCCCAGATTTTTGAATTGGAACCATTCCGGTTAGCTGCTAAAACCATGATGGAGTTCCTAGGTACAATCAAGGAGAAGTACGGACTTACCTTAACAGAACTGAATTTAGGTGGAGGTTTTGGAAGTAAGTATGTGGAGGGAGATACCCCGATTAACTATGACGAATATATCCGGTCAGTATCTGAAGTGGTCAAGGCAGAAAGTGAACGCTTGGGGATTCCCTGTCCCTTTATCCTGATGGAACCGGGACGTTCCATTGTGGCATCTGCCGGATTGACCATCTACACGGTTGGTGCTGTTAAGGAGATTCCCGGCATTCGGACTTATGTTTCGGTAGATGGTGGTATGGCAGATAACCCTCGATATATTATGTACAATGCGGAGTACACGGCGGTTCTGCCTGAAAACCCGGCAGGGAAAGCAGAACTGACGGCAACCATTGCAGGAAAGTGTTGCGAATCTGGTGATATTCTGATTGAAGAGGCAAAGCTTCCCAAAATTCAGCCGGGAGATTTACTGGCAATTCAGACCACCGGAGCGTATAATTATTCTATGGCGAGTAATTATAACCGGATTCCCAAGCCTCCCATTGTGATGGTAAAGGATGGTAAGGCAACCCTGGCAGTACGCCGGGAACGGTATGAAGACGTTGTTTCTTGTGATTTATAACGTGTAGGAGGGATTTTTTGTGGGTTTATTATCACTGCTGAGTAATCCGGAGATGTCCATGGGGGAAAAGCTCGTGGTTGGATTGGCCATTGCATTTGCTGTTTTACTTTCTCTTTCCGTACATGAACTATCCCATGGTCTTGCGGCCTATTGGATGGGTGATGAAACGGCGAAATACTCAGGACGGCTATCGCTGAATCCTATTCATCATATGGATCCCATCGGTGCACTTTGTCTGTTCCTTTTTGGGTTTGGTTGGGCAAAGCCGGTTCCGGTGAATGCTCGAAACTTTAATAGCAAAAAAGGCGGCATGGTGCTAACAGCACTGGCAGGACCTGTTTCCAATTTCCTACTGGCCTTTCTGGCGCAGATTGGCGTTGTGTTATTAGGAAATATGACATTTGTATCTAGCACACAGTTTTCTTATATGATAGTAGTTGTTGGATTTATTATCTGTCAGTATCTTGTGTATATTAATCTTGGATTGGGACTCTTTAACCTGATTCCCATTCCGCCCCTGGATGGTTCAAAGATACTTAATGCCATCCTTCCCCAACGGCTGTATTTTAAGATTATGGAATATGAGCGATATGGGTTTATTCTTTTGGTTATTTTAATTAATTTGCCGATATTTGACCAATTTTTGTTTGGGGCAGAGTCGGCAATTATGGATTTTTATAATACAATCATTGGGTGGTTTATCCACTAAGATAAGGTGTAAGTATGGAGCAAATCAACTATAAACTGGAGCATTTTGAGGGTCCCTTGGATCTGCTTTTGACCTTGATTCGAAAGAATAAGGTCAACATCTATGATATTCCCATCTCTATGATACTGGACCAGTATCTGGCGGTAGTACAAGAAATGCAGGAAATGGACCTGGAGGTTTCCAGTGAATTTCTGGTTCTGGCAGCGACTCTTTTGCAGATTAAATCCAGGATGCTTCTTCCCAAAGAGGAAGAAGAGGGCGAAGAGCAGATTGATCCCAGGGAGGAATTGGTTCGGCGGCTTTTAGAATATAGTCGCATCAAAGAGGCGGCAGAGTATCTACGCCCCCGACAGAATATCGGTGCAACCAGATTTTATAAGACTCCTGATGTGATTGAGCGACCTCCGGCTGAGTGGAACTATGCCAGCATGACCACTGAGAATCTGGTAGAGGCGTATAAGCGTGCCTATCAGAGATTGGAACGAAAGCAACCACCTCCTAAGCATTCCTTTGAGGGGATTGTGGGACATGAGAAAGTCTCTATTCGAAAAAAGGTTGCAGGCATCTGGAACCGACTCCTGAAAAAGAGCAAGATGATGTTCAAGGAACTTTTCAAAGGTGCCAAAAGTAAGCCGGAAGCAGTGGCGTCTTTCCTGGCGGTACTGGAGCTGATTAAGATGAAAAAAATCCGGGTAGAATACGGAGAAGATATGGATATTGCCAACCCCAAGGTATTCCGTACCGATGATGGCGGGGTTGATTTGACCGGAATTGAGGATTAGGAAATGGAAAAGAAAGAGATTAAGTCAATTTTAGAGAGTCTTCTGTTTGCCGCAGGGGATGCGGTGGAACTGGACAAGCTTGCTGACATTGTTGATGTGGACAAGCGTTCCCTTCGTGGTATCCTGAAGGAAATGATGGATGAATATCACTTTGAACGCCGCGGTATCCAGATTATCAAGCTGGAAGACGCGTACCAGATGTGTACCCGTGGGGAATACCATGACTATGTTGCTATGCTGGCAGAACCCAGACGGAAACAGAGCCTTTCCAATGCGGCTATCGAGGTGCTTGCCATTGTTGCCTATAAGCAGCCGATAACCAGAAGTGCAATCGAGCATATTCGCGGTGTTAATTGCGACTATGTGGTGAATCGTTTGGTGGAGCGTGGATTGATTGAGGAAGTTGGACGTTTGGATGCACCGGGCAGACCCTTGCTCTTTGGTACTACCCAGGAATTCCTTCGTTGCTTTGGTGTTGAAGCTGTAGAGGAACTTCCGGACTATGAAGAGTTCGGAAAGACGGAAGAAGCACAGCAACTGGAAATGGAACTGGAACAGATGACGGCGGCAGAGCAGAGCATCGAGGTGGAAAATCCGGAACCTGAGTCTTCTCCTGCAGAAACTTCGGAGATGGAATCGTCTGCCGAACCGGTTGATGAGGAATAGAAATAGCAAAGGGGGAGCCCTATGCAAGTGATATGGTGGAGTCTTCTGGCATTGCTGGGTGTTGTTCTTCTGGTCATTTCGGTAACCCTTTGGCATCGTTGGACACTTTATCTGCATATGTTTGATAAAAAACTTGTAATTGAACTACGTGGGTTTGGATTTCGGCGACGGTTGTTTTATCGGGACTTTTCGAAGAAAAACGATAGCAAAACCGAGGGAGCTATCTCTGGAAAAACAAAACCGGAGAAGAACAAGCCAAAGAAGGCAAAGAAAAAGAATGGTCTGGCAGAGCGCTGGGAAAAAGATAAAAAACGGATTTACGATAAGGAAAAGGGCGGTTATCAGCATGGCGGGTTAACTGAAGTGCTGAGGGAATACAAAGAAATTTACCGGGATGCCAAGGAGGTCATTGGGACATTTTTGGCGGATACTCGGCACCGAATTGAGATTTCTTCATTGTGGATACGGCTGGACTTTGGCACCGGGAACCCTGCTCATACTGGAATGTTGTATGGGACAATCTGGAATCTGGTAGGACTCGGCTATCCGTTTTTAGTACGGTATTTCAAGGCAGCGTATCCAAGTTTAGAGGTTACGCCCGACTTTTATAATCCTAGGTTTGATCTGGAAATCAAGAGTATAATTAAGGTAAGACCGGCACATATTATCAATGCGGTTTTCAAGCAGGTATGGCGTGCAGGAGTTACTTATGTGAAACAATATTTTACAAAAGGAAGTGGTAAACATGGCTGAAAACAAACATGCAATCGAAGGTATCATGCAAACCTCCCTCCAGGGACTCAAGAGTATGATTGATGTGAACACCATCGTTGGAGATGCTATCACCACCCCGGATGGTTCGGTAATTATCCCAATCTCTAAGGTGGCAATTGGCTTTGGTGTAGGCGGTTCTGAGTTCGAGAAGTTCAACACCAAGGGTGGTAAGGAACCCAAGGATATGTTCGGCGGCGCAACCGGTGGCGGAATTTCTTTGACTCCCGAGGGATTTCTGGTAGTTGGAAACGGAAAAATCCGGATGATTCCGGTAACTCCCCAGAATAGTGTCTATGATCGGCTTCTGGATCTGGTTCCTGATGCAGTAGACAAGGTAACTGAACTCTTTGCGAAAAAAGATAAAGTAAACGTTACTGCAGAAGATTTGGATGAAGATGATTTCGTGGTAGAAGACTAAGAAAATCAAAAAGAAAGAGTTCTCGTGGGAGAACTCTTTCTTTTTATGCGTTGGAGGAAAAATGTCGGGTAAAACTTGAACCATGAAGGAGATTATGGTATAATAAACGAAACCGAGATAATATGTTTTTTCCCTGACTTGACAAAAGTCGAATTGTGTCGAAAAATATAATATTTTGGATAAACATGGAGGTGTTTATATGAAAGAAATTACTATTAAAGATATTTATTCTGGCAAGCCAGATGCAAAAGATGAAATAAATTTTAGTGTTTCAGATGAATTTATTAGGACTTTTGTTGTTGCAGAACACTTTAATTTGGATTCATTATTAAATGGTTCGAATTGTTTTATTACTGGTTTTAAAGGTACTGGGAAAACGGCGTTGCTATTCTATCTTGATAATAAATTTAAAGAGATGGATCCGTCATCGTGTTCTTCGTTTATATTTTTCAAGGAAGATTTCACGGATATCCAAAGAAATACATTAAATGCATTATCTTATCGTATTTTAACATCGATAACTGTTGAAAAAGATGCCTTGATTAATAGTTGTGATTTTGAGTATATTTGGAGATGGTTGTTTTTAAAAAGAATTGTAGCTGATAATGATGAATGTAGTAGAAATTTATTTGTAGATAACGATAGCTGGCAGATATTTGAAAAATTGGTAAATAGCATAAAAGATCCTATAAATACAAGAAAAAGCATTATACCAAACCGAATAAAAATGGCTTGGCCGTTTAAAGATAGTTCTACAATGACAGAAACGGGACTTGAATTTGAAGTTGATTTGCGGGAACAGACAGGAGATGATTTTAAAAAGTTTACTTCTTTAATTGATAAAGCGGAAATTGCTTTTTCTAAAACAAATAGAACAGATATTCCTTATACTATATTTATAGATGAATTGGAAGCGTACTTTGGCGATGTGGAAATTTTTAAAAGAGATTTGTGTTTAATAAGAGATTTGATTTTTACTGTTAAACGCTTTAATTCCGTTATTTCCAAATCCAATCATGGAAAAATGAAATTTATATGTTCTGTTAGAAGTGAGATACTGAATGCTATTTCTCGATTTATCGTTCCAAAGGAAATTAATAAAACGGTTAATGGTTTTTCTGTTCCATTGAATTGGAGTTACAGTAATACTAGTTCATACGCTCATCCAATAATTCAGATATTGCTAAAAAGGATTGCGGTTTGTTCGGAAGGCGAAAATCTTGATAGCTTTGAAATATACAAGAAATGGTTCCCTGAAAAAATTACTGAAGTTGAACCAGCGGCATATATACTAAACAACAGTTGGTGTAAACCGCGTGATATGGTAAGGTTTATAACAGCAGCACAGAATTGTATTCATAACAATAGTAATTCTTTTTCTGTTGCTGTATTTAATAGTTTAGCTAAAGCGTATTCAGATGAAAGTCTAATTGAAATTAGAGAAGAATTGCTTGCTTTGTATAGTTCATCGGATATTGACACTATTATTAGCTGTTTTACAGGTTATAAAACTGTCTTTTCGATTATGCAGTTACAAGAACGAATATCAAAATATTATGCAAATACTATTTTGGACACAAATTTTCACCAAGTATTAAATGATTTATACCGTTTGGGTTTCCTGGGTAATTTCTTGCCCAAAAGCAAAACCTATCATTGGCAACATAAAGGTGATGGTATGCTCATTTTATCTGAAGAATGGAGATTGGTTGTACACTTTGCATTGCACAAAGCCTTATCTTTAGGAAGTAGAAATAATTTTGGGTTAAATATCAAACAAAAACCGGAGGTTGGTGATGCTAGCAAAGCGACAGTTACCAAGGTAATTAAAAGCTTTGTGTTGGTTAGATTTGAACTATATGGCAAGGAATTTGCAGGAAGCATTCATATTTCAGAGTTTACGAAACTTGGTTATGGTTTTATTAAAAATTTATCTGAAATAGTAAGTGTTGGTGAAGAGCTTGATGTTGTTGTTAGCGAATATTGTAAAGAATATAATTCTTGGAAATTGACAATTAATGAGATGACAAATATAGCAAATGAAACATTATAATAATGCGAATTTCTTGGTTCAGTTTAGGGTATCTCCTATGTTGCTGTAAGATGAGGTGTAGAGTATGAAGAAAAAAGGTCTTATAATAACGATCTTAATTTTATTGATTATCATTGTTGCGAGTTTAGTTACCAAATATATTGACACCGCAAATGTATCGACAGGTCATGAGCCAGAGTGCTGTATAAAAATAGTTAGTTATGATGGTAGCAAGGTTACATATTGGGGACTTGGATACAAAGTGGTGAGATATGTCGGTGTTTCTCCTGATGAGCCATATGAAAGTAATATCGGAGTTAAAATGGGCAGTTGGTTTATGAACTATGAAAAGCCGACAAATGTTGTTTTAGATATTAAGTCTTTTGGAACAGACAAAACATTCAAAGTTTCCGATAAAGCAGATGTTGACTTTATCTCAAATTTGCTTAAAAACTCTAAATACATAAACGAGCCTTGTGATGGTATTGTGGACTATGCAATCACCTATGATAATTACACATACGATATTCTTATCAGTTGTAGCGAGATAAAAAGAGGGAATAAGCAAGCAAAAATATCTGACAAGGATATGGAAGAACTTGAAAGAATCCTTGTAACTGCAGCTGATAAAAAACGCACTTACACTTATGAAGAATCTGTGGAAGAAATGTCAAAACCTTATCTTATGCTTGATAAAGAGAACAGAGAATTTCAGTTCTTTTGGTCTATGTTTTCAAGCTATATAGCACAAGGAACATACGAGGTTAAAGACAACGAGATTATCTGTAAAACAGATGACGGAAACAATGTATATACCTTTGAGATATTAGAGGGAGAAGGATATAAGTTTATCGAAAGTAAATCATCAAAAATCCCGAAATACAAATATTCAAGTGATGCAAAAGAAGCTTTTGCACCTATTGTTGACGGAGCAATATTTGACTAAAAGGAAGCGATATGGGCCCTTTCTACTCGTGTCAAGTCCTAAAATTTTAATACATTAGTTTGCCGATTTATAATATTTACATATACTATCGGATGCGAGAAAATCCAGTATTCTCGCGGGTTCTAAGGAAAAGTGGTTAAGAAAAAACAGTGAAAAATTTAAGGAAAATATAGTAGGTCCTAATACGAGCTTGCGAGTATCAAGGTTCTCCGAAATATAGAAATCTTTGATTTCGTTATATTTCGTGATGGTTCTTATTATTCACTGTTCGCCAGTCTTGACACGAACTATGAAGAATTATTAAAGCTACTAAAACAAAAGTTGTTATGCAACATTTTGCTGCGGATGGAATATAGGAAGAAGAATTATACGAAATTCCTTATGATAGAATTACATCTGTCAGTTTTGACACTGGATATGTTAATTTGTGCGTGATATATCTGACGGCGCCATATGCTCCGTCTTGGAAAGGGGAATTATTATGATAATAAGCGATGTACAGAAGGGAAGACCTTTGGATCAAAGAATACCAAAGGAGGAGAGAACCTATGATTTCATGGATTCTCTAGGGATTGAGTATACAAGAGTTGACCACGAGCCTGCTGATACGATGGAGATGTGTGCCGAGGCAAAGCGAGTGTTGGGTGTGGGGATATGTAAAAATTTGTTTTTGTGTCCAAGAAACAAGTCGCAGTATTATATGCTTGTAATGCCTGGTGATAAGCCCTTTAGAACAAAGGAACTGTCATCCCAGATTGGTTCTTCGCGACTTTCCTTTGGGGGAGAAGCGGAAATGGAAGAGTTTCTTGACATAACGCCGGGTTCTGTAAGTGTTCTCGGACTGATGAACGATACGGAAAACCATGTTAGACTTCTTGTGGATCAGGATTTGCTGAAAGAAGAATGGTTTGGTTGCCACCCGTGTATTAACACCTCAAGTCTTAAACTACATACATCCGACGTGTTTGAAAAAATTGTTCCAGCAACAGGACACGATGTAACGGTGGTTGAACTCAAAGGGGACGTATAACAGACATTGAAGCATCATTGTAGTAATGTTTCTACCGGGGTTGCTCCAAGTGGCATCTAGATTACACTGTCGTTATATAACAACAAAAACCTCCCGATTGGGAGGTCTTTCTATTAGTACACCTTATTCATTTAAATAATCAATGGCGGCAAGGGCTGCCACTGCGCCGTCAGCGGCTGCGGTAGCAACCTGACGGATTTTTTTGGTGCGGCAGTCCCCTGCTACGAAAATGCCCGGGACGTTGGTGGTACATTCCTCGCCGGAAATGATATAACCTCTTTCGTCAAGAGTAATTACATCGGAGAAGATGTCATTCTGGGGGAGTAATCCGATAGCAACAAAGATGCCGTCGACAGAAATGTCGTAGACCTTTTCGCTGTTCTTGACAGTAATGCCGGAAAGCTCGGTATCACCAAGAAAGCCTTCGACAACTGTTCCCAGAATAATTTCGACATTCTCCTTTTGGGCAAGTGCCTTTTGGAGTTTTTCCTCACCGGTTAAGAAGTCCAAATTCTGAACAACATAAACCTTTTTCGAGGTCTCGGATAGAAGGAGTGCTTCCTGAAGTGCGGAGTTTCCGCCGCCGATGACCGCGACAGTTTTGTCCTCATAAAATGCTCCATCACATACCGCACAGAAGGAGATTCCCTCTCCTACGAAGTCTTCCTCCCGGTCAAGACCCAGCATCCGGTGTTTGGTTCCGGTTGCAATAATGACCGTCTTCCCAAGGAACTCTCCTTCGTCAGTAATCACCTTATGAGGTGTGCCGGGAATGATTTTTTCCACTTCGCAGCATTCAATTTCTGCATCCAAGCCCATGGCCTGATTCATCAACTGTTCGGCAAATTCGTTTCCGGTAACACTTGAGAATCCGGGGATGTTCTCTACTTTTGGGGAAGAGGTAATCTGTCCACCAAAAGTTCCTTTTTCCAGAACCAACGCAGTTTTGTTGGCTCTTCCTGCATACACGGGGGGGGTCGGCCCCGCAGGCCCGCCGCCGACGATAATGATATCATAGATATTCATAAAACTACACCTTCAAAGCCTTCTTGATGTCAGAAACACCGGCATACTTACTGATGGTACCATCTTTTACCACAACCATAGTAGGTGCTTGCTTGATTTCTAACTGAGTTGCCAAATCCTTGTTCTCGTCAGCCAGAAGTTTGCTGAAAGGAATAGAATTCTTCTCCAGGATGGATGCTGCCACCTTACAGTTGGGACAGGTTGCAGTGGTAAAGAGGTAGGTTCCATCTGCTACGTCTCCGGAAGCAGGAGCGCCACAATCGACAGAAACAGCGGCCGCTTTATCCTTAATCAGCTTGGAATTTGCAATGTTGTATACCTTACGTTCTTTGTATTCCTGCGCCTTACCATCGTTCCAGTTCTGAACCGGACGATAGTAACCGGTAATTCGGCTGTAAACCTCGGTAGCTTCGCCACAGTCAGGACAGGTGAAATGTTCACCGGAAATATAACCATGGGTCTTACATACGGAGTAGGTAGGGGACAGGGTGTAGTAGGGCAGTTTATAGTTTTCTGCAATCTTCTTCACCAATGCCGCTGCAGACTTCCAATCGGGCATCTTCTCGCCTAAGAAAGCATGGAAGACAGTACCGGAGGTGTAGAGGGTCTGGAGTTCATCCTGAATATCCAGAGCAGAGAAGATGTCCTCGGTATAGCCAACTGGCAGATGAGAACTGTTGGTGTAGTAAGGAGTGCCGCCATCTTCCCCTGCAGTAATAATGTCAGGATAGTGTTTTAAGTCATGCTTTGCAAGACGGAATGCGGTGGACTCTGCCGGAGTTGCTTCCAGGTTATAGAGGTCGCCGTATTCTTCCTGATAGTCAGAGAGACGTTCTCTCATGTGGTTTAAGACATCCTTGGTGAATTCCTGAGTCTTTTCGTTAGTCAGGTCTGCCTTGAGCCAAGCGGCGTTGAGACCAACCTCGTTCATACCAACCAAACCAATGGTGGAGAAGTGGTTGTTGAAGGTGCCAAGATATCTCTTGGTGTAAGGATACAGACCGATATCCAGCAGCTTACTGATAACAGTTCTCTTTACCTTTAAAGAACGTGCCGCGATATCCATCATCTTATCCAGACGCTCGTAGAAGTCTTTTTCGTCCTTGGCGAGGTAAGCGATTCTGGGCATATTGATGGTAACAACGCCCACAGAACCGGTGGACTCACCACTACCGAAGAAACCGCCGGACTTTTTCCGGAGTTCTCTTAAGTCAAGACGCAGACGGCAGCACATACTTCTGACATCACTGGGTTCCATATCACTGTTGATGTAGTTGGAGAAGTAGGGAGTACCATACTTGGAGGTCATCTCAAAGAGAAGACGGTTATTTTCGGTATCAGACCAGTCGAAGTTGCTGGTGATAGAGTAGGTAGGAATAGGATACTGGAATCCTCTGCCATTGGCATCGCCATCAATCATGATTTCGATGAAGGCCTTGTTAATGATATCCATTTCCTTCTGGCAATCCTTGTACTTAAAGTCAAGTTCCTTGCCACCTACAATACAGTTGAGTTCTGCCAAGTCCTGAGGAACCACCCAGTCCAGAGTGATGTTGGAGAAGGGGGCCTGAGTACCCCAACGAGAAGGTGTGTTTACACCATAGATAAAGGACTCGATACACTTTTTAACCTGATCATAGCTCAGATTATCTACCTTGACAAAAGGAGCTAAGTAGGTATCAAAGGAAGAGAATGCCTGAGCGCCTGCCCATTCGTTCTGCATGATACCCAGGAAATTAACCATCTGGTTACAGAGGGTTGCTAAGTGGCTGGCGGGGGAAGAGGTAATCTTTCCGGGAACGCCACCCAGACCTTCCTGAATGAGCTGCTTTAAGGACCAACCTGCACAGTAACCGGTCAGCATGGACAGGTCATGAATGTGAATGTCTGCATTCCGGTGTGCATTTCCGATTTCATCGTCATAGATTTCGGAGAGCCAGTAGTTGGCGGTAATGGCACCAGAGTTGCTTAAGATGAGACCACCTACGGAATATGTAACGGTGGAGTTCTCCTTGACACGCCAGTCGTTGATGTCCAGATAGTTGTCTACAATAGACTTATAGTCAACCATAGTAGCACTGATGTTACGAATCTTCTCTCTCTGGCGACGATAAACGATGTACGCCTTTGCAACATCGCTGTAACCTGCCTTGATGAGAACAGACTCCACGCTGTCCTGAATGTGTTCGATTTCAATTTTATCATCCTTCACCTGAGGCTCGAACTCAGCAGTTACCTTCAGGGCGAGGAAGTCAATGATGTCGTCATTATATTGTCTTTCACAGGCGTCGAACGCTTGTCGAATCGCTGTACTGATTTTGGTGATGTCAAACATGGCCAGTTTTCCATCTCTTTTTACTACATTATACATAACGCACCTCCTGTATAAGTTTTATCGAAGTAAGCACATTGTAGCACACATAATGTGTGGTGTCAATACCAAAAACACAATATCTTGTGTTTTTAACACAATTGTAACATTTCTTGCTTTTCCTAATTTTTTCCGCGTATTTTCGCAGGTTTCACAAATTCCTGAGCGGTCAATTCCATGCAATTAAGAGTTTTCTCATTGACAGGATGCAGATTTTTTCCTATAATATTTCCAGAGTCGACAAAGTTTTGCAGGAAGTATTTTTTTGCTCCAGCAATTCGCTTTGCGATCGCTGAGATGTCTGCTACCGAATGGAGTTCCTCGGTTACTGTGGTCCGAAATTCGTAATCTAAGGTTCCCTGCATCAGAAAATCGATGCTCTGGTTGATGAGCTCAAGGTTTAAGGTTTCACAACCGGAAGTTAAGGGATACTTCTCCATGGTGTTTTTGATATCCATGGCAACATAGTCAATGAGTTTTTCATCTGCAAGAGCCTTTAGTTTGTCTGGAAAGCTTCCGTTGGTGTCCAGCTTCACAGCATAGCCAAGATCCTTTACTTTTCGGATAAAGTCAGGGAGATCAGGATGGAGAAGCGGTTCTCCTCCGGTAATGCACACGCCTTCTAAGATGCCGATTCTTTTATTTAAATAGGAAAGAACCTCTTCCTCGGTGATAGTTTGTTCTTGTCCTAAATCCACTAGATTGGCATTATGGCAGAAAGGACAGTAAAAGTTACAGCCTTTCGTGAAGACGGTACAGGCAACTTTTCCCGGGAAATCCAGTAAGGTTAGTTTTTGAAATCCGCCAAAAATCATATCGTTCACCTTTTCTTTTCTAATTCTGTAGGAAAAAAACAGGCCTCATAAGAAGCCTTGAAACCTTTCATACTATTATTATAGTGTTTTACTCTTGCAGGGTCAAGAGATAAAATAAAAAACATTTCGAAAAATAAGGAGGAAAATTTATGGCAGTCGTTGTTGTAACCAAGAATAATTTTGAGGAAGAAGTATTAAAGAGTGAGAAACCGGTTTTGTTAGATTTTTGGGCAAGCTGGTGCGGTCCTTGTAAAATGATTGCACCTATCATTGACGAAATTGCGGAGGAACATCCGGAAATTAAGATATGCAAGGTAAATGTGGACGAAGAACAGGAATTGGCATTAAAATACAATGTGATGAGCATTCCCACTTTGTTTGTGGTGAAGGATGGAGAGATTGTCAACACCAGTATGGGAGCAAAACCCAAGCATCAGATTCTGGAACTACTGGGATAAAGGAGTGTATGATATGGGAGAGCAGACCTATCAGGTGATTATTATTGGTGGAGGTCCTGCCGGATACACAGCAGCACTTTATTGTGCCCGGGCAGGTTTAGAGACCTTGGTGATAGAAAAGTTTTCTGCCGGCGGTCAGATGACACAGACGGAACAAATTGATAACTATCCCGGCTTTGATGAGGGAGTAGACGGCTTCACCCTCGGATTTAAGATGAAAAACGGTGCCGAGCGATTTGGAGCAAAAACATTGCAAACCGAGGTTTTGTCGGTAGATTTATTTGGTAACATCAAGAAAATCACCACGCCGGAGGGCGAATTGGCTGCCAATGCAGTTATTGTTGCTACCGGAGCAGAACATAAACATCTGGGTCTTCCCGAGGAGGAATCCCTCATCGGGCGAGGAGTTGGCTATTGCGCCGCCTGTGATGGAATGTTCTATCGTGGAAAAACGGTGGCGGTTGTTGGTGGCGGAAACTCGGCGGCGGCAGATGCCTTGCTTTTATCTAAGATTTGCGAGAAGGTATACCTGATCCATAGAAGAGATTCTCTTCGTGCCACCAAGATTTATCATGAACCCTTAATGAATGCCAAAAATGTGGACTTTATTTGGGATAGTGTGGTAGAGGAAATTTTGGCAGAGGAAAAAGTAAAAGCAGTCAGGGTGAAGAACAAGAAAGACGGAGCGGAGCGGGAGATTTCGGTAGATGGTGTCTTTATCAGTATTGGTAGAATTCCGGAAACAAAACTCTTTGCTGGTCAGTTGGAATTGGATGAGCAAGGGTATATTGTTGCCGACGAAACCACCAGAACCAACATCAACGGTGTTTTTGCCGTGGGAGATGTGCGAACCAAAGTGGTTCGGCAGATTGTAACCGCTGCCGCTGACGGTGCTACGGCCTCCCATTTTGCAGAAGAGTATTTGGCAAAATAGCGAAAATACCTAATTTTCAGTTTACAAACCCCATAGATTTTCTTTGAAGGATGCTTTATAATATTGATGAATGATAAAAGTGTGTTTTGTCAAAAAGGATGAGGTGATTTTATGGCAAAGTTAAAAAGAGATCAATGGTGGCTGTGGGGACAGGACGCAGGTTCCCATCATGCATTGGTAAATGGGCCGGGAAAACCGGTTCCTCCCAGACTTCCCGGAGTGAACAAAATGGGACCCGTGGAAGGGGCAAAATTTTTGGGGATTCCGAATATGTGCAGAATCGGTATGTACGGAAAGCCGGAGCCTCCATTTGATAATGAAATGGAGCTGTTAAAGGACTTCCCCAAGGTGGCGTTTTCGATTATCGGGGATAACGCATCCTTGCGGAATGACAACGGTGGCGATGATGTGGATGAAGTTATTAAGTTGAAACCCCAATACCCCAATCTTGTTGCAGGTGTTATGGACGATTTCTTCTCGGAAAAAAGAAAAAGTGTTTACACTCCCGAAGTTCTGAAAGGTTTTGCGGACAGACTCCACGCGGCAGACTTAGATTTGTGGTGTGTGATTTACGAATTCCAACTCCTGGAAGAAAATATTCCCTGGCTTCATACCTGCGATGTGGTAACTTCTTGGAACTGGAGAGGTTATAACCTTGTTAATCTGGAAGAGGATTTTGAAAAGCTCCGTGCTATGATGAGACCCGGACAGAAACTTTACCACGGTTGCTATTTGTTCAGCTATGGTGATGGCAGACAGTATACCGATGAAGAGATGTTGTTCCAGCTCAATCTTTACAAAAAGTGGATTGAGGAAGGCAAGATGGATGGTATCATTCTCTGCTCTAACTGTGTGGCGGATTGCGGACTTTCTTCCGTTGATGTTCTCCTTGACTGGATGAAGGAAAATGTAGAAGACTAAAGAAAGAAGACTGCCATAAGGCAGTCTTTTTTTTGTGACCAGTCTGGAAAATAGTGCAAACCCCCAAAATTCAGTTTGTAAAACCCCATAGTATTTTGAGACGAGATGCTGTATAATAACAGCATAAAGCTTAAAAATAATTGATTACTATGAGGTGATACTTATGGCAAAGTTAACAAGAGATCATTTTTGGCTGTGGGGACAGGATCCCGGATCTCATCACGCGATGAGCAAGCTGCCCGGGGTTAATAAAATGACCGCAGAAGAGGGCGGAAAATTCTTTGGCATCCACAATATGTGCCGGATTGGTATGTTTGGAAAGCCGGAGCCTCCCTTTGATAATGAGATGGAAAAGCTGAAGGATTACCCCAAGGTAGCTTGGTCTATCATTGGTGATAACGGGTCTTTGCGTAACGACAACGGCGGTGACGACGTAGATCCCGTTCTGGATCTTGCAAAGAAGTATCCCAATCTGGTAGCCGGGGTTATGGATGACTTCTTCTCCGAAAAGAGAAAGGCCGTTTACACCCCTGATGTATTGAAGGGTTTTGCTGACAGGCTTCATGGTGCAAACCTTGATTTGTGGTGTGTTATTTATGAAGATCAGCTTCTGGAAGAAAACATTCCCTGGCTTCACGCTTGTGATGTGGTAACACAGTGGAACTGGGTTGGAAAGAATATGGTAAACTTAGAAGCTGACTTCGAAAAGCTTCGCGGTATGTTAAAGCCTGGTCAGAAACTGTATCACGGTTGCTATCTGTTCAGCTACGGTGACGGCAGACAGTATACCGATGAAGAAATGTTATTCCAGCTCAATCTCTATAAGAAGTGGGTAGAGGAGGATAAGCTCGACGGCATTATTCTTTGCTCCAACTGTGTAGCAGATATTGGCCTCAAGACGGTTGATATTTTCCAGCAATGGATGAAGGAAAACATAGAAGACTAAAACAAAAAACGGCTGAACCAGTTCAGCCGTTTTGTCTTTGCCCGAGGAAATGTGTTGTAATAAATTTTTAAAAAATTTTTTGAAAAACCCCCTTGACATTTTAAAATGAAAGTAGTAGAATACAGTCATTAAATGCGTTTGAGCAGGAAGAAGTAAGTCTGGACGGAACCTTGAGAGAGTTGCCGGGTGGTGCGAGGCAATGGGGAAATCCTTACCGAATACATCCTGTGAGCAGTGCACCGAACGAGAGAAATTTCCAGTAGGCTGCAACGGAAGTCCCCGTGATCGGACAGGAATGTTGTTAGACACTCCGAAAGGCCGTTATTGTGAGATGGCGGCAAACTGAGGTGGTACCACGGGAAAGTTCTCGTCCTCTGTATCTATTATGGATGCAGAGGACTTTTTTTGTTTTCTTCTCTGCAGACCACAAAAAAGGAGGAAAAACAAAATGGACAAAGCACAACTTTACACAATCATTGCACTTGGCGTCTACGCAATTGCAATGGCACTGATCGGATGCATCAGTTACGGTAAGTCCAAAACTCTGGACAGCTTCCTGCTTGGTGGACGAAACATCGGCGCATGGGTAACCGCTTTTGCTTACGGAACAACCTATTTCTCTGCAGTAGTGTTTGTGGGTTATGCCGGACAGCACGGTTGGAATATCGGTGTCGGCAGCATTTGGATTGGAATCGGAAATGCTGTTTTAGGTTGTCTTCTTTCCTGGCTTTTGTTTGCAAACCGTACCAGAAAGATGACAAAAATGTTGGATGCAAGAACCATGCCGGACTACTTTGGAAAGAGATATGCGTCTAAGGGAATGAAGGTACTGGCTGCAGTTGTTATCTTTGTATTCCTTGTTCCTTATTCTGCGGCGGTTTACAAAGGACTTGGTTCTTTGTTTGGAGCAGTATTTCCTGGTGTTGAAAGCTGGGTTTGGATGCTGATTATTGCTTGCTTGACTGCGATTTACCTGGTTGCTGGTGGCTACATTGCAACTGCTTACACCGATTTGATTCAAGGTATTATTATGATTGCGGGTGTTGTTTGCCTGATTGTAGCAGTTTTAGGTCATGAGAACGTTGGCGGTATTTCCGGGTTCATGAATAATCTTGCGGCATATCAGGCGGCAAATAATGCTGAACTTTCTGAAAAAGGAATTCAACTCACCAGTATTTTTGGTGGATCGTCTTTCAAGTTCCTCTGCTTTAATATTATGTTGACCAGTTTCGGTACCTGGGGCCTTCCTCAAATGATCGGTAAGTTCTATGCCATCAAGGATACCGCGGCAATCAAGCGTGGAACCATTATTTCCACTATCTTCTGTCTGATTATCGGGTGCGGTGCATACCTGATTGGCAGCACCTCCAGACTGATTCTTGGCGGACAACTTCCGGAAGGTGGTATCGATGCCATTATTCCTGCAGTTCTGATGGATGTTTTGGGCGGCGGAACCTTTGGCATTATCTTGCTGGCTGTTATTATGATTCTGCTCCTGTCTGCATCCATGTCCACCCTGGAGGCAGTGGTATTGACCTCTGCATCTGCAGTGGCAGTTGACCTGATCCCGGCAGTCAGAAAGAAGGAAACCAAGCCCGAAACCCAGATGCTCCTCACCAGACTTCTCTGCCTTGCATTTGTAGCCTGCTCCTTCATCTTTGCAACCCAGAACATTCCTATCATCGTAAGTCTGATGTCCTTCTCCTGGGGGGTTGTTTCCGGTTGTTTCATCGGTCCGTACATCTGGGGTCTCTTCTCCAAGAAGATTACCAAGATCGGTGCTTATGCCGGAATGCTGGCTGGACTTCTCACCGTTGGAATTTCCACACTGGTGATCACCTTAAACTCCGGATTTGCGGCAGCTGCGGCAAAATCTCCTGAAATGGGCGTTGCTGCTATGGCAGTTTCTTTGATCGTTGTACCTTTGGTAAGTGCTTTCACCAAGGTGAAAGACGTTGAACGTGTCGAGGAAATCTTTGCTTGTTACCAAGAAGACTAAAGTAATACAAAAAACAGAGACGGGACATGGTGTCCTGTCTCTGTTTTTATGATAAATTTCAATAATCAATGAGAAAAAACAAGTCGGAATGTGCCTTGTTTTTTGCGGAGAAGTTAAGTTTTATGTGAATACATTTTTGCTGAAGAGTGAGCAGATAAAAGAGAATAATAAAAAGAAAGAACTGACAAGTCGAAACTTGTCAGTTCTTGGCGGAGAAGTAAAGACTTTACTTAATACTCCGTTTTTTAAATCACTCAAACCCATACAAAATACACGATTTAGTTTGATTGCAATTCCCTTCGTGGCGTAAGGGAATTTATTTATATTCGGCTTTTTTTCAATATTTCCTATGCATTTATTATATCATAATATAGAAATAAAATCAATTATTTTAATAAATTTTATTCAAGCAAATTCTTAAAATAAGATTTTTAAAGCACAAACTGTTTTGAACGTGTTTTTTGAACATCATAGAACTTCTTCTAATGCGTTGCTCGCTTCAATCACAATAGGTAATGCTTCACTTTTGTTTTTCGCAATATAAGATTGTAAAGCTCGGATTCTAGATTTGAAAATTGCTTTGAGTTTGATGTGTGGAAGTTTTTGCTCTTCATATTCTTTTATATAATCTAATACATAATTCCAAAAATCTTCCGATGTTAAATAATCCCGTAAAACATCTCTTTGTTCAATAACATCAGCAAACTCATATGCTTCATCATAATAAGGATTAAATATCCAATATAGTTCTTGTTGAGAATCAACATACCCTATATAATTCATTGTACGCCTAATAACATTTTCATTAAGTGTGTTCAATAATCTTTCATATATTTGTTTAGTTGAACTTTCACCACTAAGTGTTAAATGCAGCCACCGAACCTTATTTTTAATATATTGAATAGCCTCATTAGTATCCGAGCGATTTTCTAATAAATGTATTACGTATTGTAAATCTAATAAAAGTTCATATGAGGTTCTTTCATATTCTTCTTTTTCAGAACAACTTCTTCCGTGAGCTACTTTATTGCGAATCATATTGTTGAAATAAAATTTAAAATATAATGATGCTTCTTCAATTCCTGAATTGACATCATTTTTAGTGAATTTAGTCTTCAAATCGTCTTTTTCAAATAAATCAAAATGCCCGTATAGACGAGTTTGAATGTTCCCATCTACAAACATAAGTCGGAGGCCAAGCGG
>JAZQHD010000027.1:0-104638 GCA_045540375.1 Ructibacterium sp. | reverse complement strand
AGCATCCCTTTCGGAATGTTGTCCCCCTCCTAAAGGCAGGTTACTCACGCGTTACTCACCCGTCCGCCGCTTTCCTTCACCGTCTTCACCCCGAAGGGATCCGTCGGTGAATTCTCGCTCGACTTGCATGTGTTAGGCACGGCGCCAGCGTTCGTCCTGAGCCAGGATCAAACTCTCGATGAATTGGTTATATATTCGCTACCAAAGTAACGCTTATATACATTCTCGATAAGCTTCTAGCTCTTATTCGAATACTAGCTTTTAAAGTTCGCTATAAACTTGGAATTGACAAGGTTATACCTTGTGCAATTGTCGTAATACTGTGCTTTTCGCACTTTTCGTATTACCGCTTTTTCACTGTTTACTTTTCAAACATCACTGTCCCTCTCAACGAGCGACTTGGTCATTATACCACGGCATTTTACTCTTGTCAAGAACTTTTTTAAAGTTTTTTTAAGTTTTTTTCGTGGCCCGCTCTCGTTGAGCGACTTGCTTAGTTTACCATCTTTTTTCCTTCTTGTCAACACCTTTTTTGACAAAAATCATGACAAAGCAAGCTATTCTTTTTTATTTCTTTTTGGTTATTTTCACTTTTTCTATCTTTTACCGCTTTATTTTTCAAAAGTTTTCGAAATTTAATCATATTTTCTATCATTATACCCCTTTTTGTTGTCTTAATGTCTTTTTTGAATTGACATTTTTTTTAAATAGTGTATAATCATACTTATTATATTTAATTACCGCTTTACTAGGAATACTTTCGTATTCCGAATTCATAGATATGTTATATATGTAGAAAGTGAGGATTTTTTCATGAATGCAGTCTGGACATTGATTCAGGATTGGCAACTCCATCTGATTTTTCGGATGTTGGTTGCTTGCCTATGCGGTATCGTCATTGGTTTTGAGCGAAAGAACCGTGCCAAGGAGGCTGGAATTCGAACACATTGTATCGTAGCCTGCGCTTCAGCCTTGATGATGATTATCTCCAAGTATGGATTCGGGGATTTATTGGATAACAATATTTATCCTCTTGCTGATGTGCGCCTTGATCCCTCCCGGATGGCTCAGGGCATTGTTACCGGCGTCGGTTTCTTAGGTGCAGGAATTATTTTTATTCAGCGAGGAGCAATCCGGGGTTTGACTACAGCGGCAGGTGTCTGGGCAACCTCTGGCATTGGCATGGCTATCGGCTCTGGCATGTACATCATCGGTATTTCAGGAACAGCTCTGGTTTTACTTGCCCAGCTGATTCTTCACAGTAAGAATCTGTTTATGGCGGCACACAAAACGAAAACATTAAAAATTTTTGGTGTTACCACCCCCGGTTTCCAGGCAGAAACCTCCGGAAGGCTTCGCCCTTTGCAAATCTCCATTACAGATGTTTCTATTTCAAAAAACGAAGATGGTACTCTGGACTACTCCTTCTTTTTGGATATCCCGCACAGCATGTGCGAGGAGGAGCTTTTGGCTCTCTTTTCGCAACGTTGTTCCATTGACTTTACTCATTAATTTTCGAAACGGAAAAGAGCGTGAACTTTTGTTCACGCTCTTTTTACTCCTCTTTTTCTATTTCTATTGCGCTGTATAGAGTCCGTATAGCTTGGCATACTCGCCACCCTTTCCCATCAACTCCTGATGGGTACCGGTTTCCACAACGCCATTCTGAGTTAAAACAATAATATTAGTGGCATTTTTGATCGTGGTAAGCCTGTGAGCAATCGTAAAGGTAGTTCGATTCTTCGCAAGACGCTCCAATGACTTTTGTACAATCAGTTCGCTTTCATTATCCAGAGCGCTGGTAGCCTCGTCCAGAATTAAAATAGGCGGATTCTTTAAGAACAGTCTTGCAATGGCAATTCGTTGTTTCTGCCCACCAGAGAGTTTTAATCCCCTCTCTCCCACATAAGTGTCATATCCGTCGGGTAAAGTCGAAATGAATTCATGTGCACCGGCATTTTTTGCTGCCGTAATCATCTCCTCCTCGGTGGCATTGGGACAACCATAGATAATATTCTCCCGAACCGTACCCCCAAAGAGATAGACGTCCTGTTGAACAATCCCAATATGATCCCGAAGGGATTTGATGGTAATATCCTTAATCGAAACGCCATCAATGGTAATCATACCGTTCCCGATATCATAAAATCTAGGGAGTAAATTACAAAGGGTAGTCTTTCCGCCACCGGAAGGCCCTACGATGGCGATGTTCTCTCCTTTCTTAACTGAAATACTGATATGAGACAAAACCTCGCCGTTTTCCGCCTCATAGAAGAAACTCACATCTTTATAGGAAATATCTCCTTCCACTGTCTCTAATTCGATGGCATCCGGAGCATCGGTAATACCGGGCTCTACGCACATCACTTCGTTGAACCGTTCGATGCCGGTCAGCCCTCTCTGAAATTGCTCCGTGAATTCCACCAGTTTCCGAATAGAGGTAATTAATGTCTGTATATATAATAGGTAAGCAATCAGGTCTGCAGCATTAATTTGCTTATAAACCATAAAGAGCGAACCCGCTACAATTACTGCTACATACATGGCTCCATCAAAAAATCGAGTGCATGCCTGAAATCGCGCCATATATCGATAGGCATTCTTTTTGGTAGCAAAAAACTGTTTGTTTCCCTCTTCAAATCTCTCTTCTTCCATCTCTTCATTAGCAAAACTCTTGACTACCCGAATTCCTAACAGGGTGTCTTCCACCCTAGCATTGAGTTCACCCGTCTGTTCCCGTTGTCGCTTAAAGGCATTTTTCATTCCTTTTCGAAAGAACGCCACCGATACCAACATTAAGGGAAGTAGCGCAAAAATAATCAATGTCAAGTATAGATTGATGCCGCTTAGTATAATGAAAGAACCAACAATCTTGATGCCGCAAATAAAAATTTCTTCAGGACAGTGATGGGCAAACTCGGTGATATCAAACAAGTCATTGGAAATCCGGGACATAATCTGTCCTACCTTAGTATTATCAAAATAATGGAAGTCCAGTTTCATCAGATGAGAGAACAAATCCCGTCGCATATCGGTTTCTATCTTCGCACCCATTACATGGCCGGTATTTGCCATGTAATAATTGGCCAAAGTATCAATCACTCTCAAAAACAGATACAACAATCCCAACTTCAGGACAGTTTCCAGAAGCAATTCACTGTTTCCCAATTCCGCTGTGTTGGTTATCTTCCGGACAATCATGGGAAGGATCAACTCGCATATTGTAGACAAGCAAGCACAGACCAGGTCAAAGGCCATAATCCAGAGATAAGGCCTATAATACTTGGAAAAAGAGCGAATATTCTGTCCTGTTGTCCCACCGTTCTTTTTTTCTCTCATTTTATCACCGATTTCTATCTTGAAATATAAAGGAACCACCATGCCGGATCGAAGAACTGCTAGAGACAGACTGCCTTGTCAATACCACACGGATTTCGTCCTGTACGCTGTCCCCTGTTTATTTTTTCATGTTTTTATACTGTTTGGGAGTCATCCCCATATGTTTCTTGAAAAAGACGGAAAAATAGCTGGGTGTAGAGAAACTCATCTGCTCTGCAATCTCTCGAACACTCTTTCCCTCCGCAAGCATCTTTGCCGCTTCATTTACCTGCAGATTGGTATAATAATTTTTCGGGCTGACTCCAGCATAGCGATTAAACAAAACTTTCACATAGCTGACCGATATAAACATCTTCTCTGCCACCTGGGCAATGGAAATGTTGTTAAAAACCTCTTCATGCATAATCTCTACCAAGCGCCTGTATGTCCGAACTCGCTCGGTAGGAATCTTTTTTTGCTGAGATTGGTAAGTTCTACTAAGACGCAACATAAAGGTTGTCAACCGGTCTGCAACTTCCTGCCCAAAAAATTTATTCTCAATTTCACCCTCAATCAATTGTCGTGCATTCTCACAAATGGCAAGAAATTCCTTCCGTTCCACTCCATCCAGATGGAAAATACCAGACAGCAGTTCCTGGGGGTAATCCCCGTTGGACCAGAAAGAAAGGTTAAAAAGATTAGGTGTCGTATTGGCATAACTTTTGATACGATGAAATTCCATAGGGGCATGAAAGATCATATCTCCCTCAGACAGGTTATAAACATTCCCCTCCTCGGTAACCTCCACCTCACCATCATCCACATACACAATCTCCCAGAAATTATGAGACTCCCCTTCAAAGTCATGCTCCTTGGAAAGAATTCTGTCCAAAGCTTCGTAAAAAGACTCTACGTTAAAGTAGTTTCTCACTAATGTTGCTTCATGCATTTTCCCACCTCTTTTATGCTGAAAAGTACATGTTTTCCATCATTTTTTAAGTTTTTATACTCTTTTCGCCACTTCATAATAGCATAATAAAAGAAATGTGTCAATAGCTTTCCTCCATTCTTTCCCCAGAGAAATCTTTGTGTGTTGGATAAAAGAAAAGGAATCATTCTCACCCTCTTCCTGGAATTCTCTTGAGAAAAATATCGTCCTGCGCGTAGTTTTTGTAAAAAAATCAAAAAATGTCCCATAACTTTAAAAAAAGACTCAAAAGTATTTATTTTGTATCTATTTTTATATTTTCATTCTGGAAAAAATGCGGTACAATACAACCAGTGCATATGACATGCTGATTTCCGGTATTGTATGATTATTAACAGTGGGAGGTACTCTCTTATGAGTGAAAAAAAGAATAAGGTAAAAATTGGTTATGTAGGGACCGGGCGACGTGGCGGTTTCATGCTGGAAAGAATGTTTGCCTTAATGGAAGATGTGGAAATTACCATTTTATGTGATAAGAATTCTGACCATCTGGAAAACGGCAGAAAGAAACTAGAGGACCTGAATTATCCCATGCCCATTCTGACCACCAACTATGACGATGTACTAAACAATCCCGACATCGACGCCATTGTTTTAATGAACGGCTGGTCCGACCGAGTGAACATGGCAATTAAGGCTATGCGTGCCGGCAAGTACACAGCCTTAGAGGTTGGATGTGCTTATAACATGGAAGAGGTTTACGAGTTGGTTAAAACCTACGAAGAAACCAAGGTTCCCGTTATGATGCTAGAGAACTGCTGTTATGGAAGATCAGAAATGATGGCATTGAATGTTGCAAAACAAGGTCTCTTCGGCGAACTGGTTCACTGCGATGGTGCATATAAACATTATTTGACTGACGCAGAGCTTTTTAAGGATGCGGACCAGGAAAACGGAACGGTAGATCACTATCGTCTGGAAGAATACGAGAAGCGGAACTGTCATCAATATCCCACTCACGAGATGGGTCCCATCTGCAAGGTGCTTGGAATCAACCGCGGCAATCGACTCCTGACATTGAGTTCCTTTGGAAGCAAGTGCATTGGTTTGAAGGATTATGCTGCCCGCAACTTTGGAGAAGACAGTCCCTTTACCAAGAGAGATTACAAACAGGCTGACGTGATGACCACCATCTTCACTACTGAACAGGGACAAACCATCACCATCTGCCTTGACACTACTATTCCCAGAGCATACTACAGCCGGGACTTTACGGTTCGCGGCACCCGGGGCATGTATACCGAACACCGAAGAACTCTCTATTTTGACCACATGGAAGAAGGCAAGGCAAACTATGACAACGAAGAAGAGATGTTCAAAACTTATGATCATCCTCTCCATGCAGAGTTGGCAGCTTCCGGCGTGGAAGTTGGAGGACATCCCGGCGGTATGGATTGGCTGGTGTCCCGTGCCTTCATTGAGGCTGTGAAGAATGGCACCAACACCCCGATTGATGTATACGATACCGCTGTTCTTCTGGCGATTGCCCCCCTCTCCGAAATATCTATCGCAAAGGGAGGCGCTCCTGTTGAGATTCCCGACTTTACCAATGGCAAATACAAAGATCGGGAACCTGTCGTTCAAAGCAAGTACTGTCTGGATGCAATCATCGAGGATAAGGACACCCCCATTTTCCCTGGGAAGGAAGCTTAGGATCAATACATACGAATCAAAAAGCTCTGTTCAAAAGAACAGAGCTTTTTTAATTCGTTTATTTCCCACTGTAAATTACAGTCAAATCTGGATGTAGCTGAAGAATAGACGCCGGAACCTTGGGAGTAATTGGTCCATATAAGGACTTTTCCAAAATTTCCTTTTTCTTCTCTCCGTTGGCAATCAAAAGTACTTTTTTCGCCTGCATAATCCCTCGCATTCCCATGGTGATGGCACGAGTAGGAACATCCTCAATTTTCTCAAAAAAACGTGCGTTTGCCTCAATTGTAGAGTGATCCAGCGTTACCGGATGGGTTTCTGCCGTAAAAAAATCGTCCGGCTCATTGAAACCTATATGACCATCCAGACCGATTCCCAAAAGCTGCAAATCAATACCTCCAAGAGAGTCAATCAGCTTATCGTAGCGCTTCCCCTCCTCTCCCAAATCCTTGGCACAGCCATTGGGGACATGGGTTTTCGCCATATCAATATTAACTTTGGAAAAGAGATTATCATTCATAAAATATCGATAGCTCTGGTCATTAGTACCGTCCAGACCCGCATATTCATCCAGATTCACCGAGGTTACACCGGAAAAGTCAACATCACCGTTTTGACACATTTCTACCAATCTTTGATACGCACCTACCGGAGAAGATCCGGTAGCAAGACCCAAAACGCAGTTGGGTTTCACCTGTATCTGTGCAGCAATGAGGTTTGCACTATGGCGGCTTAACGCTTCATAGCTATCTGCTTGAATCAATTTCATAATTTCAAAACTCCCTTTTATTTTCTTGCTACAATATTGTCAGGACTTTTCACAATGGAATCCGCCGGATAAACACCCCGAAGAGGAGTCAGAGGATAGACCGAAGTATTCTTTCCAATGACGGTGCCGGGATTTAAAACACACCCGCATCCCACATCAGCTCCGTCGCCTAGGATACCGCCGATTTTCCGGAGTCCGGTTTCATAGTCTACATCTCCGTGAATCACCACCGGTTTTCCGTCCGATTTTAAATTAGAACAAATGGAACCCGCTCCCATGTGGGCGTTATTTCCCAAAATAGAATCCCCCACATAATTATAATGAGGAACCTGAACATGTTCTAACAAAATACAATTCTTCAGTTCACTGGAATTTCCAATCACACAGTTCTCACCGCAGATCACATTCCCGCGAAGATATGCTCCGGGGCGAATTTCGGTTCCCGCTCCAAGGATAGCGGGGGCTTCTATGGTAGCAGTGGATGCTATCTTCACATTCTCCCCGACCCAGATACCTTCCTGAATCTCCGTGTAGCCAGGCAACCCTTTTTCTATCAGCTTTTTGATATGTCCTTTTATTTCCGGAAGCAT
Source organism: Ructibacterium sp. (assembly GCA_045540375.1). Classification (GTDB taxonomy): domain Bacteria; phylum Bacillota; class Clostridia; order Monoglobales; family Monoglobaceae; genus Ructibacterium. The sequence goes on along the minus strand of JAZQHD010000027.1, from coordinate 97,320 downwards.
CTCCCAGGGGTATTCCGCTTTTTCAAAAAGTTCTGCTACTTGTGGAGTACCACATTCAAACAATTCTTTTGTCTTTACCAGCTTAGCCAACGGCATGACCGCCTTTCTTGATGGAATCAATGATTCTGTCTGCATATTCTATGCACTTTTCTTCGCTTTCACTCTCAATCATCACCCGAATCACCGGCTCGGTTCCGCTCTGGCGAAGAAGTGCTCTGCCGTTGCCGGCGATAAGCTTTTCTACCTCTTTGAGTTCGGCCAAAACAGACTTATCGGCCATAACAGCTCCTTTATCATTCACCCGAATATTCTTGGTATACTGGGGGTAAAGCATAATATCCTCGGTCAGCTCAGACAATGCCCGCTTGGTATCACAGATTTCTTCGCACATCATGATTGCGGTCAAAAGTCCATCGCCGGTGGTGGCATACTTCTTCAGAATGATATGCCCCGATTGCTCTCCACCCAAGCTGTAATCATTCTCCTGCATGCACTCATAAACGAATCGATCTCCTACCGTCGTCTGAGCACAGGAAATCCCAATTTTAGAAAGGCTGTTGATAAGTCCGCTGTTAGACATAATCGTTGCAACCACCGTGTTCTTGTTCAACATGCCTTTGTTCATCAGACGTTTTCCTAGCACATAGAGCATAGCATCGCCGTCTACTACATTGCCTCGTTCATCCACCGCAATACAACGGTCCGTATCGCCGTCAAAGGCAAAGCCTACATCCAGGTGCTTTTCCTTCACCAATTTGCAAAGATTCTCAATGTGAGTAGAACCGCAACCATTGTTGATGTTGAGTCCATCCGGCTCGGCACCGATCACCTCAATCTGAGCGCCCAAGGCACCAAACACATGCCGGGCAATCATCCAGGAGGCACCATTGGCACAATCCAGACCAATTCGCAGGTTTTTATAGGAATTCGACGCCAATGAAATCAGGTATCCCACATACCGGTTTCTTCCTGAAACATAGTCCACGATACAACCAATTCTTTCCCCTTGTGCTAAAGGCAAATCCGGCTGAGAAACGCCCAAAGCCTTCATATCCCCATCAATATATGCTTCAATCAATGTGGTTGTTGCATCGTCCAATTTTTCACCATACCGATTAATTACCTTAATTCCGTTGTCATAGAAGGGGTTATGGGATGCAGTAATCATGATACCGCAATCAAACTCATCCTGCCGTGTTACATAAGAAACACTAGGAGTTGTAGTAACATGGAGCATATAAGCATCGGCACCAGATGCAGTAAGTCCCGCCACCAGAGAGTATTCCAGCATATAGCTAGAACGACGTGTATCCTTACCAATGACAATTCTGGGACGATATCCCGCCTTATCGCAACCGGAAAGCTTGGAGGCATAGTACCAACCCAAAAACCGGCCCACTTGATAGGCGTGCATGGAGGTCAATCCCTGATTTGCCTCGCCCCGGAATCCATCTGTTCCAAAGTACTTATTCCCTTTCTTTTCGGCCTGGTTCCCGCAATTTACCTCAATCTGACTCCGAAGAAGTTCATCTGCCGCAATTCCAAACAAATCACAAAGTTGAAGAACCTTATCAATCTGAGGAAGTGCCTGGTCTACCTCCCACTTAGAAACCGACTGCCTGGATACCCCAATCTTTTCTGCCAGCTGCTCTTGAGAAATCCCCGCCGCAGTCCGAAATTTTGCAATTTTTTCACCGATGGTCATAAAAACCCTCCTACCTATCCATCATATTATCTTGATTCTATCAAATTCCAAAGTAGAATGCAAGCAAGTTCCATTTGATTTTTTTGCAACCAATAGTTGCATTTCGTCAAGTTGTTAGAAAAAATACTCGAAATTCCTCGAGGTTTCCCCCTGTATTTCGCAAGGAACACTTGTCATTTTTCATCTTTTTTCCAGTTTAATCCCCAGATGCTACTGCTATTTTATACAACAAATGCCCTTTCCATAACCAAAAGGGGGGTTTTTTCTTTCAAACTTCGTCTATAACTTTGTTTTTTGTGAAGTAATTTTGGGGTCGAGATTACGCAAAGATTTAAGTATAAGAAAAACAGGCAGACTTATAAATCTGCCCGTTTAACAATTTGCTGTTTTTATTTTAATACTAAAATATGTACTTCTTCATTAAAATCAAGCTATGCCTAAACTTTTAGCTTCATTTCTTATTTTATAAAAATTATATAGTCCCACATAAAAACCTATTGAAAGTGTTATCACCAATGCTACAAGCCAAACAATTCCTGTAATTTTTACAGATTTTTTGCCACCTAATAAATACGATACAGCCATTGAATGTCCAACTGTATTTGCAGCACCAACAACACCTATACCTAATTTAGCAAACCAAGATTTGACTGTCATAAAACCATAAAACCATAAATAACCCATCCAATAATATGTTATCGGAGCAATAAGCATAATCCATATTCCTGCAATCATAGCAGTAATTTTATTATCTGCCGCCGCAAACATCAAACAAATGCCCAAAACCACCCCAGCAAGTCCACCTAAAATTCCAAAGAATTTCCCTAATTTTTTTGCTCGCCGTGTCAATAACTCATAACTTTCCTTTTTTTCTTCTAAAGTTTCGCCTAAATACATATATTTTACCTCTTTCGTAATATATTTTCTCGCACACCCTTTAGTGAGAAAATTTTATAAGCTCCTTTCATACTTTTATAAAATAAAAAAGGTGTGCAACTATCGAAGCTGCACACCGAAAAATACAAACTCCGATTTGTTGCTACACAAAATCAAAATAGGGCGAAATATACTTATTTACATACCGCTACTTGTGGAATTTGCATTTTTGCCAATTCATATGTAACGATACGCAAACAAAAGGGTATAGTACCCTCTTATATAAAAAAATAAGTATTTCCGCATATTAAATTTTGATTTTATGTAGCATAATTATTATATCACCAAATGCAGAAAATATCAAGAAAATTATATTAATAATCAACGCTTTCGACTTTTTTCCTTTACACTTATTAATTTTTAAAAACTATGGCTTTTAAGTGGCAAGATCAACAAAAACACATTATACAGAAAATTGAGTTCTAGGAAACTGCGGTTTTTCTTGACTTTTTGGGAAAAATAAGGTACAATAAACTTTAATTATAAATTTTTGAAAGAGGTGATTCCTTTGGCACAGAATGATGCAAACAAACAAAAGGGAAACGCCATGCAATCCTACATCAATTTGATTCATGAGCAGAATGCAGTCTGGAATTCTATTCCATCCCACTACTACAGCGACTACAACGTCAAGCGTGGTCTTCGTAATGCAGACGGAAGCGGTGTTCTTGCCGGTCTTACTACAGTAGGTGAGGTGCACGGTTATGTTATGGACGAAGGTAACAAATCCCCCATCCACGGAACATTGCGGTATCGTGGCATTGATGTAAAAGATATTGTGGAAAACTGTCAAAGGGAAAAACGCTACGGCTTCGAAGAGGCAGCCTTCCTTCTTCTTTTCGGTTTTCTGCCTGACAGAGAGACACTAGAAGACTTCAAGAAAATCCTGGTCAGCCGTCGGGATCTGCCCAGTGGCTTTACCGAGGATATGATTTTCAAAGCTCCCAGTAAAAACATTATGAACAAGCTGAGTCGTTCGGTGCTGGCACTCTATTCCTACGACGATAACCCGGATGATATTTCGGTTCCCAATCTGCTCCGGCAGAGTCTGGACCTGATTGCCCGGTTCCCGGTTTTGGTTGCCAATGCCTATAGCTGTAAACGCCATTACTGTGATGGAGATAGTCTGGTTCTTCACAATCCCAATCCAGAGCTCTCTGCAGCAGAGAACTTCCTCTACATGATTCGCCCCAACAAGAAATATACGCCCTTAGAGGCCGAAATTCTTGATCTTGCCCTGATTCTCCAAGCAGAACACGGCGGCGGTAACAACTCCGCGTTCACCGTTCATGTGGTTTCCTCCACCGGCACCGATACCTACTCTGCCATTGCAGCAGCAGTTGGTTCCCTGAAAGGACCCAAGCATGGTGGTGCCAATGCGAAAATGCAGGCACAGATGAAGGAAATCAAAGAAAATATCAAGGATTGGACCGATGAAGCCGAGGTTCTGGAATATTTAAAGAAGATTATCCGGAAAGAAGCCGGCGACGGCAAGGGATTGATTTACGGTATCGGTCATGCGGTCTACACCCTATCCGACCCCCGTACCCTTATCTTAAAGGAAAAAGCCAGAGAATTGGCCGCTGTTACGAACCATAACGAAGAGTTCGCTCTCTATGATCTGGTACAAAGACTGGCTCCTCAGGCATTCCGGGAAGAAAAAGGTCTTGATAAAGAAGTCTGTGCAAACGTGGACTTCTACTCTGGCTTTGTGTTCGAGATGTTGGGAATTGCTCCGGAGCTTCACACACCGCTCTTTGCTATGTCCCGGATCGTTGGTTGGTGCGCTCACCGGATTGAGGAGATTACCACCAGTAATAAGATTCTTCGTCCGGCTTACAAGACCATTGCAAAGCGTCTTCCTTACACCCCTATCGCAGAGCGGGATACCTTGGGCACGGAACATTTGATTGACAGTGCCATCAACAGTCCCAGGATTGAAGAACTGGAGTCCTGATTGAAAGGAGAGTTTCTATGCGGACACTATTAGAAGGTTCCGCCCTGATCATGCGGATTGCCTATACCTTCGTTCTGTACCTGGCTATGGCATTTAGTCTTTACACCATCGGTAAACGAAACCACGTTCGTGGGAAATGGCTTGCTTTTGTGCCGATATTTCAGTATTTCATTATCGGTTCTCTTTGCGAAGAATATGTGATTGCCAGACACCGGATTCGATTTCTGCAATGGGTGATGGTATTGCTTGCCTTGCTCCAGATATACTTCAGCTTATTCTCGGGATTCTTCTTTGCTCCGGCAAAGCTTGTAGTAAACCTTTTGATGGCTCTAATTCTGCACAAGTTCTTCTATCTTTTTGTGCCGAGCCGTGCCACCATCTATGCAATTTTATCGATGCTGGATCAACTCCCTTTGACAATTATTCTATTCTTTATCAAGGACAAACCCATGGTGATGTCTGCCGGTGCTTACCCTTATCCCTTTGGACGATTATATTAGTTTTAGACAACAAAAATCCCTGATGCGATGCATCAGGGATTTTTTATTACCAAATCTTATTTCAGGTTGTTCTCCAGGTTCTCCAACTGCTTGGTGATTTCTGCAGGGAGTCTGTCGCCGAACTGGCTGAAGTATTCCTTCTGGTTCTCCACATCTTCCATCCAGACATCCTTGTCAACGCTGAGAAGCTCCTTGAGCTGTTCTGCGGTGATGTCCAAGTTGGTGGTGTCGATCGCACCCTCAGTGGGGAGAAGACCGATGGGGCTGTCTACTGCATCAGCCTTGCCTTCGCAACGGTCCAGAATCCAAAGAAGAACTCTCATGTTATCACCAAATCCGGGCCAGAGGAAGTTGTTGTCTTCATCCTTACGGAACCAGTTTACATGGAAAATCTTAGGAGCCTTGTCAGCATCCATCTTCTTACCCATGTCAAGCCAGTGTCCAAAGTAGTCTGCCATGTTGTAACCAACGAAGGGCTTCATTGCCATGGGATCCCGTCTTACTACGCCGACAGCACCAGCTGCAGCTGCAGTGGTTTCAGATGCCATGGTAGCACCTACGAACACACCATGTTCCCAATCTCTTGCCTGATATACCAGAGGAGCAGTCTTTGCACGACGGCCACCGAAGACAATCGCAGAAATCGGAACACCCTGGGGATTCTCAAATTCAGGAGAGATACAGGGGCAGTTGATGGCAGGAGCAGTAAACCGAGAGTTGGGGTTTGCCAGGTTGCCGTCAAATTCCTTACCATTTACCTGCTTACCAGTCCATTCGGTGCAGTTTGCGGGAGGATTCTTATCCAGACCTTCCCACCAAACGGTCATGTCGTCATTGTTGATTGCAACATTGGTGAAAATGGTGTTCTTCTTGGTAGATTCTAGAGCATTGAAGTTAGTTTTCTCAGAAGTACCGGGTGCAACGCCGAAGAAACCAGCCTCGGGGTTGATTGCGTAGAGTCTGCCATCAGCACCGATTCTCAACCATGCAATATCATCACCTACAGTCCAGATCTTGTAACCCTTTTCCTTCAAGTATTCGGGAGGAATCAACATTGCCAGGTTGGTCTTACCGCAGGCACTGGGGAATGCAGCCGCAATGTACTTTACTTCGCCCTGGGGATTTTCCAAACCTAAGATCAGCATGTGCTCTGCCATCCAGCCTTCCTGCTTACCTAAGTAAGAAGCAATACGGAGTGCGAAACACTTCTTACCAAGCAATACGTTACCGCCGTACGCAGAATTGATGGACATAATGGTGTTATCCTGGGGGAAATGAACGATATATCTCTCATCAGGATTGACATCCTTCTTCGCATGAAGACACTTGGTAAAGTCATCACCATCAATGATATCCAGAACGCTCTTACCGATTCTGGTCATGATAGCCATGTTGAGTACAACATAAATACTGTCAGTAAGCTCGATACCAATCTTGGAGAAAGGAGAGCCAACAGGACCCATAGAATAGGGGATAATATACATGGTTCTGCCTTCCATGGAACCGTCATACAAAGCGTTCAGCTTTGCGTACATTTCCTCAGGATCCATCCAGTTGTTGATAGGACCTGCCTCTTCCTTGGTGGGGGTACAGATAAAGGTTCTGTCCTCTACCCGGGCAACGTCGTTCACTGCGGTTCTGTGATAGTAACATCCCGGCAGTTTCTCCTGATTCAGCTTGATCATTTCACCGGTTGCTACAGACTCTGCACGAAGAGCCTCCAGCTGTTCCTCGCTACCGTCAATCCATACTACCTGATCAGGACGGCAGAGAGCCTTCATTTCGTCCAGCCATTTTAAAACAAACTTGTTCTCTGTCATGTTGTTTCCTCCTTATAGATAAGTTTTAGAAAAAACTATTTTCCTCTATCTTATACTATACCCCAATTTTCCAATTTTGGCAATATCAATTTTAGACATTTTTTCCCTTCTTCCTTTGTTACCTTTGGTAGAATTGCCATGGAAAAAGCGGTTTGCAAAGCAAACCGCCATTTTTCTATTTCAGTAAATTCGAAAGTTGCGCAAATTCTTCCACCGACAACCGTTCTCCCCGGACAGTGTCAGGAAGTCCCATCTGAGATAAAGCCGATAGTACTTTTTCCTTGTCCAGTTCGAAATAAGGGCTCTTGGAAAGGGCATTGCAAAGGGTTTTCCGCCGTTGCCCAAAGGCTGACTTCACCACCCGGAAAAAGAACTTCTCATCCTCCACCTCTACGGCAGGCCGGGAAAGCACCTGAAGCTTTACCACCGAGGATGCAACTTTCGGTTGCGGCATAAAACAGTGGGGTTCTGCTTTGCAAACCAAAGATGGCTGAGTATAATATTGCACCGCCACAGATAATGCTCCATATTCCTTGGTACCCGGCTTCGCCGTCATCCGGTCGGCTACCTCCTTTTGCACCATCACCGTCATGGTATTTACCGGTAGCCCACTCTCAAGCAATTCCATAATAATCGGGGTGGTGATGTAGTAAGGAAGATTTGCCACCACAGAAAATGGGGTATCCCCAAAAGTTTCTTGGGTAACCGCCTTTAAATCTACCTCCATCACATCGGCGTGAATCAGATTTACATTTTCAAACTCCGCCAGGCTCTCGCCCAGAATCGGAATCAGTGCCCGATCAATTTCAATAGCAACAGTCTTTTTACTGTTTGCAGCCAGGCATCTGGTCAGGGTTCCGGCACCGGGACCAATCTCCAATGCACAGGTGTTCTCATCCAAAGCCGCCGCATCCAGAATCTTTTGCAACACATTTTCGTCAATCAAAAAGTTCTGCCCCAAACTCTTGGAAAAAGAAAATCCATGCCGTTCCAGCAGGCCTTTTAACTCTGACGGATGTGATAAATTCATAATCGTTCTCTCCATTTTTCTTGGTATGCCATTCATTGTACCACACCGAAGTCCATCTTGTAAAGAACAACTTCTTTTTACCACGCTTCTTTTCGTCATTTTACCAGTTATGGATGATAAAATTTGACATTGTTTACAATTTTTTAACATTTTGCCAAGATGTATGGACAAGTTTCCTTAATTATAGTATGATTGACTCAAGAAAGGATTGTAAAATCCAAAAAAAGTAAAGGAGAGGTCATTATGTTTCATTTGAAAGAAAACGGAACCAAAGTTTCAACTGAGATTATCGCCGGTCTTACCACCTTCTTTGCAATGTCTTACATCATCATTGTAAACCCGGCTATGCTCTCACAGTCAGGCATGGAATGGGGTGCTGTGTACTTAGCAACCATCATTGCTTCCATTATTGGTACATTAATCATGGGTCTTGTCGCAAACGTTCCCTATGCACAGGCTCCCGGTATGGGTTTGAACGCGTTCTTCGTATTCACCGCATGCTTCGGCTTAGGCTTTACTTGGCAGCAGGCGCTGTCCATGGTATTCATCTGTGGTCTTTTTAATATTCTGATTACTGTTACCAAAATCCGTAAGCAGATTATTAAATCCATTCCCCGCAGCCTCCAGAATGCTATCGGGGGCGGTATCGGTATGTTTATCGCATACATCGGCGTTAAGAATGCAGGCTTGATTAACTTCACTGTTGATCCCGGTGCTTGGTTCTTTACCGGTGCTCCCAAAGCCATCGAAACTGCTGCCGTAGAGAGTGGTGTTGTTGCAAACGCCTCTGCAGTTCCTGCCTTGGTAACCCTCAACAACCCTGCTGTTCTTCTAGCAATCTTTGGCATTATTTTAACCATTGCTTTACTAGCTTTGAAGGTAAAGGGTGCTTTGATTATCAGCATTATCGCAACCACGTTAATCGGTATTCCCTGTGGCGTTACCACATTGGGCGGCGGCAACAGCACCTCTTTTGCGGAATGTCTGTCCGTTCTTCCCCAGACCTTTGGTGCCATCTTCAAGCCGGAAGGTATTCCTTCCTTGTTTGCTGATATGAGCAAGCTCCCCTTGGTTCTGATTACCATCTTTGCATTCAGTCTATCTGACGTATTTGACACCATCGGCACCTTCATTGGTACCGGTCGGAAGGCTGGCATCTTTAGCGAAGAAGATGAGCAGACCATGGAAAGCAGCTCCGGCTTTAAGTCCAAGATGGACAAGGCATTATTCGCAGACGCTACTGCAACCTCCATCGGTGCTATCTTTGGTACCTCCAATACCACTACCTACGTTGAGAGTGCTGCAGGTATTGGTGCCGGTGGCCGTACCGGTCTGACCAGTGTTGTTGTTGCTATCTGCTTTGCAATCTGTGCCTTCCTGGCTTCCTTTGCAAGTATCGTCCCCAGCGCAGCAACCGCTCCTGTTCTGATTATCGTTGGTGTTATGATGATGTCCTCCTTCAAGGAAATCGAATGGGATAACATTGACGAAGCAATCCCCGCATTCTTCACAAGTGTACTGATGGCGTTCTTCTATTCCATCTCTTACGGTATCGCAGCTGGCTTTATCGCATACTGTGTGATCAAGATTTGTAAGAAGGAAGCAAAGGATGTTCATCCAATTCTTTGGATTTCCACCGCATTGTTCATTCTGAACTTTGTTCTGTTGGCTATCCTGTAAAATAATTTCACAGAAACCAAAAAGAGCCTCCGCATCTGCGGAGGCTTTTTTATTTTCTTAGCTTTCTGCAATATTGAGTACAGAGCTTGTCGGTACATTCGGAGCACTTGAGAGCCATATTACTATTTTCCCAAAATCGTTCCGGGTAGGTAAACACGCACACCTCCCACACAAGCCAGATAGCAAAGGAAAAGAGTACCAGCGACCAGGAAAAGAAGCTATTTACCGTAATCAATGGGGAGAACATCATCAAATGATCCCAATTGAAAATCCGGCAGGTAGTACAACATTTGTTCTTCATAATCAGCCGTAAGGGACACCAAATCAAAACGCAAATCAAATCACAAAGATAAAAGAAGACCGAAATCAAAAGGACAACTTCAACGGAGATTTTTCCGGTTTGATACAGCAGACCAATCACCAGATTTAAGGCAATCCAAAGAATCATCACCTTGTATGCTGCTTGAGTAGTATCCACAATGTACTTTTTTAAGTTTTTGTAGCTAACTCTTTCCTTGATGGGACGATAGAGGGACGAAAAAATCTTCTGGGAGCCAATGGAAATATGGGCTTTGACTGGCATCAATTGTAACACCATATCCCAGATCCATATTCCCCAAAGTATGTGCAAAAGAGAAAACCTTCGAAAAAAGTTCCACCCCTTTACCACCTCAAACTGGTCTTTATCAACTACCATAAGGAGTATTGCAAGGAGAAATGTCAAGCATCTCCCCGCAAGCCGGATAAAATAAACTTTTCTGGTCTTGGACATCCTGATTGTTCCGTTTTCCATCTGTTTCTTCCTTTTTGTATCATAAGTTCGTCAAGCAAAATACCCAACCATTATACTCGATTATCAGCAAAATTTCAACTGTTTCGTTGTTTTTTATCCAACTTTCTGCATGTTCTCCATCCGTTTCCATTTAAGAAATCCGTAAAAAAAGCATCCAACGATGCGTCTTCTAAGACCTAACGACGCATCATTGAATGCTTTGCATTCACTACCCGGTGGCAGTTATTGTTTTATTTATCTTGAGATTTCCTTACCATAGGTTATACCCTTTGTTTAGGCTCAAATCTGATCTCATATCCCAAAACATCCAAAATACTACATAGTGTTTTTAGGGTAGGACTATTTTCTTTATTTTCAATTCTTGATATAACTTGTTGTTTGTTTCCGCTTTTTTCAGCTAATTCGGTTTGAGATAAGTTCGACGCTTTTCTTATTTTTACAAGTTCGGCAAGTAATTTATATTCATTTCTGCTTTCTTGCCATAATGCATCAAACTCCTTATCATTTTTTCTTTTTTCAATAATTTGCTCGTTTACATTTATTTGTTTGAATGGCATAATGTCAAACCTCCTTATATAAAAGACTTATTCAATAGTTTGCCAAGTTCTTTTGCTCTTGATATAACAATGTTTTTGTCCGTTGTTTCAGTTTTGTTCTTTTGCTTTCTACAAGCGTGTAGTAAATAAACATCTTCATTTTCAATCGTAACATAAAAAATTCGATTATGCTTATAAAAATATACTTCCCAAACTTTACCTTGCCAAGGCTTAATATTCAGTTCATCAATTCTGTCTTCTTCAAATGCTTGCAATACTGAATATCCGTCAACCTGTTCTTCTTTTGATAGTTTGTCAATATATTTTTTAATCAAATCTTTACCACTTGAATTTTCATATGTGTGTACTTTCATAGTATGCTCCGATACATAAAATATATACAACTTTTTTGTTGTATTGTCAATATCGTTTTTATTTTACTTGTAATTCCAAAACTTTTGTGATAAAATATATCTGCTACAAACTTTTGACATCTGCCCAAAAAGAGCAGACACCTAATTGAATAAACCTATGCTTAAGGGGTACGCTATCTTTGCAAAAAGCGTACACTCTTGTTTCGTCATACCCTTGAGCTTAGGTTTAGGTGTTATGGTCAAAAGTGTGTAGCAACCTTTGAAACAGAGTCCCTGCGTTTTTTGGTGCGTGGCTCTGCGAAGGGTCACGCACTTTTTTATTACAGAGGTATACTATGGAGGGAAAAAAGACCTGCTGCTTTTTCGGGCATCGGAAAATAGCAGCAGCGGACGGATTGAGAGAAAGGCTATATAAAATTATCGAAGATTTGATTATATATAAATATGTAGATACATTTCTTTTCGGGAGTAAGAGCGACTTTGACAAGTTATGCCTTGCAATTGTTACAGAGTTAAAGAATAAATACCCACATATACGACGTATTTATGTTCGTGCGGAATTTCAGTATATCAATGAAAGCTACAAATCAACTCTTTTGCAACGCTACGACGATACCTACTATCCGGATCAAATTTCTGGTTCAGGACGTGCAGCTTATGTAGAACGCAATTACATTATGATTGACCAGTCCAACATCTGCATTGTATATTATAATGAAAATTACCTACCCCCAGAAAGAAAAAACAGCCGGCGCGATTTATTACCTTACCAACCAAAAAGTGGAACAAGTGTCGCCTATGAATACGCACAGAAAAAGAAAAAAGATATTATATTAATCAATGATTATCAGCACAATTGATACGAAAATCAGCATAACAAAAGAACACCCTCAATATGTGAGAGTGTTCTTTTTATTCCATACTTTCTATTTATCCAGTGGTTTCATGGTGGGGAACAACAAAACGTCACGGATGGAGGAGCTGTCGGTCAGGAGCATAACCAGTCGGTCGATACCGATACCCAATCCGCCAGTGGGGGGCAGTCCGTACTCCAGAGCGTTTACGTAATCCTCGTCCATCATGCTGGCTTCGTCATCCCCCTTTTCCCGCTTTTCAACCTGCTTTTGGAACCGCTCTGCCTGGTCGATGGGGTCATTGAGCTCGGAGAAAGCATTTCCGTATTCTCTACCGATGATGAACACTTCAAACCGCTCGGTAAATTCGGGGTTATCTGCATACCGCTTTGCCAGAGGAGAAATCTCTACCGGATATTCGGTGATAAAGGTGGGCTGAATCAGCTTGTCCTCTACCTTTTCCTCGAAGGCAAGGGCAATAATCTCGCCCTTGGTCATAGGCTCTGCATCCTCGTCAAACTCGATGCCGATGGACTTTGCCATCTCCTCTGCCTCTTTATCGTCCTTGGCGGTTCTGAAATCTACGCCGGTATACTTTTTGATAGAATCAATCATGGTGATTCTTTCCCAAGGCTTGCCCAGATCCAATTCCTGTCCCTCGTAGGTAATGGTAGTAGTACCCAGAACCTCCTGGGCAACAGTACGAATCATATCCTCCGTCAGGTTCATCATATCTTCGTAATCAGCATAAGCCTGATACAGTTCCATGGTGGTGAACTCGGGATTATGCTTGACATCCATACCCTCGTTCCGGAACTGACGTCCCATTTCATATACCTTTTCAAAACCACCGACAACCAGGCGCTTTAAGTAAAGCTCCGGTGCAATTCTCAGGTACATATCCAAATCCAGAGTATTGTGATGGGTAATAAAAGGTCTTGCGGTTGCACCGCCTGCGATGGTATTTAAGATGGGGGTATCCACCTCCATATATCCCCGGTCGTCCAGATAGTTCCGGATGGCAGTGATGATAGCACTACGTAGTTTGAAGGTTCTCTTGACATCGGGATTCATAATCAGATCCACATACCGCTGACGATACCGAAGATCGGTATTAGTCAGGCCGTGGAACTTCTCGGGCAGGGGACGGAGGGACTTGCTCAGCAGAGTAAGTTCAGACACCCGGATAGAAATCTCACCCTTCTGGGTCATGAAGACTTCACCCACTGCACCGACAATATCGCCGATATCCCACTTCTTATACTTCTTATAGGGTTCTTCACCCAGTTCATCTCTTTTGACACAAAGCTGAATTTTCCCCGATCCGTCACGCAGATCTGCAAAGGACATCTTTCCCATAACGCGCTTAGACATAAGTCTACCCGCTACGGTAACAACCTTACCCTCGTACTCTGCAAAGTTTTCTACAATATCGGTGGCATGATGTTCCTGGGGGAACTTGGTGATATCAAAAGGATTCTCACCTTCTGCCTGCATATTCGCAAGTTTTTCCCGGCGAATCTTCAATACTTCGTTTAAATCTTTCTCAACGGTATTCTGACCGTTATTCTGCTGCATTTGCTCGCTCATGGTATATCTCCTTGTTCTTCTGTTTTCTTACTCGATGGCCATAATCTTATACTCAACCGGACCGTCCAGAGTTTCTACAACGGCGGTATCACCCACACCCTTACCTTTGATTGCCATAAAGAGAGGGCACTCGTTGGAGATGGTTTTTTCCTCTTCGCCAACAGGATTTGCCTCGGTGGAACCGACGATGGTATACCATTCTGCCTCTTCAAACTCTACGTCCAGAATCTGTACCTTGGTACCAATGCCAACCTTGGTACGGTCAATATCCTCCGCATCAATCACGGTTACATTCTTCAGCATGGTTTCCAGTTCGCTGATTCGTACCTCCACCTGTGCCTGTTCATTCTTCGCCTCGTCATACTCCGAGTTCTCAGACAGATCACCAAAGCCCAGGGCTACCTTAATCTTCTCAGAAACCTCTTTCCGTTTTTTTGTTTTTAAATATTCCAGTTCGTCCTCTAATTTCTTGAGTCCTTCCGCAGTTAAGGTAATCTTTTTCTCCGCCATGTTTCGTTCCTCCATATTTTTATCTTCTCTGAATTTTCTATAAATTACAAACAATTATTATAATCGAAATTTCCTGTCTTGTCAACCGCTTTTTCGTCTGCACCAGCTATGGAAGGAAAGAACATTCCGCAACTCCGGATGCTGTTTGACAAGACGCTCTAAATTCACCGGATAATCCTTAAAATCCAGCGTCATTCTCTTTCCGTTTCTCACCATCTTCCCAGACAAATGAATTTCGCCCGCATCTACATTGGCAAGGACGGCAGCTTCCCGCTCCCGCCAGGGCAGAACTGATTGAATCTCCAGATTCACTCCATACTCCCGGCAGAGAAGCTCTTCCAGTACCTCGGCTTTTTCTCTTTCCTTGGTAACAACACCAAGGTATTGTACCTTTTGACTCATGACCTCCAGAAGAGGCAAACATGCTGAGCTACAGGTTACGTCAAGAACCCATCCCGTCTTCCCTAAGGGAGATTCCTTAACCTCCGAAAGAAGCTCCTTACACGCTTCCGGCATATCAAGAGGATGAAGTGGCAGTTCCACCATTCCGGAATACACGCCGAAGCTTTCCGGTTGCACCTCCCATGCCAGAGTGGGCGACAAAATATTGGCGCCACGTCTTTTTAGAAACTTTTCTCCCTTCCGGAAGAGCCTGTTCCTCTGCCATGGTCGTTTTTTCTGTAGTTCTGATTTGGAAAGCGAAATCTCTGCCACGACTACTGGACAATTCCCGCCGTAGCGCTCCTTTTCCCGGAATTGAATCCGTTTGGTCTTTCTTTCTCCGTTATCCTCTCGCACCGAAAGAATTCCAAGACAAATCATGAATTTAAATATTCCAAAGCAGCCTGAATCTGTTCGTCATCTTCCGGCGCCAGGTTGGTCAAATTCCGATACTTCTCGATATCCATAGGAATCTCCAAATCTGGCTTGATTCCTTTTTCGTGAATACACTCACCCTCTGGCGTAAAGTACTGTGCTACTGTCAGCGACAGAATCTCCAACTCCCCGGTATTATATACACCCTGAACCACACCTTTTCCATAGGTTTTTTCGCCTATTTGATAACCAACTCCGTAGTCTTTTAATGCACCGGTTACAATCTCACTGGCAGAAGCGGAACCCTGGTTGGTCAGCACCACCACAGAAATTTCCTCTGCGGAACCGGTAGCACGATAGTATTCCCGCTCCCTATTTCGATCCTCGGTATATACAATCACCTTTCCCTCTTTGAGAAAAACATCTACAATCTCAACTGCCTCATCAATCAGTCCACCCGGATTATTCCGGAGATCCAGAATCAGCGCCTCCATACCGCTTTTCTTCAGCTCCCCAAAGGTTTTTTGAAACTGTTCTCCGCTTCCGGTGTTGAACTGAGAAACATCAATTTTCCCCACGGTTTCGGTTAGCATCTCTCCGGTAACACTCTGGATGGTAATCTCCCGACGTTCTACAACAACCTCCATGGTCTTTCCGCTGCTTTTTTGAAGAATAGTCAGCGTTACCTCTGTCTCCGCTTCGCCTCGCATCACAGATGTTGCTTCATTGATTTCCTGACCGGTATAGCCGATGCCATTGACCTTTAGAATTTTATCTCCGGTGGTCAATCCTACCTCTTCAGCAGGAGATCCCGCTATGGCAGAAACAACCTCGATAGTGTTATCTTCGATATTGTTTTCGATATAAACACCAATGCCGTAATAGGTTCCCTCAACCTCTTCCATATACTCTTTGGCATCGTCTCCCCAAAGGTATCCCGTATAAGGATCCTCCGTCATCTCCGTCATACCTTTAACTGCACCCCGAAGCAATTCCTCCCGGTCCAGTTCCTGATAAAACATGGTATCCGTCAGTCGGACAAGCTGAGAAAAGTGAATAAAATCGTCAATATTACTATAGCCAAAAGGATTTAAGAATCCAATTGTCAAAAAAGTCGTTATCAACACCAATACAATTGCGGATATGATCAAGACCCTTTTTTTGATATACATTTCCTGTCTGCCTCGTTTCCTCGTTCAATTTAGAAGAACTGCATGGGGTTTACCGCTTTTCCATCTACCAAAACCTCAAAATGAAGATGTGGTCCGGTGGAGTTTCCGGTAGAACCAACACGGCCAATTTGCGTTCCTTGACTCACCGATTGTCCTTGCGTTACTAAAATAGCACTCATATGCCCATACAGGGTTTTAATCCCGCCTCCGTGATCCAGAATCACACAATTTCCGTATCCTCCGTTATACTCTGCCAGGACCACTGTACCGCTTTGTGCCGCCCAAATGGGTGCCCCCTGAGAAGCACCAACGTCAGTTCCGGTATGTGGCCGCAGGACCCCGGTTACCGGATTTACACGATTGGGCGAGAAATCGCTGGTAATGTACCACGTATTAGTAGGCCAGAGAAAATATCCGGAGGATATCCGGCCTGCTGCAACGGTTCCCACATTGCCGCTGATACCCACCTGCGCTTTGGTTCGCCGCTCTGCCGCTTCTTTTTCTGCCAGATATTGAATATAGGCATTCTTGTCTCGTTCCAGACTCTGGCGGTAGGCAGTAATCTCGCTAATTTTACTCTCTACTTCTGCCTGGTTGATCTCTAGTTCTTCCTCTGCCTGCTCAATCTGGCTCAAAAGTTCCTCCAGTCGCAGTTTATCTGCTTCAATCTGCGCTTTCATCTGTTCCAAAGCTTCCAGGATATTGCTATCATATTCGGTAATCTCCCGAACTATGACAAACTTCTCAATCAGATCGGATAAGCTCTCTGCAGAGAACAGAATCTCCAGATAGGTTCCCGCCCCCCGTTCGCATAGGGTGGCAAACCGATCCCGAAACTTTTCCCGCTGCTCTGCTTCCAGCTTCTCGGTTTTTTCCAACTCCTGCTGGGTGTTTTCCAGCTCGGTTTCATAAGCTTTACGCTGTTCCTCTAACTGATAGCTCTTCTCTCCCAGCTGATTGAGTTCTTTTTCATATTCCTGCAGCTGCTCCCAAGCAGACCGCTCTTTCTCCTCATACTCCTGCACTTTGGAATCATAGGGTGCGCCGTAGGCTTTAGAGAGCAAAATCGGTGCAACAACACCTATTACAAAGAACAGTGCAATCAGAAGTGCAACGATTCTAATCACTTTCTTCTTCATACGGCACCTCCTTTATCTTCTGTATTTGTGTACTGAAAATCCACTGCCAAATAGACCAATGCCTACCCCCAATATCAAGAAGCAAGGAATCATTATCCTCGCGGCATCCCAAGGATTAACCACTTTGAGAATTTCCACCGGAACAGATTCCTGAATTGCTCCTGCTACAGCAAAATATCCCCACAAGATCATACCCGACGCCAGGCAGGCACCAATCAAACCGAGAATAACACCCTCTACCAAGAAAGGCCCCCGGACGTAGCTGGGAGATGCTCCAACAAAGTGCATAATCTCAATTTCCCGGCTCCGGGCCGCCATACCCATCCGAATAGTGTTGGAAATAATAAAAATCGCAGCCAATGCAAACAACACCATGGTCCATAGACCAATCTGTTCTGCACCATCGGCAAATTTCTGAATTTTGTTGGTCAACTCCGGCATATTGACAACCTCGTCTATCCCCGGAATCTTTTCTGCCTTTGCTGCAACTTTGCTGGATTTCTCCAGATCCTTCAGCGTAACAATGTAGGAGTCCCGAAGAGGGTTATCTTTCTCGAAATCCTCCAGCAGGTATTCCTTTCCCCGGTAAGCATCGCTCTTCTTTGCATCCTGAAGCCGGGCATCCCGAGAGTAAAACCGCAGTTCGTTTACTCCATCAATTTTTTCAAGACTCTTTTCAATTCCTTTTCGTTGAGAATCGGTAACAGATTCCTCTAGGTAAATATTAAGTTCATATTGATTCTGCAGCTGGGACAAAACCGATTCCAGATTCATTTCCAGCAACATAAAGATACCCAGTAACAGTAAGCTCGCCGCCACAATACCAATCGAGGCAAGGCTAACCAATCGGTGAGTCCGGATGTTTTTAAAACCCTGCTTGATAAAATATCCCAACGCTCTACCCAAGCCGATAACCTCCTTTTTCCTCGTCCCGAATGATAACGCCATTTTCCATGGTCAGCACCCGTTTTTGCATTCTGTTTACAATTTCCTTGTCGTGGGTTACTACCAAAACAGTAGTTCCCCGCTGATGGATTCGGGAAAGCAAGTTCATAATCTCTTCTGAGGTCTGGGGATCTAAATTTCCGGTAGGCTCGTCTGCAATGAGCAGAGGCGGATTATTCACCAACGCTCTAGCCATAGAAGCCCGTTGACGTTCCCCACCAGAGAGCTGGTCCGGGCGAAAATCTGCTTTCTCAGTCAACCCCACCAAAGCCAGCACCTGAGGAACAATATGACGAATCATTCGTTTTGATTTTCCGATTACCTGCATGGCAAAGGCCACATTCTCATATACGGTTCGGTCAGGAAGAAGCCGAAAATCCTGGAATACCACTCCAATTTCCCGACGAAGCTTGGGAATCTTTCTCCGGCGTAGCTTTCCAACATCCACACCGTCTACCAGAACCTCGCCGCTATCCGCCTTTTCTTCCCGCATAAGGAGCTTTGTCAATGTACTTTTCCCAGCACCGGTAGCACCAATTAGAAAGACAAACTCTCCCTTCTCGATATGTAGATTCACATCCTGTAACGCACAAATCCCGGTGTCATGATAGACCTTGTTTACTGCTCTTAATTCAATCATGGTCCGTTGCCTCCAAATACAAAATATCGGCGGAGTTTTTCTCCGCCGTATGATGTTCCCCACAAAACCCGCAGGCTTTGCCGACCAATCAGATTCTGGTCGGTTCCGAGGTCAGATATTTGTTGACCATCATAGCCACCTTAAAGATGATAGCATCATCAAACTCCCGCAGGTCAAGGCCGGTCAATTTTTTAATCTTGTCCAACCGATAAACCAAAGTATTCCGATGGACAAAAAGCTTTCTTGAAGTTTCAGACACATTCAGGTTATTCTCGAAGAACTTCTGAATGGTTCCAATGGTCTCTTGATCCAACACGTTAATGGATTCCTTCTTGAAGACCTCTTTTAAAAATAACTCACAAAGGGTAGTCGGCAGTTGATAAATCAAACGGCCGATTCCTAAATTATCGTAACTGATAATATCCTTCTCGGTATCAAATACCTTGCCTACTTCCAAGGCAATCCGGGCCTCCCGATAAGCCTGAGCCAGTTCCTGAATGGTTCCCACCATGGTGGAAATTCCCACCGAAACAGAAATCATCTCCTCGGAGCTGAGGGTATCCACAATATTCTGTGCGACCCGCATCATCTCCTCTTTGGAAGAATCTGCCTTGAATTCCTTGATGACTACACTATCGCTATCGTCAATCCGGATGACAAAATCCCTGTTGCGGTCAGGGAAGAGGTTCTTCAAAACCTCCATGGCGGCATTCTCGGAGTTCTTTAAATTCCGCACCAAGTATACTGCACGATTGGCCTCTGCCGCAAGATGCAGTTCCCGGGTCCGGTACAGAACATCACCGGGCAAAATATTGTCCACAATGATATTCTTCATAAAACTATTGCAATCATACTTTTCATCATAGTATTGCTTGATGGTTAGGAAGTGAATTCCCAAAAAAGAACAGGCATTGGACGCAACATCATCCTCTCCCTCGCAGAAAACTGCATACTCGTTCTTATTAAAGGTCTCAATCTTCTTATAAGTAAAGCCACCTACACGCTTCATATCGCCGGTGCCATCAAAAACGGTAAAGATATTCTCTACCACAGTATTAATCCGCACCTCGTTGCTGCAAGCAATGATGGTTTCGGTATCATCAATCACACCAACCACACGCTTTACATCCTTTTTGAGCTGTGCCAAAGCATTTTGGAACAGTCTATTCTGCATAATGCCACCTCCGCAAAAATGGTCGACAGACCGCAAATCTGTCGCAAACTCCTTTTTCTTCCGTAATATTATAACCTTTTTTTCGAGAAAATGCAAGTCGTTTGTAAAAAATTAATAGAAATGACATAATTCTCTCCAAAATATGCCATTTCTCCTCCTTTCCCATCCTTGACATTGGGGTCGCTTGGGTGTATACTAGTACTACCTGAAATTAGGAGGTCATGTTCATGAAATATATCGTTGTTTTAATTGATGGTGCGGCAGATACGCCGGTTCCTGAATTGAACAATAAAACCCCGTTAGAGGTTGCAAAAAAACCAAACATTGATAGCCTGGCCGCCAAGGGAAAAATGGGCATGGCAATCACAGTGCCCGGCGATCTCCCTCCGGGTAGCGACGTTGCCAATCTGTCGGTTTTTGGCTATGATCCCCAGAAATACTATACAGGTCGTTCTCCTTTGGAGGCGGCCTCCATCGGTGTTCCGTTAGCACTGACCGACACCACCTTTCGGGCGAACTTAGTTACCCTGTCTGGCGAGGAAAACTATGCAGAAAAAACCATGGTAGACTATAGCTCGGACGAGATTTCCACCGAAGAGGCAGAACAGCTGATTGAGGCTGTAAACACCGCCTTAAAAACCGAAGAATATGAGTTCTTCCGGGGAATTAGTTACCGACATCTCATGGTGTGGCATAACAAGAAAAACGACTTCTCTCTAACCCCTCCCCACGACATTTCCGACCGAGTGGTGGGAGAATACCTCCCCAAGGATGAAACCATCCTCTCCCTGATGAAAAAAAGTTACGACATTCTAAAAGACCATCCCGTCAATCTTGCCAGAATGGAAAAGGGACTTCACCCTGCTAACTCCCTCTGGATCTGGGGGAACGGTACCAAACCAAACTTAGACACCTATCAGGCTCGGTTCGGCATTCGTGGCGCGGTCATTTCGGCGGTAGACCTGATTAAAGGCATCGGTCGTTGTGCAGAACTTGATGTCATTGAGGTTCCGGGAGCTACCGGAACGGTACATAGCAACTTTGACGGCAAAGCATCTGCCGCCATTGATGCCCTCAAAAATGGTGCCGACTTCATTTACCTCCACATGGAGGGTGCTGACGAAGCAGGACACCGAAAAGAGATTGAGAACAAGGTTAAGACCATCGAGCTAATTGACAGTAAGATTGTGGCACCCCTCCTTGCATATCTCAAGGAGTCTGGCGAAGACTATCATATGCTGGTGATGCCCGATCACCCCACCCCCCTTGCGATTCGTACTCATACCTCTGACCCCATCCCTTACCTCCTCTACAAGAGTGAATCCGAGGAAAACTACCAGGAACGTTCCTATACCGAGGCCACAGCTACAGCTACCGGCATCGTTCAACCTCACGCTCATTTGCTCATGGAGGAATTGCTTCAGTAAAACTTTAAAAAATCCCTTGCAATTTTAACCGGAATCTGTTAAGATAAGGTATCATGACTTGCAATTTCATCCGCCCACCGATGAAATTGTTTCCAATTCCCGTGGGCAGAAAGGTGATAGAATTATGGCATCATCTACTCCGAAACAAGAGTATTTAACCTACAACGGAAGACCTCTACTCCGCTGTGGAAACCAGATTTATTACGGAAAACCCGAAGATAAGTATGTGGTTATCTTTCGTCTGGAGGATCAGGAACCTCTCCAGGATCTTCAAATTGCAAAACGGGTTGTGATTGAGCTGAAAACCAACGAAGGTGCTCAATCTCGACTAATTCGGCAGGCAGAACGGGAGGGTCTCTACAAGGCCTTTGATATTGGTATGTTCTGGTTGGAACAGGCATTAGAAAACGGCTAAACCAAGGTAAAGTTCGTGGTTTGGGCGGAGTCTCCGCTCAAACCACGTTTTTCCATAAGAAGAATTTTTCAAAAAGGGGTTGACTTTTTCCCAAAAGTTGCTATAATAATACTCGTGTTGAAAATTCAGGAATAACTTTCCCGATTCTGCATACACTGAAAACAGAATATATTCCTCTATAGCTCAGTTGGTAGAGCATGCGGCTGTTAACCGCAGGGTCGTTGGTTCGAGTCCAACTGGAGGAGCCATACAAGAAACCACCCATCGGGTGGTTTTTTTGTGTGCTTTTTATTTAATTTTTATATCAAATAATTCTTGTTTTCCCCTTAAAACCAGGAATCTTTTGCTCTTTTCTCTGCAATTCTTGACACAAAATAGGAAACGTAGTAAAATAAGAAAAATCATCAATGGGTTATTGCCCTGAGAGGAGTTTTTCTATGAAATTATATATTACACGACACGGACAAGTAGGACTTAATGCCGACTACATTAACGGAGATGCCACCCTCCCCAGAGGCGAGATGCCTCTTTCCGACCTTGGTAGAGAGCAAGCAACACTTCTTGGTAAATTCCTAGCCAAACGGGACTTTCATGGAATTATCCTTTCCTCTCCCTTCTGGAGAACCATGGAAACCGCCGAACTGATTGCACAGGAAACCGGTTCGGTAATTTACCTCGCTCCCTGGATGCATGAAATTTTGGCAGATCCGGATTGGGTCAGCCAATACAAGGGTACCCCCCTGGAGCAATTGCGGGAATGGTATCCCCACATCGCCGAAGATGCTACCCTGGAAATTCCCTGGTGGACAACCAAAATAGAAACGACACCGGATGTGGATAGACGTGTTCAAGCAGGCATTGATGCTCTGCTTGAGCAGTATAAAGATACCGACGAGGAAATTTTGCTTGTGGGTCATGGCGCCTCCACCGGCAGTTCCAACCGCTATTTAAAGCTAAAGCCTGAAGGTTTTTTGTGGAACTGCTGTCTTTTCCTTTATGACACTAAGGACCCCCGGAGAAACTTCGGCAAGCACTACTCCTTCCTCCCCGGACAGATGGTTACCAACAACCGTCTTCATGCCGCCGAATGGACTTTTGAAGAAGATGACCGGAGACCCTGGGGAATTCAAATTCCGGACGAAGCCATTGACTCTAAGGAGTTTAAGGTATTGCACATTGGTGATACCCACGGCGCAACCTACCCCTTCTACCGCCAGTTGATCAGATTGGTCAAACCAGATGTTATCATCCACACCGGTGATACTGCCGACGAAGATAAGGTTAGCTGGGATACTTCCGCATGGGATTCCTACTGCCAGAAGGTTTCCACCTTAGCTGATATCCTGAAAGAGGCGGATTGTCCAGTCTACTGGGTACCAGGCAACAACGACCTCCCGGACAAGGTAGCCGAGATTGCACCCTTCTTCCAGATTGTAGAACCGGATTCGGTGATTGAAATTGAGGGACAGCGGTTCTGTCTTACCCATTCCCGGGAACAAATTACCAAAGAGGCAGACATCTATCTCTACGGACACGGCACTACCTTTGGAGAAACCTTAGAAGACGAGCTGGTATTCAAGGGAAAAGACGCCATCTGCCTGAACGCTCTACGGTCGCCTTCGGTAATTACTCTGCCGGAAAAGAAACTTTACCACATCGTTCGTCCTGACTAAACTTTGTAATATATGCGGATGAAGCGGAATCACCTTTTATCTAACCCCTCATCCGTAAAACTTACGATTTTTCCGCCTTTCCCTCTAAAGGAAAGGCTTTTTCTTTATGTATTGTATTGACGGAAAAGGGAAATCATGGTAAAATAGGAACAGTCTTTTAGGAGGCAAATAACATGAAAAACAAACTGCTACAATTATTCTCTGTTTTCTTTAAAATTGGAGCATTTACCTTTGGGGGTGGCTATGCCATGATCCCCCTGATGCAACGAGAAACTGTAGAAAAAAAGCATTGGATCTCCGATGAAGATATCCTGGAGGTGGTTGCTATTGCAGAATCCACTCCGGGGCCAATTGCCATCAATGCATCTACCTTTATCGGCTACAAGGTGGCAGGTTTTTGGGGTTCCTTGGTTGCAACCACTGCGACGATACTCCCATCCTTCATCATTATCCTAACCATCTCCTTTTTGCTCCAGGAATTTCAAGATTTTCAACCGGTGGCGTATGCCTTTTCCGGCATCCGTGCTGGTGTTTTGGCTCTTTTGATTAAAGCACTCTATAACATGTATAAAAAGATGCCCAAGAACACTCTTGCCTACTTGATTGCCATCGGTTCTTTCCTGGCGGCAGGTATCTTTAGTGTTAAGGTTCTCCTTGTTATTATTGCCTGCGGTCTGTTGGGTTTGATTTTTGGACTGATTGCGGAAAGGGGGCAAAAATAATGAGCTACCTCTTTTTATTCCTGACCTTCTTCAAAATTGGAGCTTTCACCTTTGGTGGCGGTTACGCTATGCTCCCCTTGATTCAAGCCGAAGTCCTTGCCAATAACTGGCTGACCGAGAATGAGATTATTAACTTTATTGCAGTCAGCGAATCTACCCCAGGTCCCTTTGCCGTGAACATCGCCACCTATATTGGGTCTCAGGTTGGAGAAATCGGAATTCTGGGCGCCCTTTGTGCAACCTTAGGAGTCGTTCTCCCATCCTTTTTGATTATCCTGATTATTGCACAATGCTATGAAAAGTTTAAAACCAGTAAAACAGTTAAGGCATTGATGTCAGGGCTAAAACCCGCTGTCATTGGTTTGATTGCAACCGCCCTTCTTTCCATGGCAAAAACCGTCTTTTTTGAAAATGGCGTTTCCTTTGGTATCTTCAACCAACCGATGACCTATGTTTCTCTGGGCACCGTGATTGTTATGTCGATACTGGCGTTTAAAAAGACCCATCCCGTCCTGATTATCTGTCTTTCTGCCGTGGTTGGTTTGGTGGCAGGATATCTGCTTTAGGAGGCTATTACTATGAATGTTATATTACTCACCGCCCTCGGTGTTGGTGGAGCTACTGTCATTGGCGCACTGATTGGGTTTATATTCAAAAACCTCTCCCACAAATTCAGCGACATGATTCTATCCTTTGCAGCTGGAGTTATGCTCTCCGCTGCCGCCTTTGGATTGATCCTCCCCTCTCTTTCCTACGGGGAGAACCCCTCGGTGTGGATGGTCGTTTTAGGCGTTTTCTGTGGCTCCCTTGTCCTGAACCTAATGGATAAACTGATTCCCCATCTGCATAGACTGTCGGGAACAGATATCGAATCTCACTCCGGAAAAACCGAACAACTTAATAAAGTTCTCCTTTTTGTCATGGCGATTGCCATTCATAATCTCCCCGAAGGCATTGCTGCAGGAGTTGGCTTCGGCACAGGAAACACCGCCGAAGCTCTCACCATTGCTGGAGGTATTGCTCTGCAAAATATTCCGGAAGGCATGGTAATCATTGCGCCTATGCTGGCATCTGGAATGAGTAAGAAACGAACCCTCCTAATTGCCGCTATGACCGGCATAGTGGAGGTGTTTGGAACCTTTTTAGGTTACTTTGCTATCTCCATCTCCAACGCCATTTTACCTTTTGCCCTTGCCTTTGCAGGAGGCACCATGCTTTATGTCATCAGTGATGAGATGATTCCCGAGACCCATCATGAGGGCGCCCGGGGTGCTACCTATGCACTACTGATTGGCTTTTGCTTGATGCTAGTGATGGATTTTTATTTGGGATAGTGAATCGAAAAAGAGTCGCCGTATGGCGACTCTTTTTTACAATACTTTTCTTAAGAAGCTCTGGGTTCTTTCGTTTTGAGGATTCTCAAAAATCTCTTGAGGGGTTCCTTCTTCCACGATGGAACCGCTATCCATAAAGATAACCCGATCTGCCACTTCCTTGGCAAAACCCATCTCGTGGGTTACCACCACCATGGTCATCCCCTCTTGTGCCAGTTGCTTCATAACCTCCAGAACCTCGCCGACCATTTCGGGGTCAAGTGCTGAGGTGGGCTCGTCAAAGAGCATTACATCCGGCTTCATACACAAGGCACGGACAATTGCCACACGTTGTTTCTGCCCACCGGAGAGCTGGGAGGGATATGCCCCTGCCCTGTCCTCGAGTCCAACCCGCTTCAAAAGCTCCATAGCAGTCTTTTCCGCCTCTTCTTTAGATTTCTTTAAGAGTTTCATAGGAGCAATAGTCATATTCCGCAAAATGGTCATATGAGGGAAAAGATTGAAGTGCTGGAACACCATTCCCATCTTCTGCCGATGAAGGTTGATGTTCACCTTGGGTGCGGTAATCTCCACATCATCAAAGGTAATGCTACCAGATGTGGGTAACTCAAGAAGATTCAAGGAACGGAGAAAGGTAGATTTTCCCGAACCGGACGGGCCAATGATAACTACCACCTCGCCTTTTTTGATTCCTGCAGTTACGCCGTCCAGCGCCTTGATGGCACCGCCGTTATAGTACTTACAAAGATTCTTGGTTTCAATCAAATAATTAGCGCTCACTCTTTCTCAGCCCCCTTTCCAAAATTCCTACCAACCAGGTGAAGAACATTACCATCACAAGGTAGATGATTGCTACCGCAATCAAAGGCAGGAATGCCGAATACGTTGCTGCACGGATGATATTACCACCCATAGTCAAATCACGGATGGTAACGTAGCCGGCAACAGAGGTCTCCTTCAAGAGTACAATAAACTCATTGGCAAGCGCCGGAAGAACGTTCTTAAAAGCTTGGGGGATGATGATATAAAGCATAGTACGCTTATAATCAAAACCAAGACTTCTTCCCGCCTCAAACTGACCCTCATCAATGGACATAATACCGGACCGGACTATCTCAGCAACATAAGCGCCGGAGTTAACGCCAAATGCCAGGATTGCCACCATCAGGCTGTTTCTGGAGGATGCAAAGATGATGTAATACATAATCATCAACTGCACTACCACCGGAGTTCCGCGGATTACTGTCAGATAAATCTTGCAGATTCCATTCAGGATTGCAAACAGGCTCTTTTTGATACCTTTTCTCATTTCCTGATGGGTTTTGTCATAGCTGGACCGGACAATTGCCACAATTACGCCCAAAAGCACACCCAAAATCAAAGAAAGAAATGTAATAATCAGGGTATTCTTGAGACCTGTTGTAATAAACTTCCATCGTTCTTCCTGAATAAAATTCAGTATAAAATCGGCTTTAAAATCAGCAAGCCACGCATTCAGTGCTTCCATTGTATCACCTCAATTACAAAAGAAAGGGACGGAACATTCCGCCCCTTTTCCTTTATCTCTTTTTATTTTTCGTTGTTTGCTTCAACGTAAGCCTTTGCCGGCTCGTTGTCGATGATAACGCAGTCAACCTTGCCAGTTACCAGAGCCTGAACTGCCTCGTTACCGGTTGCATACTTCATAACACGCTCTGCACCAAAGTCATCCTCGGAGTAGATGTCACCGGTTGTGCCCTTCTGAGTACCTACCAAATAGTTTACACCCTCTGCATACAGATCGTCAACAGAAGTAATCTTGCTATCCTCAGGAACAATAATGGACTGAATACCGGTTGCATAAGTGTCAGAGAAGTTGATGTTCTTCAAACGATCTTCGGTGACGGTCATACCAGCCATACCCATATCGGATTTTCCGGTCTGTACTGCGGTGATGATTGCATCAAAGTCCATATCATCAATTACCAGCTTCATACCCAGCTTGTCAGCAATTGCTGCTGCCATTTCAGCATCAATACCAACAACCTTGTCGCCCTCGTAGTATTCATAGGGCGGGAACTGCGCATTGGTTGCCATATGTAATTCTTCCTTACCCTCTGCATCTGCCTGGAAAGTCATGTCGTGTGCAACGCCGGAAATGTACTTGTCAACAATTGCTTTCTTGGTGCCGTCAGCTTCCAGTTCTGCCAATGCCTTGTTGATATTCTCGAGCAGTTCGGTATTTTCCTTTGCAACACAGATTGCATAATCCTCTACTGCATACTCGGTATCCAAAATCTGCAGAGTAACCTTCTTCGCTCCGCAACCTGCCAATACGCCAAGCGCAAGCACAACAACCAGTACCAGTGCCAATAACTTTTTCATTTTTTACTTCCTCCCATTTTTTAAAGATTGGTTTTATTTTACATGATATTATTTATTTTGTCAATAAAAATGAAGTCGAGCGTTACCTCTCTTTTACAAATGCTTCTATCCGGCTCAATGCTTCATTAATGTTCTCAATGGAATAAGCATAAGAACAACGGATGAATCCTTCTCCTGACTGACCAAAGGCATTCCCCGGTACCACTGCAACCTTCTTGTCATAAAGCAGTGTCTCGCAGAAAGTATCCGAGGTCATTCCAACACTCTTGATACAAGGGAATACATAGAATGCCCCCTCCGGCTCAAAGCAGGAAAGACCCATGTCGTTAAATCCCTTCACCATCACTCTGCGTCTGCGGTCATACTCCTCCCGCATCATAGCAATGTCATCATCGCCGTTCTTCAAAGCCTCAATTGCCGCATACTGAGCGGTGGTAGGCGCCGACATAATGGCAAACTGATGTACCTTCGTCATAGCCTTCAGCAAGTCCGGATGACCACAGGCATAACCCAAACGCCATCCAGTCATGGCGTATGCCTTAGAAAAGCCGCTAACCAGAACTGTTCTTTCGTACATCTCGGGAATGTTTGCAATAGACACATGCCGGGTTTCTCCGTAGGTCAGTTCCGCATAAATTTCGTCTGCAAGAACTAAAATATCGGTACCACGAAGCACCTCTGCAATTTCTTCCAGATGTTCTCTTCTCATAACCGCCCCGGTTGGGTTGTTGGGGAAGGGTAGAACCAAAATCTTCGTTTTCTCGGTAATGGCAGCTCTCAGTTCCTCTGCCGTTAGCCGGAATCCGTTTTCTGCTTTGGTTACAATACTTTTGGGAACACCCCCTGCTAAAGCCGCCAGAGGACGGTAACAGACAAAGCTTGGATCGGGAATCAATACCTCATCCCCGGGTTTTAGAACCGCCCGGAACATCAGGTCGATTGCCTCACTTCCACCCACAGTAACTACCACCTGGGATAACGGGTCATACTCCACATCAAACCGCCGCTTTAAGTAAACTGTAATTTCCTTTCGCAGTTCCTTTAATCCAGCATTGGAAGTATAATAGGTTCTTCCCTGTTCTAAAGAATAGATACCTTCATCACGGATATGCCAGGGTGTTACAAAGTCCGGTTCTCCAACGCCAAGGGAAATGGCATCCTTCATCTCTGCCGCAATATCAAAAAAGCGACGGATTCCGGATGGCGGAATTGCCTCCACCACCGGATTCAATAATTTCTTCATTTCAATACTCATAAGGACATAATCTCCCTTTCGTCTTTGGAGGGAGCAGTACAAATCACACCATCATACTTATATCGTTTGAGTACAAAATGGGTTGCGGTACTCACCACAGATTCCATGGTAGCAAGATGCTGAGAAACGAATCTCGCAACCTCCTGAATATTTTCTCCCTCTACCGTAATGCCAAAGTCATAACCGCCACTCATTAGATTCACAGCCGTAACCTCGGGATACTGATAAATCCGCTCTGCAACCCGCTCAAAGCCACGATCCCGCTGGGGGGTAACCTTTAGTTCAATGTAAGCAGTAACCACATTGTCCTTATTAGCTTTGTCCCAGTTGATTTTTGCACCGTAGCCTAGCACAACTTTTTCTTTTTCCAGTTGGTCGATGACTTTCGCCACATCTTCTACCGACATTTCCATCATGGTTGCCATTTGTTCTAACGAAATCCGACAGTCCCGATGGAGAAGTTCCAGAATCCCGGAAACTTTTTCTTCATAATTCTGCATATATTCTACTCCTTATTGCTAACAAAACCGTTATTCATCCTTGTGGTTCACATAAAAGGTAACCAGTTCTTCTAAAATTTCGTCCCGCTCCAAACGGCGAATTAGATTTCTGGCTCCTTGATGGGATGTGATATAGGAAGGATCTCCGGACAGAACATATCCAACAATCTGACTGATAGGATTGTACCCCTTCTCTGCCAGTGCATCGTGAACCGCCAGCAAAATATCCCGCGGTTTCATTGGCCTTTCGGTAATTGCATCAAACTTCATGGTTTTCATCATGTTATTACGATCCATTCCAACTCATCCTTTCTTTTTTATCGCAGTTCTGCCTTTAACTCCTCTTTGAGAGCTGCCAGAATCTTATCCATAACCTCTCCTACCTCTTGATCGGTCAAGGTTCTGTCATCGGCACGGAAGGTCAGAGAGTATGCAACGCTCTTCTTATCCTTGCCTACCTGCTCGCCCTCATAAACATCAAAGAGCTTGCAGTCTCTTAAAATCTCGCTCTGCTGTTTTTCAAAAATCTTAACAATTTCACCCACCGGAACTTCCTTATCTACCAGAATCGCAATATCACGGCTGGTTGCCGGGAACTTCGGCAGTGCCTTATAGTGCCGATCTACTGTGTGGTGCTTAAGCAGAGTATTGAAGTCCAGAAGTGCTCCGTAAACTTCGGCAGAAATCTTGAAGTTTGTTGCCACTTCCGGATGAATCTGGCCTACTATACCTACTTTTTCCCCTTTCACAAATACTTCGGCACAACGGCCCGGATGGAACGAGGGATCATCCTTACAAACACCGAAACTATACTTATCAATACCAACGCTGTCGAGAAGTTCTTCTACAATTCCCTTGGTATTGTAGAAATCTCCCATACCATACATCCCGATTGCAACCACCAATTTCTCTTCGGGGAGGGTCTCTCCCGCAACCGGGCAATATACGGTACCCAGTTCAAAGAGTCCGGCCTTCGGATTTCTCCGGGTATAGTTGGTTCTAAGACTCTTCATCATGGAAGAGAGCATATCGGTTCTCATGACACTGTTCTCTTCACCCAAAGGATTGGAAATCCGCACCATGTTCCGACGGCTATCCTCTACTGCCATCTTCACCATATCATTTTCCCTGGGATCGATAAAGGAGAATGTTACTGCTTCATAGAGTCCGGATGCTGCCAGATTTCTCCGCACCGCATCCTCTAAGAGCTGTTTCTCGGTTTTGCCGCCTACACAAACCGAACCCTGCATCATGGTAGAGGGAATTCGGTCATAGCCGTAAATTCTTGCAACCTCCTCTGCCACGTCTGCCATGCCTTCTACGTCATTTCGGAATGTGGGAACATAGACCTTGCCATCTTCCACCTTAAATTCCAGGCTGGCAAGAATCTTCACCATCTCTTCCTCGCTGACGGAAATACCTAGGAATTTGTTCATCTTTTCCGGTTCAAAGGGAAGTACCCGTTGCTCTTTCTTGCCAGGATATAAATCAATCACACCGGAAACCACTTCTCCCGCACCAAACTCTGCCATCAGTTGGCAGGCACGATTGATAGCCGGGAGGCAGTTCTCAGGATCCAGACCTTTTTCAAACAGAGCAGACGCCTCGGTTCTCATACCCAGTGCCTTTGCACCACGGCGGACCAGAGTTGGATGGAAGGTTGCAGCCTCGAAGAGAACCTCTGTGGTGTCCTCGGTTACCTCAGAATTGGCACCACCCATAACGCCGGCAACACCGATGGCACGCTTGGCATCACCAATCGCAATCATGGACGCATTTAAGATTCTAGGTTGATCATCCAGAGTTTCCAACAATTCGCCTTCTTGTGCATTTCTAACTACAATCTTACTGCCCTCCACATGCTTCAAATCGTAAGCGTGCATAGGCTGACCATATTCCAACATAATGTAGTTGGTAATGTCAACTACATTATTGATGGCACGGATTCCGCAAGCCTTCAATCTCTTCTGCATCCATTCTGGGGAAGGACCAATTTTTACATTCTTTACCGCCCGGGCAACAAACCGGGAGCAAAGCTCAGGATTTTCAATCTCCACCGATGCTAAGGCATTCACATCACCACCGCACTCGGGAACAACAACCTCAGGAACCTTGAACTCTCTGCCAAAGGTAGCGGCAGTTTCCCTTGCCAGACCAATAATGCTCATACAATCCGGACGGTTAGAGGTAATCTCAAACTCCGCCACACTCTCATTGAGTCCCAGAACCTCGGTAATATCCGCACCGATGGGAGTATCCTCCGGAAGAATCAGCACGCCGGTAGCACGCTCCTCAGAAATTCCCAGTTCATCAGTAGAACACATCATGCCGCAACTGGTAACACCACGAAGCTTACCCTTCGTAATTTTGATACCACCGGGCAGGGTACTCTTATGTTTTGCAATGGGTAGAATCGCACCCTCAAATACGTTGGGCGCACCGGTTACAATCTGTACCGGTTCGCTTTCTCCCAAATCCACCTGACAAACCACCAGTTTGTCTGCATCAGGATGAGGTGCAATCTCTAAAATTTTCCCCGTTACTACATTCATGATTTCCTTAGCGGGATTCTCAATTCCCTCTACAATGGAACCGCTCATGGTCATCTTATGAGCGTAGGTTGCCTCATCAATGCCATCGGTATTCATATAATCTTTCAGCCATGATAATGGTAAATTCATCGTCAATTCATCCTTTCTCTCTTAGAACTGCTCTAAAAACCGTACGTCGTTCTCGTAGAACATCCGGATATCATCGATATCGTACCGGAACATTGCTACACGCTCCAAGCCGATGCCGAAAGCAAAGCCGGAATACTCCTCCGGGTTAATACCGCAGTTCCGCAATACTTTGGGATGCACCATGCCACAGCCTAAAATCTCAATCCATCCCTCTCCCTTACAGATTCGACAGCCTTCACCACCACAGTTAAAGCAGGAGATATCAACCTCTGCACTGGGTTCGGTAAAGGGGAAGTGGTGGGGACGGAACCGAAGTCTGGTTTCCTCGCCGTAGAGTTTCTTCACAAAAACCTCTAAGGTTCCCTTCAAATCCGCCATGGTGATATTTTTATCAATCACCAGTCCTTCTACCTGATGGAAGACAGGAGAATGGGTGGCATCCATCGCATCACTCCTGTAAACCCGACCGGGAGAAATAATCCGGATGGGAGGCTTTTGCTGCTCCATGGTCCGAACCTGAACCGGAGAGGTCTGGGTACGCATTACCACCGTTTCGTCAATATAAAAAGTATCCTGAGTATCTCTTGCAGGGTGGTCCTTGGGAATATTCAGTGCTTCAAAGTTATAGTAATCCAGTTCCACCTCGGGACCCTCGGCAATAGAAAATCCCATACCAATGAAAATATCCTTTAAATCGTCCAGCACGGTGATCAGGGGATGCTTCTTTCCCTTTTCTGGCTTTTTCCCTGGCATGGTAACGTCAATCTTCTCTTCTTTTAGCTTAGCATCTGCCGCTGCCGTCTCTAGGGCAGACTTCTTTTCCTCCAGAGCGGTTTCAATCTCGCCCCGGACTTCATTTGCGAGCTGGCCAATCATAGGCCGCTCCTCGGCAGACAGACCGCCCATACCCTTCATAACCGCTGTCAGTTCGCCTTTCTTGCCAAGATATTGAATCCGCAGATCTTCCAATTCTGCCAGAGTTGCGGCACCCTCTAAGGCTGCCATGGCAGTGGTGCGGATGTTGGTTAATTGCTCTTTCATTCCAGAAACCTCCATGATACTCGAATTCGTCAATCAGTTCATTCTATCACATAATTTCCGTTATGGCAAGGAATTTTCGTGAAAAAAT
Organism: Ructibacterium sp.; assembly: GCA_045540375.1. GTDB lineage: Bacteria > Bacillota > Clostridia > Monoglobales > Monoglobaceae > Ructibacterium. Next base: position 63,649 of record JAZQHD010000027.1, on the reverse strand, counting down.
TCAACAAAAATCCGTTTTTTTCTCCCTGGAAAAACTCTTGACTTGTTTTTTGAAATGTGGTTAGATAGAAGAAGTGCAAAATAAGGGGTATTATGTATGAGAATTGGAAATCTGGAACTGAAAAACAATCTGCTTTTGGCACCTATGGCCGGGGTTACAGACAAGGCGTTTCGACTAATCGTCAAACCTTTTGGCCCTGCCTTACTATATACCGAAATGGTGTCCGGCAAGGGACTTCATTATAAAAGCAATAAAACCTCTTCCCTTCTGGAGGTGGAAGACGCCGAAAAGCCGGTGGCGGCTCAGATTTTTGGTCATGACCCGGACATCATGGGCGAAATCGCTACCGATGCCCTGAAACACGGTGCTGTGATGATTGACATCAACATGGGCTGTCCCGCTCCCAAAATTGTAAATAACGGGGATGGCTCTGCCATGATGAAGGACCCAAAAAACGCAGGAAAGGTCATTGCCGCCGTCCGCAAAGCGGTTTCGGTACCTCTTTCGGTAAAATTCCGGATGGGTTGGGATAACGAGAACATAAACGCCGTGGAGTTTGCAAAAATTGCTGAGGCAAATGGCGCCGACGCCATAACGGTTCACGGGAGAACCCGGGAGGCCTTTTATAGCGGAACCGCTAATTGGGATATCATTCGACAGGTAAAAGCAGCCATTTCCATTCCCGTCATCGGAAACGGAGACATTACTGACGGTCCCTCTGCCAAGGCCATAATGGAACAAACCGGGTGCGATGGAATTATGGTAGGCCGTGCCGCCCAAGGAAACCCCTGGGTGTTCCAAGCTATTCTCCATTATTTAAAAACTGGAGAAATTCTTCCTCCTCCCTCTCTGCAAGAGCGAGTCCAGGTTGCATCCCGGCATCTGGAACTTTTAGTTTACTACAAAGGAGAACACCGTGGTATCTTAGAGGGGAGAAAGCATATGTCCTGGTATTTCAAAGGAATTCCCGGCGGCGCTACCATGCGGGGCGCTTTTAATAAAGCCTGTACCCAAGCGGAGATGAAAGAGCTGTTACAAAAGATTTCCGCAGGAGAAAAAGCCATTGAGACACTCCGAAAAAACACTTGACTTTTTCCCAAAAAAATTGTACAATAAAATGGAGCAATTTTATGCCTTTATGCTTTACGCTTTGTTCTATATAATCTTTATTACTATGTATTTTGTCCCATGTCATACCCGGGCACAATTCTGTGCCACTTTAATCTAATCAGGAGGTGTTAACGATAAACACATATATCATTGCGATAATTGCCCTTGCGGTAGTAGCAATTTTAGGCGCCTTTGTTGCCTTTAAATATGGCTATTCCTACCGGAAGAAATTTGCCGAGCTGAAGATTGGCAGTGCCGAAGAAGAAGCAAAGCGGATTGTGTTGGCAGCAAAAGAACAGGCCGAAAAACAAGCGGAGAATGCAAAAAAAGAACAGTTGTTGGAAGCAAAAGAAGAAATACATAGATTAAGAAGCGACTTAGACAAAGAGATTAAAGAACGCCGCAGCGATTTACAGCGGCAGGAAAGAAGAGTACAGCAGAAAGAAGATGCCATTGACAAAAAGACCCAGAACTTAGAAGAAAAGGAAGCCGGACTTCAGAAGAAGTTCAGCGATGTTGAGGAACTTCAAGCAGAAGTAGCCCGCATTAAGGGTCTTCAACTGGCACAACTTGAAAAGATTGCAGATTTCAGTGTGGAACAGGCAAAAGAGTTTTTGCTCAAGCAGGTAGAGGATGACATCAAACACGAAAAGGCAATGCTGATCAAGAGCATTGAAGAACAGACCAAGGACGAGGCAGAAACCAGAGCCCGTCAGATTATTACCGGTGCCATTCAGCGTTGTGCGGCAGATCAGGTAACCGAGACCACCGTTTCGGTTGTTCAATTGCCCAGCGACGAAATGAAAGGACGCATCATCGGGCGTGAGGGACGGAACATCCGTACCATTGAAACCCTGACTGGTGTAGACTTAATTATTGACGATACTCCGGAAGCGGTAATTCTTTCCGGATTCGATCCGGTTCGGCGCGAAATCGCCCGCCGGTCTTTGGAAAAGCTGATTGTAGACGGTCGGATTCATCCCGGCCGGATTGAAGAGACTGTCGAAAAAGCGACCAAGGAAGTGGATAACATCATCAAGCAAGAGGGCGAACGCGCCACCTTCGAGACCCATGTTCATGGGCTTCATCCCGAACTGGTTCGGTTGCTTGGTCGGTTAAAGTACAGAACCAGCTATGGCCAAAACGTACTCCAGCACGCCATTGAGGTTTCCCACCTGGCAGGTTTAATGGCCGGAGAACTGGGCGCAGATGTTGCTCTGGCAAAGCGTGCAGGGCTTCTCCACGATATTGGTAAGGCCATTGATCACGAGGTCGAAGGCTCCCATGTGAACATCGGCGGAGATGTTGCCAAGAAGTATAAGGAGAACGACAAGGTTGTCCACGCGATCTTAGCACATCACGGTGATATCGAACCCAAGACCATTGAAGCATGCTTGGTTCAGGCAGCAGACGGCATTTCCGCTGCACGGCCCGGTGCCCGCCGCGAGAACTTAGAATCCTACATCAAGAGACTGGAGCAATTAGAAGAGATTGCGAACTCCTTTAAGGGTGTTGAGCGCTCCTTTGCAATCCAGGCAGGCCGTGAAGTTCGTATTATGGTAAAGTCTGATTCTGTCAGCGACGATGAAACCATCTTGATGGCAAAAGATATTGTAAAGCAGATTGAGGATACCATGGAATATCCCGGTCAGATTAAAGTCAATGTCATTCGAGAGCTTCGTGCCATTGAATACGCAAAATAAGAACAAACAAAAGAAAACCTTTCTTTTCGGGAAGGTTTTCTTTTTTTCGCCCTCTTCCTCTTGCACCATCTCATATCTTTTGCATATAGTAAAGTAGTAATCGGAATAGACCAAAAAGGATGGTGGCAAGGTGGGACGGAATCGTAGATGTTGCAAAGGCGGCGGAAGTTGGGGGGTTATTTTAATTTCCGCAGGAATTGGGGTCTTTCTCGCCCGGCTTTTGCCCTATTATTTCCTGATCTTCCTCTTTGGTGCCGCTCTGGTCTATCTAGGAATCCGTTACCTTCTAAAAAAATAACTATCTCATCCAGAAAGGAGACTTTTATGCAAATCGTTGTGGTCAAGGCTCCAAAACTTCTCCGGGGAATTTTACGGACTGTATTTAAAATCAAAAAACCGGACAATACATCATTTTAAAAAAAGGGGGAAACCTACTCTATGCGGAGTAGGTTTTTCTATATCTATTCTGTTTGTGAAAAAGTTTGAGAAAATTTAAAAAAAGTGCTTGACAAATCTTGCATCTCCTATTATAATGTATTGGTCGGCTAGAGAAACTGTTTGGTCCCTCGATGCCTACGATGCGAGCATGCTGGAATCGGCAGACAGGCACGTTTGAGGGGCGTGTGCTTATGGCGTGTGGGTTCAAGTCCCACTGCTCGCACCAACATTGCCTGATTGTGTAAGGGTAGCACAAATGACTCTGACTCATTTTGTTCGGGTTCGAATCCTGATCAGGCAGCCAAAACAAAAAATCCTATCGGAAGATAGGATTTTTTTGTTTTGTATTATTCATTTTTTATTATTCAATATTCATCATTCATGAAATACGACAGGATTTTTTAATGAATAATGAATAATTGTGGAAGTTTTGCTTATGCAAAACATTGAATTGTAAGATACTATAATTATAGACTGACACCAAAGGTTTTAATATCACTTTTGATTTATCAAAAATGCCACTCCATTGAAGATGGAATATCGCTATGATACCTACCGCTATCTAAAAACCTGTTTTCTTCCTCTACCGATTCACTTCTGGATTTTCCGTTCTCCCCAAAAGTTCGTCAACGCTTATATTAAATATTTTTGAAAAGGCTACAAGTTCTATATCAGTTACAAATCTTTTCCCACACTCTATACGCTGAATTGCATTTTTATCCACATCAAGACCAGACAATTGCAATTGATCCGCTAAAACTCTTTGAGATATTTTTAGATTTTTTCTTAAAATGGCAATATTCTTACCGCAGATATTATTAAGTCCGTCATTACTCTTATTAATAAACATAAAAAACTCCTTTTTTGACATTTAGTGCTTGTCAACAAGAAAATTATATGTTATAATACAGAAAATATGACATTCACAGAATGTCAATAATAGGAGGAATTATAATGATTTGTAAGAAATGTGGACAAGAAGTAGACAAAAAGGCTGTTGTATGTACTCAATGCGGATGCAAAATTAAAAAACCTATTTATAAAAAATGGTGGTTTTGGTTCATTCTTATCATTGCAGCAATCGCAATCATAAGTTCATCCGGAAATAACAATTCTACACCTGACAATGATGCCTCTCCGCAAGGTCAAGAGGAAATAGTATATGAAAGTGTAGATTTGCAAACTATGTTTGATGATTTGGAATCCAATGCAATGAAAGCAGAAAGCAACTATAAGGACAAATATGTTGAATTTGAGTGTAAGATTAAAAGCTTTGATAGCGATGGTTCCTATGTATCCGTTGAGCCAGTCGGTGCGGATGAGTGGAATTTCTCTTCAGCTATGTGTTATATTAAGAATGATACTCAAAAAGAATTTCTGCTTCAAAAAAATGTTGGAGATACCATCACGATAAAAGGTAAGATTAAATCTATCGGTGAGGTTCTGGGATATTCTGTAGATATTAAAGAAGTTCTTTAACGGTTTACACTATAAAAAAGACATCAGTTTGGATGTCTTTTTTTAGTTATATTTACCCTCTGACTTTTCCACAGATTTTCGCGACATATCCCTGTGGGAAAGTGGGGAAAATGACATTTTCTTCCGTATTTACACAAGATATCCTGTGGAAAACCCTGTGGATTGTGTGTGTTGTAATTTTAGAGTAACGGTTTTGAAATAAACTTTCCACAAGAAAAAGGTTGCGATAAGGCAACCTTTTTTCTATTTCAAATTATACCATGCAAATTTTCCAGGATAGTATGCCACATCCTCCAATTCCTCCTCAATCCGGAGGAGCTGATTGTATTTTGCTACTCGGTCGGTACGGGAGGGTGCACCTGTTTTAATCTGCCCACTATTTAACGCCACCGCTAAGTCAGCAATGGTAGTATCCTCGGTCTCTCCGCTCCTGTGAGAGATAATGGCGGTATACCCTGCCCGCTCAGCCATCTCCACTGCCTCCAGCGTTTCTGTTAGAGTACCAATTTGATTTAGTTTAACCAAAATGGAATTGGCAACTTTTAGAGAAATTCCCTTTTTGAGTCGCTTGGGGTTGGTAACAAAAAGATCGTCTCCCACCAACTGAACTTTTTCGCCCAGTTTCTGGGTTAGAAGACGCCAACCCTCCCAGTCTTCCTCTGCCATACCATCCTCAATAGAGATAATGGGGTATTTTTCCACCCAATTCATCCAGAAGTCAATCATCTCTTCCCGACTTAGTATCTTATCCTGTTTCCAGAAACAATAGGAACCTTCTTTTCCCTTTTTCTTTGCCTCTTCATATAGCTCGGTAGAGGCCGGATCCAACGCAATTTTAAAGTCTGCCCCTGGCTGAAAACCTGCTTCTTCGATTGCCTCTACAATCAGCTGGACCGCCTCTTCGTCGCTCTTTAAATCCGGGGCAAATCCACCCTCATCCCCTACGGCAGTTGAATACCCTTTCCGACCGAGAATCCCTTTTAAAGTATGGAACACCTGAGAACACCAACGGAGTGCTTCTCGAAAGCTATCCGCCCCAACCGGCATAATCATGAACTCCTGCAAGCTTAGGGAGTTGTCAGCATGTTTTCCGCCATTTAAAATATTCATCATAGGCACCGGAAGAGTATGAGCCTTTACGCCGCCCAGATACTGGTAAAGACTCTGCCCCACCGCTACCGCCGCCGCCTTGGCACAGGCAAGAGAAACCCCTAAGATTGCATTTGCACCAAGCTTACTCTTATTTTCGGTGCCGTCTAAAGCAATCATAGTCCGGTCGATGCGAATCTGGTCCAGAACATTCATTCCGATTAAGGCCTCACAAATGGGGCCATTGACGCTGAGTGCTGCTTTGGTAACTCCCTTTCCTCCATAACGAACAGCATCCCCGTCCCGAAGTTCACAAGCTTCAAACGCTCCGGTAGATGCCCCTGATGGCACCGAAGCCCGACCAATGATACCATCTTCCGCATAGACCTCTACTTCTAATGTTGGATTCCCTCGGGAATCCAAGATTTCTCTTGCGGACACATCCACAATTCCAATGTATGCTTTCATAACAAAAACCTCCTTTTGGGAACAGTTTATCCCAAAGGAGGTAAGGTTATTCTTATTATCTGATATAGTTTGTTCTAATCTTCGCTTCCACTTCCGGCATAGGTAGCCCGGCTTCTTTTCCTGCCTGAATGGACTTTAAAATCCATGCCATATTCCGCCCCAACTGGCGCATGGTTTGGATTCCCTCTTCATCCTTCAGCACATCCTCTGGGGTGTTTCCGTGAACCATATTCCAATAATTCGATGCCACCACCGGCATGTTCAAAATAGTGAAGTACTTACCAATCTGGTCCAGCGTGGCACTGGCTCCGCCCCTTCTGCAGCTGGCAATTGCTGCCGCTGGTTTGAATGCAAGATTCTTCCCTCCTGCATAACAGACCCGATCCATCAAGGAGGTAATGGCTCCCGACGCCGCAGCATAATGAACAGGAGTTCCCACCACAATGCCGTCTACCTCTTCCGACTTTTGAATAATCTCATTCACTGGTCCATTTTCGAAGACACAAAGACCTTTCCCTGTTTTCGTACAGCCGCCGCACCCGATACAGCCTTGAACGGGTTCTTTTCCGACCTGAACAATCTCGGTAGCTATCCCCTGCTTCTGCAATTCCTCTGCCACTACGGCCAAAGCGGTATAAGTGCATCCACGCTCCTTAGGACTTCCGTTAATCAGTAAAACCTTCATAGCCTTTCCCTCCTATTTCCTTTTCTATTACCATTATATCAAATTCTCACCCTGAAAACAAGTTGTCCAAATAAATTTTTTCTAAGGTCTTGCCAAAAATTTCTTTTTCAAGTATAATGACAGTATCACAATCTTAACATTATAAAAAGAAAGGGAGATTTTTCTATGTTATTACCAATTTTATTGAGTAAAACAAAGCTTCTCCCTGTCTATGTGGTGGGCATGGGAGAGTACGAACGTCAGCGTCATATTGTCCGTCCCTATGGATTCCACAGTTACCAGATTTTGTACTGTACCGGAGGGAGCGGCATCCTGAAATTCGGGAACGAGGAGCATAAAATTGCTCCAGGAGATGCTTTCTTCTTTCGTCCCGATGTTCCCCACGAATACTATCCTACTGAGGCCCCATGGAGTGTTCGTTTTATCGTCTTTACCGGCAGTTCCGCCCCGGATATTTTTGATTATCTGGGTTTTGGAGAGATAGAAGCATTCCGGCTCCATAATCCGGAGGACTTTCATCTTCAGGTTACTACTCTTTTTGATATGTTCCACTGCGATGATCCGGATCGGGAAATCAAGACATCTATGCTTCTCTACAAGCTCTTGATCAAGGTAGGGGAATACCGGAACAATCTTCCACAGCCCAGTGGCATCTCCAAGAACGAACGATACGAGAAACTGGCACCCGTGATCGAGATGCTAAAGACCCGCTATGCCGAAGACCTGAGTCTCGATGATATGGCTTCGGTGATTGGGGTTACCACCAACCACCTTTGTCGGCTCTTCCATCTAGTTTACGGAACTACTCCCTTGAAATACCTGACCCACCTCCGGCTAAATATTGCTAAACACCATCTTTGTGCGCCGGAAAATAAAAAGGTCAAGGATATTGCAACTTTAGTAGGCTTTAAGGATCCCAGTTATTTCTGCTCCGTCTTTAAAAAAGCAGAAGGAATGACACCGGATGTCTTTCGCCGAAACAACGCCTTTTAAGAAAAATCTATTAAATTTATTATATTAAGGAGGAATTTATCATGGAATTGAAAGGTAGCAAAACAGAAGCAAATCTCTGGGCAGCATTTGCCGGAGAATCTCAGGCAAGAAACAAGTATACCTACTATGCATCCAAAGCAAAAAAGGAAGGTTATGTTCAGATTGCCAAGTTATTTGAGGAAACTGCTTCCAACGAAAAGGAACATGCTAAAATCTGGTTCAAGCTTCTGCACAATGGAGAAATCGGCTCTACCGCTGAAAACTTAAAGGACGCCGCAGCTGGTGAGAACTACGAATGGACCGATATGTATGCAACCTTTGCAAAGGAAGCCAAAGAAGAAGGTTTTGTCGAGATTGCCGCACTCTTTGAAGGCGTTGCAAAAATTGAAAAGGAGCATGAGGAACGTTACCTGAAGCTTCTGGCAAATGTTGAGGGGGATTTGGTATTCTCCAGAGATGGCGACTGCATCTGGCAGTGTTCTAACTGCGGTCATGTTGTGGTTGGCAAGAAAGCTCCCGAACTCTGCCCCATCTGTAAGCATCCCAAAGCTTATTTCGAGATCAAAGCAGAAAACTACTAAACCTTAAAAATCTGCCCCAGCGAGAGACTCGCTGGGGCATTTTTAATGATTTTGTTACATGAAAACATTGGACAAATTTGAAAAAATATGGTATACTAATGGAAGAATTCGGGAACGATAATACTATCTTTATCGAAGTTTTGCCCTAAGTAAGGAGCAGGGGACTATGAAGCAGAAAACCGTCTTTGTCTGTACCGATTGTGGCACGGAATCCCCAAAATGGATGGGGAAGTGTCCCGGCTGCGGAGCCTGGAACACTATGGTGGAGGAACTTGTGGTTATAGCACCAAAAGGTGCACAGAAGTCCACTTCCATTGCCTCCTCTTCTTCACCCAAGCCCTTGCGGGATATTTCCACCGCAGAGGAACTGCGGCTCTCCACTGGACTATCCGAGCTGGACCGAGTATTAGGTGGCGGAATTGTCCCTGGTTCTCTTGTCCTAATCGGCGGTGATCCCGGCATCGGAAAATCCACGATTTTACTCCAATGCTGTCAGTATTTAGGGAAGACAAAAAGAGTGTTGTACATCTCCGGCGAGGAGTCGGGGCGGCAGATTAAACTTCGTGCCGATCGCCTATCGGTAGACAGCGAAAACCTAAAAATTTATTCCGAGACCAATATGTCTAATATCATCAACTGTATCTATCAGGAAAAACCGGATATTCTGATTGTGGACTCGGTTCAAACCATGTTTAACCCCGATATTTCTCCCGCTCCCGGCAGCGTTTCTCAAATTCGCGACGTGGCAGCAACCCTGATGCGGATTGCCAAAGAAGAATCCATTGCCACCTTTTTAGTGGGACACGTTACCAAGGAAGGCTCCATTGCAGGGCCAAAAATCCTAGAACATATTGTGGACACCGTTCTCTACTTCGAAGGAGAACAACAACGGGCCTACCGGATTATCCGTGCCATCAAGAACCGATTCGGTTCTACCAACGAAATCGGGGTCTTCGAAATGACCTCGGAGGGTCTTCAGGAAATTCCCAATCCCTCTCTCGCCCTGTTATCAGGCAGACCGGAGGGAGAGGCCGGCTCTTGCATTCTCTGCACTATGGAGGGAACCCGTCCGGTCTTAGCAGAGGTTCAAGCACTAGCGGCCACATCTTCTTTTGGAAACCCCAGACGAATGACCACAGGTATGGACCTGTCCCGGGTACTGATGTTACTTGCAGTTATGGAAAAACGATTAGGGATGCATATTTCATCCTACGATATTTATGTGAATGTGGTAGGCGGTCTAAAAATGATTGAGCCTGCTGCAGATTTAGGTGTTCTTTTGGCTATTGCCTCCAGTTTTCGAAATCAGCCTTTAGACAGTGGGTTGGTTGCCATTGGCGAAGTAGGGCTTGCCGGAGAACTCCGTGCCTGCAACTTTTTAGAAAATAGAATTGCAGAGGCAGAAAAGTTAGGCTTTACCAAGTGTATTATTCCGGCATCCAGCCGGGCCAAAATAAAAAAATTTGACAAAATTGAGGTTTGTGCGTATCACAATATCCGACAAGTTCTGCAGGATCTTTGACAGCGCAAGAAGAAAGAAGGTTAGGGTATGTTTCAAATCGGAGACAAAATTTCCTATCCCATGCATGGCGCAGGAACGATTCAAAGCGTGGAAAATCGTTGCATCTTAGGAGAGGAGCATAGTTATTATGTGTTAAATCTCTCCATTGGCAATGTGGAGGTTTTAATCCCCACTGCCAATATCGAAACCATCGGTGTCCGTCCTGTTGTCTCCCCCAAGGAGGCAGACGATGTAATCCGCTGTTTCGGTGAGATTGAGGAGGAACAGGAAGAAGGCAATTGGAACAAACGCTATCGGGATCAAATTGCTCTTCTCAAAGAGGGAAAACTCCCGGAGGTTGCGCGAATTGTGAAGCTTTTGCTTCTAAAGGATCGAAAAAAGAGTCTATCTAATGCAGAGCGTAAAATGTTAAATCATGCAAAAACCGCATTGATCTCGGAACTTGGTCTTTCCAAGAACATGGACTACAACCAAGTAGAAGAACTCTTAATGGAGAAAATCTCCGGATAAGGAGGTGTGCTCTTGATGAGCCAAACTCTTTCCGCCTCTGCCCTAATCGCGGCAGCAGGCAACAGCACCCGGATGGGTGGCAACAATAAGCAATTATTAGTCTTTGAGGGTATGCCGGTTTTGGTTCATACCCTTTTGACCTTTTCCACTATGCCGGAAATTGCTGAAATCGTGATTGTAACCCGGGCAAAAGATATTCTGACTGTCCAAGAGTTGGTAAAGGAATTCTCCATTCCCAAGATCAAAGCCATTGTCCCTGGTGGAACCACACGACAAGAGTCGGTTTTCCGCGGATTACAACATATATCCAATGATCGGGTTCTAATTCATGACGGGGCTCGACCCTTTGTAACCCAAGAGGAAATCCGCCAGCTACTGAAAACACTTACAACCTGTCCTGCAGCTACCCTGGGTGTTCCGGTAAAGGACACGGTAAAACGAGTGGCAGCCAATGGCTTGGTTACTGAAACGCTACCTCGGGAAGAACTGTGGCAGATTCAGACCCCTCAGGGATTTGATACCAAAGAGATCCTTGCCGCACACGAAAAAGCGGCAGAACATGGCATCCTGGTAACAGATGACTGCGCCCTGGCAGAGTACATAGGAATTCCGGTAACCATTGTTCCGGGCAGTTACCGGAATATAAAGATTACTACGCCAGAAGACATTCCTCTGGCAGAGGTGTTCAGTTGGGAAAAATAAGGAGGAATTCTCATGAGGATTGGTTTTGGCTATGACGTTCATCAGTTGATTGAGGATAGAAAACTGATTTTAGGTGGCGTAGAGGTCCCCTATGAAAAAGGTTTGCTAGGGCACTCTGATGCAGATGTTTTAATACATGCCATTATGGATGCACTCCTTGGAGCTGCCACCCTAGGAGATATTGGAAAACATTTTCCGGATACCGACCCTGCCTATAAAGATGCAGACAGCATGGTACTCCTTGCCCATGTAAAAAAACTCCTTGTCGAGCAAGGGTTTGCTATTGAAAATATTGATGCCACCATCATTGCTCAAAAACCGAAACTAGCTGGCTTTCTTCCCACCATGGTGGAGCGAATTCGAGATGTTCTAGGAAAAGATGTGCCGGTAAACATAAAAGCCACCACCACGGAACATTTAGGGTTCGAAGGTCGGGGAGAGGGCATTTCTGCTTGTGCCGTGTGCTTGCTAAAGTAACAAAAACGGATGGAACTGAAGTTCCATCCGTTTTTTATTCTATTCTTCCCACTCTGCCTCGACTGCTTTGGCATAGAGGCTACACTCTACTCTTTTACGCTGAAGTTTACAGCTGATTTCATGGGGTTCATTGATATCCCCGTTCATCAGACAGGCATTTGCCATACAACCGCCACTACAGTAAAACTTCGCAAAGCAGTCCCGGCACTTAGGTTTCGTATACACGTTACAGCTCTCGAATCGGCTCCGAATCTCCTGATTCAGCTTGCCATCTTCTAAGTTACCCATCTTATATTCCTCGGTTCCAACAAACTGGTGGCAAGGATAAATGTCTCCGTTGGGTGCCACCGCCAGATACTCACATCCGGCACCGCATCCCGAAAGACGTTTAATCACACAAGGTCCTTGCTCCAAATCAATCATAAAGTGGAAGAAGTTGAACCATTTTCCGTTCTTCCGTCGGTCTAAGTACTCCTCTACCAGATTCTCATACTCCTGATAAATCTGGGGTAAATCCTCTTCCCGAATCGAGTAAGGCGCCTCCGGCTCACTAACCACCGGCTCTACCGAGGTCTGCTGAAAGCCCAAATCTGCCAGATGAAGTACATCCTTGGAAAAATCCAGATTGTACCGGGTAAAGGTACCACGAACATAATAATTATCCTGATTCCGACTCTCGGCAACTTTTTGAAGTTTCTTGACGATACTGTCATAGGAACCACTGCCGTCAATCCGGCACCGAACCTTATCGTTAATCTCTTTTCTGCCGTCCAGACTCAAAACCACGTTGGACATTTCCTTGTTGATATAGGCGATATTCTCATCATTGAGCAGAATACCATTGGTGGTAATGGTGAACCGGAAGTTCTTGTCATACTTCTTCTCCAATTCTCTGGCATACTCTACCACCTCTTGTACCATCTTAAAGTTCATCAGTGGCTCTCCGCCAAAGAAGTCCACTTCCAGATTCCGACGCTTTCCCGATGCCTGAACCAGAAAATCCATTGCCTTCTTTCCTGTTTCCACACTCATCAGTTCCCGCCGATTGTGATATGCGCCCTCATCGGCAAAACAGTACGCACAGCGCAAGTTACAATCGTGAGCAACATGAAGACACATGGCTTTCACCGGAGAATTCCGTTTCAGCTTCCCGGCAATCTGGTCATACACATCGGTGGAGAATAAAGTTTCATTCTCGGTCAACTCCAGAATATCTGACCATGCCTCCTGAATATCGGGGATCTCATACCGATCCCGGAAACGGTCCTCCAGTTCTGTCAACTTAACATCATGAGGGGTTTTTCCCTCTTTGCATAAACTTTCTAAAATATCATAGCACAGCTCGTCCAGCACATGAACACATCCGCTGTTTACATCCAATGCCAGATATTTGTCCTTGATATGAAATACATGAACCATGAAAATCCTCTTTCTGTTTTCAGTATTTTTCATAAAAAAGCGGACGCCCCTGCGGACGCCCGGCCCTTTTCCTTTTCGTTACGCTTTCTGACTCTCGCACTTCTGATTAGCAACGGTGCAAGAGGTCTTACAAGCAGACTGGCAGGAGGTCTGACATTCACCACAACCGCCCTTTGCTGCGCTCTGCTTTAAGGTAGCCTGATTCAAAGTCTTAATTCTCTTCATAATTTTCTCTCCTTTATTTATCGTTTTCGTTTTGGTTTTGCATTCACACCCAGCATGCCACCAATGGCGCCACAGAGAATCCCAATCAAAATGGACAACCACGCTGTTCCTTGCATGGACCATTCGCCATAAATCAGCATCCCTGCTATAGACAAAATCGCCATATAGACGAAGCCGAAGATTCCCCCCTGAAGTAGCCCCTGTCTGCCGCTATGCTTTGCCGCACGGAACCCGCCAAACAACACACAGACCGCTGTCAGGACATACACAAGGAGTTCTGTCAAAGAATCTGCCATAGATAGGTAGGTGGCCATCACCGCCCCTGCCAAAAGCAGTATTCCTGACGCCAAAAAACATAACAAGGTGTTTTTACACAAAAAGACAACATCGAAAAATGCCTTCTTCTCTGTTGATTCCTTTACCATAGACATCCCCCTCCATACTATAGGGTATGAAAGGTTCTCTGCAGTTATGACAGATTATTCTGCCTCAGCAACGCCCTCTTCGTCAGGCAAGGGAGCAACTTCGTCCTCTTTCTTTGCCTTGCCCTCTTTTACCAGACGGCTGATTGCGCCACGTTCGATTGCAATGAATGACTTCATACTACCGATGCCGGTTTCCAGAACAAAAATATCATCCTTAATTCTAGCAATCTTACCATGAATACCGCCGATGGATGCAACCTCATCCCCTACCCGGAGTGCCGCAAGCATCTCCTTGAGCTGCTTCTCTTTCTTCTTCTGGGGACGGATCAGGATGAAGTAAAATACCACAACCATGACCAACAACGGAATAAATGATGCAAACGCTTCCATTCTTCTTCCTCCTTCAAACACTAATTTATTAATCTATCGTTTATTATACCCGCATCTTCCAGTTTTTGCAAGGGTTTTTTTCATCTTTTCATATTTTCTTAACTTTTTTATCTTCTTTTTTCTTCTTCCTCTTTTTTTTAATCTAAAAATTCAAAATTCGTTTACAATTTTTTCATGACTTTTTCATTTTCTTTCTATATGATAAAGTGTAGATATATCGAAGGAATTTTAGGATAGGAGATGTCGTATGCAGAAAGTAAAAGCGTTTTTATCTAGATGGTGGTCCACGTTAAAAGACTGGGGCGCTAAGCTCTCTCCCAGATTAAAAAGTGTCTACCTACGCATGAAAGAATTTGCGAAGACACACAAGATCTGGACTATTGTAATTCTAGCAGTCTTGCTCCTTGCTCTGATTCTGCTTGTCCGCACAATCGGAAAAGGCAAAAGAGAGATGGCGGTTAATTTTCAGGAATATACCGTTTCACGCCAGACTATTTCCGCTACCGTTACCGGCAGCTCTGTCCTAGAACCCAATGCAGAATATACCATCACCCCATTGGTTACCGGCGAGATTCTGGAAGCACCTTTTGAGGAGGGTGATATTGTTACCAAGGGACAGATCATGTACCAGATTGACGCAGAAACCATGGAGAATTCTCTTTCCAGCTCCGACCTCTCCATTCAAAGAGCTGAGAAAAACTACCGGGATGCCGCCGATGACATTGCAAATCTAACCGTCCGCTCTACCCTTTCGGGACGTGTTTCAGACGTTTATGTCAAGAACGGTGATACCGTCAACAACGGCACTAAAATTGCCGACGTAGTCAGTGATTCTGTGATGAAAATCCGGATTCCCTTTAACGAAACTGATATTTCCTACATATCCAGAGGAATGACCGCTCAGGTTACCTTAGTTGGAACAGGGAGTCAGCTCTCGGGTACGGTAACCTCCGTCAGTACCGCAGGCGAGGTCATCAACGGACATATGCGGGTCTGCTATGTAACTTTATCGGTAAACAACCCCGGCGCCATTTCCGCAGGGGATTCTGCCACCGCTATGATTGGAGAAATTGCCTGCAACGACGTGGGAACCTTTGAACCAACCGCCACTGCCACCATTCTTGCCAAAACCTCCGGAACCATCACTTCCCTTTTGATTGACAAAGGAGACCGGGTTACCAAGGGCGGTGCCGTTGCCACTTTGGACTCAGACACGGTAAATTCCTCTCTAACCAACGCAGATTTATCACTCCAGGAGGCACAACTTTCCCGGGATAGAATTTTAAAACAATTAGAGGATTACACCATTACCGCTCCCATTGACGGCACGGTGGTCCTAAAGAACAAAAAAGCCGGCGAGAAAATTGAAGCCGGTGGCAGCACTTCTTCCATTACCGGGACCTCCTCCAACACCCTTGCTATTATCTATGATATGAGTAGTCTCTGCTTCCAGCTGGATGTGGATGAACTGGATGTAAAGAAGATACAAGTAGGCCAGGAGGTTATTATCACCGCTGACGCCGCAGAGGGAAGAACCTACACCGGTATCGTGGAAAACGTCAGCATTAGCGGTACCGTTGGAAGCAACGGTGTTACCACCTATCCTGTCAAAGTTCGAATTCACGAATTTGACGACTCTCTCCTACCCGGCATGAATATTGAAGCTACCATTACGGTGGAACAGGTGGAGGACGCCATCGTAGTTCCCATCAACGCCATTAATCGTGGAAATACCGTCTATGTTAAAGGCCGTAAAACCGAGAAAAACGACATGGCACCCGATGGCTATAAGACAGTCCAGGTAGAAACTGGTATTTCTAACGAAAGCTTTGTAGAAATTCGCTCCGGCTTAAACGAAGAGGATATCGTCTATGTACTTTCTGTCAGTACCGAAGAAGATCAGATGATGTTCCCTGGCATGGGCGGAATGCCTGGCGGTATGCCCGGTGGTATGGGTGGAAACCGCGGAGGAATGCCCTCCGGAATGGGAGGTAACCGCAGCGGCGGTATGCCGGGAGGTGCCAGATAATGACGCCACTGATTGAATTCAAAGACGTCTATAAAATCTATCCTATGGGCGATACGGAGGTTCATGCCATTGATGGTATCTCTATGACAGTACAAAAAGGGGAGTTTCTGGCGATTGTCGGTCAATCCGGCAGTGGAAAATCCACCTGTATGAACATTATCGGTTGTTTGGATGTCCCCACCTCTGGGCAGTATTTCCTGGACGGAAAAGACGTGAGCCATATGACCGATAACGAACAAGCCGAAATCCGAAATAAAAAGCTTGGGTTTATCTTCCAGCAGTACAACCTGATTCCTAAACTAACAGTCCAGCAAAATGTAGAACTCCCCTTGCTTTATGCAGGTCTTTCTGAGAAAGAGCAGGCTGCAAGGGCTCTTAAATCTTTAGAACGGGTAGGCCTTCGGGATAAGGCAAAAAATCTTCCCAACCAACTCTCCGGCGGACAACAACAACGAGTTTCCATTGCAAGAGCCTTGGCAGGAAATCCCTCCATCATTCTGGCAGATGAGCCTACCGGGGCTCTGGATTCCAAAACAGGCAAGGAGGTTCTGCAATTTCTAAAAAAGCTGCACCGGGAGGGCAATACCATCGTCCTGATTACCCATGACAACACCATTGCCGCTCAGGCGGAGCGAGTCATTCGTGTTCATGATGGGAAAGTGGTCTATGACGGGGAATCCGACATAAACAAGTTTGCAACGGTAGTCCATGCCGGAGATGAGGGAGAGGAGGGATTGGTATGAGTTTAAAAAAATCCTTTATTCTTGCTCTCTCTAACATTATGTATGATAAAATGCGGTCCTTTTTAACCATGCTAGGTATCATAGTAGGTGTGGCAGCGGTTATTATCTTAATCAGCTTAATGAATGGTATGACCGGAATGATTACCGATACTTTTGAGGAAATGGGTACCACTTCTTTAACGATCAATGTTCAGGACCGGGGCGGAAATCGAACAGTATACGAAGAAGACATCTATGCTCTTCGGGATGAAAACCCTGAACTTCTCTCGGGGGTGTCTCCTATGGTTTCCTTGACTCGTGCTACTGTAAAAGCCCCCTCCACTAGCGACAGTATTTACACTACTGCCACCGGTGTCAGCGAGGAATATGCCGACATGAAGATGCTCAACGTGGTAAAAGGTAGATTTCTTTCCTATATGGATGTGATAAACCATTCCAAAACTTGTGTGATTGGTAGCTATATTCAGAAAGAAATCTTTGGAAACAATGCTTTGAACCAAACCCTAAAAATTAACGGCCTTTCCTATCAAGTAGTAGGCGTTTTGGAAGAAAAAGACAACTCTGAAAGCGGCGGGGCAGACGATATCATTTATCTTCCTTATACCACTGCATCCCGTCTGGCCTCCAGCAGTTATATCAGCACCTATACAGTTACAGCAGTGTCCGACGAAAAGGTAGATGCCGCCATTGATTTTTTAGAGTCCAAGCTTCTGGAAAAAATCGGTGATGAGGATTACTTCACCGTTTCCAGCCTGGGCGAAGTCCTTGACATGGCAACCGAAATGCTGGATACCATGGAACTTCTACTTGTTTGCATTGCCGGAATTTCCTTACTGGTAGGCGGCATCGGCATTATGAATATCATGCTGGTCTCGGTAACTGAACGAACCCGGGAAATCGGCATCCGGAAGTCTCTGGGTGCGAAGGGCAGTGCGATTATGTCTCAGTTTGTTATTGAAGCCGCCACCGTCAGCGGAGTAGGAGGCATTTTGGGAATTATTTTAGGTTCTATTCTGGCTCTGGTTTTTGGCAATCTTTTGGGACTTACCGCAACTCCGTCGTTGGGAGCCATTGCCATCGCCTTTGGTGTTTCGGTAGGCATTGGCGTTCTCTTCGGCTATCTGCCGGCGAAGAACGCAGCAAGACTTAACCCCATTGACGCACTGCGTCATGAATAACAAGGGAGGTATACCAATGAAACGGTTTTTATTTTTATTTCTTATCCTTACCCTGCTGGGCACTCTTCCCTGCTGGGCAGAGGAACCCCAGGAAGGAACTTTATCTCTTCTGTCCGAACTTGAGATTATGAAAGGGGACCCTGACGGAAATCTTCGATTACATGACCCCGTTACCCGGGCGGAGTTTACCAAAATGGCAGTTGCCAGCTCCCCCTATCGAAACAGTGTCGCTAAAAGTCTTTCTATCTCTCCCTTTCCCGATGTTACCTATCGGCACTGGGCAGCTCCCTATGTCCGGGTGGGCGTTACCAACGGTCTGGTAGGAGGCTATCCCGATGCTACCTTCCGTCCCGACGAAGGTGTCCTCTTCGAAGAAGGTGTTACCATTATGCTGCGGGTCTTAGGTTACACAGATGGCGATTTTGGTGTTTCCTGGCCCTATGGGCAGTTGGGACTTGCTCAGAACCTCGATATGACCGACGGCATTTCTTGTTCTGCCGGAGATATCATGAACCGGGGACAGGTGGCACAGTTGATTTCCAACTCCTTAAGTGTAACCATGAAAGGGAAAACCTCTCAACTGGTCAATGATTTTGATGTTCAGATTTTAGAGGATGTTACCTTAATTGCAGACGGCAATGACGACGCCTCCATCTCGGCGGACGAGATATTTACCTCCAGTGGAACCTATAAACTCAGCTCTCCCCTGGACCGGTCTTTCTTGGGTCTTACCGGAGAAATCGCCGTTAAAAACGGAAATAAATTCTTAGCCTTCTTGCCTGAATCAGGAAGTAACGATACTGAGGACTATGTGGTTTATTCGGCTCTTTCGGATTCTGTGATGGCATACCGGAACAACACACTGCAATCAGTGGAAATTGATGACAGCACCACAGTTTATAAAGGAAAGAGCCAGATTACCTTTGGCAATCTAAAATCTACTTTGAATATGGGTGATGTTCTGCGAGTCAAGACCACAGGAGACGGTATTGATTATATCACCTGGCAAAAGGGACAGATCAAAGGACCCTTGACAGTTCTTTCTACCAGTTGGGGAAGTAGTTGGGGTATCACCGATGACACCGCCATTCTTCGAAATGGCATCCGCGTTGACGCTTCCGGGCTTCAGTCCTATGATATTGCCTACTATCTAAAAGACCTGGATATGGTTCTTGCCTATAGTAATAAGATAAGCGGTATTTACGAAAAGGCAACACCCAACAAAGATATGCCCTCTTCCATTACTGTTTCTGGCAAGGAATATGTTGTAGAGGGAAGTTCCGCATTCAAAAAACTCGCTTCAGGCGGGGAGTGTTATTTAGGCGATACCGTTACTCTTCTTTTGGGAAAGGATGGTGGCGTTGCCGATGTGGTTTCCTCCGTTTCCATGGCATCCGATGACATAGCAGGCTATGTATTGGAAAGCGGCAGAAAGACCTATCAATCCGGTGTTACCAACACCTATACCGGCTATTATGTCAAGCTGGTTCTCCCCAATGGCGAAGCTACAGAATACACGACCAACAAAGATTATAGTTCCTACATCAATCAAGTGGTCAAAGTCTCCTTCAAAGACGGCAACGCAGTTCTCACCTCTGCCACCTCTGCCATCAATTCAAAGATGAGTGGCACCTTCTCCTGGGAGACTCGAAAGTTGGGTTCCTACACCGTGGCATCCAATGCGGAAATTCTGGATATCGGAACCACTGATCAAAGTGAATCCAGTGTTTATACTCGTATCTTCCCCCAAAGGCTGGACGGTGTTAAAATTGCATCAGGCGATATTCTCTACTATGAGTTGGACAACAGCGGTACCATTGCAAAGATGATCCTGGATAACATCACCAACGATGGGTTCTCGTTTGGACTTACCACCTATGCTATCAACGACCTAAGTAGCCTATCCGGCTCCTACAAATATTTGGTTGACGGAGAGTTCTACTCCATGAACACCTCTAAGCGGGTTCTGAACATTTCGGCAGGGCAAGGAATCATGCTTTCCGGCAATCCTGCCAATCCCGACTCCGTTACCAAACTTACCGAATTAACCGAAAAGATTACCAAACTTTCCCCCTCTCACTTGATTACCTCCGAGAGAACCTACCCTGTCAGCAGCGATGTGGCAGTTTACCGGAAGCGTTCCATTTACGCCACCGATTATACCAAGATTCCTCTTTCGGACATCCTGAATCAAGAGGGCCTGCATTATTCGGCATATTACGACAAACTCCCCGCCGGCGGCGGACAGATTCGGGTTATTGTGGTGTATGAATAAAAAAGATGCTTCACGTACATACGTGAAGCATCTTTTTTTATTAAAACCCTTTTACAATCTCTTTAAAGGTATTACCTCGAACCTCAAAGTTCTTGAACAGATCAAAGCTTGCACAAGCAGGGGAAAGCAGGACAATATCCCCCGGTTCTGCCAGGCTTTTTGCGGTTTCTACTGCCTCCAAAAATGCCTGACATCGGCAAATAGGAAGACCGTCATAGTTCTCCGCATTCTTGACAGCGGTCTCAATTTTTTCCGAGGTTACCCCTACCAGAACCAGTTTTTTCACATGGTCATTCACCACAACGCCGAATTCATCAAAAGGAATCTTTTTGTCATACCCGCCCGCAATCAATATCACTTTTTGTTCGCCGAAAGAGACCAATCCTGCGGTGGTTCGTGCCGGAGAGCTTGCAATGGAGTCATTATAATACTTAACTCCTTCCAACTCTCGAACAAATTCGATTCTATGGGGAACACCATGGAACTCGGTAGCGGTTTCCCGAACCACCTCATCCCCTATCAGGCTATCGGTTGCCGCAATAGCCGCCATATAGTTCTCCACATTATGCATTCCGGGAATATAGATGGTATCAATGTCCAGTACCTCCCGGACAACCTCACCGTCTTTTCTCAAAACAATCTTTTTATTCTCCAGACAGTAGCCATCCAGCAAACGCTCTTTGGAACTGAAATAAACCGGATTTTTTGCTTCTTTTCCAAAATTTCGAGTGATTTCGTTGTCGTAATTCAAGACAACCATTCCGTCTGTCTGATGGGCAAAAATCGCCTTTTTTGAATCTACATATTCCTGAAAATCAATGTGCCAATCCAGATGATTTGGGGTTACATTGGTAACCACAGAAATGTCCGCGCTTCTGGTCATGGTATGGAGCTGAAAACTGGATAGTTCCACAATGGCAATATCCTTTTCTGTCATCTGTTCCAGTTCCTCCACAAGAGGATGGCCAATATTACCGCCTAGATAACAGGTATACCCTGCCCGACTAAGCATGTCATGAATCAGGCTGGTTGTGGTGGTTTTTCCGTCGCTTCCGGTAATTCCAATGATTTTAGCTGGACAAAGAGCAAAAAACAATTCCATCTCGGAGGTAATCTCCACCCCTCGCGCTGCCGCCTCTTTTAACACCGGAACATCACACCGGATTCCTGGGGTCTTGTAGACCACAGAAACCTGCGAATCAATGGTATCTAAGTAATGTTCACCCAGCACCATGGAAACACCTAATTTCTGCAATTCAACATAGGTATCTTCCAACTGTTCTGGAGTCCGTTTGTCATGAGCAAAGACTTTGGCACCTGCCTCTGCCAAAATCCGGATTAAGGGCAGATTGCTGACACCGATTCCAATCACTGCGACGGTTTTGCCCTGAATCTTGGTCTTCCATTCCCTTATATTCATATTGCATCCTCCCAAAGTCAAACAAAGGCCGCCACAGGGCAGCCTTTGTCCTTTTTTCAAGATTATTCAGCGTCTGCTTCTGCATCCTCCAGAATATCACCTAAGGTAAAGGAACTTTCCTCCGTGTAGGAGTGAATCTCTTCCTCAGCAGGTTCTGCTGCGACTTCCTCGGTCTCTACCGGAGCCATTAGTGCTTTCATAGAAAGGCCAATCTGCTTGGTTTCCTGATTGATTTCAACAATTTGTGCATCTACCATATCGCCGATTGCCAAAACATCAGAGGGCTTGCTGATTCTCTCGTTAGAAATCTGAGAAATATGAATCAAACCATCAACAAAGGGAGCAACCTCAGCAAATGCACCAAAGGGCAGGATCCGAACGATCTTACACTTTACAACATCGCCTTCGTTCAAATCAGCAGTTGCCTTTACCCAAGGACTATCCTCTTCCTTCTTGTAACCCAAGGATACCTTGCCAGTTTCCTGGTTCAGCTCCTTGATGTAAACAGTCAACATATCTCCGGTCTTAACAACCTCGGAGGGATGCTTGATTCTCTGCCAGGACAACTCAGAAATATGAACCAGACCGTCTACTCCGCCCAGGTCAACAAAGGCACCAAAGGAGGTCAGGGATTTTACCATACCGGTATATTCCTTACCAACTTCTGCATCTTCCCAGAATGCAGCCGCCTTCTGTTCCTTTAATTCCTTCACCAGAGAAATTCTGTTCTCTGCCTGATTCATTTCTTTGATGTAAACTTCAATTTCATCACCAATTGCAACAGCCTCGGAGGGATGAGCAATCCGGGTGGGAGACAGTTCAGAAATATGAATCAAACCGTCTACGCCGCCTAAATCAACAAATGCGCCAAAGGAAGTCAAAGACTTGATGGTACCCTTATACTGCTTGCCAACCTCTGCAGTTTCCCAGAATGCTGCAGCAGCCTTTGCGTTTTCTTCCTTTGCGATAACCTTGATGGAACCAACCACTCTCTGGCGGCCTCTTCTATCTACGTCCATCTTGATAATCTTAAAGTTCTGTTCGGTGTTAAGCAGAACACCCAAGTCTGCCAGGAACCGATCTGCACATTCGGATGCAGGAATGAATACCCGGACACCCTTAGCAATGGTAACGACACCACCCCGAACCAGTTCCACAACGCGGCCGGTCAGGACTTCCTTATTTTCAAATGCAGCCTGAAGTTCTTCCATACCCTTCACTGCGTCAATCTTCTTCTTAGAAAGAGTTACAACACCGTCTCTGTCGCTCACGTGAACAACATAAACGTCGATTTCCTCACCCAATTTTACCAGCGCATTGATGTCTGCTGCCGGATCATTGGTCAATTCATCAAAAGGAATAACACCGTCATACTTATTGCCGATATCAACCTGTACCTCGGTCGGGGTAATGCCAATGACTACACCCTTTACTACTTCGCCTGACTTGAGGGGCTTTAAAGTTTCTTCCAGAGCCTCTGCAAAGTTCATTTCATTGTTTTCCGCCATGGTTAAATAGACCTCCTTGATTACTGCATCCGGGGTAGATGCCCCCGCAGTAATACCCACTTTGATTTTTTTGTTTCCGGGAATAATTCCCTGTGTAATATATTTTTTTAATTCTTTTTCGTTTTCTATGCAATGGGTATCACGACAGCGCTCCTTGCATACGTCATAAAGCTTTCTGGTGTTGGAACTATTCTTTCCACCCACTACCAGCATGCAATCGCACCGGGCAGCTAACTCTGCCGCCGCTTTCTGTCGTTCCGCAGTTGCATTACATATTGTATCAAAGATTTCAACATTTGTAAAATGTTTTTTTAACTTTTCTGTAATTTTTTTAAAAAATTCTGCCCGAATGGTGGTTTGCGCCACAATAGTTAACGGAATTTGGGAATCGAGACTTAGAATCTCTCCTATTTCGTCCTCAGCACCTATCATCATCGCCGTGTTTTCACACCAACCATGAATTCCTTTTACCTCCGGATGAGTCTTATCTCCACAGATAATAACCTGACGACCATCTCGGTACGCTTTTTCCACAATTCGATGAATCTTCTTCACATAGGGGCAAGTGGCATCCACAATCCGGACACCTTTTTCCTCCAATGCTTTTTGTTCGGCCTTGGGAATCCCATGGGCCCGGAGCAGAAGCTCCACTTCCGGAGGAATCTCCTCCATGGACTCCAGCACTGGCAATCCTTGCTCCTTCAAATCCTCGGTTACGTCCCGATTATGAATCAACATACCATAGCAGGCATGATTTCCCTCTTTTTTTGTAAGCTGATACGCCATTTTTACCGCTCGGTCAACTCCGAAGCAGAACCCGGCTTTTTCTGCAATCTCAACATGCATAGGGCTTCACTCCTGCCAGGGCACCGATGGCCGGCATAATGGTTTTATCGGTCAGCTCCTGCAACTCATCTCCGGTTATTTTCTGGGCAAAATATTCCTCCAGGGGAATTACCTTCCCAATCCGGAAGGTCAATTTATGAAACAGCTTGTACTGACCCTCAATCCCCACCGGAAGAATATTCACTCCGGCTTTCATTGCTATCAAGGCTGCACCCTGCTTTCCCCGGCGCATCGTATCGCCTTTAGATCGGGTTCCCTCAGGGAAAATAGCAACGTTTTCACCATTTTCCAACATCTTCATAGCAGCCCGGAGAGCACCTACATCGCTCTTGCCGCGCTTGATGGGAAAAGCACCTACTGCGCGAATAATTCCGCCGAAAATCTTATTACGAAAAAGCTCCTCCTTTGCCATAAAGCGAACCGGAAAAGGCAGACAAACTCCCAGCATGGGCGGATCCATCAAGCTTTTATGATTGGAGCAAACCACATAGGCTCCCTCGCAGGGGATATTCTCTTTTCCCTCAATCCTAATTCGAAACAAAAGATGAAAGATTCCACTAATAAACACTCGTGCAATTCGATAAAACTTCATTTTCTTCTACCTTTCCGGAACTGAAATCATCTCTTTTACCATTGCCGAAATCTTAGCAATGGTCTCCTCCAGAGAAAGGCTGGTACTATCCACCAACACGCTATCCTCCGCAGCTTTTAAGGGGGCAAACTCCCGGCTGGAATCATTTTTGTCCCGGAACTTCATCTCCGAGAGAACCTCCTCCAGGGTAGTTTCTACTCCCTTTTCCTGTAATTCCAGATACCGCCGCTTTGCCCGTTCCTCTGGGTCTGCAGTCAAGAAGATTTTCAGCTGAGCATTGGGCAAAACATAAGTCCCGATATCCCGACCGTCCATAATTACATTGGTTTCTTCTGCAAGCTTTCGTTGAAGCTCCACCAGCTTGAGTCGAACCGCCGGAATCACTGCCACATGAGATGCGGCAGAGGAAATCTCCGGGGTACGAATCTTCCCCGATACATTCTCGCCGTTTAAGTAAATCTGCTGACCTTCCTGGGTATGGCAGATTTTCACATCCACGCTATCCAGAATCCCCTCCACATCAGCTGCAACTGCCGGGTCAATGCCCCGATTTACTGCTGCAAGACCGATGGCACGATACATGGCTCCAGTGTCAATATAAACAAAACCCAAGGCACCAGCCACCGCTTTGGCTATGGTGCTTTTTCCGGCACCTGCCGGACCGTCAATCGCAATTTTAATGGTCTCCATTGGTAACCTCCAACCTTCTTATTTACTCCATCCCCGAAGTGCGCGAAGTAACGCCTCGTTATTCCATGCAGTCCGGGAATACTCAATCCCTGTTTTATGAGTCAGAATAACCGGAATCTGTGCTAGCTCTGCTGCCGCCAATTTATCAGAAAGATCCCAGGAGCCATCACAAATGATAAGTTTGGCTTCTACTTTTCCAATCAGCTGAGTAACCGCATCTACTCCGTCAAGACTATCAACCTCCTGTATGTTCAATAAAGGAAGTCCATATTCCAAAGCCTTGTCCACATCAAAGCTGCTCCCTCGAAGAATCGGGGTATAAAGCTTTTCGGGATTCTTCACCATTCCAGCAATGGCCATTGCCGCAGCCGGTGTTGTATAAAGCAACACCGAGCCGGAAAGACAATCAATTCCCTCGGCAATTTCCTGATAAGACCCTACCGTTCCCGCAATTAATTCCCGCTCTGCATTGGGCAGAGGAAGGTACTTGATATAAGGAATTTCCAGATTTTCACAGGCAATCATCGCAACCTCAGACATGGTAACCTCACCACTGTCCAGATCGGCAACACCATGAATTTTTTCCCCCCGGAGAAGTTCTTCCATTTCCCGGACACCAAATCGTCCGACTACCACATTCCCGCAACCGAAAGCCGCCGCTTCCTGTAGCGTTGGAAGAACGCAAAGATGTTCCAACTTCTCCGTTTCAAGGAGGACAGAAAAACTCCGTGCCTCGCCGCCGCTTCCAGATAAAACCAGAATCACAGCTCTTCCTCCAGTTCGGCATCTACTTCCTCAAACAAAGGTGCACCGCATTCCGGACAGGAATCCTCCGCCACACTACACACCGCACCACAACCGGAACAGATAATGTCCACATCCTTATCTGCAATCGTGCTGGCTTTTTCCCGCAGTGCCTCAATTTTCGCAAGCTTTGCCTCCAGGATATCACACTTCATCAGCACATCGTCCGGAAGAGCCGGACTCATCCCCATTTCTTCGTACACCTGCTTCCCAATCTCAGAATACAGTTTTTTTACGTCTCCCTTTAAATCAAAAATTTGATACCTGATTTTGGAGACTTCCTTAACTTCTCCTGCTTTCTTGGCAACAAAACCAACGGCTTTGCTCACCTGCCCTTTCCAATCAATCGACTTAAAGTCCATGCTGTTTACCCCCTCTTAAATATTTTATACATTGAACCGGAATAATACAATATCCCCGTCTTTCATTACATATTCTTTCCCCTCGGAGCGTACCAACCCTTTTTCCTTGGCAGCGTTCATAGTTCCACAGGCCATCAGGTCGTCATAAGCCACCACCTCAGCGCGGATAAATCCACGCTCGAAATCCGTATGAATCTTACCTGCTGCCTGAGGAGCTTTGGTTCCCTCGGTAATGGTCCAGGCACGAACCTCCGGTTTTCCGGCGGTCAGGTAGCTGATTAACCCAAGCAATTTGTAGCTTGCCTTAATCAACTTATCCAATCCCGATTCCGAGACCCCTAATTCCTCCAGGAACATTGCCTTTTCGTCAGCTTCCAGAGCCGATATTTCCTCCTCAATTCGGGCGGAAATTACCATAACCTCAGACTTTTCTGTCTCGGCAAATTCCTGAATTTTCTTAACAAATGGATTGTCGGTTTCGGCAGAGCTATAATCATCCTCTGCTACATTAGCAGCATAAATCACCGGTTTTAAGGTCAGGAGAGCCACATCGGTAAGCATCTCTAGCTCTTCTTCGGTCATTTCCATACTCCGAGCGGTTTTTCCACTCTCCAATACTTCATGGAGCCTTTGATAGAAATCCAGATGTGCCTGATATTTTTTCTCACCGCCCTTTAAAGACTTCTGGGTTCTCTCAATCCGCCGATCCAGAATCTCCAGGTCAGAGAGAATCAACTCCAGATTGATGGTTTCGATATCCCGAATGGGGTCCACAGAACCCTCCACATGGACAATGTTGGTGTCCTCAAAGGCACGAACTACATGAACAATAGCATCTACTTCCCGGATATTGGAAAGGAACTTGTTGCCCAGGCCCTCGCCCTTGCTGGCACCTTTTACCAGGCCTGCAATATCCACAAATTCAATGGTTGCATAGGTTACCTTATCCGGTTGGTACATTTCGGTCAGCTTGTCAATCCGATAATCCGGTACCAATACCGTACCCACATTGGGTTCAATGGTACAAAAAGGGTAGTTTGCCGATTCTGCCCCAGCCTGGGTAATAGCATTAAAGAGTGTGCTTTTTCCTACATTGGGAAGTCCTACGATTCCAAGTTTCATTTTGTCTACATCTCCTTATAGAAAAGGTTTCCGGTATACTCCCGAAACCGATTTTTCGTTTGTATGACAGAAAAAACTGTTCATTTCTATTTATTTTACCATAACGAATTTCATTTAGCAATAGAAATGTTACAAATTCTTTTCAGATTCTTCCTCTTTTTATTTTATATAAAAATTCACTTTTTGGTACAAAAATATGCAGCAGAGTGCGTGTTCTTAAGAACACACAATCTGCTGCATAATGTTTTTTCTTATTCGTATTCCACAACATCCACCCAGGAAAGAAGGAACTCACGCTCTTCTTTGTTTCCTTTGACGGATTGAGATGCCGCCACAATGGGCATCCACTTCTGCACATACTGTCTTGCGGTGTTGCTCTTTCGGCAAAACAGTTCCAGATATTGCTTGGCAATTTCTTGGTCGCCACTCAAACAGAAAAGAAGATAAGTTCTTGCCGCATCTGCAGAGGCATTTCCTTGGGTTGCATGGGACCAATCCAGAACATAAGGGGTTCCGTCCTCGGTGAGAATGATATTCGATGGATTGAAATCCCCGTGGCAGACCTTGGTATGCTTAGGCATTCCCTCTAGTCTGGTGTGTAACTCATATCTGGTGGTTGCATCCAAATCCGTTTCGCTGATTTTTCGGTTCATCTTATCTTTGAGTTTATTCAGTAAGGGCGCTTTCTTGGCATGAACCTCCAACTGTAAGTCCACCAATAATTCCAGATACTCCCCTTTCTTCTCCGGGTTTTCCTCCATGAGCTGCGCCAGCGTTTTTCCCGCAACATATTCAGATACAATCGCCCACTTTCCATCTACCATGGTAACTGCCAGCACCTTGGGAATCTTAAGTCCGGTTTCTTCAATTCTTGCCTGGTTGAGTGCCTCGTTGAGAACATCCGCTTTGGAATACTTCTCATCAAATACCTTGACACAGGTTTCTCCGTCGCGATAAATGATCTTATTCTTTCTCTCCGCAATCACTTGCTCCAATTTCATATTGTTTTCCTCCCCTCATCTATGCCTTTTTTCCGGGCATTGCTTTTTCAACAAAATGCTTGCCGTAGTATGCATTCATATACATCTGCTTCATCTCTTCCATCAACGGATATCTGGGGTTAGCACCAGTACACTGATCATCAAATGCCTGCTCTACCATTTCGTCCAGATTCTTCAGAAATTCCTCTTCCTCGATGCCATAATCCTTGATAGATTCTTTGATTCCAACCACCGCTTTCAGGTCATTGATAGCAGAAATCAATCCCTCCAGCTTTTCGGTGTCGTCCTTACCCTGAATACCAAGATACTCTGCAATTTCACCATAACGCCGCAAGGTATTCGGATGGTCATACTGAGAGAATGTTCCCATTTTGGCGGGAGCCTCTGCCGCATTGAACCGAATCACCTCTTCGATCATCAAGGCATTAGCAACACCATGGGGCAGATGATGAAATGCACCCAGCTTATGTGCCATAGAATGACAGATACCCAGAAATGCATTGGCAAACGCCATCCCGGCCATGGTAGCAGCATTCGCCATTTTTTCACGGGCAACCACGTCTGTCTGTCCATTCTCGTAGGCTCTTGGCAGATATTCAAAGATGGTTTTCAGCGCCTTGAGCGCCAGACCGTCAGTATAATCGGTGGCAAGCATTGCCACATACGCCTCAACCGCATGGGTTACTGCATCAATACCGGATGCTGCCGTCAGTCCCTTTGGTGCTGACATGTGGAAGTCGGTATCAATAATTGCCATGTTAGGCATCAGCTCATAGTCTGCCAAAGGATACTTCACTCCGGTGGACTCATCAGTGATAACTGCGAACGGGGTTACCTCTGAACCGGTACCAGCCGAAGTGGGGATTGCAATAAAGTATGCTTTCTCTCCCATCTTGGGGAAGGTATAAACTCTCTTCCGGATATCAATAAACCGCATTGCCATATCCATAAAATCAGCCTCTGGATGCTCGTAGAGAACCCACATAATCTTAGCTGCATCCATAGCAGAACCGCCGCCCAATGCGATGATAGCATCCGGTTTGAACGCCGCCATCTGTGCTGCACCATTCTTGGCATTGCCCAGAGTGGGGTCTGGCTGAACATCAAAGAAGGTGGTATGAACAATCCCCATTTCGTCCAGTTTCTCGGTGATGGGTTTGGTATACCCGTTCTCATAGAGGAAATGGTCGGTTACAATAAACGCTCTTTTCTTCCCCATAACGTTTTGCAGTTCGTCCAGGGCAACCGGTAGACAGCCTTTCTTGATATAAATCTTTTCTGGAGCGCGGAACCAAAGCATATTTTCCCTTCTTTCTGCTACTATTTTTAGATTAAGCAGGTGCTTGACACCCACATTTTCAGATACCGAGTTACCGCCCCAGGAACCACACCCCAGGGTCAAAGACGGCGCCAGATTAAAGTTATACAAATCACCAATGCCGCCGTGAGAAGACGGGGTATTCACCAGAATTCTACAGGTTTTCATTCTTGCCGCAAAGTTGTCCAGCTTTTCAGATTCCGTCATTTCGTTCAGGTACACCGAGGAGGTATGTCCAAAGCCACCATCCTCTATCAATCGCTCTGCTTTGGAAAGCGCCTCCTCGAAATCCTTTGCCTTGTACATGGCAAGCACCGGAGAAAGCTTTTCGTGAGCAAATTCTTCTGTAATTTCTACCGAGTCCACCTCGCCGATGAGAATCTTGGTTCCCTCAGGAACCAAGACACCGGAGAGTTCGGCAATCTTGCTTGCCGACTGTCCTACAATCTTGGCATTCAAGGCACCGTTGATGATGATGGTCTTTCTCACCTTTTCGGTTTCTTCCTCAGTTAAGAAGTAACAACCTCGCGCCAAAAACTCCGCCTTGACTGCATCGTAAATACTCTCCAGTACAATCACCGATTGCTCAGAGGCACAAATCATTCCGTTGTCAAAGGTCTTGGAATGAATGATAGAACTGACCGCCAACAAAATATCGGCGCTATCATCTATAATCGCAGGAGTGTTACCTGCACCAACGCCCAGAGCAGGCTTTCCGGAGGAGTATGCCGCCTTAACCATACCGGGGCCTCCGGTTGCCAAAATCATGTCCGCCTCTTTCATAACGGTGTTCGTCATCTCCAGGCTTGGAACATCAATCCAATTAATGATCCCCTCAGGAGCTCCTGCCGCAACTGCCGCATCCAGCACTAACTTTGCCACTGCAATAGTACAGTTCTTCGCTCTCGGATGGGGAGAGATGATGACAGCATTTCTAGTTTTTAATGCCAGTAAACACTTAAAGATTGCCGTAGAAGTCGGATTAGTGGTGGGAATCACCGCCGCAATCACCCCAATGGGTTCGGCGATTACCTTTGTACCATACGCCTTATTCTCCTCAATCACGCCACAGGTTTTGGTATTCTTATAGGCGTTGTAGATGTATTCCGAGGCATAATTGTTCTTAATCACCTTATCCTCCACAACACCCATACCGGTTTCCTCCACTGCCATTTTGGCAAGGGGAATTCTCGCCTTGTTTGCCGCAGATGCAGCCGCCAAGAAGATTTTGTCTATCTGCTCCTGGGTATAGGTTGCAAAAGTTTTCTGTGCTTCCCGGGTTCGACAGATGGCTGCTTCCAACCGCTCCACACTATCTACCAATTGATCTATTTTTTTATCCATGGTTCTTTCCTCCTGAATTAATTATCTCAAATAGTTTATGTCATTTACTTTGTTAATATTTTAACATTCTTTTTATTCTTTGTCAATTCAGCACGATAGCCAATAAAAAAAGGATAGCAAGACACTTTTTTGTCTTACTATCCTTAACTCATTTCTCCAGAACTTCTAAAGCACAGCGGATTCCATCCACCGCCGCACTGACAATACCGCCTGCATACCCGGCACCTTCGCCTGCCGGGTAAAGGCCAGCGCAGTTGGTACTCTCCAGTTTCTCATTCCTGAGAATCCGCACTGGCGCCGAAGTTCGCATCTCCACCCCAGTTAGAACACCATCACCGAAAGCGAACCCGGGCATCTTCTTTTCGAAATCCAAAAGACCTTTTTTGAGATACTCGGTAATAAATTGAGGCAAACAATTCTTTAACTGGGCAAACCTCCACCTTCCGGTGAAGCTGGGTATTACTGTTCCCAGTTTCTCCGATGGTTTATCTTCTAAAAAATCCCGAGTCAGCTGAACCGGTGCGGAACCGTCTCCGCCCCCTAGTTGATATGCCAATTCCTCGTATCTCCGTTGGAATTCTATGCCAGCCAAAACATCTTTGCTCCCAAAATCCTCCGGCCGAACCGAAACCACCAAAGCGCTGTTGGCGTTTTCTCCGTCCCGGTTATGTTCACTCATACCATTAACAACCAGACGCCCCGGCTCAGAGGAAGCGTTCACCACCTGACCACCTGGACACATGCAAAAGGAATAACAACTTCGTTCCTCTCCGTTATACACCAGCCGATAATCTGCCGGTGGCAATCCCAAATCGGCGGAACCATACTGAAGCTCATCAATCTTTCTCTGCTTATGCTCCACCCGAACTCCAGCCGCAAAGGGTTTTTGTTCCATAGAAATTCCCTGTTCCAAAAGCATCTTATAGGTATCCCGGCTGCTATGACCGATGGCCAGAATCAGTTGGGTACAGGGAATCCATTCTTCACCATTTATCTCAATCTCGCTGAGAACACCTCTTTCGGTACGGATTCCCGTTAGACAGGTGGAAAATCGAACCTCACCACCTAAGGCAATGATTTCCTCCCGCATAGAACATACTACATCCCGAAGCTTATCGGTCCCAATATGCGGCTTTGCCCGATAAAGAATATCTTCCGGTGCTCCATGTCTACAAAAGGTTTTAAGCACAAACCGCTGTCTGGGATCTCCAATCCGGGTATTGAGCTTTCCGTCCGAAAAGGTTCCGGCTCCCCCCTCCCCGAACTGAACATTGGATTCTGGATTAAAAGCACCATTGTTCCAGAATCGTTCCACCGTCTTGGCGCGTTCGTAAACCGACTCACCCCGTTCCAGAACCAAAGGAGGATTCCCGGACTTTGCCAGAACATAGGCAGCAAAAAGACCACAAGGACCCATTCCTACCACCACCGGACGAGAGGATAACTTTCTGTCCTGAGGAATCGCAAGCTCATCCTGGTTAGAAAATGGACGGAGTTCCTTTCCGTCGCAGAGCGTCCCATCGGGAACCGTTGCAAGAACGCTATAGGTATAGTAAATATGATTTTTCCGTCGAGCATCCAGGGATTGCTTATAAATCCTAAATTCCTCGGCCGGAATACAACGCCGCCGCACAATTTCTTGTGCGGCGTTCAAGACTTCTTTCTCGGTATGCCTGATGGGCATACGAATCGAACTGATTACAATTCTCATATTACTTTTTCTCCGGTTTCATGGTTTTATTCATGGTAATTTCTACTTCAGAAATGTCTCCATAAACCTTGACATTGTACGGAATACTCAGTTTCACTTTCACCTTCTGGTTATCTACAAATCTTCTGGCAGATACTCCAATGGTAGAAATCTCATCAATGGATGCTGTGGTATTGTTATCCCCATATATCTGAACGGTATCCGGATTCAACGCATAGGTGGCACTATCTAAGAACTTCTCTTCTTCCTCTGTCTCCGCTAAAAGTCGCGGCACAATTCTCACCGTCCGAAGTTTTACCACAGTACAGTTAACCTCTGCCTTTTCTACATCCTGGGAAATCCGTCTTATCAGCGCTTCCTGTGCGTTCAAGGCTCTTCCCTCTCCATCATAGAACTGAATTGGTAATGCCTGCGTAATATCCACATCTGCAGCACCATAATTTAAAACAACACCGGCTTCTTCAATCTTGCCAATTACAGATTCCGGACCCCGGATAACAACCGACTTCGGATTGACGGACATCTCGCCCGGCATATAATTCTCTGCCAGGCTTCCCTCGGTAAGAATCCTCAAGGCCAGTTCTTTTTTTACTGTTTGTTCTGTCTGAATCTCCACATGATAGAGACTTCGAGAAGCAATGCCTGAATTTTCAAAAGGAATTACAATCTCTACCGGTAACTTGTGCTTCCCCACTTCAGATACCTCAGATAGATCTGCCTTAGCGATGATGGTTTTCATGTCGTATCGGCCCATCTTTTTCCGGCTCCCTTTTACTTTTAAATTAATGGTGGTAGCCGATTCGCTAACGACACTGATACCGTTTCTCTCCATCTCTTCCATTCCGACGTATTGAATCGGTATCTCTCTTACCTCTACCTCAATGGCCGGATCCAAAACTACAATGATATAGAGCCAAAGAATAACAGCGATGACCACGGAGAAAATCTTCAAAAAACTATCACTTTCGAATATCTTTTTCAATTCTTTCTCCCCCTTTTCACCAGGCTCTTCAGCTTGAACTTTCCATCAGAGGGTTCTTCCGCCACAGACGCAGCATCTAAGAGGTCTACAATCCGTTCCCGCAGAGTTTCCTCGCCGAAGCCCGTATTCAACATACCCCGATGAGCTACCGAAATATTACCGGTCTCCTCAGAGACAATGACCACGACCGCGTCGGATTCTTCGGAAATACCAATGCCGGCCCGATGCCGGGTTCCCAATTCCTTTCGAATATTGGGGTTCTGGGACAACGGAAGAACGCAAGTCGCCATTTCCACCAGATTATCCCGGATTACCACAGCTCCATCATGAAGAGGAGTGTTGGGAACAAAAATATTTTCCAAAAGCTCACTGGTTGTCTTCGCCTGGACCTTAATCCCAGAACTAATGAAAGAATCAATATTATCTCTGTTCTCAATAACAATCAAAGCACCGACCCGGTTGTTTGCCATGGCCTGAGCGCCCCGGGCAATTTCCCGAATGGTTCGCTCCGCTTCTTCATCAAATTCCCCGGTGGAATTGAACCATTTTCCCATAGAGGTTCTTCCCACTTGTTCCAGCACCCGCCGAAGCTCCGGCTGGAATACTACCACAAGGGCAATCAACCCTACCTGCAGAACATTGCTCAAAATATAGTGTAGCGTATTCAGATGCAGAAAATAGCTGGTCTGCATCACAATAAACAGAAGGGCTACCCCTTTTAAAAGCTGCATGGTTTTGGTATCTCGGATGAATCGCAGAGATTTGTAAACCAGATAGGATACTGCCAGAATATCAATCAGATCGGTGAGCCGAAGCAACGCAACCTGATTCATGATAGAATGATAGAAATTTTGCCACCACATTGCTTCGTCCTCCTCTTTCTTTAATATGCTTTGCCCCAGTAAACCATCTTGGTAGCCGGCTTGCCGCAGCAAACACAGGTATCGGTAATTTCTTCCTGTTCAAAGGGAATACAACGGGACGTTGCCGTGGTATCCTCTTTAATCTTCATTTCGCAAGCCTCGTCGCCGCACCACATCGCCTTAACGAAACCGCCTTTTTCTTCTACCAACTGCTTAAACTCGTCATAAGTTTTAGCAACGCTGGTCTTCTCCTCCCGGTTCTGCCGAGCAGCCTCCAGCATCTGTGCTTGAATCTTGGTCAAAAGATTCTCTAATTCTTCTTCAATATTATCTAATGACACAAAGGTCTTGCTCCGGTCAACACGGCTGACCAGAACCGCCTGGTTATTCTCGATATCCTTAGGACCGATCTCAATCCGGACCGGAACACCCCGCATCTCATATTCGCTGTACTTCCAGCCAGGAGATTTATCGCTGTCGTCCAACTTAACCCGGAACTTCTCGGAAAGCTGATCTCTCAGCTGACCTGCCCGCTCTAAAACACCCTCCTTGTGCTGAGCCACCGGAATAATCACCGCCTGAATCGGTGCAATTCTGGGAGGAAGCTTTAATCCGGCATCGTCGCCATGTACCATGATGATAGCACCAATAATCCGGGTGGACATACCCCAAGAAGTCTGGTGAACATACTCCATGGTATTATTATCACTTAAATATTGAATACCAAAAGCCTGAGCAAATCCGTTGCCGAAGTTATGACTAGTTCCCGACTGAAGCGCCTTGCCATCATGCATCATACTCTCGATGGTATAGGTTTCATGAGCGCCGGCAAACTTCTCTTTTTCCGTTTTCTGTCCTTTGATTACAGGAATTGCCAGTTCTTCTTCGCAGAAGTCCGCATAGACATTGAGCATCTGAATGGTTCTCTCCTGTGCTTCCTCTGCGGTAGCATGAGCGGTATGCCCCTCCTGCCATAAAAACTCCATACTTCTTAGGAATGGACGGGTGGTTTTTTCCCACCGAACCACACTACACCACTGATTGTAGAGTTTGGGGAGATCCCGATAAGAACGAATTGCTCCTGCATAATGCTCACAGAACAAAGTCTCCGAGGTAGGACGGACACAGAGCCGTTCCTGAAGTTTCTCAGCACCGCCATGGGTTACCCAAGCGACCTCGGGAGCAAATCCCTCTACGTGGTCCTTCTCTTTCTGTAACAGGCTCTCGGGGATGAACATGGGCATATAAACATTCTCCACACCGGTTTTCTTGAACCGGGCATTGAGCCCATTCTGAATATTTTCCCAGATTGCATAGCCGTAAGGCTGAATCACCATACAGCCACGAACTCCCGAATAATCACAAAGCTGTGCCTTTTTGATAATATCTGTATACCACTGGGCAAAATCCTCACCCATAGGAGTAATTGCTTCTACTAGTTTCTTATCTTGTGCCAATTTTCTCATTCCTTCCCAGTCTTTTGGGATATAATACACCCAATTTAATCTTTCTTTATTAGTATAAAGGAAAATTACCCCTGTGTCAAGGTATGACAAAGACTTTTTTCAGGAAAATACATGGAAAAAGGCAGAGTCTCTGCTCTGCCCGAACTTCCTTATTTTATTCCTCTGCAGTCAGTTTCCGCTTGATTCTCTGGAGGGCATTGTCAATGGATTTTGGGGAACGATTCAGGGCTTTTGCAATCTCCTGATAATTCATACCACCCATATACAATGCCAGGACTGTCTGTTCCAAAGAGCTGAGCTTTTCAGCAATTTCTGCTTCCAACGCCTCGGCCTTCTCCCTGCGAAGCAAAAGCTCCTCCGGATCTATAGCCTCCCGCTCCACCAGCATATCCACCAGGGTCCGTTCCGATTCATCTTCATAAACCGAGGTGTTCAAGGAAACATAGGAGTTCAGCGGGCCGTGTTTCAGCCGAGTGGCCGTCTTCACCGCAGTAATCATCTGGCGCTTGATACACATATCTGCAAATCCCCGGAAGGACGCCTGATAGCTGGCATCAAAGTCCCGGATTGCCTTGAATAAACCAATCATCCCCTCCTGAACCAGGTCTTCCTTATCCGCACCTGCCAGGTAATACATCTTCGCCCGGGCACGGACTAAATTTTTGTACTTATCTAAGATATACTCCGTGGCAGATTTTTCCCCCTCTGCCGAGAGTTCTACCACCTGTTCATCTGCTAAATCTTCGTAACGGAAATTCTGTTCTTCCATCTTGGTTCCTCCGTCTCTCTTTCATCTTTACGCCATGGTTACCAGCATTTTCACATAAAATGCAAATGACTCTACAGCGATAGGAGGTATTTATATACCAGCGCTATCGCCTCTGCCCGGGTCAGGGCATCTTGCGGACGAAGATTTCCTCCATCGCCACAGACCACGCCAAATCCCGAAAGAATTGCCGCATATCCCAGTTTTCCATTAGATAATTCCCCTTGGTCGCTATAGGTTACTCGATAAATCTCGGTGAGTTTTGCCACCTTTTCAAGCCCTGCCATACGAATAATATAAACAAAGGCATCCTCCCTCTTTACTTGACTCTCGGGGAATTTTTCTTCCTCGGTAATTAATCCGTTCCGCATCAGCCTTTCATATAATTCTTCGGTGGTATAGCCGTTATAGCCCTGTCCCATCACCGCTGATGCCAGAAACCGCAAAAAGTCTTCCTGGGTAATAGCAACTTCTGGATTCAAGGCTCCCCCCGGCAAACCCACCTGAATTTCAGATAGCTTGGTTGCAGCAGCCTCTACCCAATGCCCCTTAATATCGTCATAATCATAGTCTGTACTGATTTCTTGCTTTCTGTTTTCTCCGGTGATAGCATCCACCGAAAGAAAGTGTTCGCTAAGGGAAAATGCCTTCTGATACAGACCATCACATTTGATATAGACAGGCTGAATAGGAGCATACTCCAGAATCTTTTCATAAGCTTTTGCCTCTCCAATCGCATTTTGTGGATCGGTAAATTCTGCCTCGGTAAAATCCAAACTATAGTTTCTCACCACATTGTTTTTGGCATCGAAGCTAATCCGGATTCCGTTATCAAGGTAGGGAACACCATGCACCATTCTGACATAACGGTCCGTAAGCATATTCCCATACTCCTGAGCATCTCTTTTTTCTGTCTCGGCAAACTTTTCCTTGGCAATGGCATTTAAGAACTCCGTCATCTTCTTTTCTGCACCGCGCTTTTGAGATTCAGTCAGTTCACTTCTCTCCTCATGGTAACCAAAGTCGTTGGAAATCTCGATAACCTCTCCTGTCTTAGCATCTGCTATTGCACTGAAATACCGATCAGCATTTTCATCTACCCAAGAATATCTCATTCGAAAATAGTAGTTTCCATAGGAATCCTTGTAGAGATTTCTGCTTTCTAGCTCTAGCTTGTCCGAAAAATCAAGATAAGGAAGTTTCTTCATCACCTTTTCGATATCCTGATAGCTCAAAAGTCCCTCCACTTGTTCCAGCTCCGCCATCTCCTGAGGAGTCAGGGAGCTTCCACCTACTGCCGCATCCATATTTACAGTAGAATCCTCTGCCTCCGGCGCTCTTTTATAATCATCCTCAAACGTATCTTCGGTTAGAATCTCGCCTGTGCTACTGCTCATATATCCCACATCATTATCCTTGATGCGATAAATCAGGACCGGGGTAAATCGTGGCTCATTTCCCTTGGCAAGAGGCTTATATTCATCCTGATATACCAATTCAACTGGGAACAATGCCTGATACTTTTCCTGATACTCCGTTATATCTTCTCGTTTTTCATCAAATTCTGCATCATAGGCAAAATGAATATCCATGCTACGCACCTGAATTTCCTCGTCTACCACAGAAAGACACACATTGGCATAGTTATCCTTCACAGGAATTCCATCCTTCTCCCGATTGAATCCAATATTGTACATTAAGTTCCCAGATACATAGTAACCCTCTTCATCGTAGACAAGCAAGTCTGTCTCGCTGGCAAACGCCTCCGGAACCGTTGTTTTTAGAAACGCCTCAGCAAAAGCAATCAATTCCGTCTTAGAGAGATGAGACAGTCTCTTATCTGATCCTTTGAAGGTATGTTTGTTGTAACTTTTGATTCTTCCTTGTTCGTCAGAGGATACCGACATGGACTTCTCATAATCAGGACTGGTCCAACTAAAATAATAAGACATTATCCCGTTATAATCTGACACATCCCCCGAAAACTCCGAAAGCTCTTTAGGTACAGTAATTTTTTCTTTGACTAAAAGTAATACTTCCTGCATCTTTGTTGCATCTTCTTTTGCCCCAAAAACAGGCAGAGACATCAAAAGCATCATCATAGCCAATAATATTGATATCATTTTCTTCATCACGAATACCACCTTTCTTTTGTTTTTCCTCTCTTTGATATTTTTCCTTGGCTCTATTTGTAAAGTAGATTTATGATTTTATCATATCATGTTTTTTCACCCAATACAAGAAATTTTTCACAAATTTCCTTGTCAAACCTGAATTTTATGCTATACTATAAAGGAACCAAAACGGAAGGAGGGTGCCCTATGAAAATCGGTGCCGTTGTCTGTGAATACAACCCCTTTCATAAGGGGCACCAATATCAGCTGGAAGCTGCTCGGAAAGAACTTGAACTTGATGCTATTGTGGGCATTATGAGTGGAAACTTTGTCCAACGCGGGGATGTTGCCATTTATCCCAAAGAACTTCGTGCTCGTGCAGCACTTTCCTGTGGCATGGACTTGGTTCTGGAACTTCCAGCAGTTTTGACCCTGCAATCGGCAGAGCGGTATGCCAGAAATGCAATCTTAACGCTGCATGCTCTAGGTTGCGTAGATGTCTTATTCTTTGGTGCTGAATGCACCGATATTGACCTTTTGAAGCAAATTGCCCAGACTCTGATAGCGGAAGATACCCCCTTTCAGGATGCTTTAAAGCAGGGACTCAATCGCGGCCTTTCCTTTGCCGTCGCTCGGAGCGAAGCTATCCGCTTAGTTCTCGGTAATGCCTCTGCTGAGTTTTTGAACCAACCTAATAATATTTTAGGGGTGGAATACCTGAAGGCGCTCCTTCGTTGTAACAGTTCCATCAATCCGGTAGCACTCAAGAGAATGGGTGCAAACCATAACGATACCGGACCGGGACAGGGTTTTGCCTCGGCTTCCTTTATTCGGGAGCAAATGCACAACCATCAAGAATACGCCTGTTATCTTCCTCAAAAAGCGTTGACGCTTTATGCTGAGGAAACTCCGGTTTCTCTCATGCAGATGGAGGATTCCATCCTTGCCCGGATTTGCCTGATGGGCAGGAATGAGCTTTCTAAAATTGCCGATGTTTCAGAGGGTTTGGAAAATGCCATCTTCCGGGATGCCTTGACAGCAGATGGCTTGACTTCTTTAATCGAAAAGGTCAAATCCAAGCGGTATGCTTATAGCAGAATTCGGCGAATTTTATTGAATGCATATCTTGGGATTACCAAAGAGGATGCTACCCTGACTCCGTCCTATATCCGGATTCTGGACTTTAACGAAACCGGCAGAGAGATTTTAAGTCAGGCACGAAAAACAGCTACCCTTCCTCTTGCCAAGCACGGAGGACAAATCAAAGACAACCCAACCGCCCTGAGCCTTTGGCAGAAAGAACTTGCCATAGACCGGGTATACCAGCTATTAAATAAAGAACAAAAATTGAACCAAGAAAAGGAGATAGAATCATGCGAGTAACAGAAGAAATTAAGTATATCGGCGTTAATGATCATGATATTGACTTATTTGAAGGACAATACGTTGTGGAAAACGGAATGGCATATAATTCCTACGTCATTCTGGACGAGAAAATTGCCGTTATGGATACCGTGGATATCCGGTTTGGCAAGGAATGGCTTTCCAACCTGGAAACAGAGCTAGCCGGCAAGACTCCGGACTATCTGATTGTTCACCACATGGAACCGGATCATTCTGCTAATATTGCTTGCTTTATGGAAACCTACCCGGAAGCAAAAATTGTTGCAGGGGCCAAAGCATTTCCCATGATGAAGCAGTTCTTCGGCAACGATTTTGCCGACCGTCAGGTTGTGGTAGGCGACGGAGACACCCTTTCCCTAGGCAGACATACTCTAACCTTTGTGGCAGCTCCTATGATTCATTGGCCGGAGGTTATCATGGCTTACGATAGCTACGAACACATTCTTTTCTCGGCAGATGCTTTTGGTAAATTTGGCGCCAATGACGTAGAGGAAGACTGGGCTTGCGAGGCTCGGCGGTACTATATTGGAATCGTAGGCAAGTATGGTGTTCAGGTACAAAATCTCCTGAAAAAGGCTTCGGCTTTGGATATCCGGATGATTTGTCCTCTCCATGGCCCTGTTCTTAACATTGATATGGATTACTACCTGAACCTCTACAACATCTGGTCTTCCTACGGAGTTGAGAGCGAGGGTGTGATGATTGCCTACACCTCGGTCTACGGCAATACCAAAAAAGCAGTGGAAACTCTGGCAGAGGAATTAAAAAAGTTTGGATGTCCCAAAGTAGTAGTGAACGACCTTGCTCGGTGCGACATGGCAGAAGCCATCGAGGATGCCTTCCGGTATGGGAAGGTTGTTCTTGCCACCACCACCTATAATAACGATATCTTCCCCTTTATGCAAACCTTTATCCATGGTCTTACAGAGCGAAACTTCCAAAACCGCCAGATTGGTCTAATCGAAAACGGAACCTGGGCTCCTACCGCCGCAAAAACCATGAAGAGCCTGCTGGAATCCTGTAAAAATCTAACCTTTACCGATACAGTGGTACAAATTAAATCTGCCCTAAATGATGACAGTAGAGCACAAATTTCTGCTCTGGCGGCAGAGCTTTGTAAAGAATAATCTCCTGGAGGGGATATGATGAAACGCTTTGTTCACCGCTTCTGTATTTTCTTACTGTTTTCCTGTCTTCTTTCTGGTTGTGTTGCGATTCCGGACACCAACTCTCCAGAGGTCAAGACTCAAAATGTGAATCAGATGCTTCAAGGAATGACTCTAGAAGAAAAAATCTGGCAGATGTTTTTCGTGATGCCAGAGGATATCTGCGATGTAGAAACCGTGATTCAAGCAGGAGAGACAACCAAATCGGCACTTCAAAAATATCCGGTTGGCGGTCTCATTTACTTTTCTAAAAACATTAAAACTCGAGAGCAGTTGACCGAAATACTGAAGAATACCACGGCTTATAGTAAAATTCCGCCCTTCCTCTCCATTGACGAAGAAGGCGGTCGAGTTGCCCGACTAGGAGATGCCAACATTGGCGTAACTCAGCATCCGCCTATGGAAGAAATCGGGAAAACCGGAGATCCGGAACAAGCAAGACAAATTGGCATCACCTTAGGAAAAGAATTAACCACGCTTGGCTTTACCATGGACTTTGCTCCTGTCGCCGATGTGATTACCGTAGATGGCAACGAGGATATTGGAGATCGTTCCTTTGGCACCGACCCAGAACTGGTATCAAAGATGGTTGCCGCTCAGGTTACAGGAATGCAGAGCCAGAATCTTTCGGCAACCTTAAAGCATTTTCCCGGGAACGGAAGTACTGTTGCCAACACCCATCTGGAAACGGGGATATCCTCCCGAACACTTTCCGAGATGGAGCAGACTGAATTTTTACCATTCAAAGCCGGCATTGAAGCCGGAGCGGATTTTGTGATGGTGGCACACATGTCAGCACCCGCCATTACTGGAAATCAAACCCCCTCTACCCTTTCTCCTGTCGTTATAACAGATCTTTTGCGAGGGAAACTGGGCTTTGAGAAAGTGGTTATCACGGATGCATTGAATATGGGGGCAATTACCTCGGTGTATTCTCCGGAAGAGGCTGCCATCCTGGCTGTGAAAGCCGGAGTCGATATGCTCCTGATGTCCCCGGACATCGACGTCGCCGCTAAAGCTATCAAAGAGGCGGTGGAATCCGGCGAAATCCCGGAAAGCCGTATCGACGAAAGTGTCCGCCGAATTTTGACTTTGAAGCAGGAACGAGGGATTTTGTATTAAGGAGCGTGATGCTCCAGAAACGAGACCTTTCATCAAATGCCGGATGCAGATTGCTGAACTTTCAAGAACGACTGTCTGAATAAAAAAGAAAAACTGGACATAAGTCCAGTTTTTCTTTTTTATTCAAAATCTTCTTGTCCCGGTTCCGGTGCCGTCTGATAGGTCGGCTCACAGGTCAGGTGAATTCCCAATCTACGAAAGACCTTCTCGTCTACAGAGGAGAGAATCACCGAAGAGTGTACTTCACAGCCCCGGAGCTTGTCCAGTTGTTCCATAGCCTTTTCCGCATTGCTGTCCGTTGCTGCACAAATGGAAAGGGCAATCAGGGTTTCATCGGTATGGAGCCTTGGATTTCTGTTACCCAGATGGTCAACCTTGAGATGCTGAATGGGTTCAATGACGGTGGGAGAAATCAAGTGAAGTTCGTCGCTGAGTCCTGCCAATGTCTTTAACGCATTTAAGAGAAGTGCCGAGGATGCACCCAGAAGTTCTGACGTTTTTCCGGTAATTAAAGTCCCATCTGGCAACTCCATAGCAGCCGCCGGAGATCCGGTCAACGCTTCTTTTTGAAGTGCCGGTGCAATCACCGGTCTGTCAAGAGTGGTAATCCCTGCCTTTTTCATCAGAAGTTCCATTTTCAGCACCACATCCTGACCCATTCCGGTCCTTCTCTGGTCGCAAAGTGCAGTATAATACCGGCGAAGAATTTCCTGTTTGGATGCCGCACAGGTAATCTCGTCATCAACGATACAGTTCCCCGCCATATTCACGCCCATATCAGTAGGGGATTTATAAGGGCATTCGCCCATAATTTTCTCAAAAATCGCAGTAACCACCGGGAAGATTTCCACATCCCGGTTATAGT
Source organism: Ructibacterium sp. (assembly GCA_045540375.1). Classification (GTDB taxonomy): domain Bacteria; phylum Bacillota; class Clostridia; order Monoglobales; family Monoglobaceae; genus Ructibacterium. The sequence goes on along the minus strand of JAZQHD010000027.1, from coordinate 19,742 downwards.
TTACCGTAGTTTCTCCATAGGCTTCCAGATGGAAGGGGTCAATCATATTCACATCGTCCAGATCCGCCGTTGCAGCCTCATAGGCAAGGTTCACCGGATGCTGGAGAGGTAAATTCCAGATGGGGAATGTTTCAAACTTAGCATATCCTGCTTGAATCCCCTGTTTTTGCTCATGATAAAGCTGGGACATACAGGTTGCCATTTTACCACTACCGGGACCGGGCGCCGTAACCACAATCAGGTCCCGTTGGGTTTCGATATATTCGTTCTTCCCGTAGCCTTCATCACTGACAATGGTGGCAATGTCCGAGGGGTATCCCGCAATGGGATAGTGGCGGTATACCTTGACGCCTAAGGTTTCTAAGCGTTTCTGGAAGGCTTCTACGGCAGGCTGGCCTTGGAAGAAGGTTAAAACAACACTTCCCACATACAGACCAATGGTACGGAAACAATCAATCAATCGGATCACGTCCATATCATAGGTAATACCCAAATCGCCACGGAGCTTGTTCTTTTCAATATCTGCCGCATTGATGGCAATGACGATTTCCACCTGATCCTTCAGTTGCAGAAGCATCCGGAGTTTACTGTCCGGCTGGAATCCGGGCAGAACCCGGGACGCGTGATAATCATCAAAGAGCTTTCCCCCAAATTCCAGGTAGAGTTTACCACCGAACTGAGAAATCCGTTCCTTGATGTGTTCCGACTGCATCAGCAGGTATTTTTCATTATCAAAACCAATTCTATTCACCATTGCCACCCCTTTTTTCTCAAACACTATCTTTTATTATATACAAAAACTTTTTTTCTTGCAAGAGGTATTTGGAAATTCTTTTGTTTATTGCCGGATTTTATTCGCTCTAAAGATATGCCCCATCACCGAGCCACAATTCGCTAGTTGAGTGCGCAGAAAGAAACGTTCCGTTTCATCAAATGCCGAGCGTAGATTGCTGTAAAGGTTTACTACAAATGCCGTGCCACAAGTGATTGCTATATGAGTGCACAGAAAGAAACGTTCCGTTTCATCAAATGCCGAGCGTAGATTGTTGTAAAGGTTTACTACAAATGCCGTGCCACAAGTGATTGCTATATGAGTGCGCAGAAATTTTAGTGAGATGTGTTCGTTACAAAATGGAAAATGCCAGGCGCATACTTTGTGTATGTAACTGGCATTTTTTATTGCAGTAACGGACGCAGATTGCTGAAATTTCAAGCACGACTGAAACAAAAAAAAAGACCTGTTCGTTTGAACAGGTCTTTTTGAAAAGGGTCTTATTTGATAACTTCGGTTACGACACCGGAACCAACGGTTCTACCACCCTCACGGATAGCGAAACGCAGACCTTCTTCGATAGCGATGGTGGTACCCAGCTTTACAGTCATGGTTACATTGTCACCAGGCATACACATCTCAACGCCCTCGGGAAGATTAACTTCACCGGTAACGTCGGTTGTTCTGAAGTAGAACTGAGGTCTGTAGTTGGTGAAGAAAGGAGTATGACGGCCGCCTTCTTCCTTGGTCAGAACGTAAACTTCACCCTTGAACTCGGTGTGAGGAGTGATGGTGCCGGGCTTAGCCAGAACCTGACCTCTTTCGATCTCGTCACGTGCAACACCACGGAGCAGAGCACCGATGTTATCACCAGCTTCAGCGTAGTCCAGAAGCTTTCTGAACATCTCGATACCGGTTACAACTACTTTTCTGGACTCGTCAGCCAGACCAACGATTTCAACTTCGTCAGACATGTTCAGCTGACCTCTCTCAACTCTACCAGTAGCAACAGTACCACGACCGGTGATGGAGAATACGTCCTCGACAGGCATCAAGAAGGGCAGGTCGCTCTTTCTCTCAGGAGTGGGGATGTAGCTGTCAACAGCATCCATCAGTTCGTGGATACAAGCGTACTCAGGAGCACTGGGATCGGTAGAAGTGCTCTCCAGAACCTGGAGACCGGAACCCTTAACGATGGGGGTGTCATCTCCGGGGAACTCGTACTCGGTGAGCAGGTCTCTGATTTCCATCTCTACCAGTTCAAGCAGTTCAGGATCGTCTACCTGGTCAACCTTGTTCATGAATACAACAATGTAGGGAACGCCTACCTGACGGGAGAGCAGGATGTGCTCACGAGTCTGGGGCATAGGACCATCAGCGGAAGATACTACCAGAATAGCACCATCCATCTGAGCAGCACCGGTGATCATGTTCTTAACATAGTCAGCGTGTCCGGGGCAGTCAACGTGTGCATAGTGACGGTTCTCGGTTTCGTACTCAACGTGAGCAGTAGAAATGGTGATACCTCTTTCTCTCTCCTCGGGAGCCTTATCGATCATGTCGTATGCTTCGTACTGTGCCTTACCACCCAAAGCCAGAACCTTGGTGATTGCAGCGGTCAGGGTAGTCTTACCATGGTCAACGTGGCCAATGGTACCAATGTTAACGTGGGGCTTACCTCTTTCAAATTTTTCCTTTGCCATTTTACTTTCCTCCTAAATAATGGATTTATAGAAATAGTTAATCATTTTACAAAGCAGTTATTGCTATTTTACTATTCTTTTGGAATAATTTCAATAGTTTTTTGTAAAAATTTTTAATTTTCCCGGAAAAGATTCTATCCTATCCGGAAATTTCAAGTTTTTTCGTCAAGAACCAAGAGGATTAGTCCTCGTTCTTGCTTCTTTCTTTAATGATCTTTTCAGCCAGGCTCTTGGGCAGCTCTTCAAAGTGGCTGGGCTCCATAGAGTACTGACCACGACCCTGGGTCTTGGAACGCAGGTCGGTTGCATAACCGAACATCTCGGACAGAGGAACCATTGCATTGATTTCCTGAGAACCGGATCTTGCTTCCATACCCTGAATCTGACCACGACGGGAGTTCAGATCACCAATAACGTCGCCCATGTAATCTTCCGGTACGTTAACAACTACCTTGGTGATGGGCTCCATGATAACGGGATTACCCTTCTTGCAAGCTTCCTTGAACGCCATAGAACCGGCAATCTTGAATGCCATTTCGGAAGAGTCGACTTCGTGGTAAGAACCATCTACCAGAGTACACTTTACGTCTACTACAGGGTAACCAGCAAGTACACCGGATTCCATTGCGCCCTGGATACCTGCATCAACGGCAGGAATGTATTCCTTGGGAATAGCACCGCCGACAATCTTGTTTTCAAAAACATAGCCGGAACCGGGTTCCAAAGGCTCAACGTCCATAACAACGTGCCCGTACTGACCTTTACCACCGGACTGTCTTGCATACTTGTGGTTTACATGAGAAGCGGTACGGATAGTCTCACGGTAGGATACCTGAGGACTACCAACGTTTGCTTCTACCTTAAACTCACGGAGCAGACGGTCAACGATAATGTCAAGGTGCAACTCACCCATACCTGCGATAATGGTCTGACCAGTTTCGTCGTCGGTATAGGTACGGAATGTGGGATCCTCTTCTGCCAGCTTTGCCAGTGCAATACCCATCTTCTCCTGACCAGCCTTGGTCTTGGGTTCGATAGCAACACTGATAACGGGTTCAGGGAATTCCATGGATTCCAGAATAATCGGTGCCTTCTCATCACAGAGAGTATCACCAGTCGTGGTGTTCTTAAGACCTACCGCTGCTGCGATATCACCGGAATATACCATATCAATATCTTCACGGTTGTTTGCATGCATCTGGAGAATACGTCCGATTCTCTCTTTGTTGTCCTTGGTGGAATTGTAAACGTGAGAGCCGCTTGACAGGGTACCGGAGTACACACGGAAGAAACACAGCTTACCAACAAAGGGGTCGGTCATAATCTTGAACGCCAGTGCAGAGAAAGGTGCATCATCAGATGCTTCACGAACATCCTCTTCTTCGGTTCTGGGGATAATACCCTTGATAGCCGGAATATCCAGAGGAGACGGCATAAAGTCAATCACCGCATCCAGCATGTTCTGTACACCCTTGTTCTTGTAGGAAGAACCACAGAGAACAGGAACCATTTCGTTTGCGATGGTTGCCTTACGGATTGCCTTCTTGATGTCAGCAACAGAAAGGTCGCCATCTTCGAAGAACTTCTCCATCAGCTCTTCATCGGTTTCTGCAACCGCCTCTAAGAGAGCCATACGGTATTCTTCTGCCTTTTCCTTCATATCTGCGGGAATCTCTTCCTCACGCTCGTCATTTCCCAGATCGTCATAGTAAACGAATGCCTTCATTTCAATCAGGTCGACAAGACCCTTGAAATCTTCCTCAGATCCAATGGGGAGCTGAATCGGAACAGCGTTACACTTCAGACGATCCTTCATCATATTTACTACATTGTAGAAATCAGCACCCATGATATCCATCTTGTTTACGTATACCATTCTGGGTACATGATACTTGTCAGCCTGACGCCAAACGGTTTCAGACTGAGGCTCAACGCCACCTTTTGCACAGAGTACGGTAACACTACCATCAAGAACACGCAGAGAACGCTCAACTTCAACAGTAAAGTCAACGTGGCCGGGTGTGTCGATGATGTTTACGCGGTGGTTCTTCCACTGTGCGGTAGTAGCAGCAGAGGTAATGGTAATACCACGTTGTGCCTCCTGCTCCATCCAGTCCATCTGGGATGCACCCTCGTGGGTTTCGCCGATCTTGTGGATACGGCCGGTATAGAACAGAATACGCTCGGTGGTAGTAGTCTTACCGGCATCAATATGAGCCATGATGCCTATATTTCTGGTTTTCTCCAACGAAAACGCTCTACCCATAGTTTTCTCCTTTCGGAACATAAGTTCCATTGTTCTTTAAACTGTTTGTGAAAAGAAATTAAGCCACTTGCTCCATTTCCATCACATATTTTCTACGCAGAAAATTTTATGGGCATTGTTCGTGCAGGCAGACGCGCTATATCGAGATATGCACGTTTGCCGAACGGACAAGGCAACAAAATTTTCAAAGTAGAAATTACCAGCGGTAGTGAGCGAATGCTTTATTCGCTTCTGCCATCTTGTGGGTGTCTTCCTTCTTCTTGAAGGCACCGCCGGTGCTGTTGATTGCATCCATCAATTCGTTTGCAAGTCTTTCAGCCATGGTTCTCTCGGAACGCTTTCTTGCGAACAGAGTGATCCATCTTAAACCTAAGGTTTCCCGACGATCGGCTCTAACTTCGATCGGAACCTGGTAGTTAGCACCACCTACACGGCGAGCTTTTACCTCCAGGACAGGCATAACCTGGTTCATAGCTTCTTCAAAGACTTCAACCGGATCCTTACCGGTCTTCTCCTTGATGATGTCAAATGCATCATAAACGATGCTCTGGGCAACGCCCTTCTTACCGTCTAACATGATGTTGTTGATGAGTCTGGTAACGGTCTTGCTTCCGTAAACCGGATCCGGCAAAACATCACGACGGGCAATATGACCTCTTCTTGGCACTTCTCTTCCCCTCCTTCTTCAGGTTTATTCACCATTAAGGTACTCAACGGGAGTTTTCCCGCTGCTGTGCATATAGGTCATTCGAATATATTATGAACATATATGCACCACATTTTACTGTGTCAGATTGATGCTACGCCTTACTTAGGACGCTTTGCACCATACTTGGATCTGCTCTGTAACCGCTTGTCCACGCCGGATGTATCCAGGGTACCACGGATAATGTGATAACGTACACCAGGCAAGTCCTTAACACGGCCACCACGGATCATAACAACGCTATGCTCCTGCAGGTTGTGGCCGATACCGGGAATGTAAGCAGAAACCTCGATTCCGTTTGTCAGCTTAACTCTGGCAACCTTACGCAGTGCGGAGTTAGGCTTTTTAGGAGTCATGGTTCTTACAGAAGTACAAACACCTCTCTTCTGAGGAGATGCCTGATCGGTCTGCTTTTTCTTGATGGTATTAACACCTACCAAGAGAGCCGGAGCCGTAGACTTCTTTTCCACAGTAGCTCTTCCTTTTCTGACCAATTGGTTAAATGTTGGCAATATGTTCACCTCCATACATATAGAATATTTATAAAAACGTCAACGACGCTTTTACCTAGTTAGAAGTTTCGCAGAGTAGCACGGCACAAGCAGCAGGCACCTCAATCCGGCAAGCCTTTGCCAGTTCCTTTTTGGAGGGTACCATTTGCAGGGGAACCTGATATTGGGCACAAATCTTTTCCAAGACCTCTTTGACCCAGCCATCGGCATCCGTTGCAAGATAGGCAAGCTCTGCCTTTCCCTGCCGGATTGCTTTCTCAGACTGCTTAAGTCCTACCACTTTCGGTAAATTCCGCAACCGTTCCACGGGGCATTCTCCTCCATCTTCACACTACGAACCGTATCATTTTACTTCATTTTCTCCATTTTGTCAAGGGTTTCTCTCAATTTTCCCACAAAAACCCTATAGATAAAGTTCACAATCTTTTCTCACTTTATACAAACTTTTTGTCCAATTTTTACATTTTCGTTACAAAAGGCTCCCTGAAATCAGGAAGCCTTTTTTTCTTTTGTCTGTTGTTTTTGCGGAAGCTCTAGCACTGGTGTAAGGATTTTACTTTCCATTTTCTGGTCTTCGATGAATATTCTAAGGGTTTGGCCCGGCTGGAGCAGGAGAGAATCTTCCAACAGAACCTCTACGATTTCTTGACCTTTTGAAACTGTCAGAACCTGTTTTTGCATCTCTGCCAGCATCCCACGATCATAAACACCGTACAACACCATAAGCTCTTCCTGTTGTTCCGGCACTTTCCCCATAGCTCGAATGGTCAATGTAGAAATCTGCAACGGATCCTTTAATTTGACATCTGCCACCGCCTGACCATTGAGTGCACTAACACGAAACGCAGGAGATTGTAATGGTTCCGCCACCATCATCAGGGCCACCGTTTCCCCAGGCAGAATAGAGAATTGGTTCTTTTCTGTTGCTTGGATTTCCTCCGGCAAAACGCTGTCATCTACCATCTGGCCGTCTTGGAGAAAACTATAATAGGTTTCATCCACCAGATCCTGATATAGTCCTGCCATGGATTCTTTCTCCCAAGGAATCTCCCACTCCTGATCGCTTCGATTCCGGAAAATCCGATAAAACCCATACTCTATTGCCTGCAGATCTCCGTCATGGTATGCAACAACTGACATAACGCTATAAGCATTATAATAAGGAGTATCCCGATATATTCTGGTTGTCATCCCTTTTTGGGGGAACTGTATCATGAGCTGCTCTTCTTTTCCAAAAACCACCGCAGACTTTTGGAAATCTTCTGTATCGGTATATACCCCGCTTCCCTGAGTCGCCGGAAGGGTTGCTTCTGGATTCTTTGCATGCCTAAAATCTAGGCTTCTCTCCGCAGCTCCATAAATCTTACGCAGAAATTGATAGAAAGACCACTCATGATTGGTTTTTTTGATTACTTCTTCGCCTTGATCCGCAAAAGCCATAGGATCAAAGTAAGGTGTCTGGGTTAGATAAGCTCCATAGAGAGAAACTTTGGGGCCGCTCTCTCTCCAATCCGCATCGCCCTCCAGGGACAGATCCTGCCAGGATGCAATTTCCTTCTTTGTCATGGTCAGTCGCAGGCTGACATAGTTTCTTCCATTGGTGTAAGCAATAGGCAGAGGGTAGGTAAGATACAAAAAACCGCCTCGCTCCTTTTCTGCCATGTCGGTGCCAAGAATTTCTATTGGCGACAACGTTCGATCCTGCAAGCTGGATACTACCAGGCCACTGAACGCATCCTCTTCCCAGAGCTTTACCGTAAAATAGTTCTGTTTTTCCGGGTCCGTCTTAAGGTGCAGAATCATCATACCATCCGGACCCATGTCCCGGCAGGTCATTGCACGATCTCCCACCAGTCGCTCCGACACCTCTGTCTCTGCACTCTCAAACAATCCTCTCTTTTCCGATTCGGAGTTTCCAAATTTCAACATGGTGCCAAGCTCTTCCTCGATAAGGAGCGGTGCCTCCTGAGGAAGAACCGTCAGGTAGCAAATCCGTTCCCGCTGATATTTTCCCGAAGTAATTGTGGCTCTGGCCAAAATTTCTCTACTATCCCGGAACCATTCCGGTCGCCGAATTTTCCCGTTTGCCATTAGAACATCCTCTGCCGGCTCTCCGGTTTTTCTGTCTGTTGCCGTCCAACTAACCGCCGCACGAAAACCATTCTCTGCAATCCTGTCATCCGACAGGGACTCGGTAATTGCCTCCGGATCGCTGTTTTCTCCCAGAATTCCCAACGAGGTCTCCATCATGGCTACTGCATTTCTGTCATCTGAAACCAATACTTCCATCCAAGGTTCATTTTTCCCCTCATAATCAAAGGTCTTCTTTCCATTCTCGCTCCAAATCACAAGAGAAATTTCCTTTTTTCCTTGGGCATATGCATCATGTATCACATCGGTAAGATCAATGCTCCCACCATCAGTTTCGTTCACACAATCCTCTTCCCGATAAATGGTGTTTCTTTCTCCAGTGGGCTTTTTCCCCGCATCCAATTCCGACGCCTTCCAGGTAAGATTATCCAGATGATCCACCCGCAGCAATCCTGCTGAATCCCCCCGCAGGCGATTCAGGTTTAGGTTTGCACGGTATATCGCACCCTGAATATTTGCAGGATTCAGGGAGAATCTTAAATAAACCGTCTCTCCTCCTCCCACGGTTGCCACGGTATTCTTTCCTTGATTTGTGGCATACTTTTGACTGAGTTTAATCTTTTGTAATGTCTTCTGGTCCGGGTCCGTTGCCTTTTTGGTCCAGACCTTTAAACAGGGTCGGAAGGTCGGGTCCTGGTGTTTACTTCCCGCATAAACTGAAGTAATACCATCTCCCAGACCATCAATCCGGAAGGAAACTTTTTTTCTCCCCTCTTCCATCCATTTTTTTATATAATCTTTTAGACTTACCTCAAACAAAGCCGGTTGTCTCTCCGTCTCCGGAGCAATCTCCTTGGTAGCAAGGGAAATCTCCCCAACCTGAGAGGGTTTTTTCTCCCAATTCATCGTTTTGCTCCAATCATCCTCCGGCATCAGCCATAGCTGTACCTTGGCCGTCTTGGAAGTTGTACCACCCAAAAAAGAAAGTCGCAAGGTGGCTCCACTGATTTCTTCCGGCTTTTCCCCCAGGAGTTCCCGAAGATCAAACCGCAGGTACCCGTATTGGTTTTCGCCTATGACATGGGTCTCGTTCTTCTCCGGAACAACACCGTCCTCCTGCATCATGGTTTCTGCCGACAGAGAAAGTTCCGCTTCCGGAAAAAGGCGCAGAAATTCCCCCTCGGCGTTTACCGTTGTTACATGAGAAATCATCCCCAACGGAATTACGCCCAGGAGCATCAGACTAGCAATGATAATAACCGAAGCATTCTTCAGCCCTGCAAGAAACCTTTCCTTCATTTTCACCAACTCTTTTTCTTTCTTTTCAGTGGTATTACCGACATCCTTTTTCCCAGAGTAAACACTCTCCTATTTAATCATAATTATATCATACTTCTTCCAAGAATAAAAGTCCTTTCTCCAAAAAAGAAAAAAGATTTTTTCTTGCCTCCCCCTTTCGACAGAATAATTGGAAAATTATGGATATAATGAAGCCGAAATTTGGTTAGGAGGCTGTACCATGAGAGAAATCAAAGAACGAACACAGGCAGATATTGTCATAATTCCGCAGAAAAAGAGTACAAAGATCAAAAATTCTTCCCTGCTTTTCCGGGAAATTTTATTCCGATGTCTTGGAATTTTGCTTGCCCGGACCTTGCCCTTTCCAGGGATAGCCCCCTTTGGAGTTGCTCTTCTTGCCACGGAGCGAAAATTCACGCCGGGTAGTCTTTTTTCCTATTTTGCCGTGCTGATTGGGTATCTCAGCCTGGGGGATTGGTTTTCTTTTCGATATCTGATAACCGCATCTGCAATTATGGTCGTTCTTTTCTTTGCAGAAAAACCTGAGGCTCTATCCCGTCGCGTAATGGGAGCTTGTGTTTCTGGTGGACTTCTTTTGTTCGGTGCGTTCTCTCTTCTTTGGAACGAGGTCTCTCTTTCACAGCTTTTTCTTTTGGTATTAGATCCTGCTCTAACGTTCCTTGCCTTTTTAGCATTCGACCGATGCCGTCCCTTATTTTTTATTCCCTCTTTTGAAAAACATTCTCCCACCAAAGAAGAGAAAATCAGTTTCTGGGTCCTTGTTTCCCTTATTCTTTTGAGTTTTCGGAATCCAGGAAGTGAGTCTGTTTTCTCCATGGCCAACGTCCTAGGTTTTTTCCTTCTTGGTACAGTCTCCCTCTCAGGCGGGTTCCGGGCGGCCACAGTAGCAGGTTCAATCCTTGGAATTTTATTAGGGTTCCGCGGAGAACTCCTTTCCAGTCTGGCTGTTTTCAGCTTTTGCGGTTTCATTTGCGGTATCAGCAGCAAGTTCGGCAAATACACCATTGCCGGAACACTGAGTCTAGCCGGGCTCCTTCTCGCCCCCTACGTCTACGGGAGCCACGCTCCCATCCTCCGTTATTTTGAGGTCGTCATGGGAGCCGGACTCTTGATTCTCCTTCCGGACGGTGTTTTTCGTTGTCTGCATCCCTATGCCACATCAGTTTCATCCGCTCCCCAGCAGACTGACTTCTCCGAAAAGCAACTTCGGGAGAGGTTGGCATTGGCGGCAGACTCCTTCCAGGCTCTAGCCGAAACTTTTAGCCGGATTCCGGACAGAGAAAGAGATGCCGACCGTCAGGAAATTGCCGCTCTATTTGATCTTGCCGCCTCCCACGTCTGCCGCACCTGTCCCAAATCCAAGGATTGCTGGAAACGAGACTTCAACGGCACCTATCAGGTCCTCTTCCGCCTTTTAGAACGTCTGGAGCGAAAAGGTGTTGTTCGCAAGCTGGATGTAGACCCTTATTTTACCGAACGCTGTTTGAATCTGGATGGATTTTTGACCGAGCTTAACCGACTGTATGAGATTCACAAAATCAATCAGGTATGGAAGCAAAAACTCCGGGAAAACCGGTTGCTGGCAGGAGAACAATTTAGTGGAGTTGCCGAAATCCTTGCCCGACTTGGTAATCTGCCAGCCTCGGATGTCGACGCAGACAACATTGCTGTTCACGAAATCCGGTGTCGTTTGGAAAAACGTGCTCTCCGCCCTGAGGAAATTTTAATTACTCGCGGTCTTGATCGTCAGATTAGTATTCGGTTTTCCTTTCGCCATACCATTAAGAGCGACAGCGCTATTATTTTATCAGTTCTTCACCAGGTTCTTGGAAAAACCTTTACACATGTCCGAGAGGAACAACCCGGAACGCTTCTCTTCCGGGAGATACCAGAAATGGCCGTGGAGGCAGCCTGTGCTTCTTCTCAAAAAGAGGAGACTTGCGGAGATTCCCATGACTTAAATCAGCTGCAATGCGGGAAATACATTGCCGCCATCAGCGACGGCATGGGAACCGGAGTTCGGGCTAACCGAGAAAGTAATACCACTATTTCGCTGTTAAATGCCTTTTTAAGTGCAGGATTTGACAAAACCGTTGCCGTGAAGCTTCTCAACTCCGTCATGGTCATGAACTCCGCCAGCGAAGCCTTTGCTACCGTAGATTTGTGCATGGTAGATCTCTATACCGGAGAGGCCGAATTTATTAAAAACTGTGCGGAACCTAGCTATATCAAACGCAAGACCGGAACCGAAACCGTCCGCTCTGCTTCCTTGCCGGTTGGGGTTCTCTCGGGGGTGGATGTTGAAACCTTTGCCCATCAGCTCTCCTGCGGCGACACCGTCGTGATGGTCAGCGACGGTCTTGCTTTAAAAAATTCCGGTGGCGATTGGCTCCGTCATGTGATTGACTCAGTTCCGTTCCACATCACTCCACAGGACCTTGCCGATGAAATTCTGGCTCGAGCCATCGCTTTAAAAGGAGGCCAGGTAGACGATGATATGACCGTCCTGGTTCTTCGTCTTGGAAAAGTCTCTTAACCCCCCTTTCTCTGTTTGACAAGAAATGGAAAATATGGTATGGTTATAGGGAACAGGAGGTGGAAAAATGTTATCAGAACAAGAACTGATTCGGAGCGCACAGGCGGGCAACGCTGTGGCTTTTGAACAACTGATTGAAGAACATCAGAAACGTATTTTTTCCATTGCCTACCGAATTGCCGGGAATCCCGAAGATGCGGCTGATATGGCGCAGGAGGTTTTGGTGAAGATTTTCCGGAACCTGAAGAACTTCCGGGGAGATTCAAAATTCTCCACCTGGCTCTATCGAGTAGCAACCACCACCTGTCTGGATGAACAAAAAAGGCAACGCCGCCATACTGCCTATTCTCTGGACGAAACCTTGGAAACCGAGGATGGTTCCCTCGCCGTGGATCCGGTAGACACTGGTCCCACTCCCGAGGAATCTATGGAACGAAAAGCAGTACGCCAGGCGATTCATCAGGCCATTGGAAAGCTGAAAGAGGAACACAAAAAAGTGATTCTCCTCCGGGAAGTCCAAGGTCTTTCCTACGAGGAGATTGCCAAAATTCTAAACTGTTCTGAGGGAACAATAAAATCCCGGATTAACCGCGCCAGGGATAGCCTTAAAAAATTTTTATTACAAAATCGGGAACTATTTGATCGATAGTTTCGTCTAATCAAATAAATACAAGAAAGGAGTGTCAGTCGTGCAGCTAAATTGCAATCATTGTCGGGAATTGCTTTGGTCTTATCTTTCCAAGGAACTTTCTGATTTTGAAACAAAAAAAATTGAAGAACATCTGCAGGGCTGTCCCTCATGTCGGGCAGAAGCGGAACAGCTCGCCCCAGTGGTAGCTTCTCTTCGTGAAGAAATTCCTCTTCCGGCTACTTTTTCTGCAGAACTACATCAAAAACTTTCCCTTGCCGCCCAGGAAATGGCAGAAGAAAAAACCTCCTTGGGAAAACGGCTTTCCCGTATGTGGAAAGACCTTTCTTCCTCCAAAGGATTCCGGGCTCTGGCACCTTCTTTGGTTTGTCTGGTTCTGGTGGTGGGAGTGTTCTCCTCCGGACTTTTTGATCAGTGGCAAAACGCCGATCGAATGCTGAGGGAAAAGTCGGTTCCCAACTCTACCCACACAGAAACACTGACCCCTATCCCGGAAAAAACCAATCCCACAGAAGAGCCATCTCCGGCAGCGGAAAAGAATCCCGTTTCAGTGGCTCCCGCTCCGGCAGAACGCGAAATCATTCCTACGCCGGCAGCAGAACCTTCGGTACCTCCGGCAGAACACACTCCGGACACTGCATCTGTGATAGATGTTCCCGCTCCCGCATCCCTGGAGCAGGAAGACACACCCATCGGCCTCGCCATCTCAAGGCAGTACGATAAGGTTACCTGCTTGACATTACTGGACGTCCAAACCTTTCTAGATGACTGGCAGACGGCCTCCGGTTATAACTGGAAAACCTATTTATTAGAAGCCGATACTCCAGATCTGCCTCCCGGCATAGATGCTGATGCTACTGTCTTGCAGTTCTCTGCTGAACTCACCGAAAGTCTGCTTTCTTTCGAAGAATCCCTCAGCGTGGTCCAGGATGGTATATCTGCAGAAGAATCTGAGTTTCTAATTATTATTACCGAAGATGAGGAATAACCCATGGAAAAGCTTTTAATCATTGACGGAAACAGTATTTTAAACCGCGCCTACTATGGCATTCGACCCCTGACCGCACCGGACGGAACTCCTACCAATGCGGTCTATGGATTTTTGAATATTTTATTCAAGCATTTAGACGAGGAACAGCCGGATTATCTGGTGGTTGCCTTTGATGTCAAGGCAAAGACTTTCCGTCATAAGATGTATGATTTATATAAAGCACAACGCAAACCGGCCCCTGAGGATTTTCTGGTTCAGCTACCACTGATTAAGGAAGTTCTCGAAGGGTTAGGTTGTGCCTGCATTGAAAAAGAAGGCTACGAGGCGGACGATTTAATCGGTACCGTCTCGTCCTTTTGTAACGAAAAGGGAATTGCCTGCCGGATTCTCACCGGAGACAAGGACGATTTACAGCTCGCCACCGAGAATACGATTATTAAGCTGGTAATTACCCGGATGGGACAGACTACCACCACCGACTATGGCCCCGAAGAGGTTATGGAAAAATACGGCGTAACCCCTAAAGCTTTTATTGATGTAAAAGGACTTATGGGCGATCCCTCGGATAACATTCCCGGAGTCAAAGGTATTGGTGAAAAGACTGCATTTTCTCTGATCCAGAATTACGAAAGCATCGAAAACATCTACGAAAACTTAGACACTCTCGAGGTAACCCCCTCGGTACGGAAGAAACTTGCAGAAGACAAAGACGGAGCCATCCTAAGCAAAACTCTTGCTACCATTGATTGCGCCGTTCCCATGGAACTAGAATTGGAAAATTTCCGTCGCAGGGAGTATGACAAGGAAGCCTTGGGCGCTCTCTTTACCCGCTTGCAGTTTAAATCCTTTTTACAAAAACTGGAGCTTCCTGTAGGCGGCGGTGCTCCGGCAGGTACGGAGAAGCTTTCTGCAGAATTAAAGGTGGTGTCATCAGGAGAGTTCCAAGCCCTCCTTCCAAAAGACGGAGAAATATGCTATCTCTTAGATGGTTCCACCATCTACATCACCACCGATGGAAAAACCGTAGTATCCTCCAACCTTGGCACAAAGGAACTGAACCTGTTTTTTGAAAGTCCGGTTCTTTCCAAGTGCGGATTTCACACCAAAGAAGATATGCTCTCCCTAAAGAAGCAAGGCATCTCCTATGAGGGTCTTTCTTTTGATGTCTTACTTGCGGCTTACTTAGCAGAACCTACCCAGAGCAGTTATGACCTAGAAGGCCTCTGTTTGAAGTATCTTGGCAGAGAACTGGCAGAAACCGCTGCCCATACTAACGAAGATGGACAGATGTCTATGTGTTTTGACAGAACGGATGATTCCCAGAATCAAACCCTTGCCGACCGTACAGCTGCCATCTTTGAACTGGCAAAGCACTTTAAGGAACGGTTAGAGCAAGACGGACAGCATGATTTATATTACGAAATCGAACTTCCCTTGGTGAAAGTCCTCGCTGAGATGCAACAAGTCGGAGTCTATGTAGACAGGGATGCCCTGAGAGAATTTGGGGAGATGCTCTCTGGAAAAATTGCCACCCTCACCCAGGAAATCTACACCCTTGCCGGGGAGGAATTTAATATCAATTCCCCCAAACAATTGGGAGAAATTCTCTTCCACAAACTGGGTCTTCCGGGAGGCAAGAAGAACAAAAACGGCTATTCCACCAATGTGGATGTCTTAACCCGCCTGGCCGAGGAGTATCCCATTGCGGAAAAAGTTTTAGAATTTCGACACCTGTCTAAACTCCACTCCACTTATGTGGAGGGACTTCTTCCTCAGATTAACCAAACAACCGGACGGATTCATTCCAGTTTCAACCAGACAGTAACTGCCACCGGAAGAATCAGTAGTACCGAGCCGAATCTCCAGAACATTCCTGTCCGCACAGAGCTTGGAAGGGAAATCCGGAAGATGTTTGCGGCAGAGGAAGATCGAGTTTTGGTGGATGCGGACTATTCTCAGATTGAACTTCGGGTTCTCGCTCACATCTCTGGAGATGCAACCATGCAGGATGCCTTCCTGAAAGAACAGGATATTCATACCCGAACCGCTTCTCAAGTTTTCGGGGTTCCCATGGAAGAGGTTACCTCCTCCATGCGTTCTTCTGCCAAGGCGGTCAACTTCGGTATTGTTTACGGGATCGGGGCATTCTCTCTGGCCCAAGATTTAAGGATTTCCATAAAAGAAGCAGACGCCTACATCAAAGGTTACTTGGAAAACTATCCCGCAGTAGATGCCTACATGAAAAAAGCTATCGAGGACGCCCGAAAAAAAGGGTATGCGGAAACCATGCTGGGCAGACGCCGGAATATGCCAGAGCTGAAAGCCTCCAACCGGATTACACAAAACTTTGGAGAGCGGGTTGCTATGAATGCTCCCATTCAAGGAACAGCCGCCGACATCATTAAGATTGCTATGGTTCGGGTTTTTGACCGACTGAAAAAAGAGCAGTTAGATGCCAAACTGATTCTCCAGGTTCATGACGAACTTATTGTGGAATCCTCTCAAACCGATGCGCCACAGGTGCAAGTCATTCTGAAAGAAGAAATGGAAAACGCCTGCCAATTAAGTGTACCCTTGGTGGTAGACATGAACACCGGCAAAAGCTGGTACGACACCAAATAAAAAAGCCTTGAACGGAACTTCCGTTCAAGGCTTTTTGTTTCCTTTACTTTACTTCGTTCAACGCCTGTTCTAAATCTGCGATAATATCCTCCGCATTCTCAATACCAACGGACAGACGAATCAGATCAGGTGTAACTCCCGCCGCCTTTAACTCTTCGTCATTTAACTGTCTGTGGGTATGGCTTGCCGGATGAAGCACCGAGGTTCTGGCATCTGCCACATGGGTAACAATGGCCGCCATCTTCAGGCTATCCATAAAGGTTACTGCTGCCTCTCTTCCACCCTTAACCCCAAAGGAGATTACGCCACAGGAACCATCCGGCAAATATTTTTGCCCCAAACCATAATATTTGTCTCCCGGAAGTCCGCAGTAGTTAATCCAGGAAACCTTAGGATGATTCTTTAGATATTCTGCCACTGCCTGAGCATTGGCACAATGTTGACGCATTCTAAGCGGCAAGGTTTCTAATCCCAAATTTAGCAAAAATGCATTATGGGGAGAGGGAATAGATCCTAAATCTCTCATAACCTGAGCAGTTGCCTTGGTAATATATGCCGCCTTGCCAAACTTTTCGGTATAAGTGATGCCGTGATAGGATGCATCCGGCGTGGTCAGACCCGGGAACTTGCCCGATGCCTCCCAATCGAAGTTACCACTGTCCACAATAGCACCGCCGGTAGCAACAGCGTGTCCATCCATATATTTGGTGGTGGAGTGAACCACAATATCCGCACCCCACTCGATGGGACGGCAATTCACCGGAGTTGCAAACGTGTTATCAATAATCAAAGGAACCTTGTTGGCATGTGCTACCTTTGCCCACTTCTCGATATCTAAAACTACCAAGGCGGGGTTGGCAATGGTCTCACCAAAATATGCCTTGGTATTAGGCTGGCACGCTGCCATCAGATCTTCTTCGCTAGCATCGGGGTCTACGAAGGTAACATCAATGCCCATCTTCTTTAAGGTTACTCCAAAAAGGTTAAAGGTTCCGCCATATACCGTAGAGGAACAAACGAAATGGTCCCCTGCTGTACAAATATTAAAAATAGAGTAGAAGCAGGCAGCCTGTCCAGAGGAAGTGAGCATCCCTGCAACGCCTCCCTCTAAGTCCGCAATCTTTGCCGCTACCGCATCGTTGGTGGGATTGGCAAGACGAGTGTAAAAATATCCGCTCTCTTCCAAGTCAAAGAGTTTGCCCATTGCCTCGGTACTGCCATACTTCCAGGTTGTACTTTGGTAAATGGGAAGCACTCTGGGTTCTCCGTTTTTGGGAGTGTATCCCGATTGAATACACTTGGTTTCAATTTTCATAAGTATCCTCCATTCTGCCCAGAAACGGGCACAAAGTATTTATCTGTGTTCTATTATAGTCATTTTTCTTTGGAATTTCAATAAAAACTTTTAAAAATCTATGGAATTTATAAAAAAGTTATGGTACAATATATTTATTGTGGAATTTGTCCGTCAGAATTGCTGACGGGTTGCAAAAATCCCTCCGGTTCCAAGGAACAGATATCGGCGGCTACAATCTCTTCCTTTACCACGAGAACATTGGCACGCACAAGTCCTGTCCCTGATTTTTCGTGATTCAATACCTGATAGGTGTAGCGGGTGGCATACTTTCCCTGATAGTCTTCTAAGCGAAATCCCGACTCCTTTCCTAATTCCTGATAGGCAGAAAAAACCCTGTCAAACTCCTCGGGAATTGTCAGTCGGCAGGACTCTACGGGTTCTTCCTCTACCTTCCACCCATAGGAATTAAGAAAGGCTAGATTCTTTTCGTTCACCTTGGAATCGGTGCGAAATAACAGGAAAATAATCCCGACCGTTAGCAATGCGGCGGTCAGAATCAAAGATATTACCTTGCCATTGAGCCGGGACTTTACCATGGGGAACCCTCCCTTTCTTATTAGTAAATCCTATGCCAGGCAGGGGCAAATTATGAGGTAAACCATGCGATTGGATAAATATCTGGCAGATTGCGGCGTTGCCACCCGTAGCGAAAGCAAAAAACTAATCAAGAGCGGTGCCGTTCAGGTAGTCGGTTTGACCGGACTCCGTCCCGAAACCCAGATTGACCCGGAAACTGCCCATGTTACCGTCCGTGGTATCCCCATCCGGTATCGAGAGTTTGTCTATCTGATGCTGAACAAACCTCAGGGATACCTCTCCGCAACCCGGGATGGAAGACAACCCATCGTTTTAGATTTGGTGCCGGAAGAATATAGGCACTTTGACCTATTTCCGGCAGGACGACTAGATATTGACACCGAGGGTCTCTGTCTCTTGACCAATGACGGCCAGCTTGCTCATCGAATTTTAAGTCCTGTCCATCACATACCCAAAACCTATTACGCCCTAATCAAAGGCGAAGTTACCCCCGAGGATGTCCGGCATTTCTCCCAGGGTGTTGTATTAGACGACGGCTACTTGACCAAGCCGGCAGAACTAGAGGTTCTCTCCTATGGCGAAGTTTCAGAAATTGAACTAACCATTACCGAGGGGAAATTTCATCAGGTAAAGAGGATGTTTCAAGCCGTAGGGAAAGAGGTTACCTACCTAAAACGAATCAAAATGAATCGACTCCCGTTAGACCCGGATTTATTACCCGGGGAGCTACGGGAACTAACCGACCGGGAGGTCGAACTGTTAGAAGAAACCGAAACTCAAAGGGGATGAAATCATGATAGCCAAAATCAATAGCGTGGGTCTGAGCGGCCTTCAAGGCTTTGATGTTCAGGTGGAATGCGATGTCAGCTCCGGTCTGCCTGCGTGGGAGATTGTAGGACTTCCCGATGTGGCTGTCCGGGAATCCAAAGAACGAATCCGTTCTGCCGTCAAACACGCCGGATTCCAGATTCCCGGAAAGCGTTTAGTGGTTAATCTGGCTCCTGCGGATGTGAAAAAAGAGGGTGCCTACTTAGATCTTCCCATTGCCATTGGTCTTTTGGTTGCATCGGAACAGCTATTCTTCCCGGATTTGCAGGACTGTGCTTTTTTTGGCGAACTCTCCCTGGACGGCTCTCTCCGGCCCATCCACGGAGCACTTCCCATGACGATTACTGCCTATCAAAAGGGAATGAAACGAATCTTCCTACCGGCAGAGAACGCCAAGGAAGCGGCCGTGGTAACCGGAGTGCAAATCTATGCCATTCATCATTTAGAAGAGCTTTTGCTTCATCTTCGCGGAGAGCAGGTTTTGGCTCCCACCGAGGTTGATCTCGACTCCCTCTTCCGCCGCGGGGCGGAATCTGAAATGGACTTTGCGGAAGTCAAAGGTCAAAAGAACGCCAAGCGTGCCTTAGAGGTAGCCGCAGCAGGGGGACACAACCTCCTTATAGTATGATACATATACACGGTTAATGCAAATGCCCATAAAATAAGGGGTTTGAGAGATGATATGCTTTTATAAATAGCCTAAATTTTGACCTTTTAAAACACCTTATTTCTGACGGATATTTAAAATTACAATGTTTTTTGACACCTTGATTTTTAAATCAAAGGTGTTATTTTTTACTTATAGAGACATTCACAAAAGAACTTAACATATATAAGCACCTAATTTAACAT
>JAZQHD010000026.1:0-9755 GCA_045540375.1 Ructibacterium sp. | reverse complement strand
GTCTCTCTGCGGAGCATTAAAAGCGGACTGGCCCGTAATATACAAGCCATAGTTCGCCAGGTTGATTCCGTCAACGTATAATTTTTTCTGAATTACGCCCATGCCTGTCTTCTCCTGTTCTCTGACTGGATAAGTTTACGTTCCACTGCATTTGCCAGGTCTTCGACATTCATTCCGGGTGAAGCATAAACATTTATGTTGACGTTGCTCGATGCGTTCATGCGGTCCATGTGCGCCCACAGCTGATCCAGAGGGACGACAGCTTCATGACCACGCTCACCGACACCGATGATTGACGGGTTGTTAAAAATACCGCCTTTGGCATACCACTTGATTGGGTTGAAGTCCGGGAATTTTAATTTGCTGTCTCCGGCTTTCTTCAATCCCCAGCTGAAGTGCGGGAGCTGTACGTTGCTGAAGATCTTCCCGATGCTGATGGGGAACAGGTTCTTCAGCTTGTCAACGATGCCCTTGATGAAGTCATAAGCCTTGCGGAATGGTTCGGTGAACTTGTCATAGATTCCAGAGAAGGCACCCTTGACGGTGTTGATCACGCCAACAACCTTGCTCTTCATATTCTGGAATACGGAGATAATAGTTGTGACCGCTGATCTGACCATCAGTCCCAGTTCTTTGAAGCCCTGTCCGAATGTCTTGATGGTATTCTTCATTCCAGTGATCAGCCCCTTAATGAACATAACCACGCCCTTAAATGCAATCATGCCAGCTGTGACTGTGGCAATCGGTACTTTCAGCAAGAATAGTGCAACTTTGAGCGCACCCAGTCCGATCTTCAAGTTTCCGGTTGAAGCGTTAAACTGGTCTAGCACAGTTTTGCATTGTTTGACGAAATCCCCGAAGTCCTGGAATAATGCACCTACTTCCGTGTCAGGGTCCCCTGCCTGCTCAATGAATTTAGAAATTCCATCAATGATCGGAAGTAATGCCTGTGCGACTTGTGCCAGAACCGGGAGCAGTTTCGCTCCGATTTCTTCTTTCATATCGCCCAGGGCATTTTTGGCTTGCTGGATTTTTCCGGAATCAGTACCGGCCAGGACGCTGTTCATGTCGCCGACGTTATCCGTTATGATTTGAGCAAGCATGGCAGCCTTTTCTTCTTCCGTGCCGTACTTCATGACTTCCGCCTGTGCGTCTGTGAACGTGATGCCGACTCGCTTCAGTGCTCCGACGTTTCCGTTCATGGCCTTTCCCATCAGGTTGGCGATGCTGACCATATCGCTCGATGTGGCGTTGACTCCCTTCTGTTGTGCCGCCAAGTTGTTCATGGCCGGAATCAGCGAATCGAGTGACTGCTCTTGTTTGAGGAAAGTCGCCAGCTGTTGTGCGCCGGCCAGCTGAACTTCGTCGCCAATGACGCCAAGCTTTTGTTGTGCAGCGGTCAGGTCCTTAATCTTCTGGATCTCTGCGTCTGTGGACTTCATTCTCTGGCGCATGATGGTTTCCAGTTTCGTCTCTGCTTCGGTCTGTGCCTTGCTTGCTTCCAGCGTTTCTTTTCCGAATTGAACGATTGCGCCAATCGAGAACGCGGCTGCTGCCAGACCGACCATGCCCATCAGTTTGGACTTAATGCCACCCAGTGACTTGCCAACCCGAAGACCCGCCCTTGACTGGCGTTCCATCTTGTTTGTGGCAGTGGTCGCAGCCGCTCCAAGCTCACGCTCTTCTTTCTCGAGCATGTCGAGCTTGTTCTTGGTCTCGATAAGCTCACGCTGCAATGCGTTTTGCTGTTGCCGGTTTTCCGCAGTGCTGCCTTTCTTCTCCAGCTGTTCAAGAGCCATCTGCTCTTGTTTTATCTTTTCCCTTGTCTGCTCAATGGCGGTCCGCAGTAACTGCTGTTTCTGGCGGAGTAGTTCCGTATTGCCAGGATTCAGTTTCAACAGACGATTAACGTCCTTCAGTTCACGCTCCGTGCCCCGAATCGTGCCATTGACCTTCTGGAGTGATTTTTCAAGTTTAGTGGTATCGCCACCTATCTGAATGGTAATACCCTTGATGCGATTAGCCATTCTTATAACCTCGCAATGTCTTCCTTACTTGCATTCATCGGATAATCAAAATCATCGTTACCCGATTCAATCATCAAGTCAGTGACTGCACCATAATCCAACTCTTCCAAGTCAGACAGGTGCAGTCCTAACTGAATGCACCGCAATAAATAAACAGCCGTGTTCAATTCACGACTGCTCACTCTTTTGCTTTTTTTTTGGGTGTAGACGTGCCGTCCATCGTGCCGGTGTAGAAGTCAATGACTTGTGCCGCACATTCATCTTCACCGATAAATGCCATCGGGTCGTCAATTTCTTCCATCCATGCAATGTAGTCTTCCAACTTCAGTCCGGCCATGTCTGCTTTCAATGCTGACTGGTTCATGATGAATGCCATCTCGGCAGCCATCTCGCTGATCTCCACTGCTTCGTCTGTCGACAGTTTGGAGATCTCCACGAGGAAGTCCTTTCCAAAGACAGCCTTGTAACGGATCGGCGTGGCAGCCGTTGCCCGCAGCTCATAATCTTTGCCAGCAATTGTGATTGTTGTCTGCATGTCGTTCCCCTTTCAGTGCTGTCTTACGGTGTTTCGTATACTGTCGTGAACCAAGTGCTGTAGCCCGTAGCTGTTGAGTCATCACAGGACGCTTTAACCTTTGCGTCTGTCGTTCTCGGTCTGGCGTTCAAGCTAATGGTCTCGGTTCCAGGTTCAACAGTGTCTTCCACTGTGCCGTGCTCGGAGCTCGGTCTGGTGGCTTTGCAGTTGTAGTAAAGTACACGTTTAGCATCGCCGTCCGTCTCTACCTGGAACAGGAATGCGAACTCTTTCGGCTGTACCGTTGCGTCCTCAATCAGCACGCCGTTAGTGTCTTTCGTGAAGCCAAGGCAGTCTGTGTAGAAGCTCTCCGGAATCATAGCCAGTTCCAGTTCACAGGAGTAGCCGTTATTGGAAGCGCCTTCCCAGTAGGTGATATTATCCGCATAGAACGGAGTCAGCTCACCCTCTGCGTCAATAGACAGGTTTACAGCACCCGGGAGTGCAACCGGCGTGGCGTAGGTAACGGTGGAACCAGACACAGTAGCAACCGCATAGTATGCTTTGGAGATACCATATAAAATCTTGCTCATGTGATAATTACCTCTAATTCATATCTGACATCGAACATGCGCTCAGTGTCGAAGTAGTCCTCTGTCTTGGTGTAGGTCAACCCGTTAGCCGTGAGGATCCCTTCGACCGTCTGCTCCAGTCCGAAGTCTTTGTTTTCTGTGCACAGCTCGATTTCCAGAGCCGTCACACGTTGATAGTTTTTGTTGTCTGCATAGAAGTCGTTAATATTCGGGTAACGGAACACAGCCCAAGGAAGAGCAGGAACGTCTTCAGGTGGGCAGGTCCATTCGTGGTACGTGTAAGCGATCCCGAAGGACTCGATCATATTTTTGATTTGTTGAAATGTCATAATTGCTCTAACCTCTTTTTGACGTCCTGCTCAAACTGTTCTTCGGCTTTTTGGTAAACAGGGTAGATGTGGACCTGTGGGCGAGATGCCCGACCATTCCGCAACATGTGCGGGTATTCCAGCAGATGCGGAAGTCCTGGAAGCTTGGAGTACACTGTCGAAGTGGTAGACAGGCGCCCCTTTTCGGTCTTGACGGACCAAGAGCGCTTATACTTGCCACTGCCTGGAGACACTGAGCAGAGCTCCTTCTTGACCTTGTTGGCAGTATCTTTCGATGCCAGGTCAACTGCTTCCTTCGCTTTGTCGCCATATTCATCCAACAGTTTCTGGATTGTCTCGCTCAGCGCCCCCACAGGGACCTTAGTATTGCTCATGCTCCGGACTTCCTTTCCGCATAGAGTTCTACCCTGTCATTGGCACGATACGTCCGATAAATGCCATATCTGATGCCGTTGTAGATACATGTCTTCTGACCATCGTAGTCACCGAAGAACACGATGAAGCGGTACTCTGGGTTCAAGTCTGCCCTGTTCCCCTCGAACCACTCCGAAGCGCTGACGCTGGAAACCTCGCAGAAGACTTCCGTCTGCTGTTCGGTCTTTACGTCAACGCCATAGCTATTCTTGGTGTACGTTTCGGATACCAGTGTGATTATATCGCTTAACATAAGCCATCACTCCAATCCGTATAGCCAGTAGCCATTGACAGCTGCGCCTTCTGTTCGTCATACGAAGCTTTAAGGCGGTCATAATCGTCAACCGTTCCAAAGTTCATCTTGCAGTATGTGGACACCGCACGGATGATGATTGGATTGCTGACAGACTCCCGTTCCTCATTCACTCCCGCAATGCCGAGATCAATGGCGGCGGCTGCAATCAGATTATTCAACTCAGCATCATAGGCATCTGTTGTGATTCTCAATGCCATCTTGATTTGTTCGAGCATATCCGTTACCTCAAAATATTAGGGACGCCCTACTTGGACGCCCCCTCGTTGTAAGCTTCAAAATACTTACGTGTCACTATGCAATTGCCTACATGGCCGAGCTCAATAGATGAGTCGCACCAGATGTCATATCCACATTGTCGTGCTCTCCAGCAGAAGGCCACGTCTTCGCCGAATCCTGGAAGCGGGTCAAACATTCGGCCGTCAAACTTCGCCATTACTGACAGAAGCACGTCCGTTGTCATCAACACTCCAGCAAAACCACAGCCACCTACTTGGAATCGCCCGTCTGGGACTGACATTAATGCTGTGTAGCTTGCGCCATTCTCCATCCGTTCGAGCCGGTCAAAAAGGCATGGTGTGTAAGGGGGTTTACGCCTAAAGCACAATCCCGTCAGGAAATCAATGTCCTCGTCTTGGCACACTTTGAACATCCTCTGGAGCAGATCCGGCGCAAAAACCATGTCAGAGTCCAGCCAGAGTACATAGTCCGCTTCTGCCTTGACGGCTTGTCGTGCAAGGTTGTTCCGTGCGTTGTAAACAAGTGAACCAACCTCGACCCCAATCATTGTGTCTCCTGCCCTTTGGAGTAATGCCAGAGACTGACAGAACAGAGCAGGTACAGTATCCATTGACGGAATGGCTATAAACGTTTTCATTTTTGTTCCCCCTTATTGTTTAATTAGTGAACGATCTTGCAGAACGCATTCGGAGCGACAACCGCATGGCCAACATACTCACGCCCAAGGATGCGGATCAGGTCGTATTCCATCTTGGTCTTGTCATCAAACTTGATGTTGATTTCCTGACCATTCGGGAAGTTAGCCTGTGCGCCTACGCCAAGATCACCAACGATCGCATACGTAACACCAGTGGTGGCTGCGCTAAATGCGGAGATCGTGTCGTTGAATACAACCGGCAGACCCTCGAACGGATCATAGCCATAGTTTCCAGCAGCCTGAGCAGCTTTGAATGCGCCCCATGTCTGTTTGTTCATCATAACAACCGGATCAGTAGCTTCGTCAGACAGCTCTGCGATAGCCTGTGCAACAAGGCCCAGTGTAACAGTCGTGGATGTGATTTTCGGTACAGCCGGAAGGGAACCAGTGGAAGCAGTTCCGCAAGCTTCGATGTCAGCCACGATAGCGTCTGCCAGTTTCTTCGCGATGCGATAGGTCAGTTCGTCATAGATGTAATCAAGGAACTCTTCACCAGCGAGATCATAGACTTCGTCAGAGATGGAGATCCATTTTTTGATGGACTGCGGTACCAGGCTAACGATGCCAAGCGTCAGGGTCTCTTCCGTAACTGCGGTGTTAGAAGATTCCGTATGTACTACGGCACCAGATGCGCTGATCTCATAACCGATTTTCACATTGCCCTTCAGGAAGGTCTTGCGTACACGGCTTGTGATGCCATCACGTTCCCATGCAGTACGGACACGGCCCTCAACATAAGAAGCTACCGGAACAGTGCCGGATACGTTCTCTGTCAGGAGTGCACGGCACTCTGCATCGTCACCAGTTTTGATATAATTTGCATATGCCACGTTGTACTCATGGCTGTTTCTGATTTCTGCATTGCTCATAACGTTTTTCTCCTCTACTACAGGTTTAACAATTAATTCGCCTTCGCCTTCAGCGACTGCGCTGCGGATCTCGGCTCTCTTGGCTTCTTCCGCTTTTCTGGCTTCCATTTCTTCGTTGATGCTTCTGACTTCTGCTTCCAGTGCATCAAGGTCAGCTTCGGGAGCGTCAACTTCTACGGCAATGGCTGCCTTACGCTCTTCCAGCTGTTCAATGGTCATTTCTTTCAATTCCATCAGATAACCTCCGTAAGAATTTTAATTTTGTGCTTCTGAATCTCACGTCTCTCCTCTTCCAGTCGCTCCGCTTTCTCTGCTTCAATCACTCCGTTGAAGTAGTCACGAGTCGATACGCTCAATTCTGTGGTCGGGTTTGCAGGAAAGCTAACCGGCGAGACGTCAAACACCTTTGCGATCCTGTCAATGACCCTTGTATGCGTTGCCTTGTCGTAATGATCTTCAGCAACAGTAAAAGCAAATGACATTTTGGGATAGTTGCCAGCTTCAATGTCAGCGAACAAATCTCTTGCCCTTTGCGTTTTACCTAAATTGGTTCTCTGCGCCAGACCGTGATCGTCGGTCCACACGCTAACAGTTCCGGCAGATACTCTTGCATATACCGGACCTTCATGGTCTACACGGAACACCACGTCAGTCATGTCGGCGTCCTTGAATGCGTCCGGCTCGATGCGCTCGAAGTATTCAACGCCTTCATCCTCGAACAGCTTATAGGCTTCAAATGTCGAAGCATAACCTTCAACCATGTAGCTCTGCTCTTCATCGTTCTGGATGGCACGCAGTTCCATGTTTCTGTATTCTCTATTGCTCTTCATTGTCGTTTTCTCCTTCCAGCTTCTCATCTGTGCTGTAGTATTCGCCACGAATAATCCTGGAGTCGCCACCCTCGATAGGTGCAAGGTTCCAGATCTCCCTAATCTCGTTGATGGTCATGATGCCACGGTCCAGCATCTGCGCCGACACATCCAGCTTGTCTTTGTTTGACATGTACTGGAGTCTGTTGGCTGTTGCCATGACCCTGTTGCCCTGTGACTGCTCACGGAATGTAAACAGCATCTTGGTCATGACATCACTGAACTGGATGGCAAATGCTTCAGTGGCGCCTTCGTAGAATGCGGACCATGTATCGCCGTATGCCTTGTTCTGGAGCACATCCTCATTGATTCCGAAATACTCGAACACGTTCGAGCGGATCGCTTGCATCTGGTCAGCATCAATCACCCACGGCTTGACATCTATCTGCTTGATGTTCTGGTAGGTGTTCGGGAACAACAGCAGACCACCGCCTTCGGCTTCACTGGAGAAATTTTCCATCGTGAACCGTTTGCGCTCTTTTGCCAGGTCTTCTGTCTTGGTAAAGTTTGCCACCTGTGCCATGAACCGATACGTTGCGGCGCTCTTGACGCCTTCCTCAATGCCTTGGGTCTGGATGTGGATCAAGTCCATCGTGGGAAATAGTGCACGGTTCGACTCGCCAAAGAAATCATCTCTGTACTGGTACTTGGTCATGATTCCGCAGTTATCAAACTCGATTGCCGCACGCTTGCCATTGTTGAAGTTGTACCGCAGATACGGCGTCTTGTTGTACTCCACAATGTCGCACCGGCTGGGCAGTGGCGTGTAGACTCCAGAAGGTTCGCCGTACTGGTCATACACTGGCGTGATGAATGCCGTGTTGTGTACGTCCAGAATCGTTGACAGCCGATATAAAAACTGCCCCCATGTCTGGAACTCGTTCGGGCCATGCTGTAACTTGTTCTGGAGCGCAGGCTTGGCACTTCCAGAGATGTCTACCTGTAATTTGCTGACGTGGGTAGCACGTGCATTGATTGCCGCCCTTATCAGCTCTGATTCGTACACGCCGCCCTCATAAGAAGTGAATCGTGGCGTGTAACCGTTTAGCATTTTGAACACACTCTCATAGTGTCCATTAGGTTCTTTCGGTCTGTTTCCGAAGATTCGTTCAAACAATCCCATGTTGTCAGTCCTCGTTCTTTAACTGTGCGCCAATCTCGGCGTACCATTTTTGGCGGACGCATAACGCATCCAACAATGCTGCCGTGAAGTCGATATGGTTGTTGGGGTTTATCTTTACGAGCTTCCCCCGACCCCGCTCGACATTCATTTTTATTGCTGAATCCAGAAGGTGCACCTTAATCAAATCATTGTCACCCATCTGGAATCTGCCGTCTTTCAGTAAGCCTTCCATCTCTTGGATGACGGGATACAAATTATCACCCTGGTACACATCATCCATGTGGAAGCCGTATGCGCTCATGTCCTGCACCAGGTACTGCGCACTGTATCGGTCGTACCCGACCTGTAACGGGAATATCTGGAACTGCTCTACCAGATTCACGAACCAGTTGAAGCAGTCATGGTAGTCAACGAAGTTTTCCCCGCTTTCCGCAAGAATACCCCGTTGAATGTATGCGTTGTACGGTAGACTGTCACGGTCAATAGCTTCGTCTATCCGCTCGGCGGGTAGCCATGCCTTCCCGAACACGTGCAAGATGCCATGCTTCTCGATGATGACCACAGCAGTCGTCAAGTCGGTAGTCTGCGACAGGTCCAGACCGCCAACGCAATAGCTGTCCCGAAAGTCTTCCAGATGCAACGGCTGTCCGAACGCCTTTTCTACCGTCCCCGCCGAAAGCCATGCCTGTGAGCTGTTCTGCTTGATACAGCAATACTTGCACATAAACTCGGCCTTCTTGCTGTAACTGCCTTCCGCAATGGCAATCTCTTCCAGCATGTAGTCAACACTGACAGACACGCCCAGGTTCGGATTGCTCTTCCGCAGTTCGTTGATGTCATTCCATTTCTCGACATCATCAATTATGTACAGGAACGGCAGCAGCCTTTTTTCTTTGCTGTCTCCCATGAGGAAGCGTGTGGATCTCTTTACCAGCTCGTCATAAATACTCTCATTCTGGTAGCCACTGGTCGTACAGCTCAGCATGATGCCCTCTGGACGTGCGCCCATTCCAGACTTCATAACCTCGTACTGCTTCAGCCCCTGATCTCCTGGCCACGCAGCCACCTCGTCACATATACACAGACTCGGATTAAAACCATCACTGGTCTTGACCGCAAATGCCACTTTCTTCATGGTCGAATTATCCGCCGCAATGAACAGATCCGACCGGCGGAGCTTCGGGAGCGCTGAGTCATCCTTGACCTTCTTGTTGTGCGCATCCCGCTCGGAAAACTCTTCCTTCAGTTCCTGGTACTCCGGATCCAGCATGGTCATCATCCAGACGTTGTTGTAGATTATGTCCGCCTGGTCCAGCTTAGGTGCCACGTTGAACACCTTCGTGCCGTAGCCTTCCGTGCGCCAGACATAACTGGCAATAGCCGAAGCCAGGAGCGACTTGCCATTCTTCCGGCCGATGACCAGAACGACCTCTCTGAACTGCCGGAGCCCGTCCGCATACACGATCCCGAAGATGCACGCCACGAACGCCTTCTCCCAGAGTTCCAGCTCCAGAGGATTCGGCGCAAGCGGGCCCTCTGTGTGGAAGCAGTGCGACTCGATCCAGTCAACAGCATCATTTGCCTTCTTGTTGTCGTAGTAAAACCGCTTTTCTTCCAGTCCCTTGACGACATACTCCAGTACAAGCCGTATCCACTTGCCAACCACTACTGAATTATTCTTAACTTTCTGGTAGTATGCGTAGATCCAGTTATCTTTTGTCATTTCCCTCGTTCCCCGTGTTGCTCTCGGAAATTTCGCAGCTCGAG
>JAZQHD010000025.1:0-3675 GCA_045540375.1 Ructibacterium sp. | reverse complement strand
GCAGCACATCGGTGCCCACAAGGTTGGTACTCTGATCAAGGTGTCCGAGGAACTGCTGCATGACTCCGCTTTCGACCTGGAGCAGTACTTCATCGATGAGTTTGCCCGTCGTATCGGTAACAAGGAGGAAGACGCCTTCCTGAACGGTGACGGTGCAGGTAAGCCCACCGGCATCCTGAACGATGCCGAGGTCGGTGTCACCACAGCTTCCGCAACCGCCATCACAGCAGATGAGCTGGTTGACCTGTTCTACTCCCTGGATGCGCCTTACCGCACCAACGCTGTGTGGCTGGTCAACGACTCCACCATGCGTGCTATCCGTAAGCTGAAGGATGCCAACGGTCAGTACCTGTGGCAGAAGGCTCTGCACGAGGGTGACCACGAGACCCTGCTGGGCAAGCCCATCTTCCATTCTCCCTTTGCTCCCGAGCTGGGTGCCGGTAAGAAGGCTGTGGCGTTCGGCGACTTCTCCTTCTACTGGATCGGTGACCGCACCGGCATCACCTACCGTCGCCTGAACGAGCGTTACGCCGACACCGGTCAGGTTGGCTTCCTGGCTACCAAGCGTGTCGACGGCAAGCTGATTCTGCCCGAGGCCGTTAAGGTCCTGCAGATGAAGGCTGCGTAAGTGAAACGCTATGAGCTATAACACCAAGAACTACACCGAGCAGGGTGGCGACACCACTGTGATCGGCGGCACGCTGGAAATCAAGGAGGGAGCCCGGGTCAAAGGGCTCCCCGCAAGCTATATTCTCGTCGACTGTGGTGGCGTTCTGCTGGAGGAAATGCTGGCGGGGCCTGTGGATATTACCAAGGCGATCTCCGTCAAGGAGTTCCAGAATATCTGCAAAACGCCTTTGCCCAAAGTGGTCACCGGTCTGCACCAGGGCAGCAAGGACCACCACTTCCATATGCAGTGCGTCTGTAACAGTGAAAACGACATGACGGGCATCGCCTGGCTTGTCAACGGAGATACAGCGCAGATGACTGCGCTTTTCACTGCGTATATGTATGTAGAGAACAAGCGCGTCTTCATCAGAGCGCACATGAAAGAACTGACCTAATCTTTAACGGCAGCATCGTTTTGAGCGGTGCTGCCGTTTCCCTTTGGAGGTGAATCAAGATGCTCACATTGGAAGAAGCCAAGAACTATCTGAGAGTCGACTTCCCGGATGACGACGACCTCATTACCGGGCTGATTGCCACCGCCCAGACCCTGTGTATGGACATCGCACGGATGGAGGACGCTGACGAATTCTCCGCCAGCGGCGAGAACTCCCGCACCGCTGTGCTGTATGCCGTTGCCTATCTGTATGAGCATCGGGAGGAAGCCGACCACCATGCTCTGACACTAACCCTCCGGGCACTGCTGTCCGGTATGCGGAAGGAGGCCTTCTGATATGGATATTGCACTTCTGAACACACGCATTGCCATCCAGAAGGCTTCCGTCACCGCAGATAAAATCGGTAATCGAAAGAACGGCTGGACGGACTATTACAGTTGTGCTGCCACCGTTAGCGGTGAGGCCTCCAGTTCTGCAGGCAGCGAAAAGGATGCCGCCGGTACAACCGTAGACCATTCGGATATTGCTTTCACCGTTCGTTGGTGTGATGCCGTAGCCAAAGTCGATTCTGTTGGGTATCGCATTCTGTTTGGCGGTGCCATTTACAACATTCTGGCTGTGGACCATATGAGCTTCAAAAAGAAGTCCATCAAGTTCCGCTGCAAGAAGGAGGTGCGTTCCTAATGGCCGGTGTCAGCATTGATGCGATGGCAGATGCCATCATGGAAGGCCTGTTGGAGTATGCCGACATGGCCACCGACGAGATGAAGGTGGCTGTGAAAAAAGCCGCGAAGACGGTGAAGAAGGAGATCCAGGCAGGCGCTCCTGTGAAGTCCGGTTCTTATCAGAAAAGCTGGGCAGTAAAGACCATGAAGGAGTCATCCAACGCTCTGGAGGTGGTCGTTCATTCCAAGAACCGCTACCAGCTGGCACACCTTCTGGAAAAGGGCCATGCCAAACGCGGCGGCGGTCGTGTGGGTGGTAAAGCCCACATTGCCCCTGCCGAGCAGTCCGGCATTGAACAGCTGGAGCGAGATATTGAGAGGGCTTTGCAACATGGATAAAATACTCGCTATTCTGGCGGAGGTCGGCATTCCGTTTGCCTATGACCATTTCGCCGAGGGTGAGTCCCCGGACCCGCCCTTCATCTGCTATCTGCTGCCGGGTACCAACCACTTCGCAGCAGACGGCATCGCTTACTTCAAAATCAATGAAGTGAATATAGAGCTGTACACCGACATCAAGGACTTGGATGTGGAACAGCGACTGGAAGCCGTGCTGGATCAGCATGGCATTTTTTACGCCAAGTCCGAGGTATGGATCGAGAGCGAACGGCTCTATGAGGTCCTGTATTCTTTTGAATTGGAGGCTTAACTATGTCTACGAAAAACAACAAGGTCAAGTACAACCTCAAAAATGCGCACTACGCGCTTCTGACCATCGCTGAGGACGGTACTGTGACTTACGCAACCCCTGTCCCTATGCCCGGTTCTGTGTCCATTTCTCTGGACGCAAACGGCGAACCCGAAAACTTCTACGCTGATGGCATTGCCTACTATGTCATCAACAACAACATGGGCTATGAGGGCGACCTGGAACTGGCCATGATTCCCGAGTCCTTCCGCACCGATGCGCTGAAGGAAATGCTGGATGATAACGGTGTTCTGATCGAGAACTCCGAGGTGGAGATGGCTGCGTTTGCTCTGCTGTTCGAGTTCGACGGCGACAAGAAGCACATCCGTCATGTCATGTATAACTGTACCGCATCCCGTCCCGGCATCGAAGGCAAGACCAACGAGGACTCCAAGGAAGTCCAGACCGAGACGCTGACCATTGCGGCCCTGCCTCTGCCCAGCGGCATGGTCAAGGCCAAGACCGGAAACACCACTGATGCTACCGTTTACGCCGACTGGTACAAGTCTGTGTATATGCCCACCATCACCGAAAGCGAGGCTGAATAACTATGAGCATGGTCAAGAAAATCGAGATCGACGGTAAGCAGGTGCCCTTCCGTACATCTGCTGCCATCCCTCGTATCTACCGCATCAAGTTCCACCGTGACATCTACAAGGATCTCCGTGAGCTGGAAAAGAGCGTCGGTAGTGCCGATCCTGAGAACTCCAATCTGGATTTGTTCTCTCTGGAGATGTTTGAAAACATCGCCTATGTCATGGCTCGTCACGCCGACCCCAGCATCCCCGACACCCCGGAAGAGTGGCTGGACGGTTTCAACACCTTCTCCATCTACCAGGTGCTGCCTCAGATCATTGAACTGTGGGGTCTGAACACCCAGCAGGAAGTGGAGTCTAAAAAAAACTTCGCCCAAGTGACCGGCAGATGACAACCCCGTTGTTCCTGCTCCGCTGTGTGCAGCTGGGCCTGTCCATCCGGGACTTGGAATTGCTGACTATCGGCATGATCAACGATATGTACGCCGAGAGCAGGAACGACGATTACACCTACGCCACTCTGGCTACCCAGGAGGACTTTGATAAGTTCTAATCATCTTCTAAATCACACCACATACCACACCACAAAAAGAACAACACACCTTACGGGTTGACTTTTGTATAAAGTAAATGAGATAATTGTGGTGGATGGAGGTGATACC
>JAZQHD010000024.1:0-41782 GCA_045540375.1 Ructibacterium sp. | reverse complement strand
AGGTATCTATGCTTGGAAATATCTTATCAGGACCGTTCGGTCGGTTTTTTCTCACATTTTTACAATTGTATAAAGAAAGGGTGATAGTTTGTTTTGTCGTGTATTATCGGCGGCTATTGCTGGCATCGATGTATTTCCTGTGCAGGTAGAAGTGGATGTTAGTGATGGGCTGCCTAGTTTTACTATGGTGGGATATGTATCTTCTCAGGTACGTGAAGCTCAGGACCGGGTACGAACCGCTCTAAAGAATGCAGGGATATCTCTGCCGCCAAAAAGAATTACCATTAATCTGGCTCCGGCAGATCTTCGGAAAGATGGGGCTGGCTATGACCTGCCTATTGCAGTGGGGATATTGGCTGCATCTGGATATTTGCCGGAAAGTGCAATTGCAAATGTATTTCTTACGGGAGAATTAGGCCTAAATGGAGAGATACATAGCGTGCCAGGTGTTTTTCCTATGGTCTCGGATGCAAATGAAAATGGCAGCAGATTATGTGTGGTGCCAAAGGAGAATCTAAAGGAGGCTAGAATCGTAACGGAAGCCAATAGTGTAGGTGTCAGTCATATTAATGAAGTGCTGGCTTTGTTTCGAAACGGAGTATGTCCGGATGAACCGGGGCCAGAAGAGAATGATAGCTTTTCAATACCAACTGTAGATTTTGCTGATGTCTGTGGACAGGAAGCTGCTAAAAGAGCGGCGCTTATAGCAGTTTCTGGATTTCATAACCTGCTTTTATCCGGACCTCCTGGGACGGGGAAAAGTATGATCGCCAAATGTATCCCTACAATTTTACCGCCTATGACTAGAAAAGAAAGCCTGGAAGTGTCCAGGATCTATAGTGTGGCAGGACTGTTGCCCAAAGAGCATCCGCTGATGACAATACGTCCTTTTTCAGCACCCCATCATACAGTTACTCCGCAGGCATTAACTGGTGGTGGGATAGTGCCTAAACCGGGCTTGATTCCTCTTAGTCACAGAGGTGTCTTATTTGTTTGCGAAACGCTTTGCACCGCCAATTGAACACACATATTCTGCTGAAAAATGCCGTAATTCTGGGCTTTTTCGGCTTTTATTTTCTGATTTTGAGGTTGGGAACACATACCCGATGGTGTGTTTTGGCTGGATTGTAGACCCACTATATGTAGTATGGGGTGAATATGAAGTTTCGATATGTAGCGAACGGTTCACGCAGATGTAGCACCATTTGGCAAAACTCCTAACCTTTTGACGAAACGCCATATTATTTGGCGTAACTACTATTTAGCAAAAGGAGAATGCCATGAAAAACAAGAATAATAGACGGCTGAAAGTGTACGGCCAGAGCAACGGATATAACTACCAAGATGTTCCCACCATCGTCCTTAAAGGCAAATGGCTGCAAGCGGCTGGCTTTGATATTGGTTCTGACCTTCTGGTGGAGTGTGGGGATAGGAAACTCACCATCAGTGCCGTTGACAGAAGCGGGGCATTGCCGGAATCAAACTGAGAAGAAAACCATATTGAAAAAAATGTACTTTCGCACTATAATATGTGTGTAGAAGTGCAAAGCTTAGCACCTGTACGATCTGCAAATCGTATGGGTGCTTTTTCTCTAATGGCTCTATGCCATAAAATATAATGATGGAGGTTGGCAGCATGACAGAAAATCAGTTTGATTTATTGATTGATAAGGTTTTAGAGTATTTGGCTGTAGATTGCCAGCGACACCCAGAACGGTATAGAAAAAGCGGTGAAGATTTTGAACCCTGGGTAAAGGAAGCTGTAGATTTTGCTATTGAATCCCTTTCGTTGCGAGCGACTGTTGACTATACGCCAGGTGGACACGGGTTTCCAGACATTGTCATTGAAGGAGAAAATGGCAACAAATATGGAATTGAAGTAAAGAGTTCTTCTGGTACTGGCAACACATGGAAGATTAACGGTAATAGCGTACTTGGAAGCACCAGAGTTCCAGGTATACGAAAAAATGTAATCGTATTTGGTAAGGTTCGTGGTGAAAATAGTATTTTCCGTGCAAAGGAATACGACAAGTGCATTGCCAATGTTGTGGTAACACATAGTCCTCGATATTTGATCGATTTAGACGTTGAGGAGGGTGAAAGCTTCTTTGACAAATCCAATATGAGTTACGCAGAAATCAGTCAGTCTGATCAACCCATCAAACTCATTACGGATTACTTTTTGAGCATAGGTCAGAAAGCTTGGTGGCTTGCAGACAGTACTCCTGCTGCCATTCAGATGTTTGGTAAACTACCTAAGGCCGAGCAGAATAAATTAATGGGTTATGCTTTTGCGCACTTTGCAGAGATATTTTCTAATAGCGGGACTAAATTTTATAGGTATATGAGTTGGCTGGCTTCAGAAAACAGTATAATTGATCCGGCACTTAGAGATCGCTTTACTGCCGGAGGAAAAGCAGATGTGGAACTGTCAGATGTCATATATGAAAAACTCCCAAGGATTTTCAAAAATCTGCATGAGTACAGAAAGTATGTTTTATTGGAATTGGAAAATGCTGATTTGCAGGTGTTAGAGGACGATTGGGGATTGGTTCCGAGTCCTGAATATCAAAGCCGTATTGAGCAATGGCTTACATTAACGGCAGCGGTGATTCCTGATAAGGATTTGGAACACGTCAGAAAGCGTCAAATGCTCGAAGATATTCTGCTTGATGAAGATGAAGAATAATTGTTAAATATTGCGCCTCCCGCTTGACTTTTTTCGCACAAACGAATAGAATGTTATGCAGGAGGCGTTGTTATGGATTCTTATATTACTGCCGCAGAAGCGGCTGCAAAATGGGATATTACAGCGAGACGAGTTCAACTCTACTGCGCTGAAGATAGGATTCCTGGTGCTGTTAAACACAGCGGAATCTGGCTAATCCCTTCTAATGCTACACGACCAGATAGAATTAAGTCTGGTAAAAAATGCGAAGAAGTTAAAGGCGCACTCAATGTGTTGTCTTTGTTTTCAGGATGCGGTGGAATGGATTTAGGCTTTGAAGGTGGCTTTTCTGTTCTGAAGGCATCTGTTAATAGCAAAATCAATTCCCACTGGCGAGTAAGAGCGGTTGATAAACAGTGGGTAAGATTACCCAAAACGAGATTCAAAACCGTTTTTGCGAATGATATCAGACCCGATGCAAAAGCAGCCTGGTGTCATTACTTTAGCAAATTGGGTGTTCCTGAGTCGGCATATTGTTTGGACAGTATTGTTGATTTGGTAAAGCTCCACAAGGAAAATAAAATCAAAGTTTTTCCCACAAATGTTGATATTGTGACAGGCGGTTTTCCTTGCCAAGACTTTTCTGTCGCAGGAAAAAGAAAAGGGTTTAACTCTGATAAAAGCCATAACGGAAAGGCTATAACAGATGAGCCTTCCGTAGAAAGTCGTGGCCAGTTGTATATGTGGATGCGTGAGGTAATCTCTATCGTTCAGCCAAAGATTTTCATTGCAGAAAATGTAAAAGGACTGACGAACCTTGCCGATGCTAAAGAAATAATTGAACATGACTTTTCAACCGTATGCGATGGTGGTTATATCGTTATTCCGGCAAGAGTGCTGCTTGCGGCAGACTTTGGTGTTCCACAGAGCAGAGAGCGTGTGATTTTTTATGGCTTTAAGAAAAGCGCACTTACTAAGCAGGCATTGGATGCGCTGTCAAGTTCTGAAATTCCATCTGAGTATGACCCGTACCCTCAAATCACACACGGTGTGGGCAATGATCTGCTTAAGTATGTAACCACATTTGATTGCTTATATGACTTACCAGAACCAGAAGATGCAAAAGACGCTTCTCAAAGAAAGTATTCAAAGGCAAAGTATATGGGCAAGCACTGCCAAGGTCAGAGTGAAATTAACCTAAATAGCATTGGCCCAACAATCCGCTCTGAGCATCATGGAAACATTGAGTATAGGCGATTAAGTGAAGAACATGGCGGAGCACATACAGAAGAGTTGAAGGCTGGATTGAAAGAACGCCGCCTTACAATTCGTGAATGTGCGCGTATTCAGACATTCCCAGACGATTATGAGTTTATTCTTGCATCAGAAGGTGACCGAAAGAGTGTGTCTGCATCAGATGCATATAAACTCATTGGTAATGCAGTACCTCCGCTCCTCGGTTTCCATATAGCAATGCGTTTGCAGGACAACTGGGAACTTTACTTTGGAACAGATAAATAATTATAAAACGGTGGAGTGCCTCAGATTTTGAAGCACTCCACCGTATTTCTTTCTGCATATTCGATTGTATTCCGGGTTCCCCCCGCTTCGCCGTTGTAGACGGCAATTACTCTGGCCGACCTGTTCACCATCCATTCATTGCGGATCTGGAAGCAAGCCTTGCTGTACCCTTTACAAACGAAGCGGACAAGGTCAGCCTGGTCGAGTATGTTCTTGTAGCGCCGCTGCCAATCCGCAGACCAACGGCTCTCAAAGCCCTCATAGGGAGAGGCAGCTATTAGATGGAGGTTGGGATTTTGCTTCCGAAGCTGGAGGACGATTTCCCCAGCCCAGATATCCACGCCACGAGCCATACCAGTAATAAAGGTCACGAACCCATCATTTATCGCCTGGAGGATTGCCGCTTCCAGGTCTTTTTTTATTTCATTCTCCGACCGATGAAGCTTTTCTGGACGGTGCCCAGTAAAGCAACAACGGTGCAGCCGGAGTTCAGCTTCATTTGCCATATTATCACCCCAGGCGGGCTTGGGTCATATCCCTTGCCTCGCTTATAGTGTCGCAGGTGAGAAGTGTATCGAGCATAGCCCACACACGACCGTTTCTGAAAATCTTACCAGTCTTTACAGTCTTGCTGGGGATGATTGCCGGTCCCAGCTTATAAACATAGCAGTCACCATCCCAGACCTCGTCCGGCATCTCTGGAATTTCATCATGCATATTGCGAGTTACTGTGTATCCTTCGATGTGATGGATAGATTGAAGCTGTCCATAGTAGCGGAAAGCTATGTAGTTAGGTGGCTCTTTCGGCCAGCCGTTGCCTCCGACTGGGCAGAAATATTTGTTATGGTTCTTTACGATGTCGATCCAGCTGATACTACAGCGGTCTGGACACTGCGTACCAAGAGCAACGACATAGACCATATTGGAATCAAGTTTTTGCATAGTCATTAGTCCTCTCAGATATTCGCAGAACTCCCGGAGGAGATGTTTCTGCTCGTGATTTGATGCTGCGTGTGATGCCTGAGCCATTTGGTACACCTCTTGGTAGGAGAGGTGGGAAACCGGGATGCCGTTCACATCTTGGAATGGAAGATGGCTTTTGGCGTATGCTTGAGTGCATTCGGACAAGGATACGATATGTTTATGGGCATAAGTGGTCTTTGTAAAATCGTCACGAATGGAGTACCTCGTAAGCTGGTCTGCACCAGGCAGTAACCACCCACGCTTGGCTTCAAAAATGATATGGAAATTTTTGTGGTCGGTCACTTCTATATCGGTGATGCCAGTGGCAGCATCATACCGCTGATTCATTATTGTCGTATCCTCTACTGCAGGAGTAAAGCCAGATACGGCGATTACGACTGCTTTGAGGAATTCCGGGCATTTGGTCAAAGCCCAGGACATACTCAATGTGATGTCGTTTTCTTTATCTCCCAGCAGCTGGAAGATGCTATGGATTTCTCGTCCATAAGATTCTAAAGTTGCCACGGTTACCTCCTTCCTGTGGAGAGAAAAGTCTCCTATGCAATCCGGCGTTCTACAAACCACCGGCCGAGATTGTTGCCAGTGAGAGAGCAGCTCCGTTCAAAGAACAGATAGCTTTGCTTTCCTCTGACCCATATTGTATAGCGGTCACCTTGGCCTCCGGCTTTCATGGCGGCAGCTTGCCGGATATCGGTGACACGGTCGATTTCAAAAACTTGACCATCTTCCCAAGTGAGGTTGATGGGAATCAGAAACCCATCGCTATTGAACTTGGCGGTCACATCCACATAAACCTTAATATTCATCGGTGACCTCCGTTTCCACATTCTTTAGGAAGTTGGCATTCGCCATCAAAGGCGGGTCTATCAGTTTGTATCCGTTCCGCTTCATCAGACGGAACTTGAAGTCCAGCAGTTCCGGCGGGACACGGAGTAAAGAGGCAGCCCCAAAGAAGGAGATGTCCTCATTCAGCTTTTCCAGGACATCATCATCGTCCATGAGAAATTCGGCTGCAAATATGTTAGCTTCATATTCCATGAAGGAGGTGCTGTCAAATAACTCAAAGTCGTGGAAGGCATTCACGCCCACGGCCTTGGCGTGGAGAACAGCGTGACCCAGTTCGTGCGTGACGATAATTCGCTGTATCGCCTCCGGGAGATCACTGTTAACGGTGATTGAGCGTTTGCGGCTCTGTGCCAGGAAGAACCCTTTGCAGGCTCCTGGGTATGTACCCATCGGCGCATACAGAAGTATGATACCCATCGCATCACACAGCTTGAATGGGTCTGTCTCATGGAATTTGCGTTTCAGCCGCTCCACTTCACGGCATATATAATCCACGGTCATTCAGATCCCTCTTTTCTGTATCACTTCAATTATAAAAAATAATGTGTACCAAAAAACGGACTTATTTCTTTTTGCGCCCGAAGGTCTTTCTGGCTTCCTCTTTGCATTCCAGGTATGCCTTGGTAACAGCAGTGAAGAACGCATCCTTGGCTTCCTCGCTCAGTTCGCCACCTGCGAAGAGGGCAGCGTTGCGCTCCAGCAGTTCATCCACCTCAAGGGCGGCTCTATCGCCGAACTGGCCTCTGACAGACTCGATGTGTTCGATCTTTTCGATGCCCTGCTTCGGGTCGGTCACTTCATCGTTTGCCAGATAGTCATAAGAAACATTCAGTGCTACCGCCAGCTTTCTCATAGTAGAAGAACGGGCGATTGCCCCAGAAGATTCATAGGATGCGATGGTGCGCTTGGAAACGCCCACCTTGTCAGCGAGCTGCTGTTGGGTTAAATTGCAAAGTTCTCGTGAGACTTTGATTTTATCGGAAAACGTCATGGTAGCCCTTCCTTTCAGAAAATTTTCTCTCGTAACTTCATCAACTTCATCGAACCTATTGACGAAACTTCATCGTAGTGCTATTATACGGGTGAAGTTCGGTGAAGTTATGAGAAAATTATATTCGCAAAACTTCACTTTGTCAATAGGTTTAGATGAAGTTTTCAAAGGAAGGTGATGAAGTTGGGTGAAAGAACGATACTGCACAGCGATATGAACTGCTTTTATGCCTCGGTTGAGATGATGCTCGACCCCAGCCTAAGAGGGAAACCAGTAGCAGTCTGTGGCAGCACAGAGAACCGACACGGTATCGTGCTGGCAAAATCGGAACTGGCAAAAAAGGCTGGTGTCAAGACTGGCATGGTGAATTGGGAAGCACGCCAGCTTTGTCCGGGGCTGGTTATGGTAAAACCCCAGTACGACCAGTACCTTAAGTATTCCGAACTGGCCCGCAACATCTACCAGAGATACACAGACCAGGTTGAACCCTATGGAATGGATGAGTGCTGGCTCGATGTTACTGGGAGCCGTGGTGTGTGCGGTGACGGCATGAAGATCGCCGAGAGCATCCGGCAGGAGATCAAAGAGGAACTGGGACTGACGGTGTCCATCGGTGTTTCCTATAATAAGATTTTCGCCAAGCTGGGCAGCGATATGAAAAAGCCGGATGCCGTGACCGAAATCTCCAAGGACACCTTCCAGGAGAAAGTATGGCCTCTGCCCGCCTCTGATCTGCTGTTCGTGGGAAGAGCGACAACGGCGAAGTTCAGCAATTACGGTATCAAGACCATCGGCGACATTGCAGCAACGGACCCAGAGTTCCTCAAAAGGCTTCTGGGTGTGAATGGGCTCCAGCTGTGGAAGTACGCTGCTGGCAAAGATGATACGCCCGTCATGCATAAGGACTTTGTATCGCCGATCAAGTCTGTGGGGCATGGAATCACCTGTGTGGCTGACCTTCTGAATGATGAAGAGGTCTGGAAGGTGATGCTGGAACTGTCGCAGGACATCGGACACAGATTGCGCTTACATAAGCTGAAAGCGACTGGTGTGCAGATCAGCATCCGAAGCAACGACCTGGGATATCGGCAGTTCCAGGCACCTTTGAGCCTATCGACCCAAAGCCCCATGATGATTGCGAAAAAGGTTCATGCCATCTTCCAGTCGAATTACCGCTGGTCTACCCCAGTCCGTGCGGTGACAGTAAGAGCCATCAACCTTGTTCCCCAGGGAGTGCCGGAGCAGATTGACCTCTTTACGGATATGCGCCGTGTGGAGAAAGCGGAGAAGCTGGATGATTGCATAGAGGAAATACGGCGTAGGTTCGGTAAAAGGGCTGTGTTCCAGGCTTGTCTGCTTGGCGACTTGAAGATGCCAATCGATAACCGCCACCTGGTTCAAATGCCTGGTGTGATGGGGCGATAAACAAATTAGCAAAATGGGGTTGACACCTTTACGAAACTTGGCTATAATAGTGTAAGCAAGTTAGCGAACAAGCAAACTTGATAACACCGCCAATTAGATTGTCCTTTATAATGTGGAGGTACCCGCCAGACACGATTGAGTTCGGTTGGTTAGGGATGTATGGTAATCGTGGACAAATTTAAAGTAAAGGTGACGAAAATGAACGCATACGCTAATTTTGGAGAATTCATCAAGATCAAAAGAGAAGAAAAACAAATCACGTTAAGGAAAATGGCAGAACTACTGAAATGCTCTGCTCCGTTCCTCAGTGACGTGGAGAAGGATCGCCGGAATCCATTTGACATGGACAAGCTGGAGTTACTGGGTCAAATCCTGGAACTGGACAGCGAAGACTATGCTTTAATGCTGGATCTGGCTGGTAAGAAGAGAAACTCTGTTGCTCCCGACTTGCCTGACTATATTATGCAGAGAGACTATGTCAGTGCGGCTCTGAGAACCGCCCGTGACCTCGATGCTGGTGAACAGGAGTGGCTGCGTTTCGTGGAAGAGTTAAAGAAGCGGAAGGGGTAAAAGGCAATATATGGTGAGACTCAACATTAACAGAAAACGGTCTGGGGTTCCTGTTCTCAGCCGGAAGCAGATTGATGATATCGGCGAGAGACTGGTGCAGGACTTCTGCCCGGATGCCATGATTCATCCCCAGGCACTGGATGTGGATTTATTCGCCCAGGACTACTTGGGGATGGAGCAAGATTATCAGTATCTTTCCCACTGCGGGGTCTATCTCGGCATGACTGTTTTTAATGACACCAACAGAGTCGTGGTGTTCAATCCCGAAAAGCAGGAAGCCGAGTACATCAGCGCAAGGGCTAAGACCATTATTATTGACAACACGCTGCTTGAAGAGAAGCAGGAACATAGATACCGATTCACGATGGGTCACGAGGCTGC
Source organism: Ructibacterium sp. (assembly GCA_045540375.1). Taxonomy (GTDB): domain Bacteria; phylum Bacillota; class Clostridia; order Monoglobales; family Monoglobaceae; genus Ructibacterium. The sequence continues at coordinate 32,396 of JAZQHD010000024.1, read as the reverse complement.
CGGCCACGGTGTGCTTCATGAGGCATACTTTGGCTATGACCGAAACCAGCTGACCCTGTTTGATACCGTCAACGAAGCTGCTATGATTCAGTGCCGCACCGACAGTTCAAAGATTGCCACCAAGGATAGTCGGTTCTGGAACGACCACGATTGGATGGAATGGCAGGCCAACGCCATGTCCTCTGCTTTCCTCATGCCTAAGAAGATGGTTCTGCTGGTGGCAAACGAGACCAAGAAAAAGGTACAGCACAACAATCCTGGTATGGCTGCGTATTTTATGGCAGAAGCTGTGTCTGACATTTTCAATGTATCGAATGAGGCGGCATTGTACCGCTTGAAGTCCCTGGGACTTGTAGACTCTGGGGTTCAGCACCAGAGCGCCGTTTACGATTTTTTGGATTTACTTGCATGAGAGGAGGCGCCCATATGTCGATGGACTATATTGTAGAACTGCTTGGCGGCGGGATATCGGCTATGAGCGACCAGATGTTCCGTATGAAGCTGGATGCACAGCCGTTTGATATAAAGGAGTTTCGTCATTGCATCATGATGGAACTGATTAGAGATGCATACTATGAGTCCGAGCCGAGAGCATCCCTCCGTTCCTATGTGGAGGATGGGCTTAAGGATTCTGATGATATACGAATGAGAAACCAGCGGGTGCTGAAATATGCCCAGCATTACCGCAACCTTCAATATGAGAATATGGTGCAGACTATGGGTGGTGGTCACCCCGACCTGCTCCCCGATGATATGTCTGCCATCGAAAACAAGCTGGCTGGACATAAGCTGACACCGATGCAGTTCTTTGAACTTTCCACGATGGCAGACAACCCTGTGCTTAAGAATATCATCAGCAAGCGGATCTGCAGCGTGAAAAAGGTTTCAAACGCTGAGTTTATTGAACTGATGAATGAGTACGACCGTCTCACCCAGTCCCTGGTGGACAGGCTTGTGGACGATAGGGTATTTGCCACCATCGCTCTGTATATTCTCGAATGGAAGTACAATGTTGAGTTATTTTATGCCTGCGCCGTAGAAGCGGAAAAGCACAAGCGCAAGGATATTAAGGTTGAGGATATCGCCCTTCTCTGTGCGGACTGCAATATGCCAAGGGCATATGATTTGGAGCAGACCCTTCACACAGAAAGCCGTTTTATCAAAAAGCGGATGGAGTTAGTCCCTCTGCTCTATGATGGGACTGATCTTGAGGAACTGAACCTCAAATTCATGTGCTATCACAATCTGCGATTCGAGGTAAAATACACCCTCACGGTCAATACTGTGCCGTTCATCACGCTGTTCAAGAAGCTGACTACCCCTGCGGACTGGGCGGAGTATCTGCGGCAGAATTATGATATCACGACCATTTACACCAAAAAGGAATGGACCCCTGCACGAATTCGGTATGTGCGAAAGCTGTACGATGTGATGTTGCAGAGCCAGCCTACCCCAAAACTATAAAATTCCCGATTTCCGTTCTTAAACGGAATGGCAAAATGCTGATACCATATAATCAGCGAAAGGCAACCGGGATACCCCAAGACAAAGCAATGCGGGTTGCACCACGCGCCCGCATATTTTTATCAACACGGTGTAAGCCATTTAGCTAACACATTAACAATAAAGGAGGCGGTTCAGATGCCGTACAGTTTCAACAGACACCTCATTTGCCCTTGGTGCAAAAAGGGCGAAGTCCTCGCCGATGGAAAGGCGAAGGTCACCGTATCCGTCATGTGTCCGAAATGCAAACGCTTCTTCCAGGGCGACTTGGACACGCTGAAAACAGAAAAGGCCGTAGCCCAGCGTAGGAGTGGGCGGGCATCATAAGCATTACTGACTGACCACCGGGGCAAGAGCCACCACTAAGGCCGGAGTAAGGCTGTATTCGTACAGCTATACTCCGGCCTTGTTTTTTTCTCCAGAACTTTTTTGCAAAACTTTTTTCAAAGTGTTCATTAGGTGAACAGTTTAACTTTTATTCTTTAGCCACAGCAGCAGACGAAGGGAGGTGAACAAGCGATGATGACTGCGATTGAACGGCGTGAAGCCATCCTGGACGCACTTTGTGTCCGAAGACAAGACACATATGAAAATCTGGCCCAGGAATTTGGTGTTTCCTATAGCACCATCCGTAGGGATATCGAAGTCCTCGCTTGTTCCTACCCGATTGAGCCTGTCCGTGGCCGACACGGCGGCGGGGTCTATGTTGCGGCTTGGTACCACCGTGGCAGAAAGACCCTTTCGCCGGAACAGGCGGCTCTCCTTAAGAGGCTGGCCCCCAGCCTGGAGGGACATGACCTGGAAGTCATGAACAGTATCATCAATCAGTTTGCTGCCTGTTAATCACGGGACACACCCCCGAATGACATGAAAGGCAAAGGTGAATTTTTATGAAACGAGTATTTATCTGTTCTCCGTATCGTGGCGATGTGGAGAGAAACCTCAAGGCAGCAAGGAAACACGCCCGTATGGCGGCAATCATCGGTTATTGTCCGATGGCTCCTCATCTGATGTTTCCGCAGTTTCTGAACGACAACGACCCTGAACAGCGCATCCTGGGCATCACCCTCGGTGTGGAGCAGATGAAGGTCTGCGATGAAATCTGGATCTTTGGAGGTCGTATCAGCAACGGCATGGCCTTTGAGTTGGAGCAGGCAAAGGAACTGGGCATCCCGGCTCGTCTGTATGACGATGACGGCAACCGCATCAGTCCCGCAACCATGATGATCGATGACCGTGTCAGCGAGGAATACCGCAAGGCGATCCACGGTCTGATGTTTGTCTAAGGAAAGGATGAAGCACATGAATGAAGTTTATTTAACCATCGCAGATGGATTTGAAAAGCTGGCTGCTGGCTATCGTGCCTTGGCTGGCAACACCTCTGCTCCGGCTGTGAGCGAAGCCGCCCCTGTGGCGGAGGCTCCTGCCGAGACAGCGGAGGTCACTATCGAAGAGGTTCGTGCGGTTCTCGCAGCAAAGTCCGAGGCCGGCAAGCGTAAGGAAGTCAAAGAACTCCTCTTCAAATATGATTCCGGCAAGCTGTCTGGGGTCAAGAAATCTGACTATGCAGCCCTCCTGGCTGATGCGGAGGCGCTCTGATGGGCGCCCACGCAAGAAACTCTCCTTCGGCTTTGCACCGTACTTTGAACTGCCCACCCTCTTTGGTCCTTGGGGAGCAGTTCCAGGATGAGGAGAGTCAGTACGCCGCAGAGGGGTCTGCCGGACACGCTCTGGCAGAACACCTTATCAAAAAGCACCTGAAACAGCGTACCAAACGCCCGGTATCCGACTACTACTCCGATGACCTTATGGAAGCCGTGGAGGATTATGTGGCTTTCGTCATTGAGAAGATCGAGGACGCCAAGCGTGAGTGTAAATCACCCCTGTTCTCTGTGGAGCAACGAGTGGACATCTCCGAATACTCCCCAGACTGCTTCGGCACAGCAGATATGGTCATCGTCACCGATAAGGTGGCCCATGTGATTGATCTGAAGCTGGGGCGTGGCGTGGAAGTATCTGCCGAAGAGAATCCGCAGCTCATGGCCTACGGTCTGGGCGTTCTGGAAATGGCAGAGATGCTCTATGACATTGAAACGGTGCGTCTGACCATTTTCCAGCCCCGTATCAATAACTTCTCCACCTGGGATATCACACCCGATGCCCTTAAGACCTGGGGCGAGGAGATTCTGAAGCCCCGCTCCGCTATGGCACTTGCTGGGGCAGGAGAGTTCCAGGCTGGAAGCTGGTGCCGTTTCTGCAAAGCCCGTAACCAGTGCCGAGCCAGAGCCGAGGAGTTTCTCCGTCTGGCAAAGATGGAGTTCCGTCAGCCTGCTCTGCTCTCGGATGACGAGATGGCAGAAATCATCAAGATTTCGGATGAACTCGCCAAGTGGGCATCCGATGTGTACGCCTACGCCCAAGACCAGGCTATCATCCACGGCAAACAGTGGAAGGGCTACAAGCTGGTGGAAGGCAGAAGCAACCGTAAGTATTCCAGCGATGATGAGGTGGCCGAGGCTGCCAAGGCTGCTGGGTACACAGACATCTACAAGCAGACCCTCATTGGCGTGACCGAAATGGAACGCCTCATGGGCAAGAAGGAATTTGCCCGTATCCTCGGCAAGCTGGTGTATAAGCCCCAGGGCAAGATCACCCTCGTGCCGGACACAGACAAGCGTGAAGCTATCAACACATCAACCGCTGCGGCGGATTTTCAGGAGGAATAACCATGAACAACAATACTACCAAAGTTATCGTACCTTGCCGTTTTTCTTATCTGCACTGCTGGGAGCCCGACTCCGTGAATGGCGGCGATCCTAAGTACAGCGTGTCCGCCATCATCGATAAGAAGGACACCAAGACCATCAACGCCATCAAGGCGGCTATCGAACAGGCCAAGAAGGACTCCGTTTCCAAGTGGGGCGGTAAGGTTCCTGCCAATTTGAAGCTGCCCCTCAGAGACGGTGACATCGACCGTCCCGACGATGAAGCCTATGCTGGCTGCTACTTCTTCAACGCCAACAGCCGTCAGGCTCCCCAGGTCGTGGATGCCAAGGTTCAGCCTATTCTTGACCAGAGCGAGGTCTACTCCGGCTGCTACGGCAAGATCAGCGTTACCTTCTACGGCTATAACAGCAATGGCAACCGTGGTATCGCCGCTGGTCTGGGTAACATCCAGAAGCTGAGAGATGGCGAGAGCCTGGGCGGTCGCTCCAACGCTGCGGACGACTTCCAGACCGAGGAAGATGAGGACTTCCTCAACTAAGAACCACTGTGGTGGGTGGCGGGAAACCGCCATCCGCCCTTACATATAACGCTATGCGAAAGGAGTGATTGCATGGCCCTGTTGGCTATCGATATTGAAACATATTCTGATGTGGATCTGACGAAGTCCGGCGTTTATGCCTACTGCGACAGTCCACAGTTTGAAATATTGCTGTTTGCCTACGCCTTCGATGATGAACCGACTGAAATCATCGACCTTGCCTGTGGGGAGCAGCTTCCCCAAAGGGTGTTGGATGCGCTGGAGGATTCCACTGTGATAAAGACAGCGTTCAATGCCGCATTTGAGCGCACGTGTATCTCTAAGCACCTGGGTAAGAAGCTGTCTCCGGCGGCATGGCAGTGTACGGCAGTGCAGTCGGCGATGCTGGCTCTGCCCCTCTCCCTGGACGGCGTTGGCGAGGTGCTGGACATCCAGCGAAAGAAGCTGAAGGAAGGTGCTGACCTGGTTCGGTTCTTTTCCATGCCGTGTAAGGCGACCAAGGCCAACGGCGGCAGAACCAGAAACCTCCCAGCCCATGAGCCGGAAAAGTGGGAGAGGTTCAAAGCCTACTGTATCCGAGATGTGGATGCGGAGCGTGAGATTCGCCATAAGTTGCGAAACTACCCAATTTCCGAAAGCGAGATGCGGCTCTACCAGATGGACCAGGAGATCAATGACCGAGGCATTCTGGTTGACCGTGAACTGGTGGCAAACGCAGTCCTCTGCGATACCCAGTACAAAGAAGCTGTTACCGAAAGAGCCTATGAATTGACTGGGCTGGATAACCCCAACTCCCCGGCTCAAATCAAAGGGTGGCTCAGTGACCGTGGTGTGGAGGTAGACAGCCTGGATAAAAAGGCAGTCAAATCCATGATTTCTGATGCGGACGGCGAGGTGCTGGAAGTCCTCCAGCTTCGTCTGCTTATGGCAAAGACCTCTGTAAAGAAGTATGAAGCCATAGAGCGTTCCGTGTGCAGCGATGGCAGATGCCACGGTCTGCTCCAATTTTATGGTGCGAACAGGACGGGTCGCTGGGCTGGCAGATTGGTGCAGGTGCAGAACCTCCCACAGAACCACATCGTGGATCTGGAGCTGGCCCGCAACCTGGTAAAAAATCGGCAATTCGACCTTATCGATTTGCTATACGATTCCACCCCAGGGGTGCTGTCCGAACTCATCCGTACCGCCTTTGTCCCAAGACCTGGCACACGCTTCATTGTGGCGGACTTTGCTGCCATTGAAGCCAGAGTGCTGGCATGGTTTTCTGGGGAGCAATGGCGATTGACCACCTTTGAAGAAGGCGGCGACATCTACTGTGCTTCGGCATCGCAGATGTTCGGTGTGCCTGTAGTGAAGCATGGCGAGAACGCTCACCTCAGACAGAAGGGAAAGATCGCCGAACTGGCTCTGGGCTACGGTGGCTCAGTGGGAGCGTTGACGTCAATGGGCGCTCTGGACATGGGAATGCAGGAAGAGGAACTCCAGCCGCTGGTCAATCAGTGGAGAGCCTCCAATCCACATATCACAAAATTCTGGTGGGATGTGGATGCGGCAGCAGTAAAGGCAGTGAAGGAACGCACCAGCGTGAGTTATAAGAACCTCTGCTTCACTTACCGTTCCGGCATCCTGTTCGTGACCCTGCCTTCAGGCAGAAGCCTTTCCTACATCAAGCCCCGCATGACCCAGAACCGCTTCGGTCGTGAAAGCCTTTCCTATGAGGGCGTTGGCGAGAGTAAGAAATGGATGCGTATCGAAACCTACGGCCCGAAGCTGGTGGAGAACATCGTCCAGGCAACGGCGAGGGATCTGCTGGCGCTGGCGATGCTCCGGCTCCGGGATGCCGGATTCGATATCGTGATGCACATCCACGATGAAGCTGTTCTGGAAGTGCCGGGGGGTGTTTCCAGTGTAGAAGAAATCTGCCGAATCATGGCGGTGGCTCCAGACTGGGCAGCTGGACTTCCGCTTCGGGCTGATGGATATGAATGCCCATTTTACAAAAAGGACTAAGGAGGTTAACTGCATGGGAATCAGTTATTACAACGGGTCTGGCTACCCGGACCCTACGGCGCACTACGCAGTTCGCCATTTGGAGGAGGAAGAAAAGATGCTCCATATCGTGTACCCCACAGGTCACATGGATATCCGTATGGATAAGTTCTTCCCCGCTACTCTGGACAGGGCAAGGAAGCTGTTCCGTCTGATGGCACAGTATTCTTCCAGCGAGGATAAGCATCGGCTGCTGGAGTTCCTCCGCCAGAAGGAGCAGAAACTTGGAAACCAGGAAGAATCATATAGCAGGCTGGCGATGGACAGCGAGAAGAAAATGGACATCAACAAATACACTTCATTTGCCCGCAATGCGGCGAATGAGAAGCACCGCACCAGACGGAACATCGAACTGCTCTGCCAGATCTGCCGATTGGAGGTATCGAAATGAAGCTGAAACTCAGTATTGGTAATTCCCGTATGGACAAGAAATGGAATGCGGTGGAGATGGAACTTTCCGAGTTCCGTGACCGCATCTCCCAGACCAAGCGTACCGCCGAAACCGTGGAGCAGTACCGCAAGCTGGGTAAGGCGAAGCAGGATGACATCAAGGATGTGGGCGGCTTCGTTCTGGGTACCCTCAAAGGCGGTCGCCGTAAGAAAGACTGTGTGCTGTCCCGCTCTGGTCTTTCTCTGGATATGGACTACGCCACCCCAGACATCATTGAACAGATCGAGATGTTCTTTTCCTTCCATTGCCTGTTCTACAGCACTCATAAACACACGCCGGAGAAGCCCCGCCTCCGCCTGATCATCCCACTGTCCCGTGAGGTGACACCCGATGAATACTGTGCGGTAGCCAGAAAAGTGGCGGACGAGATCGGCATTGAACTGTTTGATGATACGACCTATGAGCCGAGCCGTCTGATGTACTGGCCCTCTACTTCTTCTGACGGTGAGTTCGTATTCCGAGAAGTGGAAGGAGAGCCTCTGGACCCGGACGAGGTGCTGGCAAAATACACCGACTGGCATAATACCGCCGAATGGCCCGTGTCCAAGCGGCAGCAGAGCGTTGTCCAGCGTGACATTAAGAAACAGGCTGACCCTCTGGAAAAGCCCGGAACGGTGGGAGCGTTCTGCCGTACCTATTCGGTAGCCGATGCCATCGACACCTTTATCCCCGATGTGTATAAGCACAGTGCCATGCCGGGACGTTACGATTATATTCCGGCTGACTCCCAGGCTGGCGTTGTTCTCTATGAGGACAAGTTCGCCTACAGCCACCATGCCACGGACCCTGCCTGTGGCAAGCTGATGAACGCCTTTGATGTAGTCCGTATCCATAAGTTTGGCTCTTTGGATGCCCGTGCGGATGTGGACACCGACCCGGCAAAGCTGCCGTCCTTCAAAGCGATGCAGGAATTTGCCGTGCAGGATGAGCGTGTAAAAATCCAGCTTGCCAAAGAGCGTGTGGGTCTTGCCCAGGCAGAGTTCGATGAGGAATTTGATGAGGAAAACTGGCAGACCCTTCTGGAACTGGACAAGACAGGCAAGGTCAAGGACACCCTCAACAACATCGCCAATATCATCCGCTATGACCCGAACCTTAAGGCCATCGTCTATAACGAGTTCAAAAGCACCATCGATGTGGTGGGAGAGCTGCCGTGGAAGCAGGTCAAGCCCGGCTGGTCGGATGCCGACCTTGCCAATGCCAAGCTGTATTTTGAGAGGGTTTATGGAATCTGGTCGCCGACCAAATTCAAGGATGCCCTGCTGGCGGTGGTGTCCGGCGAAAGGCTGTATCACCCCATCAAGGAATACTTCGCCACCCTCCAGTGGGATGGCGTGGAGCGTGTGGACACTCTGCTCATTGACTATATGGGCGCAGATGATTCTCCCTATGTCCGAGCCGTTACCCGAAAGGCTTTGACCGCAGCGGTAGCCAGAATTTACGAGCCTGGTATCAAGTTCGATTCCATGCTGGTCATCAGCGGTCCCCAGGGAATGGGTAAGTCTACCTTCTTCGCCCTTCTGGGCAAGGAGTGGTTCTCCGACTCGCTTTCCATTGCAGATATGCGTGATAAGACCGCATCGGAAAAACTGCAGGGATACTGGATTCTGGAGATCGCCGAGATGAACGGCATCAAGAAGGTGGATGTGGAAACGGTCAAATCCTTCATTAGCCGCACGGACGATAAGTTCCGGCAGGCTTATGGCACGGTGGTCGAGAGCCACCCACGCACCAATATCATCGTAGGCTCCAGCAACTCAGATTCTGGTTTTCTGCGAGACATCACGGGCAACCGCCGCTTCTGGCCTGTCAATGTGTCCGGCGAGGGCAAACATCACCCGTGGGAACTGGAGTCCGTTGACCAGATCTGGGCTGAAGCCATCGTCCGCTATCGTGAGGGCGAGGAACTCTACCTCAAGGGAAGCGTGGCAGCAGAAGCCTACATCCGTCAGCAGGAGGCTATGGAATCCGATGACCGTGAGGGCATCGTGGAAGAATACCTGGAACGTCTGCTCCCTGCCGATTGGGCTGGGATGGATCTGTACCAGCGTAGAAGCTACCTTGGCGGTAGCGAGTTTGGCGGTTCTGCCGCCGTTGGCACTGTACGCCGTGAGAAGGTGTGCATCATGGAAATCTGGTGCGAATGCTTCGGCAAGGAACGCCAGAACCTCAAGCGTACCGACTCCTATGAAATCGAAGGCATCTTAAAGAAGCTGGGTGGCTGGCAGAGAACCACTGAGACCAAAACGGGAAAGACGCATTTTCCTATCTACGGTCCCCAGAAGACCTTCGTCCGGCACGGCGATTAACCCCTTCGGCATATGCCTATCCCTGCCGTGGAAAGGAAACGGCACAGAGATAGGCATAGCCGAAAACGGTAGTCCGGCACGGAGTTACCCAGCCTTTTGTGCCTATGTGCCTATCTTTTCTCTATTAAGTATGGGTAATGAAAAAATAAGGAAAAAGGCATACGCAACAAGCGTGTGCGCGCATAAGGTTTTTGGATGCTTCGGCACGGAATAAGGAACAGAAAGGAGATGGCCTAATGCGTGAAAGTGTAGTCGAGAGGAAGTTAACCACGGAAGTAAAAAAGCGTGGTGGGCTGGCAGTCAAATTCGTGTCCCCCGGATTAGATGGGGTGCCTGACCGTTTGGTTTTGTTTCCTGGTGGCAGGCTGGCATTTGTGGAACTGAAAGCCCCTGGAAAAAAGATGCGACCGCTACAGGTCAAAAGAGCAAAGCAGCTCACCGCATTGGGCTTTCGTGTCTACTGCGTGGATAACACAGAGATGATTGGAGGTGTTCTGGATGAAATACAAACCGCATAACTACCAGGCTTTTGCATCGGAGTTCATACTGGAACACCCAGTCTGCTGCCTCATGCTGGATATGGGTCTTGGCAAGACGGTCATTACCTTGACGGCACTGTGGGAACTGGTGCTGGACAGATTCGATGTCAGCCGTATCCTGGTCATCGCTCCCAAGCGTGTGGCCGAAGATACCTGGCCGAAGGAGATCGCTAAGTGGGAGCATCTGTCTGGTTTGTCCTTCTCCTTGGTGCTTGGCTCCAGAGCAGACCGTGAAGCGGCTCTTCGCAAGAGGGCATTTATCTACATCATCAACAGAGAGAATGTGGCATGGCTGGTGGAGAACTACCGCTGGGACTTCGACATGGTGGTAATCGATGAACTATCGTCCTTCAAATCCAACAAGGCAGAACGGTTCAAAGCCATGAAGCACGTCCGCCCCAAGGTTTCAAGAATCATCGGTCTGACTGGCACCCCTGCTCCAAACTCCCTGCTGGATTTGTGGCCTCAGATGTATCTGCTGGATATGGGTCAGCGGCTTGGCAGGTTCATCGGTGGTTTCCGTGACAGGTTCTTTGTGCCGGACAAGCGCAACCGGGAAATCATCTACAGCTATAAACCCAGAGAAGGTGCGGAGGATGCGATTTACAGTCTGGTGTCAGATATCTGCATTTCCATGAAGGCTGTGGATTACCTCGATATGCCGGAGCGGATTGATAACCGCATCGAAGTGGTGATGAGTGCCAAAGAGCAGAAACTGTACGATGACTTCCAGCGTGATATGGTTCTTGCCATTGAGGGTGAGGAACTGGATGCGGTCAATGCGGCGGCACTCTCAAATAAGCTGCTCCAGATGGCAAACGGTGCTGTGTATGGCGATGATAGAAAGGTTCTCCCAATCCACGACCGTAAGCTGGATGCGCTGGAAGACTTGGTGGAAGCTGCCAACGGCAAACCGCTTCTGGTGGCGTACTGGTATAAGCATGACCTTCAGAGGATACAGGCTCGGTTCAAAAATGCACGGTGCATCGACACCTCAAAGGACATTGACGATTGGAATGCCGGGAAAATTCCGCTGGCTCTGATACACCCAGCCTCTGCCGGCCACGGTCTGAACCTGCAGGAAGGTGGCTGCACCATCGTCTGGTTTGGACTGACTTGGTCGCTGGAATTGTACCAGCAGCTGAATGCAAGACTCTGGAGGCAGGGACAGAAACACACGGTGGTCATCCACCACATTGTAACAAAAGGCACCCATGACGAGGACGTCATGAGAGCCTTGGGAAATAAAGATATGCGGCAGTCCGCTTTGATTGAGGCGGTACGGGCAAGGATTGGAGGTTAAGGTATGCGAGAAAGGATAGAAACGCTGATTCGTGACTACCCGAAAAATAAAATGGAATTGAAGTGCCTGGAGCATCAGATCCGCAATTTCCGTGGTATCACCGAGGAAGAGATGATCGATACCATGTACTTCACACAGCCGGAGGGCGAACGGGTGCAGACCAGCGGTGTTTCTGATAAGACCGCCAGAATCGCCATGAGTTACCGTGAGCGGATGGATGCCATCAACCAGGAGTGGTATCAGCACCTGGAAAAACAGTATGTCTCTTTGGCAGAGGAAGTCGGGTTCTTTGAAAGTGCGGTCAAAGCCCTCCAGGGCAAGATGGGAGAGGTCATGCAGGATATGATTTTCTCCCAGACTTCCTGGGACGACCTGGCAGAGAAACACTATGTGAGCCGCAGAACCATCGGCCGTTATCGCCAGAAAGCCATTGATGACCTGGTGGTTCTGTATGAAAAGCACGAGGCCGAAATGCTGGCCTATATGTTGAGTTGAGGTGAATGGGTATGTGTAAACGAGGCGATATTTATTTTGTGGATTTCGGTCAGAACATAGATAGCAATAAACAGTGCGGCATCCGTCCGGCGGTCATCGTGAGCAACAACCGCGCAAACGAGCATTCCCCAGTGATTACGGTAGTGCCGCTGACTGGCAGGACATATAAGAAACGCCACCTTCCCACCCACGTGTTCATTCCGAAAAGCTGTGGGCTGGACAGGAACAGTCTGGCTCTGGCTGAACAGGTGGAGGCAATCGATAAGAAGAATCTGTGTGAGAAGCGAGGGCATATTTCAGACGGTGCTGTCATGGAGCAGATCACAAAGGCGCTCCAGATACAGCTTGGCGTGGATGACCGATATAACTGAAAGGAGTAGCTGACTTGTGGTGGGGTCAGCTACTCCTTTTTTGTGAATTTGCATTATTCTACTGGCTCTGCGCTTTCTGCCATTTTTATAATTTCCGAATCATCTATGGTGTTAGGGTTGTATTCCAGTACATAGCTGACCTCTGGGTCATAAGTCCAGCATAGGTACGCCTTGTCGTCCTTTTTATATAAGGCCCCGTGCCAATTCTGAATCATCATCTCCTCACAGCTGTCCATATACTCTGTAGGAAAAAGTACATTTAATGCTTCGGTGTTAAGTCCAGTTACGGAAGACGGATCTCCGCCTTCGTAGTAAGTGGTTTTCAGTATGCGATAGTAGATATTGTCTTCTTCATCCCCATTGCCATAAGTTATTGTTGCGGCAAGTTCGGTCATGGATACCTTCTTCAAATCTTCTCCTAATACCTCTTTAGCGGCTGACTCGAATTTTTCTACCATGTTATCAAAGTTGTTATCCTCTTTGTGGTTATTTGTGAAGATCACTGCGATGACGGCTGCAATAAGTACGATAACAGCTAATATGATAATTAGTACCTTTTTCTTCATAGTCCTCTCCTCGAAAAGCGTTAATGTTTCATAGTATCACCAGGTGCAAGCATCATGCCGATGCCGAAGATGACATCTTCTGGTGTCGGACGGTCACCAGTATAGTGTATCTTCTCCCAGTTCTTACGCACCTGTGGATCTGGGTTATCAAAGGCAGCATCGATAGCGATCTGCATTTCATGGTACACGTTCTCCGGCGTGGTGTTATTGTCCTTGGCGATTTTTTCGAGTATCATTTGAAAGTCAGTGTTCATTAGTACATCTCCTTTTAGAATTGATTGTAATTCTGATAGGATTACTATATCACACTTTCTTTGTCGATGGGTGGGAAGTTTTGTCGAATGCGAAAAAAATTTATAAAAAAAAGAGGGAAAGAGCGATCTGCTCCTTCCCATCACTTGTCCAGCAATGCTCGGATTGCGTTTAAGATGCGGTTTTGTTCGGCTTTGGGCAGGTTGGCAACAGAGGCCATTAGTTCAGAGGAGACACTGTCACTGGCATGGTCAATTACATCAAAGAGGAGCGTGTCTGCTGAAACGCCCAGTACATTTGCGATAGCGACAAAGGTCTCCAGCTTTGGTGCCTTCACCCCACGCTCAATCACACTGATATGGTTTCGGCTCAGATCCAGTGCGGCAGCGAAGTCCTCCTGGGTCATGCCCTTGGCTTCTCTGGTCGCCTTGATTCTTGCTCCAATCGCTTGTAAATCCATCGTAACACCTCCTTCTGGAATGAATTGTAGTTCTGAAATAATTATATCCGCACCCCGATTTTCCATACAGCAACCAGCGGGTGTCAGAGTAATTCCAACGGAATGCAAAAAGATAAAAAGATGGCACTGATGTGGCACTGGTCTGACACTGACTTGTCCAGCGTTTTGTGATATTATTAGAATCGCCAAGAGGTTTAGAGAGTCTGAGGGATTTCCCCCAGGCTCTTTCCTTTTTGACCGGGTGTGACTTTCATCCTTTCACACACCCGTACATACGAAAGGAGGATTTGTCCGTATGATATTTACAAGTGAGCAGGTGTCCTGTGGGCACCCGGATAAAATCTGCGACCAGATTTCGGATGCCATCGTCACCGACTGTCTGGCCCATGATAAAAGGAGCCGTGTCGCTGCCGAGTGTATGATAAAGGATTTTGACATCATCATCGCTGGCGAGATCACTTCCAGCCACACCCCCGACTATGAGGCTCTGGCGAGAGGTGTTCTTAAGCGTATCGGTGTTTTTGGTGCGGAGGATTTTCGTATCCAGACATTCATCAGTAAACAGAGTGCAGATATCGCCCTTGGTGTGGATGGGAATGCCGGAGCGGGAGATCAGGGCATGATGTTCGGTTATGCCACGAACGAGACTCCTGAAATGCTCCCGATTCCCTATGCGGTGGCGACACACGCCCTACAGCTTCTCCGTGAGGTTGGCTGTCCGATTCTGCTTCCTGATGCCAAGAGCCAAGTTTCCTATGATTATGAAAGCGGCAGGATCACCACCTTCCTTATCAGCACCCAGCACTTGGAGGGTACGACTGTTGAGGATATCCGTCCCATCGTGGAAGCGGTTATGGAAACAGCAGCCCAGGACTACGGCCTGAATACCGACTTTGAAAAGCTGGTCAATCCGACTGGGCGTTTCGTGGTCGGTTCTTCTTTTGCCGATTCTGGTCTGACAGGAAGGAAGATTATCGCCGATACCTACGGCGGTATGTGCCGTCACGGTGGCGGTGCCTTTTCCGGCAAAGACCCTACAAAGGTGGATAGGAGTGGAGCCTATGCTGCCCGCTACATTGCAAGGGACATCGTCCGCCAGCAGTACGCTGACCGTTGCGAAGTCCAGCTGGCCTATGCCATTGGTGTTGCCGAGCCTGTATCTGTGTATGTGGACTGCTTTGGTACGAACCGCATCCCGGAAACAGACATCGTGGATTACATCCTTACCGAATACGATCTGACACCGAAAGGCATCATCACAGCGTTGGGACTTCTGGATGTGGACTACAACAAGGTTAGTTCCTACGGTCATTTCGGCAAGGCTGGGCTTCCCTGGGAGGAATAAGCTGTGCCTCGCAGACCAAACACGCCCTGCAAACACCCCGGCTGTGGTCGGCTCGTTCCCTACGGTACGATGTACTGTGAGGAACACGCCCAGCTCCACTACCATGACACCAAGACCACAAAGGAGAAAGGATACAACAGACGATGGCAGAGAGCCAGGAAAACATTCCTTGCTTCCCACCCGCTGTGTGTCCGATGCCAGCAGAAGGGTAAAGTTGTGCCAGCCACAGTCGTTGACCACATCGTTCCCCATCGAGGTGACCAGAAGCTGTTCTGGGACCAGAAAAACTGGCAGCCTTTGTGTAAGTCCTGCCATGATACAAAGACCATGACCGAGGATAGATACCAGGACTACCATTATTAACGGCCCAGGGGCGGGTCAAATCTCTACGGCTTTTTACAGCGGAGACCGGCCTGGGGTCACGTGTGAATTTTCGCAGAATTAGCCTGGGGGGATACCCCAGCGGCTGGCCTGCGAACCGAAAAATGAAATAGAAATACCAAAAGAGCCATTGTTTCCAAGGTTTTTGATACCGGGAGACGATGGCTCTTTTGCGAAATTGTTTTCTTTTAGACCGTCAAAACATCCGCAAAACGGGGTGTTTTCGGTCTGTTTTACTTTTGAGCGAAAGGATGTGAAGCAATGACCGAATTTCAAGCGAAGCAGATCAGGGACTTGCGCCTGCAGGGTACGGGTTACCGAGCCATTGCTTCAGTCGTTGGCTTGTCCCGTGACATAGTCCGTAACTACTGCAAGAGCCACGGGCTGGATGGGTACGCATCTGTTCTTACCATCAACATGAAGGAACAGATGCTCAAAGGCCAAGCCTGCCTTGCCTGCGGTAAGGAGATCGTGCAGCCGATGACTGGGAGAAAGCGAAAGTTCTGCTCAGACGAATGCAGACGGCGTTGGTGGTCGGCGCACCAGGATGACTTAAAGAAAAAGCCGACCGCCTTTTATGAAAAGGAATGCGCCTACTGCCATAAGCCCTTTGTGGCCTACGGCAACAAGAACAGAAAATATTGCTCCCATGAATGCTATGTCCGAGACAGGTTCTTCAGGGAGGAAGAAGGACGGCAGCCGTACATTGGCCCCGCCGCCAGTGAGGAGGAAGATTCATGAGTGCAATGCAATGGAAAACCCTGTCGGTGGATGCCCTCCGTCCGGCAGCCTACAATCCCCGCAAGAAGCTGAAGGCTGGGGATAAAGAATATGAGAAAATCAAGAACTCCATTCTGGAGTTTGGATATGTAGAGCCTATCATCGTCAACTACGACATGACCGTTATCGGCGGTCACCAGCGTTTGACGGTTCTGAAAGACCTGGGCTACACGGAAGTGCAGTGCGTGGAAGTCCATATTGAGGATGAGAACAAGGTCAAGGCTCTGAACATCGCCCTTAACAAAATCACGGGTGCCTGGAACGAACAGCTTCTGGCTGACCTCATCGTAGATTTGCAGGCTGCAAACTTCAACACGGACTTCACTGGTTTTGAAGCCCCGGAGATCGAGCAGCTTTTCTCCAAAGTCCATAACAAGGACATCAAGGAGGATGACTTCGATGTGGAAGCGGAACTGCAAAAGCCTACCATGTCCCAGGCTGGGGATGTGTGGCTCTTGGGCAGACACCGCCTGGTCTGCGGCGACTCTACTCTGCCAGAAACCTACACCAAGCTGATGGATGGCAAGAGAGCCAACCTCGTTCTGACCGACCCACCCTATAACGTGGATGTAGAAGAAACCGCTGGCAAAATCAAAAACGACAATATGCCGGATGAAGATTTCTATAAATTCCTCTTTGCCATGTTCGTGAATGTAGAACAGAACATGGAGCGGGATGCCAGCATCTATGTATTCCACGCTGACTCCAAGGGTCTGATTTTCAGACAGGCATTCCACGATGCCGGGTTCTACCTTTCTGGGTGCTGCATTTGGAAAAAGAACGCTCTGGTGCTGGGTCGCTCCCCATACCAGTGGCAGCACGAGCCTTGCCTGTTCGGTTGGAAGCTGGGCGGTAAGCACCAGTGGTATTCCGATCGCAAGCAGACCACCATCTGGGAGTATGATCGTCCGAAGTCCTCTAAGGAGCATCCGACCATGAAGCCTGTGGCTCTGATGGCATATCCCATCCAGAACTCCTGCATGAGTAACTGCATCGTGCTGGACCCGTTCCTGGGCTCCGGCTCTACGCTCATTGCCTGCGAGGAAACGAACCGCATCTGCTACGGCATCGAACTGGATGAGAAGTTCGCTGATGTCATTGTCCGACGCTATATCGAGAAGGTGGGCGGCAGCGATGGTGTGTTTCTGTTGCGGGATAACGTAAAGATCCCGTACTCGGAGGTGGAGCATCATGAATAAGAATCTGACCCTCGGCAGCCTGTTCGATGGGTCTGGTGGCTTTCCTTTGGGCGGCTTGCTTTCCGGCATCACACCTGTGTGGGCCTCGGAAGTCGAGCCGTTTCCTATTATGGTCACTTCCAGACGGCTGCCGTTCATGAAGCATTACGGCGACATCTCCCAGATGAATGGCGGTGAGATCGAGCCAGTGGACATTATCACTTTCGGTTCGCCCTGCACCGATATGTCCATCGCAGGCCGCCGTGCCGGATTGGAGGGCAAACAGTCCGTCCTCTTTTATGAGGCGATACGAATCATCAAAGAAATGAGGTGTAAGACCAATGGAAAATATCCGAGATGGATCTGCTGGGAGAATGTCCCCGGCGCCTTCTCCTCAAACAAGGGAGAGGACTTCCGGGCAGTCCTCGAAGCGATCATCGGCGTTGTCTGCGAGGGCACCGAGGTGCCTATGCCTGAAAAGAACCGATGGCCCTATGCCGACCTATACATGGGAGACGGATGGAGCCTTGCGTACCGAACTCTTGACGCACAATATTGGGGAGTCCCCCAGCGAAGACGCAGAATCTACCTTGTCGCAGATTTTGCAGGTGGGAGTGCCGGAGAAATACTATTTGAGTCCGAAGGCGTGTCTGGGTATTCTGCGGAGGGCTTCCGCGCGTGGCAAAGAGCTGCCAGAGGTGCTTCGCCTTGCGTTGGAGAGACAGGCCGGCAGGAAGCCTCTGCCTTCGACGGGTATAACGGAGATCTGACTGGGGATGTGAGTGCGACCCTTGGCGTGAACTGTGGCATGAGTACCGGGCGAAACGGCATCGTCCTCAATGACCAGGGCGGCAACCGTATGGACATCACTGATGAGGTGACCTGCACCCTCCGTGCAGAATCACACCATCCTCCCTGTGTCATGGATGCTCCGGCAGTCATTCCGCTGGAGCATCATCCCACAGACAGTCGTATCAAGATCGAGGAAAGCGATGCCATCCAGACCTTGACCAGCCGTATGGGGACCGGTGGTAATAATGTACCGCTGGTGATGTCTGATGAGGAAGCCCCAGTCACTCTGAAAATCAGAAGTGGCTGCGAAGGTGGCGGTAAGGGCGCTCTCCTCCAGGAAAACAAGTCGGCGACCCTTTCCTGCAACAATGACCAGACGGTCTTTGTGCCGAAAGCCTATGGCATCTGCTCCAAGGACAGCAACGCCATGAAATCTGATAACCCCCACAGCGGTGTGTATGAAGCGGATACCTCACGAACCATTGACCGTGGCGGCGGCAACCCCACCTGCAACCAGGGCGGCATCGCCATCGTGGAAAGCTATGCTCTGCAAGGCTCCATGATCGGTCGTGAGGATAAGAACGGTCCCCAGGGCGATGGCGTGAATAAGGATGTGTCCTTCACACTGAATACCGTAGACCGCCATGCAGTCTATGCCATGACCACTGGGTATTACGCCCAGGTATCCAAGGAGCAGGCACCGACCCTGCTTTCCAGGGATTATAAGGATGCAGCCATCATCAATGAGCCTTGCTACGGTATTGACCGCTCCGCTTTCAACCAGGGTATGAACGCCCAGTTCAGCCCATCCTTTGAAGAGGAACTGTCGCCTACGCTGGTGGCGAAAGGCCCCGGTGCAGCCCTCACGGGATACACTGTCCGCAGGCTGACACCGACCGAGTGCGCAAGGCTCCAGGGCTTTGCCGACTGGTGGTGCAGTGACCTTGGGGTGGAGAACCCGACAGAGGAGGAGATCGACCGCTGGGAAGGTGTGTTTGAGACCTTCCGTCAGCTGACCGATGCCAGCAAGAAGCCCAAGACCAGAAAGCAGATCGCCAAGTGGCTGAAAGACCCCTATGCCGATGCCGCCGAATATAAGATGTGGGGCAACGGCGTGGCTCTGCCCTGTGTTTATTTCGTCCTGTCCGGCATTGTCTGGGCAGCCGAAAAGGGCTGAAAATAAAGATGGATTTCGCTCAGAATTGACTTGCTATTTCATCGTTTTAGAGCAATATATGGTAGTACCAAAAAACAAGGAGGTACATACCATGACCATTCAAACAAACGCAACTGACCGCAAGAAGCTGGCGAAATCCATCGCCGAATTTACGGGGAACGAGATCCACTACATGGGACCCCCGACCTTTGCCTACGCTGTAGGCAATTACATCATTGACCGAGCCGGAGTCATCACTTCGGAGTCGGAGGAAGGAGAAGCAGAATTGAGAACCCATTTGGAAACCCAGGGCTTCCTGGACAGGGAGATCACGGAACTGGCGGTTTCGGTCCCTCTGATGGATATGGATGCGGAAGCCATGAAACGGCTGGTGTTCATGCTTCACAGCAAGCAGTACCTTTTGAATAAGGCGGTTGGCTTGCCCTGCTTCGCCGTCAGCGAGGCTTTGGTGGATGCCTTGGATAATAACCCGCCTGCGGACAAGGCGGCGTTTCTCGCCCTTTGCGCTGAACACGAGAGCAAGGGCATCGCTTTTGATGACGAGAAGGTGACCATCACCTTTGCCAGCACAGGCGATACCGATAAAGACCAGGCTTTTACCTACCTTATCCCTATCATGGTGACCAAGGCCAAGGAAGCCAAGCGAATCAGCCCCAAGGAACTGAAGCCGGAGAATGAAAAGTATTATTTCCGCACCTGGCTCATCCAGCTGGGCCTTGGCGGTGCGGAACCCAAAGCCTACCGCAACACGCTGATGGCTGGGCTGAAAGGCCACTCGGCATTCAGAACCAATGAGGCGGCAGACAAATTCAAGGCTGATCAGAAAGCCAAACGGGCTGCGAAAAAGGTTGCTGAACTGGAGTCTGAGGATGAGTAAAATGACCGTAATCTACACAATTATCCGGCATGATATTTGTGTAGATTATGGCTCAGAATTAACTTGATAATATGTGCTTTTAGAGCGAATATGTCACTACCGAAAGGGAAAACACACATCGCAAAGAACCGAAAGGAAGGTACATATTATGAACGAAAGAACCAGAAACCAGATTGAAGAAATGAAGAAGCAGACCATCGGCGTTGAGGTCGAGATGTACAACATCACCAGAGAAAAAGCCTGCCGCACCATCGCAGCCTACTACGGCACGGAGGACACGGTTCGCTACCTCGGCGGCAGCTACTACGCTTGGGCTTGCAAGGACAACCAGGGCAGGGAATGGAAAATCACCAGAGACTCCAGCATCCACGCAGACTGCGATGAGGAGAAAACGGAGATGGGAACGCCGATCCTCCGCTACAGCGACATTGAGGATTTGCAGAAAATCATCCGCAACCTCCGCCACGCCGGAGCGAAAAGCGACCCCGCCCATATGTGCGGAGTCCACATCCACATCGGACTGGGCGAACACAGCCCCCAGACACTTCGCAACCTCGCCAACATCATGGCAAGCCACGAAAGCCTTCTGATTTCTGCCCTTCGCCTCGACCGCAACCGCAACAACCGCTACTGCAACACAGTCAACAAGGATTTCCTTGCGAAACTGAACCGCAGAAAGCCCCAGACGATGGATGCCCTGGCAGACATTTGGTACGATGGCTACCGCTACGAAAGCAGACACCAGCATTACAACAGCAGCCGCTACCATATGCTCAACTACCACGCTTGCTTCACCCACGGCACAGTCGAGTTCAGATGCTTCCAGTTCGCCAACCCCAACACAGAGCGCAGAGGCGGACTTCACGCCGGAGAACTGAAAAGCTACATTCAGCTTTGCCTCGCACTGAGCCAGATGGCGATGATGGTGAAGACCGCCAGCCCCAAAGAACCCCAGGTTGAGAATCCGAAATACGCCATGAGAACCTGGCTCCTTCGCCTCGGCTTCATCGGTGACGAGTTCGCAACCGCCAGAGAGCTTCTGACCAAGAACCTGGACGGTGACACCGCCTTCAGACACGGCAGAAACGCCGCTTGAAGGATTTAGCCTCAGGCCCCCTTCCGACCGCTTCGGCGGTCTTAAGGTGGTAGGAGGGTGAACCCTTCAGAAAGGATGAATCGCATATGAAAGAAAAATACTACCTTGCATACGGCAGTAACCTGTCGATTGCCCAGATGGTGCAAAGATGCCCCTACGCAGTGTATGTGGGCAAGGCAACCATCCCAGACTACCAGCTTCTGTTCAAGGGAAGCCAGTCCGGCAGTTACCTTACGGTGGAAAAGAAGGAAGGCTCCAGCGTTCCCGTGCTGGTCTGGAAAATCACCGAGTACGATGAAGCAAGGCTCGACCGCTACGAGGGATATCCGACCTTCTACTACAAGGACACCATGAATGTGGAAGTATTCTCCCTGCTGGGCGATGTGAGCCTGGGGTGTGTGGATGCCACCATTTACATCATGCACGAGGAACGAAAACTGGGGATGCCGTCCCTGCATTACTATGAAGTCTGCCTGGACGGATACGCCCATTTCGGATTTGACCCCAGCTTCCTGGAAAACGCCCTCACGGACAGCGTGGGTAAGCGTTATGCTTCCAAGTTGCTCAAGGAGGTGGGTCTGAATGAGTAAGGGATTCCCAGACCGCAAGACGGTGGAATACATCAAGAAGGAGTTCCCAGCTGGGACCAGAGTAAGGCTCCTTGGGATGGACGATGCCCAGGCACCACCAGCCGGAACGCTGGGAACCGTCACTGCGGTGGATGATGCCGGACACCTTCTGATGTCCTGGGACGGCGGTGGTAGCTTAAGCCTCATCCTTGGCGTAGACAGATTTGAAAAGGTGTGCGCCATGAGCGATAAGGTGCGTGACCAGATTCTGGCGGTCAGAGCCACTGGGCGTACAAATATGTTCGACACCAATGCGGTGCAGGTCATCGCCGATGAGATGCATTTTTACGATTTGGTGGTGTTCATCGAAGAACACAAAGACAGATACGCCCACTTCATTCTGACGGGCGAACAGCAATAATGATACGAGGGCAGCCCTAACCGTAGGGCTGTTTCTCTTTACTCAGACTCCGAAAGGGGTCTTTTTTGATGCCATTTTTAGCGAAAGGAGGTGGGCTGGATGGCACAGCGAGGAAGAAAACCAAAACCTACGGCACTGAAAGAACTGGAAGGAAATCCGGGTGGCAGACCCTTAAACCATAACGAGCCGAAGCCTACCAAGAAGGCTCCACGCTGTCCGGCTTGGCTGGAGGATGAAGCCAAGAAGGAATGGAAGCGTATGGGCAAGGTTCTGGAACAGCTGGGTCTGCTGACCGAAATGGATATGGCTGCCTTCGCCGGATACTGCCAAGCGTATGCCCGTTGGAAGGAAGCCGAAGAATTTATTACCCAGCACGGTACGATGGTGCGTACCCCGAATGGATATTTACAGCAAGTCCCGCAGGTTTCCATTGCCCAGACGAATCTTAAAATCATGCTGAAATTCTGTGAGCAGTTCGGTCTGACTCCTTCGGCGCGAAGCAGGATCGTGGGCGGTGAGGGTGCTGTTGACCCTACCGATGAGATGGAGGCTCTGCTGGGAGGTGAGGAATAATGTCCTACGAATACACACCCAGCAGGTTCATGCTCCCTACTTCCCATTACGACAAGGCGAAAGCTGACCGTGCCGTGAAGTTCATCCAGAACCTAAAGCACACCAAGGGCAAGTGGGATGGTAAGAAATTTATGCTGCTCCCTTGGCAGGAACAGATTGTGAGGGACATTTTCGGCATCGTCCGTGCGGACGGCAAACGGCAGTTTCTCACAGCTTATGTTGAAATCCCCAAGAAACAGGGCAAGTCTGAACTGGCGGCAGCCATCGCCCTGTATCTTTTATATGCTGACGGCGAGGCCAGTGCCGAAGTGTACGGCGCAGCCTGCGACCGAAACCAGGCATCCATCGTTTTCGATGTTGCCAAGCAGATGGTCATGAAAAGCCCAGCGCTTATGAAGCGGTCGAAGATTGCGGCGGCGACCAAGCGTATCGTCAACTACAGCAACGCCGGATTCTACCAGGTGCTTTCTGCCGAGACTGGCACCAAACACGGTCTGAATGTGTCCGGGCTGGTCTTTGACGAGATCCACGTCCAGCCAAACCGCAAGCTGTACGATGTCCTTACCAAAGGCTCTGGTGATGCCCGTGAACAGCCTCTGTTCTTTATCATCACCACAGCCGGAACGGATAAGCAGTCCATCTGCTATGAATTGCATACAAAGGCACTGGATATTATGAACGGCAGAAAAAATGACAGCACATTTTACCCTGTGGTGTATGGCTTGGCAGAAGGAGATGACTGGAACGATGAAGCCAACTGGTATAAGGCGAACCCGTCCCTGGGCCACACCATCGCCATAGAGCGTGTGCGTGAAGCATATAAGAATGCGCTGGAGAATCCGGCAGAAGAAAATGTGTTCAAGCAGCTTCGTTTGAATATGTGGACGAACTCCACGGTGGTCTGGATTCCAGAGCATATCTACGATAAGGGCAACAGCCCCATTGATATTGATTCCCTTGCAGGTCGTGACTGTTATGCAGGGCTGGACTTAGCCAGCACCTCGGACATCACGGCTTTTGTTTTGGTCTTTCCCCCACGGTCTGAGGATGAGAAGTACATCGTGCTTCCGTTCTTCTGGCTGCCGGAGGATACCCTGGAACTGCGGTGTCGGCGTGATCATGTGCTGTATGACGTCTGGGAACGGCAGGGATACATCCACACCACAGAGGGAAATGTCATCCACTACGGTTTCATAGAACGCTTCATTGAGGACTTGGGAAAGAAATACCACATCAAGGAAATCGCCTATGACCGCTGGAATGCAACCCAGATGGTACAGAACCTTGAGGATGAGGGATTCACGATGGTTCCTTTCGGGCAGGGCTTTAAGGATATGTCCCCACCGTCCAAGGAACTGTACAAGCTGCTGATGGAAGGAAGCATTGTCCACGGCGGCAACCCAGTCCTAAAGTGGATGGCCCAGAATGTGGTCATGCGACAGGACCCTGCCGGAAACATCAAGCCGGATAAGGAACGCTCCGTTGAGAAGATTGACGGTATCGTGGCTCTTATCATGGGACTTGACCGCTGCATCCGAAATGGTGGTGAGACCACCAGCATCTACGATGAGCGTGGCATGATCGTGTTCTAAAAAATGAAAGTTAGGAGGTACAGCCCATGAATATCCCCATTTTATCCAAGTTTATCAAAGCGAGAGATAAGCCCAAAGACCTTTACACAGGTAACGACTTCACCTTCCTGTTCGGGCAGACGACCAGCGGCAAGCGTGTGAATGAGTTTACAGCCATGCAGACCACGGCAGTGTATGCCTGTGTCCGCATCCTGTCAGAAGCCATCGCATCGCTGCCGCTTCACATCTACCAGTACAAGGACGGCGGTGGCAAGGAGCGTGTGTTCACGCACCCTCTCTACCATGTCCTGCACAATGAGCCGAACAGTGAGATGACCTCGTTTGTGTTCCGGGAAACGCTGATGAGCCATCTGCTTATCTGGGGCAACGCCTACGCCCAGATCATCCGTGACGGGGCCGGCAGGGTCGTTGCACTCTACCCCCTGCTTCCAAACAAGATGGAGGTCTGGCGTGACCAGTCCGGCGAACTCTACTACACCTATACCCGCTACACGGAAGAGAATCCGAATTTCAAGAATTTAGGCACTGTGACCCTCCGCAAAGAGGATGTCCTGCATATCCCAGGTCTGGGCTTTGACGGTCTGGTGGGCTATTCGCCCATTGGCATGGCAAAGAACGCTGTGGGCATGACACTGGCTTGCGAGGAATACGGTGCCTCTTTCTTTGCCCACGGTGCTGCACCGGGCGGCGTTCTGGAGCATCCGGGCGTTCTGAAAGACCCAGCGAAGATCCGTGAAAGCTGGCAGTCGGTGTATGGCGGTTCCAGGAATGCCGGAAAGGTGGCTGTGCTGGAAGAGGGCATGAAATACCAGCAGATCGGCATTCCCCCAGAGGAAGCACAGTTTTTGGAAACGAGAAAATTCCAGATCAATGAAATCGCTCGCCTTTACCGCATCCCGCCTCACATGGTCGGCGATCTGGAAAAATCCAGCTTCTCCAACATCGAGCAGCAATCCTTGGAGTTCGTGAAGTACACCCTTGACCCCTGGGTCATCCGCTGGGAACAGGCTCTGATGCGTTCCTTGCTCCTTCCAGCTGAGAAGCAGAAATACTTCATCAAGCTGAATGTGGACGGTCTGCTCCGTGGTGACTACCAGAGCCGTATGAACGGTTACGCCACTGCAAGGCAGAATGGCTGGATGAGTGCAAACGACATTCGTGAGATGGAAGATCTGAACCCCATCCCCGAAGAGGAAGGCGGCAATCTGTATCTGGTCAACGGCAACATGATCCGCTTGACCGATACCGCAGTCGCAGCTCCTACAGGAGACACAGGTTCAGACAATAACCCCAACAAAAACACACAAGGAGGTTCCCATGAAAAGAAAATTCTGGAACTGGGTGAGGAACGAAGGTGAGCCTGCCGTGCTGGTCTTGAACGGAGAAATCTCCGATGAGACCTGGTTCGGCGATGAGGTGACCCCGAAGCTGTTTAGGGCTGACCTGGATAAGTGCCAGGGTGACATTTCCGTCTGGATCAACAGCCCTGGCGGCGACGTCTTCGCTGCCGCCCAAATCTACAATATGCTGATGGATTATCCCCACAATGTGACGGTCAAGATTGACGGTCTGGCGGCTTCCGCTGCCTCTGTCATTGCGATGGCTGGCACGGAGGTGCAGATGTCCCCGGTAGCCATGATGATGATTCACAATCCCATGACCGTTGCCATTGGCGACTCCGCAGAGATGCAGAAAGCCTCTGCCATGCTGGATGAGGTGAAGGAATCCATCATGAACGCCTATGAAATCAAGACGGGTCTGTCCCGTGCCAAGATTTCTCACCTTATGGATGCCGAGTCCTGGTTCAATGCCAAAAAGGCTGTGGAACTGGGCTTTGCAGATAAGATCCTCTTTTCTGATGATGCAGAGGAGGCCGGAGAGGAAAAGCCTCTGGAAGCTGTGATGTTCTCCAGAAAGGCCGTTACCAATTCTCTGCTTCAGAAGCTGATGCCTGAAAAGAAGAACGGTACCCCTATCGAACAACTGGAAAAAAGACTGAGCCTGCTGGCTCACTGATTAAGGAGGAATATCACTATGAATAAGATTCTGGAACTGCGCGAGAAGCGTGCAAAGGCTTGGGAAGCCGCTAAGAATTTCCTGGACAGCAAGCGTGGCACTGACGGTCTGCTTTCTGCCGAGGATACTGCAACCTATGACAAGATGGAAGCTGATGTGGTGGCTCTGGGCAAGGAGATCGAGCGTCTGGAGCGTCAGGCGAACATCGATGCCGAACTGGCCCGTCCTACCAGCAACCCCATCACCAACCAGCCCGGTGCTGGCCGTGGCGAAGAGCCTAAGACCGGCCGCGCCTCCGATGCATACCGTGTGGATATGCTCAAGGCTCTGCGTACCAACTTCCGTCAGATTAGCAACGTGCTGTCCGAGGGCATTGATACCGATGGCGGCTACCTGGTACCCGAAGAGTACGACCGCCGTCTGATCGAGGGTCTGGAGGAAGAGAACATCTTCCGTAAGCTGGGCACCACCATCACTACCAGCGGAGAGCGTAAAATCAATATCGCTGGCAGCAAGCCTGCGGCTGCATGGATTGACGAGGGCGAGGAACTCACCTTTGGTGATGCAAAGTTCTCCCAGATCAATCTGGATGCCCACAAGCTCCATGTCGCTGTTAAGGTGACCGAGGAACTGCTCTACGACAATGCATTCGGTCTGGAGAATTATCTGCTCCGTCAGTTCTCCAAGGCTCTGGGCAATGCCGAAGAGGATGCCTTCCTCAATGGTGACGGTGTCGGCAAGCCTCTGGGTATCTTCGCTGAGACTGGTGGTGCTGATGTTGGCGTGACTGCCGCTTCCGCAACTGCAATCACCGCTGATGAGATCATCAACCTGGTGTACAGCCTCAAGCGTCCTTACCGTAAGAACGCCAAGTTCATCATGAACGACCAGACCATCTCTCTGCTCCGCAAGCTGAAGGATGGCAACCAGGCGTACCTCTGGCAGCCTTCCGTACAGGCTGGTGAGCCTGACCGCCTGTTCGGCTACGAGGTTCTGACCTCTCCTTATGTGCCTACTGTCGAGGCTGGTAAGCCTGTCATCGCTTTCGGTGATTTCAGCTACTACAACATCGGCGACCGCGGTACCCGTTCCTTTGCGGAACTGAAGGAACTGTTCGCTGGCAACGGCATGATTGGCTTTGTTGCCAAGGAGCGTGTAGATGGCAAGCTGGTTCTTCCTGAAGCCATTAAGGTTCTGAAGATGAAGTCTGCGTAATGAAAGGAGGCGGCGGTGATGGACGAACTGCTCGTTAAGGTGAAGCAAAATCTGATTCTCGACCATGCGGTGGATGATGCTCTGCTGAAAGGCTACATCACCGCCGCTATTTCTTATGCCGAGAGTTACCAGCACATTCCGGCTGGAACCTATACGGAAAACGCCATGCCTCCGACCACAGAACAAGCTGTCATCATGCTGTCCTCCCATTTCTACGAGTCCAGGGACGGCAGTACGGGCGGTTTCTTTGCGGATAGTGTCCAGGCTGGAAAGCAGGTGTGGGAGACCGTGAACCTGCTTCTTCGCCTCGACCGAGAATGGAAGGTGTGAGTATGAGTTATGGAATGATGAACGGTTTTGCAGATATCATCGAAACCAGGCATATCAAGGACAGCGAGGGCTTCTCTACTACGGTAGATGAAGTCCTCGCTTCTGTCCGTGTTTACAGGGAAGGTCGCCACGGCTCCCAGCGGTGGGCAAACCTCGCTGCGTTCTCTGAGGCGACCGACCTTTTCCGCTTCCGCTGTATCCCTGGGCTGACGATCACCACAGACCACGTCCTGGTCTGCGATGGTGGTCGCTACGACATTATCTCTGTGGAGGATGTCAAAGGTCGTGGGATGTATGTGGAGGTGCTGGCGAAAAGGAGCGTGGCGACCAATGGCAAAAGTTGATGTGAAGATGCCGGAGGACTTCCTCTTGAAGTTTTCCAGGCTTCAGTCCAATACGGATGCCGTTGCGGAAAAGGTGCTGGAAGCTGGCGGTGAGGTGGTTCTGGCAAAGGTCAGCAGCAACCTGTCCGCAGTCGTTGGCAGTGGTACAAAGCATCCGTCCGAATCGACTGGTGAGTTGGAAGCCTCCCTGGGCGTGACCCCAGTAAAGGTGGACAAACAGGGCAACCACAACATCAAGATCGGTTTTGCTGAACCTCGTTCTGATGGCAAGAGCAACGCCATGATCGCTAACATTCTGGAGTATGGGAAGCACGGCCAGCCTGCAAAGCCCTTTTTGAAACCAGCCAAGTCTGCATCCAAGTCGGCGTGTATCGCAGCGATGCAGCAGAAATTTGATGAGGAGGTCAAAAAACTGTGAGTGTATTATCTGACATTCAATCGGCACTGGCCCCTCTGGGTATCCCGCTGGAAACTGGTGTGTTCAAAGACAAAGCCCCGGAGCGGTATATCGTGGTAGTGCCGATTGTGGACACTTTCGGGCTCCATGCGGATAACGCACCAGCGTTTGATGTGCAGGAGGCGCGGATTTCGTTATACGCCCAGGGCAATTACATGAAGGACAAAGGTCGCCTCGTGAAAACGCTCCTGGCTCATGATTTTACGATAACCGACCGCAGATATGTCGGTTATGAAACGGAAAACGGCTATCACCACTATGCGGTGGATGTAGCCAAACACTATGAAATGGAGGAATAACCTATGGCTACTATCGGTCTTGATAAACTGTTCTATGCCAAGATCACCGAGGATGCAGAAGGTAATGAAACCTATGCAACCCCGGCACAGCTGGCAAAGGCCATGAGCGCTGAACTCTCCGTGGAACTGGCTGAAGCTACGCTCTACGCAGATGATGGTGCTGCCGAAATCGTCAAGGAGTTCAAAAGCGGTACGCTGTCCCTTGGCGTGGATGACATCGGTGCGGCTGTCGCTTCCGATCTTACGGGTGCGACCATCGATGAGAACGGCGTTGTGGTGTCTACCAGCGAGGATGGCGGCGATCCTGTGGCGGTTGGCTTCCGTGCAAAGAAGTCCAACGGCAAGTACAAGTATTACTGGCTCTATCGTGTCAAGTTCGGCATTCCTGCTACGAACCTTGCCACCAAGGGCGACAGCATCACTTTCTCTACCCCTACCATTGAGGGTACGATTCTTCGCCGTAACAAGGTGGACGGCAAGGGCAAGCATCCCTGGAAGGCAGAGGTCACCGAAGGTGATACTGCTGTGTCTGCTGAAACGATCGCCAACTGGTATAAGGATGTGTACGAACCTTCCTATGCCAGTGCGGCAGCTGAATAAGGAGGACTGACCTATGAATACGGAACGCTCTGCGAATATCAATATCGGCGGCGATGAGTACACGCTGCTTTTGACTACTAAGGCCACCAAGGACATCGCCGGCCGTTACGGCGGTCTGGAGAACCTTGGCGATAAGCTGATGAAGTCCGAGAACTTTGAGATGGCTATCGGTGAGATTGTCTGGCTCATCACCCTTCTGGCGAACCAGTCCATTCTGGTTCATAATCTCAAGCATAAGGATGAACCCAAGGAACTGCTCACGGAGGAGATGGTGGAGCTGCTCACCACGCCCGTGGATCTGGCAGACTATAAGCTGGCTATCACGCAGGCTCTCTACAAGGGCACCAAGCGCAATGTGGAAAGCGAGTCTGACTCAAAAAACGCACAGGTCGGGTAAGTGACGAAGAGTTATTTACCCGGCTTTTATATTACGGCATCGCCCATCTCCATCTGACCCAGGATGAGGTGTGGCTGATGCCGTTTGGCTTATTACTCGACCTATGGGAATGCCACAAGCAGTACAACGGACTGGCAAAACCCAAACGGGAGATGTTCATCGATGACATTATCCCAGACGGCATCTGATGAAGGAGGTGGTTTAGATGGCAGATGATTTTGGTCTGAAAATTGGCCTTGAGGGCGAGAAAGAGTTCAAAAAAGCCCTCTCTGAAATCAACCAGTCCTTCAAGGTTCTCGGTTCTGAGATGAAGGTGGTACAGTCCCAGTTTGATAAAAACGACAATTCTGTGGAAGCCCTCACCGCCAGAAACCAGGTGCTGAATAAGGAAATTGAAGCCCAGAAGCAGAAGATTGAAACGCTCCGCTCGGCTCTTGCCAACGCTGCGGAGTCCTTCGGCGAAAATGACCGCCGGACTCAGCAGTGGCAGATCCAGCTGAACAATGCCACGGCCACCCTTAACGACATGGAGAGGGAACTCGACCGTAACAATGCGGCTCTGGACGATGCCGAGCGTGAGATGGACGATGTGGCTGACAGTGCAGATGACATGGGCGAAGAAATTGACGATGCCGCCGATTCTGCGGATAAGTCCAAAGGCAAGTTTGAATCCCTGGGCAGTGTCTTAAAGGGCATCGGTGCGGCGATGGGTGCAGTCGCTGTGGCTGCTGGTGCGGCAGCTGTGTCTCTGGGCAAGGAAGTCATCGCCGCCTATGCTGACTATGAGCAGCTTGTGGGTGGCGTGGACACGCTCTTCAAAGAGTCCTCCCAGGAACTTCAGACCTATGCCGCCAACGCCTATAAGACCGCTGGTATGTCTGCAAACGACTACATGGAAACGGTCACTTCTTTTTCTGCATCTCTGATCCAGTCTCTGGGCGGTGATACGGAAAAAGCAGTTAAGTATGCGGATATGGCGATTACGGATATGTCCGATAACGCCAATAAGATGGGTACGGACATGAGCCTTATCCAGAATGCATACCAGGGCTTTGCCAAGCAGAACTACACCATGCTGGATAACTTGAAACTGGGCTATGGCGGCACGAAAACCGAAATGGAACGATTGCTGGCTGATGCCCAGGCGATTTCCGGCATTGAGTATAACATTGACTCCTATGCCGATGTGGTGGAAGCCATCCACGTCATCCAGGAGAGCATGGGCATTGCCGGAGCAACAGCCGCAGAAGCGGAGGGTACGATTTCCGGCTCTATCAATGCCATGCAGGCAGCACTCCAAAATATGCTGGTGGGCTTTGGCGATGCGGATGCAGATATGGAACTGCTCTGCCAGAACATGGTGGATGCGCTCCAGAACGTCATTAAGAACATCACCCCTGTTATCGAAAACATGGTGAAAGTCCTGCCTACGGTAACGGGTGCTTTGCTGGATGCCTTTTCTGACCTGCTCCCGACTCTGCTCCAGACGGTAACCGACCTGTTTGCCCAGCTTCTGAATACCATCCTCACATTGCTCCCACAGCTGATTCCGGCTGTGGTGGAAGCCGTGATGACCATCGTCCAGGCACTTATCGACAATCTGCCCCTTCTGGTAGATGCCGCCGTACAGCTGGTGGTCGCACTGGTTGAGGGAATTGGTATGGCTCTGCCCCAGCTTATCCCTGCGGCTGTCCAGGCGATTATCACCATCGTGGAAGGTCTGATAGCCAATCTGCCTCTTATCCTCGATGCGGCACTTCAGCTGATTATGGGCTTGGCAGAAGGACTTCTGACTGCGATTCCTGTGCTGATTGAGGCTCTGCCGTCTATCATTCTGGCTATCGTGGATTTTATCATCGGTGCCATTCCGCAGATTATTGAGGCTGGCATACAGCTTCTGACCTCTCTGGTAGCGGCATTGCCGGAAATTATCACGGCAATCGTGGCGGCGATACCGCAGATTATTGAGGGCATCATTACTGCGGTGCTGGACAGCATCCCCCAGCTGGTACAGGCAGGTATTGACCTTCTGGTAGCACTCATCCAGGCATTGCCGGAGATCATCACCACCATTGTGTCGGCAATCCCGGAAATCATCGGCTCTATCGTCAACGCCCTTATAAACAGCATTCCTCAGATCGTCCAGGCTGGTGTTCAGCTTCTCATTTCGCTGATCAAGAACCTGCCGACCATCATCGTGGAAATCGTAAAGGCTGTACCGCAGATTATTTCTGGTCTGGTCTCTGCATTCGGTAAGGGTGTATCGCAGCTTGCGGAGGTCGGCGGCAACCTTGTCCGTGGTTTGTGGCAGGGTATTCAGTCTCTGGCTTCCTGGCTCTGGAACAAGGTGTCCGGCTGGATTTCCTCTATCTGGGATGGCATCTGCGACTTCTT
>JAZQHD010000023.1:0-1782 GCA_045540375.1 Ructibacterium sp. | reverse complement strand
CATGGCCCACTGTGAACCGTCCCTCCCAGCGTCCGTCCTTGCGTTTTCGGATGTTGCCCTCGCCGTTTGCTCGTTTCTTAGCCATTCAAAGCACCTC
The DNA here is from genome assembly GCA_045540375.1 of Ructibacterium sp. GTDB lineage: Bacteria > Bacillota > Clostridia > Monoglobales > Monoglobaceae > Ructibacterium. The sequence continues at coordinate 1,685 of JAZQHD010000023.1, read as the reverse complement.
CTTAGTAGCTCACAACACTACCACAGAAGGGACGAGATAGCTATTCACCAAATCCAACAACTTTTTGCCTTTTACATTGACTGTTCATATTCTTCCTCCGTTTGGTAGCTGGCTTTCTGGGTGGTTTCGAGTTTGAGACCCATGGCCAGCTTCTTTTCATTAATCTGCTGCTTCAGTCTATGGTCAATCTGTCCCTGCAAGGACTGTTGATGTGCCATGTATTTACCGCCAATCAGTCTTGCCAATGAACCGATAATCCCTTTTGCTACTGCAACTGTGTTAGGTCTAGTGGCTTCCTCATAGTGAGTTACAATTGGTGGAGGAGTAGCCAAAATAGGGGGTGTAGGTCTTGTTTCTTCTTCGTAGAACCGGGGACGGAATTGGATGGGTTCATCGACATTCTCTTCCTTGCTTACTTCGGAAGTAACGATCTCCACTTCCGGCGGCATTTCCATAACTGCCCGAATAATCATGTTCTTGATGCTGCGGAATTCCTTGTTGTCCACCAGCGGAACCGTCGGATCGTTGTTTTCATAATAGAGAGACAGCTTCTCCCGGTTGACTTTATTCCATTCCTTGTAGAGTTCCTCGATAGCAGGCTCGGCGGAAAGATGTACAACGATCTCATTGACGGTTGCCTTGATCTGTTTCGGCAGATACCCATAGACTTTCTTTCCGTTGTGCTGATCCAGCTGCTTTCTCAGCTTTACGAACAGCAACTGGAGCTGCTCATTGGGGTGGGAAGTATTTTCTGCCTTGGCAATCAGATCCCGGATTTTCTGCTCGGATTTCTCTTTGATATTCTCCCGCAATCCCGTCTGCAACTGGAACAGGTGGTACTGCTCCTGCTGGAAGATATCGGTGCCAAAACAGCTTCGGATATTATCAATACTCTGCTTGGAGAGGTAGCCCTCCTGCCCTTTGGAATAGACCATAAGGTGGATATGGGGATGATGACCGGTATCGTGAAATGCTGCATACCATTGGAGGTCGGAGAGGGGGATTTTGTGGGCTTCCGCGATGGTGGTCACATTTCTTCTGACCAAGTATTTCCAGGCTTCCGCGTTGTTGTATCCCAACCGCTCCGCATCCTCCCGGTGGAGGCTTACGATATGCGTCCAGATATAGCCCTCATGGTTGCCTACCTCTTCTGCAGCTTTCTCCAGATCGATGGGTTTATCCGTCTGAGAAAACAGACCGTGTTTCCCTAACTTCACAACACCGGGACGCTCTGCCATGTAGCTTACCAGCTTGCCGATTTTCTCGGCTTCCTCGTTCTCTCGGATGACTGCACTGAGGAAATCATTGGCGGCACCCTTGATTCCTGTTGCGAGAAATTCTTGATACTCCGGGTACTGGGCGGCATCGGGAATTCTCTTTAGGATTGCTTCGATGAGACTTTTCTGACGCTTCGCAGCTGGCAGATTCGCCTGGGAAAGAGGGAGTTTTTCAACTCCCTCACGGGTTCCCATATACCTCAGAAGCCCTCCGGCACCGCCTTTCTTACCGCCACCACCGCCCTTGCGGAAGGTGCTTGTTACGATGATTTTAGGCATAGACTATCCCCTTAACGGTGCTGATGTGCATAGGCATCCTCGAAGGTAATAATGCCATTGTTCTTAGCAACGATCTGAGAGCACATCCGTCTGAGATCCTCCATTTGTGTGGGAGTCAACTGAATCTGG
>JAZQHD010000022.1:0-9510 GCA_045540375.1 Ructibacterium sp. | reverse complement strand
GCGCCGGTGGCTCAATGGATAGAGCATCGGATTCCGGTTCCGAGGGTTGGGGGTTCGAGTCCCTTCCGGCGTACCATTAAACAGGATATCCCATCCGGGATATCCTGTTTAATTTTTATGTAAGGAAGGGACTCGAACAATTAAATGCGGCGCGGACGGGCGCCGCCGGCGAGGGCTAGACCGAGCCGAACCTTAATTTTCATTCCCTGTTAGGAATGAAAATGCAAACGAGTCCCTCCGGCGTACGCTGCCCTACGGGCGGCAACAATCCCTCAGTCACGCTGTTCGCGTGACAGCTCCCTTTAGGGAGTCTTTTTGCTTTCTATAACAAAACACTTGATAATTATCGACAAATGATGTAGAATATCCTTGCGACACAATCATATATTAGGGCAAGTCTAAGGATGCGTATTTTGTTTTGGCAAAAACGCACCCTCTATTTGGCATCCTTGGATTTGTCAAATGATTGTGTCGCAGCAATTGAGGCTGTGCGTTTTTCGTGCGCAGCTTCGGCTGCGCATTTTTTATTTTATAAGAAGGGGTATATAAAATGAAGAAACCACAATTGTTTGTCCTTGTATTAGCATTGATTACTTGCTTAACGGGTTGTTCATGCGAACATCAATGGGTTGATGCATCGTGTCTTAATCCTAAGACCTGTACTGAGTGTGGTGCAATAGACGGCGAGGCATTAGGACACACTTGGAACGGTGCAACTTGTACTACACCTAGAACCTGCACTGTCTGTAGTGCCACAGAGGGTTCGTCTAACGGACATAACTGGATGGAAGCAACCTGTACAGCTCCTAAAACCTGCAGTGTCTGTGATGCAACTGGAGGAACAGCAAACGGGCACAATTGGCTTGCTGCTACATGTACTGATCCTCAAACTTGTAATATTTGCGGTGCCACAGAAGGTGCGGCAAACGGGCATAGCTGGAAAACAGCTACATGCACAGCGCCTCAGACTTGTAATGCCTGCGGTGCCACAGAAGGTGCGGCGAACGGGCATAGCTGGAAAGCAGCTACATGCACAGCGCCTCAGACTTGTAATGCCTGCGGTGCCACAGAAGGTGTGGCGAACGGGCATAGCTGGAAGGCAGCTACATGCACAACTCCGAAAAAATGTAGTGTTTGTCATATATCGGAGGGGTCGGCAATAGACCATAACTATATTGACAAGATTTGTGTAAATTGCGGTCGGACAAAACCCCAGACTGTAGTTCATTTATATCAATTGGAACCATGTTCAGGAAAAAATTGGGCATCAGAAAAGGCTGGCAAGGACATTTACGGCAATCAATTCGATAAAGGGTTGCGTTCAAGCATTAAATCCACGGAGTATCTTGCGGATTCAAAGTATACGCAACTAAAAACGAAACTAATAGTTTCTGATAGAACAACCGAGAAAGAAAGCCTTAGTTTAAAAATATATGCAGATAATAAACTTATTTATGACTCCGGAACACTTACTTACAAAAGCAGACCTATCGAGGTGATACTTGATATATCAAATGCTACCTTTATAAAATTTGAGGGAGATTGGTCAGTTGATGCTTCCAGTGGTATGTATTGGGGAGAAATCCTAATTTCAGATCCTGTTTTTATTGACTGACTTAATTGAATTGTCGCCAATTGCGAGACATTTTGGAACGCACAAACTGCAATGTTAGCTAAGTTCTATATTCCCAAAGCCCCAAAGGCGAAAGCCTTTGGGGCTTTGGGGTAATAAGTAATAGTGAATAATGAAAAAGTATTTTGCAAGGCGTTGCCTTGCGTTTTTTATAGTGCTATGTACTTTATAGGAGAGATAAGTACTGTTTATTGACTGCAAAAACCATTGATTTTCAAGACTTTTTGCCCAAATCCTATAAGAACAAGCGTACCATCAAACAGGATATCCCATCCGGGATATCCTGTTTGATTTTTATACAAGGAGGGATCTGATCCCTGGTTTGCATTGTCACCGGAACTTTTCTACCCATATTGACAAAAACAGTTGTTTTTTCGCCACAAATGTGCTATACTTGCCTAAAAGTATCCTATTTTGGAGGTTTTATTATGGCAGCACAGAATTTCCGCTCCGCATTTTACGGCTTTAACCGGGAAGATGTGGTCCGTTATATCGAATTTTTGAACAATCAGTACAAGAATCAGCTTGACCAGCTGCACAACCAGCTTCAAGCCGCAAAGGCTGCTCCCGTGAATACGGAATTGCAGGCACAGCTGACTGCCGCTTTGGAAAAATGCGCCCAGCTGGAAGCCCAACTTGCCAACACAGCTACCACCGAACAGGAATTGGAAGCTTATCGCCGGGCTGAACGGGCTGAGCGTATTGCCCAGGAGCGAGCCCAACAGATCCGCACCCAGGCCAATGCTGTTTTGGCCGATGCAACTGTTAAGGCCGAGGCCGCTTCCCAGCAGATCGCAGAGCTTGCCGACCAGGCCAACCAGCAGCTGATGGCATACCAGGCCGCTGTCACCGATACCCAGAATCTGTTCCAGGATGTGGTGGCTTCCCTGGCTGCAATCAAGCCCGAAGAAGTTTAATAGTTGGGGTGTGTCGCAAAATGCGGCACACCCTTTTTGAGGTACTTTATGGAAGTCTTTTATCCGAAATATTACGAAAATTTCTCCTGCATTGCTGCTGAGTGTCCCGATAGCTGCTGCAAAGAATGGGATGTAGATGTAGATGCCCAAGCTGCCGCCTTTTATCGGCAATTATCCGGCGATTTGGGTGATCGGCTACGGGAAGTATTGCAGGACACCGACGATGGTACAATTATGACCATCGAAAACGGCCGTTGTCCTATGTGGCGCACCGACAGTCTGTGCCGAATTCAAGCGGAGTTGGGGCACGATGCGCTCTGCAAGGTCTGCCGAGATTTTCCCCGACTGACCCACGATTACGGTGATTTTACGGAATTGGGTTTGGAATTATCCTGCCCCGAGGCTGCCCGGATCATTTTGTCTGGTGCCGATAACACCATACTTTCCCGCACCGTTCCCGGCGGGGAATATCCGGAATACGACAGGTCGGCTATGGCGATTCTCAAGCGCACTCGGGCAGAGTTCTTTGCTTTCCTGAAAACTACCCTGCTCCCCTTCCCCAAGATCCTCACCGCGTTTCTGCTCTATGCCCACAGTGTGCAGGAAGAACTGGACGGCGGCGAAAAAGCAATTCTTTTGCCAGATGTATCTGTCAACGTCACCGCCACCAAGGACTTTCGTCCTTTGCAGGATTTCTTCCTGGAACTTGAAATCCTCACACTCCAATGGAAAACCCGTTTAGAATCCTCCGCTGTCACTCCCTGTTGGGAGGGTGAGTATAAAGCGTTGCTTCATTATTTTGTACTTCGTTACTGGCTCCAGGCCATTTCCGACTATGACATTGTCTGCCGGGCCAAATTTGCCGTTGCGGCCTGTTTGCTTATCGGCGGACTTGGCGGTGATCTTATTGAAACCGCCCAACTTTTCTCCAAGGAAATCGAGAACGACCCAGACAATATTGCGGCCATTTTAGATGGCGCATACGCTCACCCTGCACTGACAGATAGGCAGCTTCTGCAACTGTTAAAGGATTGATAAATCCCCCGGATGCTTGGCATCCGGGGGATTATACATTTTCAATTATTTCTCCGCCTTCTTAACAGGATGGAAGATGAAGCCAAGAACAATAAACACAGCGCTCAATGCAGCATTGATGATAGAGTACAGTTCAAATCTGTTCCATACATTTAAATCATTTCTGAACTCACCCAACAGGCCCTTCAAATTGAAGTCGCCCAATGCCACGATTGTGTCAGCCTCTTCACCGATTCTTCTGAGATAGTCCAAAATCTCATTGCTCTCCTGCGTGATTTCGCCACCGTTGGTCCATGCGCCAAACTCAATGCCGATCCAATAAACCACCTCGCGGGTCTCTGCACCTTCAAAAAACTCGGGATTACCCTCTTCCAAAGCAGCCATCATAGCATCGAGGACAAGGTTGTCGCTTATTGCAATGTACACAATGGGAAGAATTGCAGATACTGCCATATAAACAAAATACATCACAGAAAGCTTCTTAAACTTCATCAAGCTGTAGAAGCAACGCAGGCCCATTGCAAACAGCGCAAAGCAAATGATGGCGCAAATCTGGTCCATATTCCGATGCATTTCAATCTTCGCAGCGAAGCCCGGATGATTAGCATATTCAGATGTAACAAAGGCAAAATACATACCTAAGATTAAATGCATAACTGCAAATACGATCATTTGCGTCATCGCAACATATCTGTACCACTTATTATTTTGAGACTGAAGTCTAACTCCGGCCTTCTCAGTTGTTTCCATTTTCGTTTTGCCTAACATTTACGAATTCCTCCTATTTTTCTTGCGAAGACAACAGCATACAGCTTCAAACTGATTTGCGCTAGTTGGGAAAACTCTTACATCCCTTATGTTGCTTTTCGTATTGTAGCACAAGTTTAAAGGTTTGTAAAGATGAAAATCACAAAGATAGCAAAAGCTTCCACCTGTTCATATTTCGTTATCGCACACACAACCAGCCGCCAAATCTAAAATTTTTCCTTGACAAACCCAAAATCTGTGCTATAATACAAAAGCTGTCTGCAATAGCGGACGCAATATGGGGGTATAGCTCAGCTGGGAGAGCGCTTGAATGGCATTCAAGAGGTCAGCGGTTCGATCCCGCTTATCTCCCCCACAAAACACCGACTTTTCACCGAAAAGTCGGTGTTTTTCTAACTTTTTGACTCATTTTTAATTCAAGATTTCGTTTGGGTCAACACTTGGGTCAACAAAGCCAGTCAACATTCTCCCTTTTTGCCGTCGAAAGGACGGTCAAAATGGCATACATCCAAGAGAAGATCAAAGGAAAGAAAATCGTATCTTTCAAGTTCAAAGCCTGTGTCGGACGGGACGCAGACGGCAAGCAAGTTTTCAAGTGTACGACTTGGTATCCGCCCGACGAACTCACCCCCGCAAAGGCTCGGAAAGAAGCCCAAAAGGTGGCGGTTCTGTGGGAGGATGAAGCAAGGCAAGCGTACCTCAAAGAACAAGGGGAAAATACCGTGGCGGGCTTCTCCCCCTCCCGCCCGTATACCTTTGATGGGTTTGTCAATGAAGTGTGGCTCCCGTTGTGTGTACGGGACGGCTCGCACCGCCCCTCCACAATCGCTATGTATACGAACATCCTGAAAGTGATACTTCCGCAGTTTGAAGGTATCCCGCTGTCGGACATTTCAGGCGTTCACATTTCCCAATACCTCCGATGGCTCCGCAACGACTACCGCAAGCCTGACGGCAAGCCATTGGCGGAGAAGTCCATCAAGCACCACTACAACATCCTCGGCTTGATCTTCGCTTATGCGGAGAAGCAAGACATCATCGACAAAAACCCGATGAAGAAAGTAGACCCGCCAAAAGTGACGAAAAAGGATGTGGATGCCCTGACGGAGGATGAAGCAGTCCGCTTTTTCAACGCTCTCCTTGCCTGTGATTTTGAGTTCCGCTGTGTCTTACAAGTGCTTCTTACTACTGGACTTCGGCGGGGTGAATGTTTGGGGCTACAATGGGCGGACATCGACTTTCAAAACGGCACCCTGACTGTCAACCGCTCCACCACCTACACCCCCGAAAGTGGTATCACCGTAGCACAACCCAAAACCGCACACTCTGTCCGCACCATCCCTGTTGTTCCAAGTACGCTGTCCCTGCTGAAACAACTCCAAAAGCAACAGGAACAGGAGCATCCCGCCACCCTGCTGTCAGGAGCCTTTGTTTTCAGCCGTCCTGATGCCCCCTTTGAGCCTCGTGACCCCAGTGCTATCACTCGTCGGATGAAACGGTTTGTCCGCTCTGCGGGGCTTCCTGATGTGTCCCCGCACGATTTAAGACATTCCTGTGCCAGCCTGCTCCTCAGTAGCGGGGCGGACATCAAAAGCGTTCAGGAGATTTTAGGACACGCTGATGCCTCCACGACCCTGAATTTTTATGTCAAAACCGACTTGAAGCAGATGCGGAACGCCACGGAAAAGTACGCACAAGCCTTTGGGCTATAAGTTGGTACATCTTTTTACAAGATAGCACAAGAGAGAGGAAGTTTGTACGACTTCCTCTCTCTTTGTATCTGTTAGTACATCTCGGCTATTCCTTTGACATAGTTTCCCATTTCTTCCACGACCTCTGCGGGAGCCAGTATGCGGGCGGCTTTGCCAAGTCCGCAGACCCATCCATAGAACTGCGGGCTGACCTCAATATCGGTGTGAATGGTAAAGTGCTTTTCATCGTCGGGATACATCACAATATCCTGACCGAAACGGTCTATCACCACATTTGCCATACGGTTGGAGAACCGCATTTTTACCTTTTTTACCTCACCGGAGAACATAGCGAACACACGCAGGGAACGCTCTGTCAATTTGAGTTCTTTGAACGCATCCTTGCCCTCCCGCTTTTGGTATACAATGTCAAAGCCGTCCATTTTGTCTACACGGAAATGCTTCATTTTTCCGCCCTCGTATGCCAAAAGGTAGTAGTTGTTATCACTCCATAGGAGAGCATAAGGGCTTGCGGAATAGGTCTTTTTATAATACTCTTTTTGCTTCTTTGGGGTGAAGTAGAAGTATTTGAAAGTAATTTGCCAATCGTTTGCGATTGCGGTATGTAGATCGTCAAGGTGATAGAAAACGCTGTTGTTTACGCTGCGGACACGGTTGGGAACATAGCACCGACGGTCAAGCAGTACACGGTCAAATCGGCTTGCCTTTGCTTTCAGTTTGTCCGTCAATTCCTTGGCTTTCTTTTGGGTGATAAAGCGGGAAGCCTGAACGCTGTCGATCAAAAGTTGAAGTTCCTGCGTGTCGAACTCCCTTTCAATAAGCCTCCATCCTTTTGTCCGTCCGTCGTACTGTACTTCATAGCCGTATTCATCCAAAAGGTGAAGATCGGAGTAAACCGTTTTCTGCTCTACGGGTATTCTGTGATAGTTGAATAGGTGTTCGCTGATCTCTTGGGCTTTGACGGTGTGGGTTTCGTCTGTGTGTTCCAAAAGATAGTCCAAAAGGTAGAACAATTTGAGCCGTTGGTTCTGCGATCTGCCTTTTCCCTTTTTCCTTACTTCCATAGCGTTCCCTCCGTGGCGGGTTTTCTGTTAGTATAACATACCAAAAGGAAAGAAAAAAGTGTAGTTTCCTAAATTCTATTGAATTTTCGGGACAGGTATGGTATCATAACTATGCCAAACAAGTTGAATAATGGAGCGAGTGTAGTTTTCCTTAGGGATACTATACCTATTTGTGCTACCAATCTTTATGAATTTGCTAAAAACGCAAATCCCGGGGATTGGTAGACAGGGTAATTACCTCGTTCCATCTCAACTTGTTTGGCGACAATCGGGGTTGCGTTTTTGAGTGCGGTAACTTCGGTTGCCGCACTTTTTTATTTTACAGAAAGAAGGAACGCAAAATGGCATTATATCGTTGTGCGGCTTGCGGCAGCCCTAATGTCGTAACAGATCAAGAAAATGACGGTGTCAAGTTTGACTATGTAAAGGGTGCAATCGGCACGGTTGTGCTTGGTGCGGGTGGTGCTGTCGCTGGCATTTCCAGTAAGAACAAGTTAGTGTATAAATGTCGGGATTGTGGTGTATCCCTCAGTTACCCGTTAGGAGAACCATATAAATCCTTAATTGATACAGGTGTAGCAAGTATCGCTGGTCGTCAGACACTAAACATCAACGGTTTTCCTATGTCTTGGGATACTATTAAGAGCAAATATCCCAACATTGAAAATGGAGCAGCAGATGCCGAAATACAAGCCCGTGCTGCTAACCAAAAGCAGAATAAAGCAAGTGCAGTAGAGTATCTTATGGCTCTATGGCAACAAGATAACGCAAAAGATCAGGTTTTCCTAAAAAAAGGTGAAGCTGAACTTGATGCGGCACAGAGAGAATGGGAAAACGGCAAAAAAGATCTTGAAGCCCGTAAGAAAGAGCATCTTCAAAACGCCATTGCGGAAAAGGAAAATCAGCTTCAACTGCTTATTGCTAAAATGAACACAGAACTTGCAGAGTATCAGGCTAAAATTGATACAATAGAAGCAGAAATCAAACAACTTCAAGCACAACTTGCGGCGTTGGGTTTCTTCAAGTTTAGTGAAAAAGCAAATTACAAGAAGCAAATCTCCGAGAAAACCGCAAGTGCGGAAGCCTTGAAGCGTGGGATGGCTAATAAGTCCGCAGAATATACTCAAAAGATCGAGAAGAAGCAACAAGAAATCAACGCTACCCAACAGAACTTAGTCAATAAACTAAATGTTATCTACTCCCCCACAGAGAGCCCCAAAGATCGCTTTGCTCGCTTAGCGAAAGAGCAAGCGGAGTTGAAGCGTGGAAAGTTCCCCATAAACTCTCCCGATGTATACATTATCAAGTATTATCCGCAGTTGTTGTCTTTCTACGGCAAGGCTTGCGAAGAAGAACTAAAAGACATCTTTGAAGATTTCTTCGCTGAAATGACAAAGTTGCCATCCGTAGGTATCACCTTGCGTAGCATCTCCAAAGCACGACGCTATTACAGCGCATTTCTAACCGAAACAATGGAGGGCGCAATCACAGACAGAGTAGGCACAATCACAAAAATGGGAACTATGTACTACGAGTACAACGGTATCTAAACAAGCACAGGGAGCCAATCACGGCTCCCTGTCTTTTATGCTTCCAAGAGGGCTTTGTATTTGTAGGCTGTTGTTCTGCTGATGTCGCACACCCTCGCCAATTCGCTGATGTTGAGTTGCCCGTTTTTGTGGGCGGGATAGTGGCGGAGGAAACTTGCGGGGATGTCCTCTTTGCTTACTTGCGGACGCCCGATCTGCCGTCCTTTTGCCCTCGCATTTTCCATCCCTGACCGCACCCGTGAGCGTATCATAGCCAATTCCAACTGGCTGAATACACCCGCCATCTGTAAGAATGCTTCGCTCATAGGGTCAGCCTGACCGCTACGGCAATCAAGGGTGATACTGCCTACAATCACCAACCGCAAACGCTTCTCCCGCACACACTCAATAATTTCACAGAGTTGCTGTGTGCTTCGTGCCAATCGGGATACTTCCAAAACGATGATGGTATCACCGGCAACCGCCTGATCGAACATAGCGGCTTGCTGGCTCTTGATCTTGCTGTCGCCGTGTTCGTATTCAATGAAGATTTCCTCTGCTCCTGCGGCTTTCAGTTCCCGCACTTGGCGATTGATGTCTTGCTTGCTCTCGTTGGTAGAACAGCGGGCATAACCCTTTTTACTCATAGTATTCTCTCCTTTTGGGTGGCGGGGCTGATGCCCCGCCTTTTATACGCTAATGGTGAAGCGACGGCTTGCGGTCTGCTTCGTGTATTGCTTGTAGAGATCGGCGTATGCTCTCTTGAAGCCAGTAGTGTCGAAGCGGTTGGAAAGGATGGAAGTGAAGCGGACGATGAACTGACCCACGCTCAATTCCTCAATGTCCCTTGCC
>JAZQHD010000021.1:0-7134 GCA_045540375.1 Ructibacterium sp. | reverse complement strand
ATGGTGACCGACGTAAAGACCATGTAGCCTGTCTTCTCGTCATAGACATACGGCAGACCGTCAAATGTCTTGATCTCGTAAGAGATATCCTCGTATCTCTTTTTCACTTCCGCCCAAGCGTTAGCCCAACTAAGGTAGGTGAGTTCCACGTTCCCGGTCTTCTTGCGTTCCGTATACTCGTTGACATTCAGAGCATTGAGCGTCTGGAACACTGATTTATTCGTTGCCTTGTCCGAAGCCATATAATTCTCCTTCCTTCTGTTCTGTATGATCCCACCATCTCCCGGCTTCATCGCCTTCAATGATGATGATCAGTCCGTCTCCGATGAGTTTGTCGCTTTTTGAGATGTCTACGATCTCTCTCTGGTCGAGAGGGACTCTCAGGTCGATTGCCCTGTCGCAGTCCATGACGTAGTTCGCTCTGTTCTGGAGTTTCTTCAAATACTCCGCTCTGGCTTTGCGATATCCTTCTACCGAGAAGTCCGGCAGGATGTCATCCTTCAGCTTGCCGTATTCTGCCTTGACGTAGGCTTCCAGATTCATCGGAGCGTTTGCCATAGTCAGCAGGTTCTTCCGAGCCACCTTCAGCCGTCTGTCGAGGAACGCTTTAGCGAGTTCGTCAATCTTGTCCAGATTTTCGAGGAACTCACCGACCGTTCCGATAAAGAAGAAACACGCTCCTGTCTCTGTTCCGACCTTGCATTTGGCATCTGAGGGAAGGCTCTCCATCGTCTCGATGAGGTTATTCTTCTTCATCCTGGACCTCGCTTTCTGCCTTCTCATCTTCCTTTTCGGCTTCCTTCTCGGCTAACATATCCTTCGCCTTCTGGATGGCATCCTGGAAATCTTTGGCGGTACGGCAGTTAGTGAGTGCCTCTTCGTAATCGCCGGAAACCAAAGCCTCTTTAGCAAGATTGGCGAACTCGTTGATCATGAGTTCCATCATGGCGAACCCGGTAAGGTCGGCATTAAGGTCAATACTGAAATTCGGTGCATTGTTGTAATCGTAAACAAAAACGCTCATGGTTCTCTCCTTTCTAATCAGGAATCGGTGATGTGGTGTAGAAGGTGTCCAGTGCGTCCTCGACCATCGAGGCGAAGAACGGATTGATCTTGCGGACTTCCTTCAGATTCTTCTCTACGCAGGACTTGCAGATGTGGATGTCCTCATCTTCGTAGCACCACTCGGTCTCATCGTAATGAGGATCGAGTGTCTTACCGCAGATGTCGCAGGTGCAGCATCTGGATTCCCACAGGGCCTGCTGATGCTCGCAGTAGCCGTAGTAGGCTTCAGCATCGAGTCCGGGATTATCAGTCGTGTACAACATCATTTTGTTCACCCCCTTAAATGTTGTTAGCCAAAACGTACATCCCCAGATAGATCAGTGACGGTATTGCCAGAATCAACGTGAGCTTGATGTCCTCGGTCGAACAGGCGAGGAATACGCCGATCAGTGATGTAATTGCCAAGCCGTTGATTATGTAATTTCTGACTTGCCGAAATGCGTTCCGGCGTGTTATACTGTTCATGTGGTTAGTGAGACCGCTCGATGGGTTACCTCTCCTGTTGGGCGGTCGCTTTTTATTTCCCCTCATTTCTCCCCCTTAAAAACCTCTCAAAGGCTTTGGCATCGACCAGGACGAATCCTTCATTCTGGATAATGTATCGGTCATACCGACCGCTCTCCCTCATGTCCCGGATGATGTAATCGACTTTCCTGAGGCTACAACCGAACTCCTTACAGAGTCCCTTCCTTCTTCTCCAGTTCATGCGCCACCTCTAAGATGTCCTTGATGACATCCCCGGTTGTCTTGCCTTCCTTGCGGAGTCTGGCGTAGATAATCATCGATGTCGCATTGATCATCCCTTCCATCTTGTGAACGTCACCCATTGTCTTGAGGACTAAGATGAGGATGATGAGATTGGCGAGCGCCAGGCACATAAGACCAACGTTCATGTCTTCTCCTTTCCAATATGTTGGATTTCGTCTTCAAAAAAAAGATCCGATATCCTGACTCCAAGGGCATTGGCGATTTTGTCAAGCGTGGCGATCGTTGTTGTTCTTGTAGTGCCTAATTCCAAGCCGGACACGATTTCCCTTGAAACTCCTGACCTTTTACATAACTCAGTCTGAGTTATGCCAAGTTGCTTGCGGATTTCCCTTACTCGGTACTCCACTTCCTTCCTCTCCTTTCGTATATTTGTCTCTCGACACTATTGAGTATAATATGTTGGACGATGCTTGTCAACACTTTCTTTCCAATTTGTTTGACAAATTTTATTTTCTTTTTGTATAATAAGTTAGGGGAGAGAAAGGACGCAAAAATGACGTTAGGAAATATTATCAGAGAATACAGAGAATCCCACGGAATGAGTTTAGAGGCATTCGGCAAACTTAGCGGTATGAGCAAGTCTTATGTAGATCAGCTTGAAAAGAATAAGCATCCTCGAACAGGAAATCCCATATCTCCTACAATCGAGACAATCAAACAAGTAGCTGACGCTATAAACGTTCCGTTGGATGAGGTGTTCAAACTTCTTGACGGCGAGGTGACAATCAATGAGTTTGCTTCGATCCCTGTCAAAGCACAACGTATTCCGATACTCGGAAAGGTCGCAGCCGGGAAGTCCACCGAGATGATTGAGGACGTTCTGGGCGATATCGTTATAGAGAATAATAAAGGAAGCGAGTATTTTGCCTTGGAAATCAAAGGAGACTCGATGCTTCCGAGAATAGAGGACGGAGATATCGTCATCGTCAGGAAACAGGATGATATCGAGTCTGGTGACCTGGCTATCGTTTCGATCAACGGCGATGATGCCACCTGCAAGAGGCTGAAGAAGTACAGGGACGGCATTGAACTCATCGCCCTTAATCCGTCATACGGAACGAGATTCTTCACTAACGAACAGATCGAATCCGAGCCTGTCACCATAATCGGTAAGGTCGTGGAACTCAGGGCGAAATTTTAGGCAGAAGAAAAGCTCCTGCGAGAGAACCAGTCAGAACAGGAGCTTTCCTCGGATTGGGGTGACAATCCTGTGGGAATGAAGTGTCAGTTTGGGGATGACACTATTATTGTAGCATGGGCAGGTTCGTTTAGCACGATTAGAAAGGAGAATAAAAATGTGGGTTGAACGAACCAAAGAAGGATATCGATTTATTGAAAAGTACAAAGACCCGATGACGGACACTTGGAAGCGGACATCCGTTGTCAGACCGACCAAATCAAACACTGACAGGAATACCGCTCTGAGGCTCTTAGAGCACCGTATAAGCGAATTAACGCAGTATGCGGACTCTTATCCGTTTACGCTCCGGGAAGCGTCTGAGGCGTACATAGCGTGGCAGTACGAGGAAAATAAGGAGCAGTCGGCTCTTAATGCCAAGGAAGAGTGCGAACGCATCATGGCGAGGCTTGGCGAGGACGTTCTGGTGTCCAGGCTGACCGCTCCCTACGTCAGGGAGAACCTGAAGATGAAGCCGGAGACCTACAATGTCGCTCTGAAGCGGTTCAAGGCCCTTATGAAGTGGTGTTACGAGAATGACTACATCGAAGACGCACGATGGCTCGACAAACTCCATGCCATGAAAACAAGGTCGACTAAGGACAAGAACCTAACCAAGTATCTGGAGCATGACGAGATAAACAAGATCCTCGAAGGCATGGAGAACGAGCGGTGGAGACTCCTAACGGAATTTCTCATTTTAAGCGGACTCAGGGTCTCAGAAGCCATTGCGCTTCTCAATTCTGATGTGACGGACGTAATCACCGTCAATAAAACCTATGTCATCAAGACCGGGAAGATTTCGTCAGCCAAGACCGAGTCATCGTGCCGTAAGGTCTTCATCCAGCCTCAGTTGGCGGACTGCGTGAAGAGAATCCGAGCCTTCCGGGCGAAAGAGATGATGCAGAAGGGATACAGGACGGATATCTTCCTTCCGAATCACAATGGCGAGTATTGCAAGTACGCTGCTTACGCCGTCTACTTCAGGGATGCCGTTCCGAAGCTGATAGGCAGACCTGTCAAGATCCATGCGACCAGGCACACCCATGTGGCGATGTTAGCCGAGGCAGGACTCAGTCTGGAAGAAATCGGAAGGCGTATCGGTCATTCGGATGACTCCAAGGTCACAAGGGACGTTTATTTCCATGTGACGGAAAAGATGATGGAGAAGGACAGGGAAAAGATGATGAACGTGAAGATCATCTGAGAATCTGCCCAGAATCTGCCCAGAGAAAAAATGCGAAGTCCGATTTTCCTTGTAAATACGGCACTCTCTGGCGGAATTGATACATAATACTGGATAATGTAAATAGCACTGCAAATCACTGCAAATCCCCATAAAATGGGCATTTTTTCGTAAATTCCACTGCATATTACTGCAAAAGTTTGCCCATTATTTGCCCAGAATCTGCCCAGACCCCAGAAATAGAAAAAGACCCCCGGATGGGCAGTCCGAGGGTCTTTTCCAAGAAGAAGGAAAGGAGGTATATGTCATGCGGTATGGAGGAAACCGCATACGAATCAGATGTTTCTCAGGATGACTTTCCAGTCATCGTATGTCATTTTCCCTGTCTGTGAACGTCCAGCTTTGCTCTGCCATGTCTTCACGGCGAAGGAAGTGTTCGTTCCCCAGTCGGCATCCAGAGCGATGTCTTTGCCGTCAGCTCCCTTGTAGCCATTGGCTCTCAGGATTCTCTGGATGAGGAGTACGGACGAGCCGTGGGTCTCTTTTGACGGCAGTTCTTTTGCCTTGAACGGCAGTCCTGATGAGAGAAGGCTCTCCCAGTCTTTAGCACCTATCTCACCTGCGCCATAAGGGCCTTTGCAGAGATTCACGCCGTTCTGGCGAAGCCTGTCAAGCTTCCACTGACACATTGCGCACATATCGCCATTAGTCCATCTGTCATTCAGCTCCAGATCCTGAGGCTTTCCGTTCTTGTTACAAGCTTTGATGTCATACGCTTTTAGGATCTCGGTGGCAAGGTACTGTGAAGCACCTGTCGATCCGGCTTTGACATCCTTCGGTGTAAACGTGTATTCGGTCGGTTTGGACGGCTCACTGCCCTTCACACGGAAGGCGCAGTAGAACTCACGATAATCCCATTCGTTTACGAGGCAATGTCTGAAAGGTTGAGCTGAATTAATCCTGTCCTGTGAACCCATATCGTACTTATCGACATAGGTCACGCCGTTCTCGACATAGACTTTCACTACGACATAAACGTGCCACGCAGCAGTCGGTCTGACCTGACCAATGGCCTTCATGAGGACGATATCCCCGGCTTTCAGTCCTTTGCCGGGGCCTATCTTCTGGAATCCCCATGAAGTCAGATACTGCTCCATGTTCATGACCGTAATACCGCCTCTCGGCTGATTCTGGTAGCCTAAATTCCATAAGGCACGAGCTGCGAGTCGGTCACAGGAGATGATATGGTCATCACAGGGCGGTAAGGCATGGGAATCGCCATATTTGAAATGAAGGTTATGCGCCATCTCATAGACGGCTTTTGAGGCTGAAACGATTTGACTCGGAAGCATTTTATCCTCGTAATTGATATAGCAGAACGACTGGATGCCTGAATCGTTCCAGAAATAAGTTTTGACCGCACAGGAGTCTCCGTTGCGGTCATACTGTTTATTGGACGTATTCCCTTCACCACACTCGAAGGTCTTGTTCGTATTATTAATAGAAAGAACACGACCCATATGGGAGCGTTTGAAGATAACTAAAGCACCCACTTTCGGGGTGCTTCCTACTCGTCCTTTGGCTCTGAAAGCCTTTTCAGTTTCAAAACAGCTATAGCCGACATAGGTGGATGGTGTCATGCACCAATGCTCCAGAGCCTTGTCCTTGCCAAACATGAGGAGTTCCAGGGCAAATTGGTAGCTTGCGCACCACGCTTGATTCTGGCATCCTGCGAGACCATAGCTATTGATGATATCCGAGAAGATTTGGTGATTATTGCCTGTTTCCGTGTATGGGATCGAGGCGTACCGTCTCTCCTCGGAAATGAGTCCGTTAAGGCTCGTCAACTTCCGGCAGTCCGGCAAGGGATGTCAGCAGAGACAGGATACCTGCCAGTGCAGACGCAGAAGCGACAAACGCCCAGTTCACATCAGACATGACGGCTGATGTTCCGATGGAAGCGATAGCGGTCTGAGCGACCGTTTTCAAAGCTCTCAGTCCAGCGCACTTCCACCATTCTTTATTAGAAAGATTTTTCATTTTTTGATCTCCTCTGGCATTTCCAGAATCTTGTTGTACAGTTCTGTCGCTACGTCATTGCCGTCCAAGTCATGATAGGCTTTGTAGGCTCGTTTGATCGATTCCTTGGCGTAGATGGGACAGTATCCTTTTTCCGCCCATTTATTGAAGTCACGGACGATTGAGTCTCTTAAGAGGCATTGGACACCGTCAGCAATAGCCTGTGACTGATTGCGTTCCTTGGTGTTTGCTTCGTCTCTCTTATTCAGGACTTTGTTTATCTTATAAGTAAAAAAGACAAGTATGCAGCTTGACAGTATACTTATCAGTGTGGGTATAAGGTTCATTTTTCAGCTCCTCATGTTATTGGCGTTCCATCGGCGTAAGCGTTCTCATAAATGCTTCCCTCGATAGCTTGGATGCTATTGGTCGAGTATCCCAAAATCGTACTCCAGTTACTCGCCGTTTGGTATGAAGTTATCAGCGCCTGAGGAACATATAGAGTGCCACCTGCATTACCAGACGCAAAAGCAGTATTTGTGAATGCGCTAATATTCTGAAGCGGAACTATTGCGCTTGTTTTTCTGAGTATGAGGACATTCATCGCCTGCGCATTGTTGAAGGTGTTATTTCTTAATCCTACTGTTTCAGTAGAAAAATTAGGGCCAATGTCAACCTTTGCTAAACTTGAAGCACTATAAACAAAGAAGCCAGCACTTGTTACTTTCTCAAGAGATGGCAGAACAATCGTCTGGACTTTGTTATTGCCGAAGCAGTATGAAACGCTAAGCGTTTTCAGATTTTTCAGAAAAATGCTCTGAAGATTAAACGTTGAGCCACGAAGCGAAACAAGAAAACTCGTTATATTGTCATCGTCAAGTCTTGTCAGTGTGCCGTTGCATAGTTCCGCAAGATTATC
>JAZQHD010000020.1:0-28144 GCA_045540375.1 Ructibacterium sp. | reverse complement strand
CGAATGGATTTATCTGTTGCATATATGGGCGGATGGAATGATGCCATTGACAGTATAAATGAAAATGCACCGACAATCGAAGCTGAGCCAGTAAGACATGGACATTGGATAAAGGGCGAAAAGATATATCCCGATATGGTGAATGACACGACTTATGGATATTGGTGTTCGGAGTGTCATCATGCTGATGTGCATGGTGATAATGTGGAAGTTCTGTATTGTTGGCATTGTGGGGCAAAGATGGATTTGGATGAGGTGAATGATGAAACAAAGTGAATTATTCAAAATGGTATATCACGGCGAAGAAGGTCATCTCAATATGTCGTTCGATGACTGTATGACGATAGCCAAACTGCTCGTTGACCGTGGATATGCCGTCATGTTCACCGGTGGAGACTTGGATAACGAATACAGAATCGACTGGGTGTATGCAGGATCAGTATTCAATGACAACTATGCACACAGGTCTGAAGTAGCATTCGGGCCGTCTGATGCAGCTCAGATGCTGGAATATGGGGACTACGAAAAAGATGAGACTGAAGACACTTGATGAGCTGAGCTCGTTAGCTGAGGATCTCAACAAGCTCCATGACCGTCTACAGACAATCAGATCTATTCAGACACGGATAACACCGTCATATGTCAGACGTGAGTCACAGACACCAGGATATTCTGAAGACAGGTCTATTGAGTTGGCTGAGGAAGCCATTAGACTTGAAGATGCCATCGCCACCAAGATACTTGAGAAGGAACGAAGACTTCAGTCGGCTGAAGCTATGATCGACAAGCTAAACAGCGAACAGCGTTCGATTATCACGCTTCGGTATGTGGATGGTAGAAACTGGAAACCGATTTTGATAAAGTTGGCGAACAAGGGACTCAGCGAACGGACAGTGTTTCGGATACATCGAGAAGCAATCGATAAGCTTTATAAGCTGGGAATGGAGTGACATATGTTTTGGTTGGGGTTAGTCGTAGGCGGTATGGTGGGATTCATGGTGGCTGTGCTTGGGATAGCAGCAGCCAGGGCGGATGAGATGTCTAATGATTGGATGCTGAAAGTCAAAGACAACGAGATCCAAAGACTCAGGGAAATGATAAATCAATTGCAAAGAAAGGAATATAACAATGACGTGGACAAAGATAAGCAGGACAGTGAACACTGAAGGAACAACGATAACATACGCAGGGCTCGGGACGGATTACACCATCGAGAGCCGGAAGAGACATATACCACATGCCAATGGCGTAGGCACATGGGACCATACATCGTACTTTGTTCTGTTGGCTGGCAGGGATCTCGCAGAGAAGATGTCGCTCAGTGATGCGAAGGAGTTTGCTGAATTGCATATGAAGGACAACAACAATGTGCAATAGTTGCATACCATGTTGGCAGTAAATGGCAGTAAATCTGTGGTAATGTTATATCGTGAATAGTAGGCGGTGAAATACTAATTCATTCTTCATTTACCCTGAAGGCGGACAGGTGGCTGCGAAGCTGGGATCTTCGTAAGTGCTTGTCCGTTTTTGGTTGAAGTTAAAGGGCGGGTTCAACAGGGCATTGTTAACGATAAGGATGGGGTATCGCCTTGTTATTATCCCAACGCGTTCAACGCGTTGGAATCGATAGAAATATATCATAGCATCCTGCGGTGGATCTGTTGACTATGGGCCCGGCCTTATATGACCCATAGCCACCACCGTGGGCTGACAATAGCTGTTGATACTGATGATGTATCAATGAATATGATGATGCACGTCGACCTGGCTGAGGGAGAATGGCTGAGGGGCGACGATGTTTGTCACCGACGAGGTCCGCTGACCGAGTGGATAGCCCCCATATGCCGGTAATCGAATGCATGGCCCTCCACCGAGCGTCCCAGGGCAGAAAGACCTCTGAAAGGGTCGAATGACGGTGTAGTTATGGCAAGAGAGTTTACGAATGGATTTTACGGTCGTGCGCCGTGGAAGAAGACGGCTGCCGATTACAAGAAAGCGAAGATATTCTGCGAACGATGTGAGCGTCAGGGCCGGTTGGGTGTTCCGGGGCAGATAGTCCATCACAAAATCGAACTGACCTCAATGAACATCAATGATCCGACGATAACATTGAACTGGAACAACCTTGAGCTGTTGTGCCGTGACTGTCATGCGCTTGTTCATGGTGGTCGGGATCGGCAACGCTACAAGCTGACAGCGACAGGTGAATTGATAATAGGAGATGCCGATGAAGAAGGCTGACAAATATTTAAACGAATTAAAAAAGATGTTCCAGAGCGTGGGTGTTAACAAGTTCAAAATGTTAGAACCGCATCTGCGAAACATCGCATTTATGAAAGTCAAGCTTGAAGAGCTTGAAGTAATGATTGAAGAAGACGGTCTTGTTGAGACATATCAGAACGGCGAGAACCAGTTCGGCAAGAAGCCTTCGACAGCTGTGAAGACATACAACGACATCATTAAGTCGTTTGTCAATGAAACGAAGTTTGTTGAATCGTATCTGCCGGCAGACAGTAAGGAAAGCAAACTGTCGATGCTCTCGAAACTGGATGCGTAAAGCAACGAACTACATATACGAATATTATCAGAAGATCCAGGATGGCGACATCATTGTCGGCGACAAGATAAAGACCGTCTACTCGATGTTGGTTCAGGGTTTAGCCAACAAATCGTTTTATTTTTCATCGAAGAAGGCCGACAAAGCCATCACGTACATTGAGAACTTCTGCCACCATCATGAAGGTGAATTAGCTCCGCAGCTGCTGACGCTGGAGCTTTGGCAGAAAGCACTGATATCAGCCATCTTCGGGATCGTCGACAAGAATGGTCTAAGACAGTTCCGTGAAGTCGTTATAGTTATTGGGCGGAAGAACGGAAAGACGCTTCTGGCATCAGCCATTTCATCGTATTGTCTGTTTTGCGACGGAGAGTACGGTGCCAGAGTGTACTTCGCAGCTCCGAGACTTCAGCAGGCATCATTGTGCTTTGACGCAATGTATCAGTCCATCATCCATGAGCCGGAGCTCGATGAGATGACAAAGAAACGCAAAACGGATCTGTACGTATCCGAGACCAACAGCTCGGCAGCTCCTCTGGCGTTCTCATCAAAGAGATCCGACGGATTCAACATCAGCTGTTGTATCGCTGACGAGTTTGCGTCGTGGCAGGGCGATGGTGGTCTGAAGTTCTATGACGTTATAAAGTCATCATTTGGCTCACGAAAACAGCCTCTGCTCGTTTCTATCAGCACAGCCGGATATATAAACGATTCGGTCTATGACGAGCTTATAAAACGTTCTACGGCGTTTTTAAACGGTAACAGCAAAGAGTCACGTCTGTTGCCGTTTTTATATATGATTGATGACGATTCCAAGTGGAACGACATCAACGAATTGCAGAAGTCAAATCCGAACATGGGTGTTTCTGTTACGGTCGATTACTTCCTCGAAGAGATAGCTATCGCTGAAGGGTCGTATTCGAAGAAGACAGAGTTCCTGACGAAATACTGCAACGTCAAACAGAACAGCAGTCAGGCATGGCTGCCTATCAAATACATAAGGGAAGCGTCAAGGGAGCCGGTAAGACTCGAAGACTTCGACCGCTGTTATTGTGTGGTTGGTATTGACTTGTCGCAGACAACGGACCTCAGTGCCGTGTCGGTCCTTGTCGAACGTGATGATGTGATAAACATCTTCACCAAATACTTCCTGCCGGCTGACCGCATTGAGGAAGCTTCTCAACGTGATCAGATAGCGTACAGCAAATACATCAATCAGGGGATACTCGTTCCGTCAGGTGAAAGCGTCATCGACTATGAAGATGTCTTCGCCTTCTGTCGAGACTTGGTTGAAAAGTATCATATGTATCCGCTGAAGGTCGGATACGACAGATTTTCGGCGACATATCTCGTTCAGCAGCTGAAGGCATATGGATTCCATACGGATGATGTATACCAGGGCGACAACCTATGGGGAGTCATGCAGACGTTTGAGTCGGCCATGAGAGACAAAAAGATAAACATCGGAGACAACGACCTTCTAAAGATGCACCTGCTTGACAGTGGAGTCAAGATGAGCGTCGAACGAGGCCGTGGCCGTCTTGTGAAGATATATCCAAACGCCCACATTGACGGAACAGCATCGATATTGGATGCGATGACTATGAGAGACAAATATGGATTGGAGATCGGAAAATCTCTGAAAAATGTCAGGAGAGCAGTGTAATGTCGATATTTGACAGCATTTTTAGAAACAGAAGAAAGCCACCGGTGCCGAAGAACGGTATCCGGATGCTCGATTATTATAATTCGGTTTTTACAAACTGGAACGGTGAGATCTATGAGAACGCCCTTGTCCGGGCAGCCATTGAGACCAGAGCAAGACACATGTCGAAGCTGAGGGCGGACTTCACCGGCGAGGACGACCTGCCGATAAAACAGGTCCTGTCCATCAGACCTAACAAATTCCAGACGTGGAGTCAGTTCTTCGCACGTACATCAACCATACTGGATGTCGCAACCACATGCTTCATCGCACCGATGTACGACAAGCGGTTCAACGTGGTCGGCATATGGACACTGCTTCCTCAGAAGACAGAGATCCGTGAGTACGGTGACGAATACTGGATTCGTTATGAGATGAAGAACGGTGAACGTGCTGCCATTGAGCTTGAGAAGTGCGGTATCTTGACAAAGTTCCAGTATTCAAAAGAGTTCTACGGTGAAGGCAACGGAGCTCTTGATGAAACGATGAACCTCATCCACCTGAACAACCAGTCGATAAAGAATGCCGTCAAGAACTCGACGCATTACAGATTCATGGCTTCGCTTGACAACTTCGGAGATGCGTTCGACATCAAGGAAGAGCGTAAGAGATTCACGGAGCTGAACCTGGTCGATGACAAGGACAATGAAGGCATCCTGCTGTTCCCGAGACAGTATACGAACGTCAAACAGCTGGAAGAGAAGCTATGGACCATTGACACAGATCAGGTGAAGACGATCCAGGACAACGTCAACAATTACTTCGGTACGAACATCGATATCATACAGAACAAAGCATCCTACGAAGAAGCGGATGCTTTTTTCAATGGTGCAATCGAACCGTTCAGTATACAGATATCTGAAGTCATCAGCGGAATGCTTTTTACAGACAAACAGATAAGGGATGGCAATTACTTCTACGCTACAGCCAACAGGCTTCAGTACATGAGCATATCACAAAAAGTACAGATGGCCAAGGAGCTGGGTGACAGGGGAGCAATCATGATCGATGAGATAAGAGCAATGTTCAATTATCCGCCTCTGCCGGACGGTGAAGGTCAACATGCGCCTCTGAGAGGTGAGTACAAGTGGGTGGACGAGAAGAACGAAGAAGGAGAAAACAATGAGTAAATATCAGATAAGACTTTACAAGGACGTTGAAATGAGGACGGCCTTCGATGAAGAAAAAGGGAACACGATATACGGTACACCGATAGTCTTTGAATCAATGACAGACATCGGCGGTATGTTCGGTGAAACGATCGACAGAGGAGCTCTGGACAAAACGGATCTGAAGGATGTCAGATTCCTTGTTAACCACAATACGAGCATGATCCCTCTCGCTCGTTCAAGGAACAACAATGCCAACAGCACGATGCGCCTCACGCCCAATGATGACGGTCTTGGGATGATAGCCAATGTAGATTCGGAGAAAAATGCTGACGCACGTTCGTTGGTGTCTGCGATAGACAGAGGCGATGTCAGTGGGATGTCTTTCATGTTCACTGTGGATGGAGAGAGATGGGAGAACATGGACACTGACTATCCGACAAGACATATCACATCCATAGGAAAGATATTCGAAGTCAGTGCTGTGACGTTTCCGGCATATGAATCAACGGACATTATGGTAGACCAGAGAGCCAATGATGCGGAAGCACTGGAGAGTGCGAAACGCTCACTGGAGAGTGCAAAGGCTGTAAGGGAAGCCAATATCAATGCAATAAACGAAACACTGAAGGAGTTATTAACCGATGGAAATCAGTGAAATGACTTGGGAACAGGTAGAAGAAAGAGCTTTGGAAATAAAGGGCCTTATGGAAGGAAACGCTGACGAGCTGGACCTTGATGCTCTCAAAAGAGAAAGCGAAGAGCTTCTACAGAGAAAAAATGCTCTTATCGAAGAGCGCAGGATCAAGATGGAAGAGATCGCAAACGACAAATCTTCCGAAGAAATTGTTGAAAGGGACAATAGTAAAATGGCAAAAACATTAAATGAAGTGCTTGAGTCAAGAGAGTACATGAATGCATATGAGAAATGGGTTCGTTCGTCCTGCAAGGATGACGTTGAAGTTCGTTCGCTTCTCACCGAGCTTGTAAGTGGTGGGGACGTTCCTGTTCCTTCATATCTTGAGGACAAAATCACGACCGCCTGGGACAATGCCGGCATAATCAGCAGGGCAAAGAAGTCCTACATCAAAGGCATCATCAGACAGGGCTTCGAGCTCTCCGCTACCGGCGCAGATGTTCACGAAGAAGGCGACATGGAGAACCTTCCCGATGAAGAAGAGCTGCACATCGGTGTTGTTTCGATCACGCCTGAGACCATAAAGAAATGGATCACCATATCCGACGAAGCTATGGATCTCACCGGTGAAGCTTTCCTTGATTACATCTACGACGAGATCGAATACAGGATCGTTGCAAAGGCTGAGTCCGAGATAGTTACCTATCTGCTTGGACTTCCTACGACTGCATCCGCTACATCTGTCAACAAGATCGCTTACACACCTGCTCAGGGTGAGACGCTTGTTCAGTCCATCATACTTGCTCAGGCAAATCTTCCTGACGAAGCCAGCAAGCCGATACTTATCATGAACAAGACGACCAAAGCAACACTGAAGTCGCTCATGACTACTGATGGATATCTCTACAAAGATCCGTTTGACGGGCTCGAAGTAGTCAACAACAGTGGCGTAGCAAACAACAAGATAATCATGCTCGATGCTTCCGCACTCAGGGTCAACTTCCCGAACAGATACGGCGTCAGCTTCATCTTCGACAGATATTCTCTGGCTGAGAAGGATCTCGTCAAGATAGTCGGCAGACTTCCTGTCGGATTTGCTGTGACCGCTACCAACAGAGTCGTGGTGATCAACTGATGAAAGTGAAGCTCATCAACGAGGCTAAAGTTCTTATGCAGGCAGGGGAGACAGTTGATGTCTCTCCTGTCGTCGCAAGACAGCTTATCAGCCTCGGCAAAGCGGTTGAAGTAAAAGTTCAGCCAAAAAAGAAGAAAGAGGACTGATCAATGAATACAATTAGCGACCTGGTGAACAAATGCAAAGTAGCGATGCGTAGGAAGAGCAATTCGACTGATGGCGAAATTCAAGACGCTATCAATGCTTGCTTATATGATCTACAGATAGCCGGGATCGTTAATGTATCCCTTGACGATCCGATGATTATCCGAGCGATCATCACCTACGTGAAAATGAACTGCGCTACGTTTGAGGAATCGACACAGAAGAAGAGCCAGTACGCCAATCTCGATGCTGCCTACAAGGAGCTGAAGAGTCAGCTGTCAATGGCTTCCGGATATACAGATTGGGAGGCAGCTCCTGATGTATGACCTTGTTGATGCCAAACTGTACGCATACAAACTGACAAAGGACAGCGACGGATACAGTATAGCCAACGTCAAAGAATCTGAAGTCTTTGCGAAGATAAAGTCGGTCAATTACAAAGAGTTTTACCAGGCATATGCTCTCGGTATCAAACCTACAATGATCGCTTCGGTCGACGCATTCGATTACAGAGAAGCATTCTTCGATGACAAAGAACCATCAAGGATACTTATTGATGGGTGCTATTACAAGATCATCCGGGCATATGAAGACCAACTTGATTATGTCGAGCTGACCTTGGAAAGGGATAATAGGAACGGCGATGACGCTTAATGAAGAAATCATCAACGCCATGATGACATTGGGCTTTGCCCAGAACGACATTGCACCGACGGTGTACACAGGTGAATCACTTGAGTACATCGTTTTTAATTACAACATCAGCCCATCGGCTTTCGGCGATGACTATGCTATGGATGCCGAGTATGACATCCAAATACATTATGTTTGTCCTCATGCGGTCAACAGGATCTCGAAGAGGGCCAACATCAGACGAGTCATCGAAAACACTTTCGGAGACTATCCGACGGAAACAAACGCATCAGACGAGGATGGACAGCATTTCGTCTATGAGTTTTCAGTAGTGAGGGATGCACACGATGGCGAAACTGTATGACTTTGGATTCATTGAGCTGGATCACATGCTTGATAAGCTTGCGAACATTCCTCAGGGAACAAAGAACTCAATGATGCGGGCAGCTGCTGAGGAGTTCAAAGACCATACAGAGGAAACTGCCGGAAGGATGATAGTTCCCGGAAGCGCACGTAACAAGAAATCCGAGCGAACGCTTGGGTCATATGTTACCGGCTACACGAAGGACAACATCGTCATCAAAAAGCAGGGCGATGCAATGTATGTCACATGGAATGGAAATGTAAGACATGCGAAGGGAGTCAAGGCGAATGAAGTCGCCTTCCTCACTGAATACGGTGTGCCGGGCCGTGGGATTCCGGCAAGACCTTTCATAGCACAGGCTGTCAAGGAAGGATTTGACGATGCCTACGATGCAGCTATGGATGAGCTCAACAAATTTATTGACAATTTATGAGGTAAATAAATGGCACAGATAGGACTTAGAGATTTTTACTGGAATGGCATCAAGACCGAGACCGGCGGTGCTCTTCCGACATATGCCGCAGCTGCTGACGACAACAGAGGCGGCAATCTCATCGACCTGATCCAGGCAAACGTCACCATCACATACGCTGACGGTGAAGCATATGCTGATGACCATCAGGTCGACAGCGTACATGACTTTATGTATGCAGATATCGATACACAGCACTTCGATGTTCCGCTGGATGTTCAGGGGAAGATCTTCGGTGCTACATATTCCAATGGTGTACTGACCGAGGGTGGAAGTGACGCAGCTCCCAACATCGGATTCGGCTATGCACGTACCATTCGTAAGAGAGACGGCAACGGACAGATGCAGACCATCTGGAGAGGCTATTTCTACTACAAGGGCAAGGCACAGAAGCCCACCAGCGAGTCTTCAACGACCAAGCAGGGCTCAGTAACCTATAACTACGATTCAGTGGTCTTCAGAGCTGTTGAGGCTGATGCTGGCGGATACAGAGAAATCGAAGACTTCACCACTGAAGCAGCATACATCACCTGGATCACCGGTAAGCTGAATCTTGCGTAAGGGGTAAAACGATGAAGATTGGAAAGTACGAAATCAGCCTACTTTATAATGGCTATGCACATTATGAATTGAAGGAAAGACTGGGCGGAGATCCTTTCTCCGCTCTATTTCCTCATTTGACAGACAACAGTGAAGAGTACGCACCGATGGATCTGAACAGATTCGATAGCATGTGTTTGGCTTTGTCCGTCATGTGTACACAATACGAATTACAGAGAAGAACAGAAGGGTATGACCATCAGGACATACCCACTTTGTCATATATCAAATCACATTTGAAAATCAGACAGGTAGCTGAAGCGAACATTGAGATAATGAGCGCAATGAACGATGGAATGCAGCAGGAAAACGAACCTGAAGAAGTCGACCTCGGACTCCTCGAACTTCAAAAAAAAACGGTGGAGTGACGAAGGCTGAGTATCTATCCATTGGTCGGATGATGGGCTTATCTGTGGCTGAGACGTTAGGGAACAAAATGGGCCTTATATACGACATGTTCGAGATATATAAGACTCAGAACGGATTCAACGTGAAAGAGGAAGTTTAAATGGCAAAATCGGGAATCAGACAAGCCGGTATACGAATCACCATTGACGGTGAAAAAGAGCTGACAAGTCAGATACGGAACATACAGACAGAGTTTAAGGCGTTATACAAAGAAGTCGACCTTGTTGAAGCAAAATTCGACGGACAGAGGAACACACTTCAGGCACTTGAGGCTGAATATAAGGCTTTGAAGGCCGTTGAGGACAATCTGTCGAAGTCGCACGATGTCCTTGTCAAAAGAGGCCAGCTGTATCAGAACGCACTCGACGAAGAGACAAAGAAGCTGAAGAACCTCGAAACTGTCATTGCCAATGTCAAGGCACAGAGAGACAAAGCAGCTGAGGCAGGCGACACAGCCAAAGCCGAGCAGTTGGACCGTCTTCTTGAAAGCCTCAACAACAAATACACCAAACAGCAGACCATTGTTGAAAAGGTCACGAATTCGTTAAACAAAAACAAAGGTGAACTTGCTGACAACGAGATCCAGAGTGCCAAGCTGAACAACAGACTCGATAAAGTCAGCAAGGGCATGGATGAAGCCCGGAAGAGCACCGACAAAACAGCCTCTTCGATAGATAAGTTCGGCAACGAATTGACCGAGTCACTTGAAGACATCAATTCGATTGAAGATGCTCTTGATTCTTTGACCGGTATTGCCGGATGGGGTGCATTCATATCGCTCCTGGGTGAGATAAAAGATGCGTTTGACGAATGCTATCAGTCAGCTGCTCAGTTCGAACAGTCTGTTGTCAGTATCACAAGAACTGTCGACGGCATATCAGATACAGATGCTGCTAAGTTCCTGAACGAATTAACAAAGACATTGCCGGTCAGTGCTGAACAGCTGGCAGCGATTGCGTCTCAGGGCGGACAGTACGGCATAATGGCTAAGGACCTTGAGCAGTATACAAGAGTCATGGCAGCTCTTGCGACATCAACGAACCTCGGCCTTGAGAACACCAACATGGTCGCCCAGCTTCAGGGATTGCTGAAGACCAATGTATCCGATTATGAGCGATTCGCTTCGACCATCGTTGACCTGGGCAACAATTCAAGGACCACAGAAAAAGACATTGTTCATATGGCGCAGACGTTAGCTACGTCAGCAAAAAGCATGAAGATGTCCGATGCTGATATCTTAGGTTTTTCGGCAGCTCTTGCGTCGACAGGCGGATCAGCTGAAGGCACCGGCTCGGCCATGGTCCGCCTGATGGAGCGAATTGATGAAGCAACATCCAATGGCGGAGATCTATTGAAGAATCTGGCAAGGATCGCCGGCGTATCTGCTGAAGAGTTTAAGACAGCATTTGAAGAAGATGCCACCGGAACAATAGTCAACCTTATCGGAAGCATGCGCGGAGTGGTCGAAAGTGGCGGTGACATCTACGACATATACAAAGAATTAGGAATATCCAACATAAGAGAGAAGGCAAACCTTCGTAATCTTATTTCGACATATGATGACCTTGTCGTTTCCATCGACAGAGCTAATTCGGCATGGGATGAAAACATCGCTCTGGCTGAAGAGTCTGACAAAGCATATCAGACAGTTATGGCACAGCAGCAGTATGTGGAGAACGCCAAAGAACGTTTTAAGACGGCAGTAGGCGAAGGAATGAACATGGGACTTGAGAACTACGTCAAGTTCTATGATTGGCTGACCACACATATCGTTGAGAGATCCAACAACAATGTCAGGGAGTTGGCTGAATATAGTCAGCAGTGGGCAGGAAACATCGACCCGTCACAATCAGCAGGCGGAATGGCTGGCGGAGCTGCTGGTGTAGCTGGGCAGAAACAGACTCAGCTCGAAGAAAAAGTCGCCGAAGACCATCAGAAGAAACTGGAAGCAATCTATAAGTCAGGATCATCATCCATCCTGTCACAGCAGGAAGACGCCATGAGACAGTTGGCTGAACAGACCGCTGAGATCCGGAAGATGTACGAATCGGTTTTCGACCCGATGGAGAAATTCAGCGAAAAAGGTCAAATAACAGCCAAAGAGTTCACAAAGAACCTTCAGTCGAATGCTGAGAAGATGCAGGAATACTCTGACAATCTGGTCAAAGTCCTCAAAGATCCGAGAGTCTCAGAGGCAATGAAGGAGTACATCAAGGGATTAGATCCGACGGAAGCCTACAAGCTCGTTGAGGACTTCGCAAACGATAAAGACGGCAAACTGATCGAGAGTGCGAACTCAGCCATGGACAAATTCAACCAGGCGATATCCGACAGCTCGGTCAATACAGGTGTTGCAACAGGCGATGTCACACAGTCGGTCATTGATGCTCTGGAAGGAGCTGACCTCGGTGGCGAAGGCTATGACACCGGCGTGGCTGT
Source organism: Ructibacterium sp. (assembly GCA_045540375.1). Taxonomy (GTDB): domain Bacteria; phylum Bacillota; class Clostridia; order Monoglobales; family Monoglobaceae; genus Ructibacterium. The sequence goes on along the minus strand of JAZQHD010000020.1, from coordinate 15,941 downwards.
GGATGATGGCCTTATCAAAGGTATGGCGTCAAGACGCAGATCCGTCGAATACATGGCGAAGTCAGTCGCTGACCTTATTAGGAACAGTCTCAACGGAGCTCTTCAGGTCAACTCACCGTCAAAGGTAACAGCCAAAGTTGGTGAAGCAGTCGGTGAAGGACTCGTTCTTGGTATGCAGAGAATGGAAGCCGATGTCAGCGAAGAGGCAGCGAGGATGGCTGCTCTCAGTGCCAATGTCTACAATGGTGTCCTTGTTGGCCTTCAGAACGGTCTCAACGTGTCAGTCAAAGCTTCGACAAAAGACTACACGAATCCGTTGAATCAGCTGGTCAAGAACACATCCAGGAGCAATGTGGTCGTGGTCCATGACAAACCCAGCAGGTCCTCACAGTCGACCGTCAACGATCTCGAAAGAGCTCTGGTGAAAGGAATGCTTTACTGATGATGTATCCATACGCAAGACCGAATTTAAAAATAGTATTAGTCGTTGACGAAAATACCATTGTGGTCAAAAGAGGAACAAGCATCCGCTTGGTATCAATGTCAGGACTAACATCGCCCAACAGTCAGTTAGCGACACAGGACTATGTGTTTGATGGGGGTTATATATCCAACAAACGCTATGACATGAGAAATATCAGATTAGTAATTGGTATCTCTTCATTGCCTGAAGCAGAAAACCTTCGTCAGCAGATATTGTCATCGTTGAGAGGAAAGTCCGCTTGCAAGCTGATAGTCACACGAAACGATGTCACAAGGGAAATCACAGGGTATATCAACGGAATGCCGGAAACGGAACAGGCGAACCTTAATTATAATCGTCCGTCAATTTCCATTCCTTTACTTTGTCCTGATCCGTATTTCTATGAGCCTTCTGAAGCATCAGTAAATATATCGGGTGGAGTTCCTGAAGTCATCAACAATTCAGGGGATGCGACATTAGGTTTTACGCTTGACATAGTAATGACAGGGGCTGTGACAGACCCCACGATAACTTGTGGGAACGGACAGTACATTGCCATCAAGGGTGAGTTCGTTGAAGACGATACATTGTTCGTTTCAACGGTTGAGAGGAATAAGATCATCCGCAAAAACAACGGAGATTATCTTTACTATACATTGCAGAGTACATTCTTTGAATTCCCTATAGGGGAGTCAACCATTACTTTGGATGCCACATCAGGGGCTGAAAATATGGAAGGAGTCCTCACATACAGAAAGAGGTATTTAGGCATATGATTATCTTTTGCGATGAAGCTCTAAATATCATGTCTTTCCCTGTTGAGGACTTTACTTCGTTTACATGGGAAGAATGTTGGACAGAACCGGGGGCATGGAGCATAGCGTTGAATCCAAGAGAGTTTGAAGCTCTGAAGGATGCCACTTATATCTACTACGATGCTGTCGGATGGGGAGTCGTTGAGTCAATAGAGTACACAAGGGATTCCTTCAAGATGGGTGGCAGAGAGCTTTCGGCAATACTGGATAACTATGTTATCAGTTCGCCCTACAAGGCTACAGGAAGGCTTGAAACCGCTTGTAGAACGCTTATCACGACATACTCTAACATTGGGTTAGGTGAAGACAATGGCTTTGATACGGCTGTTTCTACGACAATAAAGCGTGGAAGTCTGATGACAAGATTGTATGAAGTCCTGACACCGAGAGGAATGTCTTTCAAGATTTCGGTGGACACCGAAAACCATGCGTTTGTGTTTGATGTATTAAGGGGTTCTAATCGCACATCCGTTCAGGGGTTAGACAGAATAGCTCCTGTCAAAAGACAATCATCCGAAATCTATGTTGTGTTAGGGCAGACCGAAGCGGCTGCATCAAGACAGGGAACGCATCTCACAAAGGGATCATATGTGTTCTATGTCAAGAGTCAGGTCGCTATCAAGTTAGGCAGAAGAAGGAAGTCCGACAACGAAACATCGTTTCTTACGACAACTTATGCTAAAGACATCGCATATGAGTTTACTCTTGATAAGGACGATTGGTTTGCTTTTTGGGTGACAAGGGCTGCGGAGTACGGTGGGGTCTTGGTGGATGACATCATAAGTTTCTCGTTAGTTCCAAAGGGGAATCCGTGGGCGATCTTGAGCGATTCCAAAGGCAACATTGCCGATTCAAAGTACACAAGAAACTCAAGAGATTATAAAAACTATGTCGTTATCAATGTCGGGGATGACGAAAATCCTCAAGTGTTAGAATACGATTTCAGGGATGTGCTATGAATTTAATCGTTACATTCAGTTCAGGACAAGGTGCAAGTTCAGGATATGTAAGAGTCGGTCATAACAGCGGTGTTCAAAACGAGGATGCTGTGTGGGCTTTTACATTGAATGAGCCGACATCATCCCTGACTTTTAATTTAACATGGAATAACACCGCAGCCGGAACAGGATGGCAAGGCGAATACGAATACGCATTCGCAATATCATCCAATGGTTCTTCGGGGAAACAGTTAGCCAAAGGCAATAGTAATATAGCCAAAGTCACACAGAAGCTGAAAGGCAAAACAGGATCTACCGAAGTCAAGTTCAACACACAGTTGAATGTCGGCACTTATTATTTAAGAGCCAATCAGAACGGCACAAAACTGTCTACCATGAAAGCGTTCTCCACAACGGCAACAGGGAGTTATGTCGGTGAAGGCAGTTCTGGTGGAAGTGGTGGAGTTCCGGCAAGGAAAATCTATATAGAAAAATCCATCAAGAAAGCCGATGACGATAATACCGTTGATAGGTTAGTCATGGTCGGATACGGTGGATTAGTCATGCGGTCTACCAATGGTACTTCATGGAGTACGGTAAGCACAGGAAGTTCTGCTGATCTTTACGGGGTTGACTTCGTTGGCGGCAATTTCCTTGCGGTAGGTGCAAACGGCACGATAGTCAAGTCGGAAGATTCAGGAGCTACATGGAGTTCTCAAGTCCTTTCTACAGTAGGATTTGAATCTGCGACATACGCAAACGGTCTTTGGGTCATTGCCGGGGGCGGAGAGATTTGGGTGTCTGATGACTTTACAAATTGGCAGAAGGTCATTGACATCGGAGCTGCTCCGAGCCTTACAGGACAGCACTTTGAAGGAGTTCTGTGGGATGGTGAAAAGTTCATCGCATACGGATTCCAAAGATTTAACTATGTATCAAATGACGGATTTTCGTGGGATATGGTTCAGACTCCTGTGTGGAATGCCGTTAAGATGGTCAAAGCACAGGGAAGTATATTCGCTTTAGGTTGGACAACAAACGGATCTATTTGGCGAAGCGAAGACGGATATTCATGGAGAAGGGTGCATTCCATTGAAGGGAATAAGTTTGTCGGTATCACATACGGAAACGGAAGATTCGTTGCAGTAGGTCAGTTAGGTCATATTGCTTATTCTGATGACGGTGAGAATTGGACGGACATCATATGGGCGAACCAAACAAACTGGAATACTGTAGGATATGGATTCGGTAACTTCATCGTAGGCGGTCAGAGCGTAGCGAATAATCCTTACAGGGGTCGTTCAACAGACGGTGCAACATGGACAGACTTTACTTCGGTATCTAAAATTCCTACGGATGTAGCGTTCGGTCTTTCACAGTATCACTACGATATTCGTCAGGCTTGTTTAGAGGAATTGCAGAAACGCAATGTCATAAGCAAGGTTGAAGGAGAGGTAGAAAATAGTCTTCCGCCAAGATACGGAGAGGATTATAGCTTGGGTGACATCGTTGAAGTCAATGCAGCCGGGTGGCAAGGCAGACAGAGGATAACAAAAGTTCGTCATGTGCTTGAACCTAACCGAATCAGTATCACTCCTGTTATCGGTGACGATTTCCTTGACCTACGGCAGTTCATTTCAAGAGAGGTGAACAAATGATAATAACAGCCGGAGAAACTAAAGTATTAAGATTTCAGAGGTTGGATGGGGATAGACAAGTCATTGATACCGCACCTGATGAAATGTACATGACCGTCAAACGAAACTATGATGACGATGATTTTATACTCCAAAAGACTATCGGTGATGGGATTGAACAGGACGGCACATGGTGGCAGATAACGATTGATCCTGATGACACCAAATACCTTGAGCCGGGAAAATATGTGTTTGATGTAAAGGTTGTGGGCGATGTAGTGAGATATGTCGTAAAACCACAGCCTTTTACTTTAAGACCAGGCAACATTGAAGGAAGACCGCAGCCACTCTCATGGAATATGACGGACTTCTACAAATCCAACGTCTTGGATGTTTTAAACTACATCAAACGATACAAGAAGTATCATCCGGGGTCATATGCGATATGTCATTTCAACGACATCCACGGTGATGTACCTGAATATAATCCTTCGTTCTTCACACGAAACGAGCCTAACTTCGTTGACTTCAATTCTGATTGCATTGACAAGATGGTGTTCAACGGTGACATCGCAACGGTAGCACGAATCACCGAGTACACCGCAGCACACGCTTACATGATGGGTGCTTCGTGTGATAGGTTATTCGTCATGGGCAATCATGAGTATGGATGGTATCAGGATGGTGTCCATACAGGAGCAGACTTCCAGGTTGAAGACCCCGAAGTGTACTTCAAAGACATCATCAATGTGGATGCGACCTACATCAATACGACCAATGTTGAAGGACATACTCCGCTGATCTATTATCACGATGACCTTGAGCATAATGTCAGGTATATCGTTTTAAATTATTATTGGCAAACAAGGAAGGTCAGCGGTGACGGACATCTGTTTGATGCAACGCAGGAAACATGGTTGAGAAGTGTGTTAGCTTCAGCCGGATCGTTGGATGTCATTATTTTGGCACATTGCACAATGTTGCCGTTCTATTATGTTCCAAGCGACATTGAAGCTACGACACCGTCCACACCTGAATATGCGTTTGAATTGACGAATCAGGCTAACTTGGTGGATGCCATAAACGATTACATTGACGATACTTCTCATTCGGGAAAGTTCATCATGTATTCGTCAGGACATTATCATACATTGGGCTACAAGGACTATGGATTCAATATGTTCACTTGTCCGAGTACGACAAGAGCCGGGGGTGTAGACCCGAAGAACGCATTCACCTTTTATATCATTGATAGTGGGCGAATCATTCAGATCCAATGTCCTGTGGCAACAAAATGGGAAAAATACGAATACACTTACTGAGGTGTGAACATGAATATTGATAGCAAGGTATCCCTGATAAGGGGCGAAACAAAAGTATGGAAGTTCCAAAGGAAGGATGGGTCAGGGTCAATAATCACAACAATGCCTGATGAAATCTATTGTACCATCAAGGCAAATTATGACGATGACGATTACATCATCCAAAAGACATATGGAGATGGTGACATCACATACTCCGATGGTTGGTGGTTTATAACATTGTCTGCCGCTGAAACGCTGACTCTGAACCCCGGCAAATATGTCATTGATGTCAAAGTCATCACAGATTCAGGTGCGACATATGTCGTTCATCCGCAGACTTTGACTGTCATACCCAATGTTACTGATGAGGTGTCGTAATGGAATTATTAAATGTTGAATTAGAACAGGAAGTTGAATTACAGACATCATATGAATTGTCGGGTGGCATCATCCCCACAGGAACGATAGATATCACAACTAACGGAACGCACGATGTCGCTTCGTATGCCAATGCCAATGTTAATGTTCAGGGCGGTGTGACACCCACAGGAACAAAGCAGGTGACTATTGATGCCTCGGGAACAACAACAGAGGATGTTTCGGCTTATGCCAATGTTGAGATAACAGTTCCACAGGGGTCTGTAAGTGCATCGGGTACTGTAACTGCTAACCCGACAATATCGGTTAATTCTGACACAGGAAGAATAACTGCTGATGTGGACACATTAAATCAAGCTTTTTTTCCGACCATAACAGAGGGATGGGTGAATAGTGCCACATTTCTAGCCAAAGCAAGAGGGTCAAGGTCATATGACATGGGCACAGAATCAGCTAAAACTATCACTCCCTCAACACAAACACAGAGAGCCATAAGCAAGGGTGTGTTCGCAATTGGTAATATTGATGTTGCTCCTATACCATCAGAGTATGTCATACCGACAGGCACAAAATCCATTACTGCCAATGGCACAGGAATAGATGTATCAGAGTATGAGTTTGTTGATGTAAATGTGAGCGGTGGTGGGGGCGATGAGGTCATCGTGACGCCAGTAATTAGCAATTCATCGGGGAATGTCTGTTTAAACGATGTTCTCGAAGCCCTTGAAAACGCAGGATATACATTGACATATACAGATTGTATTCTTAAATTCCGCGCAAAAGGGGCAAATGCCAATTCATCTTCGCCAAACAATTACACATATAACAATCATACTTTTTTGGTCAAAGATGGTGCTATATGGAATGTTGCATATAATCGTTGTGCCTATAAATCTGGTGTGGTTGCTCCAGATACATTTACAAATCAACAGGCATTTGAAACAAACAATGCTATACAAAATAGCGGAAATATTGTAGATGCAAATCACAAAATAGTTAATACTTACGCATCAAACTTTCAAGGGATAGGTGGCACAGGGACAACAGTTACTTTGATGGAAATCCCTGTTGATTGGTCAAACTTCTTCACAACGATATAAGGAGCAAAAAATGATAAATAACTTACTAATAAATTGGTCTATAAGTGATGTAGTTAATTATCTAAAGACAGAGATGACAGACGCAGATGCTCTTAATGCAATTCCTTTGTTTGATGAGTGGCAGACAGAAAAATCATATGAAGTGGGTGATAGGGTGTCATTTAATGGCATCCTTTTTAAATGCTTAATGGCACATGATTCACAGGATACATGGACACCAAGTGATTCACCATCTCTTTGGGTAAGGGTGGACGATCCGAGCATTGAGTTCCCCGAATGGGTTCAGCCTTTGGGTTCTACGGATGCATACAGATTGGGTGACAAGGTAAGTCATCTTGGGAAGCATTGGATATCAACAATAGATTACAACACATATGAACCGGGTGTGGTCGGTGAAAATATATGGAGAGAAATCTAAACCATAACTTTTGTGTATACTGTCATACATCGCCATCAGGTCGTAGATATGTAGGTATAAGCATCAACCCCATTAGAAGGTGGAACAATGGGAAAGGCTATTCAAAAAACTATATATTTTATCGTGCGATAAAAAAATACGGATGGGATAATATAACGCACGAAATTCTGTATGAAAACCTTACACAAGAAGAAGCAGAAACCATTGAGGCAAAACTAATTGCCCAATGGAAACTAACTGACCGCCAATATGGGTACAATTTACAAGAAGGTGGTCATAATGGTTCATTTTGCAAAGAATCAAGGCAACTAATGAGCCAAAGAAGAAAAGGTAATAATTATTGTGAGGGTAGAGTGCTGGACAATGACACAAAGAAAAGGATATCCGATTCATTAAAGCAATATTATGAAACACATAGAGCGTCTTTTTACGGAAAGCATCATACCGAAGAATCAATTGCAAAATTAAAGAGCAGAAAGTTTTCGGAACAAACGAAAAAGCGAATGAGCGAAAATCATTACGATTGTTCGGGGGATAAAAACCCGAGCGCAAAACCTATAAGGATGTACAGCATGGAAGGGCAATTGATAAAAGAATATCCATATGCAAAACTTGCTTCGCAAGAAAACAATTGTGACCTATCAAGCATTATCAAATGCTGCAAAGGAAAAGCAAAATCATGCGGTGGTTATAGATGGGAGTATAAAACATGAAGTTATCAAACAAAGTATACGATGTATTAAAGTGGGTGTGTATGGTTGCGTTGAACGGAGTCGGTTCATGTTATCGTGCGTTGAGTGGTGTGTGGGGTCTTCCGTTCGGAGAAGAGGTCATGCAGACTTGTTCAATCATCTCTGTACTGATTGGTGCGTTGATTGGCATATCAACCATTAACTACTATGGCGGTGAAGACGATGAGTGAGATTGAAGTCACACTTGCACAGCATTCTGAACAGATAAAGACATTGTTCAGAGGTCTTGAAGAAAATAAAAAACTTACGGAGTCAGTTCAAAAACTGGCTCTTTCTGTTGAGCGATTGACTCTTCAGTTAAGTCAACAGGAATCAAGAATTGAAGCTATTGAAGACAATGCAAAATTTAAATGGCGAACAGTTTGGTCGTGCGTTGCATCAGCCATACTGGGAGCGATTGTTGCGTTCGTTATGGGAAAGGTTTTAAGTTAATGCTACAGAGATTCATTGATTTTCTCTTGTCACAAGTTGATAAGGGACTATATGTACTTGGGGGTCAGACGGAGAGTGTTCTTGACGGAGTGGTTTATCGGAAAGGCAAATCGCTTGGATCGCTGAAGAAATGGATGTCTGATATCGGTCAGAGTACATCAAATTACAATACTGTCAACAAACTATATCAGAGTCGTATCAAGAAATGGGGGAACATTGAGTTCTCCATTTTTGATTGTTCGGGATTAGGCATGAATTTCATTTGTGCCAATTTTGATCAAAAAGACCTGACAGCCAACGGCATGATGGGCAAATGTCAGGAATTGTCAAAAGCCGACCTTCGTAAAGGCGATTGGGTGTTCAGAGTTTACACATCAGGTTCATCCAAAGGAAAGGCTTATCACATTGGGTACATTGTTGATGATAACTTAAATGTTATTGAAGACTATGGTAAAACCAAAGGTGTCATAAAGCAGCCGTTCAGTTCGTCAAGATGGAACAAGTACGGCAGACCGTCATATTTCAAAGATGAAATTGAACACGAAGAAGAACCGAAAGTAGTATTCACAAGGGTGCTGAAGAGAGTCAAACCTACCATGACAGGGGATGATGTCAAAGCACTTCAGACGATGCTCAACGAAGCTAATGGTGCGAACCTTGCAGTAGACGGAAAGTTCGGTCCAGCTACAGAGAAAGCTGTAAAGTCATATCAGAAACTTAAGGGTCTTGTCGTTGACGGCAAAGCCGGACCGAAGACGATTGCTGCATTGGGCGGAATTTATAAAAAGTAAAGGGAGCAAATGCTCCCTCTTTTTTATTCTGTAGTCAAATTGTAGTCAAGAAGCCAAGTTTTTCGCATTAGAACGGCAATTATACCTTAAGGAAAGATTAAATTCATGAATATCGGTATTTCGGCAAAAATGCCGGTTTTATCGCATTTTCTTCCCCTGTTTAGCCCAGTTTAAGACTGTTTAGTAGTGGTTAGCGTGCAGTCAAATGCAGTCAAAATGCAGTCAACTTTTTAGCCTCTTAAGATACTCTTCGTACTTGGTCATCTCGCTCTTTGATCGTTCTTCCGTAAGGTGGGTGTATATGTCCATTGTCATTGAAAGAGATGAATGACCGAGATATATTTGAGCGGTCTTAACATTCACATCTGAATTAAATAAGTTAGTCGCATATGTATGCCGGAGCTGATGTGGGGTGATATCTAAACCTAACTTCTTGATAAAACTTCTTACAGTTATCCTTGAACCCGGCACTACTATCATCTGATCTTTAATCTCTTCGTATAAAATTTTTGGACAAGGCACTTGCCTAACAGAAGACTTCGTTTTTGGAGTCGTGAGTTTCCCTACATTGTTTTTCTGTTTTGTGACATCAACTATACCATCGTGGATGTCTTTACGGGTAATAGCCATTGCTTCGCCAAAACGAAGACCGCATAGCATCATTAACAACAATGCGTTTTTTTCTTTGCATGACGGAGCCTTGAGTATCGTCTGCTGCTGTTCGATGGTCAACGCTTCACGTCTCTTCGATTCATGTGAGACCTTGATGCTTCTGAATGGATTTTTTTGGATTACGTCGGCTTCTAAGAGGTATTTCATTATCGAATTACAAAGTATCAGCAGATGGTTCTGCGAAGCCTCTGAGAGCTCCTGAAGGCGATTTCGGAGCATCAGAGAATTGAGTTCTTTGACCTTCACGTGCATCAACGGTTCAAGGACCTTCAGCCTCGACTTATATGTCCTTTTGGTCGTGTCAGCCATTGGTCGTGACAAATAGATCCGACATGCGTCATCGAACGTCATGTCATTGTCCAGCCGGACACCATCCTTCATCTGACCTTTCAAAGCCAGGACTTTGTCTTCGACTTCCTTTATTGTATATCCATAGACCGACTTCCGGATCTGCGACCCATCGGGTCTGTATCCGACCACGATCTGCTTCAGATATCTTCCATCAGCTCTCTTTTTCATCAGCCAGTCTCCGCAGCTCCTCAGCTGTCATATCTTCAATTGCCTTCTGATCCTTCGCACCGTCGTATAACATGGCTTCTCTGAACTCAGCTGATCCTATGCCGTACATCGGATTAAACACCAGCGACTGAGCGAATGCGACTAACATATTCTTTCCTTCTGCATTCAATTGTCTAAAGCTTCCAACAAGCACACGTTCGTCAGATCTGACTGTCATATTGATTCGTGCTTCATCATCAACCAAATCTGTCCAATCAATTCCAAAGGCATCAGCCATCTTCATGACCTGTTCGATTTTCGGTGAACGTTTTCCGTTTTCCCAAAATCCGATGGCAGCTCTTGATATTCCCATCTTCCGGGCAAGGTCGTCCTGGGACATTGAATTTCTCAATCTATACATTTTTAACTTATCCTGAAAACGCATTTCTTTTACCTCTCTTCTAATTTCATTATATGTAATCCGCTACAAATGTAAAGAAAAATTTTTCGCTGAAATATGTAAAAATATGTTGACGAAACAAAAGTAGCAGGCTTATAATAACATCATTGAAACATATGTAGCAGTTAGGAGGTGAGTGTTCATTGGAAAGAAGAAAGTTCACAATCGCCCAGGCGAGGTTGCTGAGTGGTCTTACACAGGAGCAAATGGCACAAAAATTAGATATGACATTGAAGACATACAACTACAAGGAATCCATTCCGAGGAAGTTTAAATTGGGGGAAATGTTAGACTTTTGTAGCATATGCGGTGTAGACATCAGTGAACTTATTTTTTTACCCAAGAACGAAACAAAAGTAGAGGTAAATGAGCCATGACGTTCAGAGATGTTCTCAATATGTCTGTCAAAGACAAGACCAAGTACAAATACAAGTACAACGATGAGGACATCAGTTTTCTGAAACTGATGAATCGTCACAAGGAAGTCGTCGGATATTATCCGATGCCGAACGAAGAGATCCCTGATTGGCTCATGAAGGAGATCGAAGAACATGAAAGGAGTTAGAAGAGACTATATCGTCGAACAGATCGAGACAGGACATAAGCATCTGATCCGAACGCTCCATGCGGTCGCTGACTTCGTTGGAAGACCGTACTCGACAGTCCAGTTCAGATATCGGCACAAACAATCGGTCAATGGCTATTGGATCTATCTTCCAGAAGACAGTGAACTTCCAAAAGTGGCCATGCAGACCGATAAGCCGAGAAACTTCGACAATACGAAGAAGAGAGCGAATGAGTCGAATATGAAGTTCCTGTCTCGGGTCTGCACTCGGATGTCAACGAGGGCGATAGCCAAAGAAATGGGAGTGACTACAAATGAAGTCGAACGGATGTATGAATGGCTGCTTAAATACCAGCGATGTGGCGGAAAGGCTCAACATCTCAACATGGTACGCTCGGCAGCTGATGCGGTCAGATTACTTTCCAAGCTTCAAGATCGGGAAGCTCTGGAAGGTCACAGAAGAAGACCTCAACAAATGGGTCAATGAAAGGAGACAAACAAAATGGTAGGTTGGTTATTTGCGATATTGGCTGTTCCGACAGCTCTGCTCTTCGTAGCCTGCGGACTGGAGTGGCTGATAGAACATGATTGATCTGAGAGTCGAACCCTCATACAAAACGCTGTATGAGATGGAGAAGAAGGAAAACGAAGCGTTGAAGCGTGAGAACATCAGGCTTCACAAGAACAATGACACATTGACAAGAATGCTGGACAAACTGAGCAAACAGATAAGGAGCAAATGATGATAGTTAAAAACGTATGGCAAACAGATGAAGATGAATTCGACCTCAAGTGCGATGGAGACATGAGGAAGACGATAATGGACGAGCTGGTCAAAAGAGCAATGAATGCTTTGAGCAAATCATTCGACCACAACGAGATCTATATCTACGAAGCACTTGAATGTCTTGAGAGCTGGGCAAATCTCAACAGGCCGAACACATTCAGCACAAGAAAAGAAGAGCCTGTGTCAGAGGCTCTCGAAAAAAAGGAATTCTGAAAGTCATACCAAAAAGGGAGCAAACCTTTCAACTTTCATATGAATTATAACCGAAAGGGGGCAAAAATACAAATGAAACTCTATGAATTGGCTGAAAACTACGCTGAAGTCCAAAGGCTGATGGATGATCCGGAAGCCGACCTCGATGCCATAAGGGACACACTGGATGCTTTATCCGAAGCATTCGATGAAAAGGTCGACCAATTGGCATCCATGTACAAGGACTTCGTCAGCGACGCAGCTGCTCTCGATGAAGAGTCGAAGAAGCTGAAACAAAGAGCCGACAACAAGAAGAAGAGAGCCGAATGGATCAAAGGATACATCCAGGCACAGATGACATCGATGGGCCGGAAAAAGGTCGAAACGTCAAGGAACATCGTCACGATACCGGCTCCCAGAGCTTCTGTGGAGCTCGATGACAGATTCGTTGAATGGGCGATGACCAATGCCGAAGACATGCTCAGATACAAACAGCCTGAGCCGGACAAAGCAAAGATCCTTCAGGCGTTGAAGGACGGTGTCATCATGGACCATGTGGCTCTAAAGTATAATACGTCGACTGTAATCAAATGACGCAAGGGACGGCCCGACACGTCCATAGCATACTGTAGATCCTCTGTTTAGTTAATTAGCTTTTATTTCATACGTTATATAAATCTCCTTATAAATATAGATCCACCGAGTCGGGCTCCGGTGGTCAATGGAGAAAGAAAGGAATCAATCAATGGCATTACAAATCAAACGTGGGAAGATCCAGCGAGCAAAGAAGATCGTCATCTACGGACCTGAAGGAATAGGTAAGACGACGTTCGCTGCTGCATTCCCTGACCCGGTGTTCATAGACACCGAAGGCGGTTCTGACCACATGGATGTCGCACGAATCGAAGACATCTACAGCTGGGACGACCTCTGTATGGCATGTTCAGAAGTGGCACGTGAGAAGCCCTGTAAGACGCTCATCATCGACACAGCTGACTGGGCTGAACAGATGCTCATCGACAAGCTTCTGATGAAGTACAAGAAACAGTCGTTGTCCGACTTCGGATATGGCAGTGGTCATGTGATGTTGGCTGAAGAGTTCAGCGACCTCATCGCGATCCTCGACAGCGTCATCGCTTCAGGCATCAACGTGGTGGTCACAGCACATGCAGCCATGCGTAAGTTCGAACAGCCGGACGAACAAGGAGCATATGACAGATGGGAAATGAAGCTGACAAGGAAGGTCGCTCCGCTTCTCAAAGAATGGGCCGACTGTCTGTTCTTCCTCAACTATGAGACATATGTCATCCATGGCGACGCAATGGAGAAGAACAAAGTCGGCGGTGGAGCACGTGTCATGTACACGTCACACAATCCTGTGTGGGATGCGAAGAACCGATTCGGACTTCCGGAGAAGCTCCCGATCGACTACAAAGCCATCGAACACATCATGGAGTCGAAGAGTCTGCTGGAGATGGCGCAGGAAGTCATCGCTCAGGCGGATCTGAGATACAACGACGTGATGAAGGTCGCTATAGCAAGGGGTAAGGCCGAAGATGGGCAGACACTGGAAGAAATGAATGACCGTGTGCTCACATGGATCATCAAATACATTGATAACATCAAAAATTTAATTAACAAGGAGAACGAAAATGGCTGAGATCAATTTTGGATGGAACGACCAAATCGAGAACGATGGACAGGAACAGGAAACATTGATAGTTGTTCCGGAAGGCGACTATGACTTTAAAATAGTTGATTTTCAGAGGGAAAAGGCAAAGTCAGGTGCTAACATGGCACATCTGACCATGAGAGTCGAATCCGACAAAGGAGCTTCTCTCATCCACGAATACATCGTGCTCACCAGCTCCCAGGAGTGGAAGATATCGGCATTCTTCAGGTCCATTGGGCAGAAGAAGCGTGGCGAACGTGTGGCGATGGACTGGTCAAAGGTCAATGGTGCTAAGGGCAGAGCTCATGTCATCATTGACAAATTCACAAAGAAAGACGGATCTGAGGGCGAGTCGAATAAAATCAGCAGATACATCGACTTCGCTCAGGCGAATGAGTCAGCACTGAAGTTCGGCGACAGCATTCAGGGGACTCTGATGACGGATGACGATGATCTTCCGTTCTAACAATGGATGAACTGATTCAAGCGTTAAATTACATCGATGTAGCATCGCTTAATTATCAGGAATGGACGATGGTGGGGATGGCCATCAAGTCAGCCGGCTATCCCTGCTCCGTCTGGGACGATTGGTCGAAGCATGACCCAAGATATCATCCGGGCGAATGTCAGCGGAAGTGGGAGACTTTTCAGGGCGAAGGCTATACGAAAAACACGATTTTTCAAATGGCATATGACCATGGTTTCGCAGGAAACGCTCATTTTCTCGAATGGGACGATGCCATTGAGTACGACGGAGAGGAGATACCGGTCTTGACACAGAGAACACCTGTCGAGGATCTGAAGCGGTACATCGAACTTTTGTTCGAACCCGATGACCTCGTTAACATCGTTACGTCAAGCTTTCAGGACGCTGACGGACGTTATAAGCCAATTGGCAAAGGTGTTTCACTTCGTGCAGCCAAAATCATCGAAGACTGCGAACGATACGATGAATTCGGTGAGGTAATTGCTGACTACGACCCAGCTGCCGGAGCATGGATCAGATTCAATCCTGTCGACGGTGAGGGCGTAGGTAATAACAATATCACGGCATACCGTTATGCTTTGGTCGAGTCGGACTCAATGTCTATCGATGACCAGATGCAGATGTTCGTGGCTTTGGGCCTCTCAATCAAATGTTTGGTTCATAGTGGCGGAAAGTCCATTCATGCGATAGTTAACATCGGCGCTAAAGACAAGGACGAATATCGTACGAAAGTAAAGTTTCTGTATGAGTTCTTAAAGGACAACGATGTCGAAGTCGATACACAGAACAGCAATCCATCGAGATTGTCTCGGTGTCCCGGTGTCACACGTGGTGATACCAGGCAGTATATCATCGCTGAAAACATCGGTCCGGCAAGCTTCGAGGAATGGCAGAACAAGATGAAGCATAAAACGTCATCCATCTTCATCGAGACGTTTGGCCATTATAATCATAAGCTTCCGGAACTTACGCAGGAGCTCATATTCGGTGTCCTTCGTATGGGTCATAAGATGATCCTGTCAGGTGCGTCAAAGACCGGCAAGAGCTTCTGTGCCATCGAATTGGCTGTGGCTCTGACCAGTGGGAAGAAGTGGCTGAATTTCGATTGCCGTCAATGTGACGTTCTTTATTTTAACTTTGAAATACAGTCTACTTCGTTTTTACATCGAGTTGATGAGGTCAGAAAGGCCATGAGCGTTGAAGACCAGGAATCGGCTGACAGATTCCACATCGCCAACATGAGGTCGAAGGCAGCTCCTTTGAACGAATTAGTTGATGCGATCGTCGAAGCAGCTCAGGACACAACGTATGGAGCTATCATATTAGATCCGTTGTACAAGATCGGGATAGGCGATGAGAACAGTGCATCTGACACAGCGAGGTTCTGTGCAGCACTCGATGAGATTGCTGAACGGACAGGAGCTTCTGTCATATTCGTTCATCATTTTGCCAAAGGTCAGGCTGGTCAGAAGTCAACCATTGACAGGGCATCCGGATCAGGAGCTCTGGCACGTGATCCCGACGCAATCGTGACTATCACCGAGCTTCAAACTTCAGAGGACTATGAGCTCAACATCAAG
>JAZQHD010000019.1:0-6198 GCA_045540375.1 Ructibacterium sp. | reverse complement strand
TTTCAGTTACAACAAACTCTGGAAGATGTTAATCGATAAAAATATGAAAAAAAGTGATTTGAAGGCAATAGCAGGAATCAGTTCCACCTCCGTTGCAAAACTGGGCAAGGGCGAAAATATTACCACAGAAGTGCTTCTGCGCATCTGCGAGGCATTGGACTGCGATATTTCAGATATCATGGAAGTCGTGAGAGACGTCCCACAGGAGGTCAAGTAAATAATGGCATCAACAAATACAGCAGCACTCCGGGATGCCAGTCCCTATAATGCTGCTATTACGAGAGAACAGTTTTTATTTTATGAAATGCGTACCACAGCAAAACTGCTGGCTGAAGGGTTGAGCGATGAAGAGGCAGCCGACCGCATTGTAACGGAAAACCTCTTCCAGTATCCCACAGAGAAGTCCGTGCGTAAAATGGCACTGGCCTGCATCCGCAGACTCCGTGCTATGAAGGATGATGCACTGATTACCGCAATGGCCACGCAGCCTTCTGAAGTTTCCAAGCAGATATGTCTGTATGCAATGATGAAGCAGTACCGTCTGGTTTGGGAGTTCATGGTCACTGTAATTGGTGAAAAGTACCGTTTAAGGGACACATCTTACGGTAAGATAGACTTGAACACCTTTTTCCTTCGTCTGCAGGAGCAGGATGATTGGGTTGCTACTTGGAGTGACAGCACCATCACGAAGGTAAAACAGGTTCTGAATAAAACCCTGGTGGAGAACGAGTATATCGACAGCACGGACGCAGACCATTTGAATCCGGTATGGCTCAACCCCATCCTGGAGAATGCGATCCGCAGCAATAATGACGACATTATTCTCCCCGCATTCAATTACTTTTCGTAAAGGAGGCGCAGTATGGCTGATATAAAAGAGCGCTTGGACAATTTGCGCATCCATATTCAAGAGCCGGAGTTCCTCGAAGGTAAGGGCTTGAGCAACGAGGTCAATATCCGCATCTTCTGCTATGATGCCGAGGACGAAATGACCGTCCGGCAGTTCATTGACCAGATCACCACAGATCAGTCCATAGGCTGTAACTTGGTGGAATGCAATCTCTATGAGACATTCCTCGCACTGTGCGATGATATTGATATTACCGATGCTATCCCTGAAATGGAGGAGGCGGACGGAAAAGAGTTCTTGCTGGAGCAGCTCCATTCCGCAATTGGCGAGGCTGAGTTCATTGAGAAAATTCAGTATGCGCCCCATAAAGTTGGCGACGTCTTGATGCTGACCGGTGTCGGAGATGTGTTCCCGTTCATGAGAGTACATTCGCTGTTGGAGGCGCTGCAGCCCCACTTCAGTGATATTCCCATCCTGGTGATGTATCCGGGAACATTTGACGGTAGCTATGTCCGTCTGTTTGATAAGCTGACACCGAACCCTTATTACAGGGCGTTTAACGAAATCTAAGGAGGCCAACCATGAGAATACAAAATATGTTCCATGATGACATCAATCGTCAAATCAATGGCGTTATTAAGGTTGACCAGGACGCTAATGATGTTATCGAGCAGGAAGTTCGAGAGTACGTTATTACCAAGGAACTGCGTAAGCATTTCTCTGCATTTTTCAACTACTACAGTGACTCTTTTACCGTTCCTACCGCCGACATCGGTGTGTGGATCTCCGGTTTCTTTGGAAGCGGTAAATCTCACTTCCTGAAAATGCTCTCCTACATTCTGGAAAACAAGAGCGTGGCGGGCACCACTACCGTAGAGATGTTCCGTCAGAAATTTGAGGATGACCCTGCGACCTTCATGCAGATCGACCGTGCCACCAGAGGAGAAACGCAGACCATCCTGTTCAACATCGATATTGAAAGTTCCATCAACAAGGACAAGACCGCTGTTCTGCGTGTTTTTGCCAAGATGTTTTATAACCACCTGGGTTTCTATGGTGAGAACCTGAAAGTGGCTATGTTGGAATACTACATTGAGCAGAGCGGTAAGACCGAGGAATTCCGCCGTGTCTTTGAACAGAAGAAGGGTAAGTCCTGGGTTGAGACCCGCCGTGCATTTGCGTTCAATGGCAAGTTCATCATTCCCACCCTTATGGAAGTTCTGGACATGAGCGAGGACGATGCAAAGCGGTGGTTCAATGATAAGACGGCTACCGAACTGTCCATTGCCCAGCTTGTCCGCGACATCAAGGAGTATGTAGACCGCAAACCCAAGGATTTCCGTCTGCTGTTTATGATCGACGAGGTTGGTCAGTATGTCGGTACTGATACCGATATGCTTCTGAACCTGCAGTCCCTCACCGAGAAGCTCGGCAGTGAGTGCCAGGGTAAAGTTTGGGTGGTCTGCACCGGACAGGAAGCCATTGACGAAATCATCAAGGTTCGTGCCGATGAGTTCTCCCGAATCCAGGCTCGTTTCAAGACCAGACTGTCCCTGTCCTCGTCCTCCGTTGATGAGGTTATCCAGAAGCGTATTCTGAAGAAGAACCAGGAGTCTGAGCAGGTGCTGACCTCTGTCTATGCACAGAATGATTCTGTTCTGCGTAACCTGTTCACCTTCAACGGCGCACAGCTGGACATCAAGGGGTATCTGACTCCCTTCGATTTCACTACAAACTTCCCATTTGTGCCTTACCAGTTCATCATCATGCAGAAGGTCTTCGCCGAAATCCGTAAGCACGGCAACTCCGGCAAGCACCTGTCCGGTGGTGAGCGTTCCATGCTTTCCGGTTTCCAGGAGGCAGCACAGAAGGTGCAGGACAAAGACGAGTATGCCCTCGTTCCGTTCTTCCGCTTCTATGATACCGTACATAGTTTCCTGGATGGCTCCATCCGCCGCGTTATCGAGCGTTGCGCCCGTGCAGCGGATGCCGGTGACGGTATTGAAGCCTACGATGTGGATGTGCTGAAACTTCTGTACCTCATCCGCTATATCGATAATGACGTTCCTGCAAACCTGGACAACATCGTTATCCTCATGGCCGATGATATCCGTGTGGACAAGATCACCCTGCGTGAAACTGTCCGTGAGTCTCTGAACCGTCTGCTGAGTCAGAACTATATCGGCAGAACTGGTGAGACCTACAACTTCCTCACCGATGAGGAACAGGACATCCAGAGAGCGATCCGAAACGAAACCTCTGTTGATACCGCTGCTATTGTGGAGCGTATCGCACAGATGATTTTCGCTGATATTTACACGACCAAGAAATACCGCTACGGCAAGTATGACTTTGCATTCGACTCTATGGTCGATGGCGTTACCGTCGGTGCTGTCACTGGTGGTATGCGGCTGAAGTTCCTGACCGTGGCAACCGATGCTACCGAAAAGTCCACTCTGCGTCTGATGACCGAGTCCCACGGACAGGCCATCGCAGTTCTTGCAGATACTGACTACTATAATTCCCTGGAACAGGCAATGAAGATCCGCAAGTACGTCAAGCAGCGTAATGTGGCACAGCTGCCCAAATCCGTCCAGGATATTATCCGTGATCAGCAGGACGAGGCTACTCGCCTGGAAGCCTCGGCTATGGAAGAACTCCGAAAGGCTATCGTTGCCGCCGAGTTCTATGTTGCCGGTGAGCATATCGAAATCAAGGCCGGCGATGCCAAGTCCAAGATTGACCAGGCGCTGGAATACCTGGTTGCCCATGTTTACAGCGAACTGGATCTCATCACAAAGAACGCAGAGACCGATGCTGACATCATCGCTATCCTTTTGGGCACCGAACAGGTACTGCCCGGTCTGGAACCTAACCGTGACGCTGCTGCAAAGATGGAAGAGTATCTGGAAATGCAGCACAGAAGAAATCTGCCCACCTCTATGGCAGATGTGCAGAGCCGTTACCAGGCCATTCCTTACGGCTGGCGTGAAATTGACATCGCCGCTGTTGCTGCCCGTCTGATTTACGAGCAGAAGGTTACCATCAAGTACGCAGGCAACACCATCCAGCCCAACAATCCCAAACTGCCGGATATGCTGCGTAAAAAGAGCGAAATCGGCAGAACCAGTATCTCCAAGCGCCAGGTTGTGTCCATCACCAAGATGAAGGAAGTCAAGGAGTTCCTCCGTGAATACTTCGATGTAATGGACGTACCGGATGACGAAGATGGTCTGATTGCATTTATCATTGAGCGTTTCCAGAAGCAGAAGGAACACTATATGGAACTGAACGCCCGCTACGAGGGTGGTAAGAAGTATCCCGACCGCGGTCTGGTGCAGAAGGCAATCACCCTCATGGATGATGTTCTCTCCCAGCAGAAGGATAACATCGCTCTGATCGACCGTGTCATCAAAAAGCAGGATGACCTGTTTGACAACAAGGAACAGCTTGCCCGTGTCGAGAGCTTCTTTAAGAACCAGGTGACTGTGTTTGACGCAGCGGCAAAGATGGAGGCAGATCTCCGTAACGAACTGGATTATCTGTCCCACGAGCCGGAGGCTAACACGGCCCTGAATCAGATCCGTATGGTCGTTTTCGTCCAGGGTGGTTTTGATTACAAGAAGATTCCGATGCTCAACGGTTGGATGGCAACCGTCCGTGAAGGCCACGAGCGCCTTCTGGCGGCAAAGCGTGACGAACTGATGGGTTACTGCCAGCAGTGTATGGGCGCTATCCACCAGGCATCCAACGGCCACCCCGATACCCGTGAGGTTATTACTAAGGCCGACGCTTTCTACAAGCAGAAGATGGATGCCATTGCCTCCTTGACCAGTTTGGCACTTTTGGACGGTCTGGTACCTCCGATGCTTCAGTACAAGGATAGCACCGTGGAGCGGATTGAGAACATCTGCCGTCCGCCAGAGCCTCCGAAGCCTGTGACCCCGGTTAAGCCCGGTCCGGCAATACCTCCCGCTCCGAAGAAGATCATCAAGGCATATAACCGCAGCATCATCTTCCCGGCAAAACAGCTGGAAACCGAAGCAGATGTGGATGCGTATGTAGAAAAGGTTCGCGCCCAGCTGAAACAGCTGATGAGAGGCTGTGACGGCATCAAGCTGAACTAAGGAGTATGTTATGGATAAGAATGCGATAAAGAAATACGCAGTCTGGGCACGGAGAGAGTTGATCTCCCGTGTTTCCCAGAAAGCGCTTCAATATGGAATAACGGATAAGGATATCGTACCCGCCACTGCTACCAGTGTAAATGGGGTTGTTTTGTCCGCCGAGGAACAAAAACAGCGCAAGGCTTTGATCGAGCAGATCAACTCCAAGGGTTATGAGCAGGTTATGGAGGAGGTTGCCTACACCTGGTTCAACCGCTTTATAGCTCTGCGCTTTATGGAGGTCAACGGTTATCTTCCGTCCCGTGTACGTGTGTTCACCGACGAGAACAATACTTTCAATCCCCAGATTCTGACCGAGGCCATTTCTTTGGAGATGGCCGGTCTGGACATGGAAAAGGTCTATGCGCTGAAGGATGCCAACGATGATGACGGCCTTTTCAAGTACCTCATCATCGTACAGTGTAATGCACTTAATCCGATTCTGCCGAGAATGTTTCAGCGGATCTCTGACTATACTGAGCTACTGTTCCCTGACAACCTACTTCGTGCAGGGAGTGTTGTCCATAGGTTAATTTCGGATATTGATATTGATGATTTTGACGTGGCATCAGACCGTGGTCAAATTGAAATCATAGGTTGGTTATATCAGTACTATAACGACGAAAAGAAAGATCAGGTCATCAATTTCAATAAAGGAGCGATAAAGAAAGAGGATGTTCCTGCTGCCACTCAGTTGTTTACTACTGACTGGGTCGTTAGGTATATTATTGACAACTCGCTCGGAAGGTATTGGATTGAAAGAAATCCGGAAAGCTCCCTCAAATATGAATTGAATTACCTTGTGCCCGCACACGCTAAAGCAACACCGGGATTAAAAAGTGTTACACCGAATGAATTGACGGTATTTGATCCCTGTATGGGTTCTGCCCACTTCTTACTTTATGCATTTGAGGTATTGATGAAAATCTATGTGGAGTATGGCTACACAGAGAGGGAGGCAGTTACAGAGATTATAGCCCATAATATTTATGGGCTTGATATCGACGAAAGAGCGTCGCAGCTTGCATATTTTGCAGTTATGATAGTCTATCGCAGCCTTTAAGGTTGATTTAATAGGGTGCGTCTTTGTAACCGCCATATCTCGTCCACCGCCTTTTTAATGTCCTCTATATCCTGCCTGTAAACCGTCCCCGTCGCATTGGCGCGTTTTGCAATTTGGTT
>JAZQHD010000018.1:0-29962 GCA_045540375.1 Ructibacterium sp. | reverse complement strand
CCATTAGGTCCACCATCACTAATTGTTTTTGCTTCGATAAACATGAACAGAGAACTACTGGTGGAAAGTATGGTAACAAGGCTTAATACCGGCTTCAAGTATGGAATCACAATTTTAACAAAAATTTTAGCATTTGATGCGCCATCCATTTTGGCGGCATTTAGAACAGACGGATTTATGTTCTTCATCGAATTTGCAAGAATCAGGGTATAGAAGCCTACATTTGCCCACAAGCATACGATTACGATGAATATTCTTGCGCTTTGTGCGTTTTGCAAAACATTGTAATTATCATCACCTAAAACATGAAGCGTGTGCAAGACTTGCGAAACAAATCCATTTGGGTATGCTAATTGTTTGAAGAAAAGAGAGTAAGCTATAGGGGATGAGATACAGGGAGTGTATAACAGTGTTGTAAAAAAATTCTGCAGTTTCAACGATTTAAGAGAAGATATCTTAGCTGCACAATACAAACTGATAGCTAAACTTAATGGTACTGTACTGACCACAAAAAAAGCTGTGTTTGATAACGCAGAAATAAAAGTCGGATCAGAAAACAATGATGTGTAATTGGAGAATCCGGCATAGGTCGAATTCGAACCTATGCCGGAAAACAGTGACAGATATAATGCGCCCATAAGAGGAAAAACTGAGGTGGACAAAATTATAACAGCACACGGAATGCTTAATGTTTCTGCAATCTGGCTAATTGCATTTATTATTTCCGATTTCTTCATATGACGATTTTTTAATGGGAACGCTATATTATCCCAAACCGTCATATTAGGGTATAATGCATAATTCTGAAAAACCATTGCAATATTACGATTTTGAGAGCTTAAATCGTTTATTCTGACTCCATTTAAAAAAATGTCCCCAGATGTGACCGATTCTAGTCCCGCAATCATATTTAATATTGTGGATTTTCCGCACCCAGAAGGTCCTAAAAGAACCAAAAAATCATCGCGTTCTAAAGAAAATGAGATATTTTGTACTACAAGTGATTTTTGGTCATATGATTTTGATATGTTATTTAACTCTAGTACTGGCATTAACTTCGCCTCGTCATTATTATTTCCTGCGTATATGCTAATAATCAATCGCTATGTCATACCGATTTGGTAGAATAGGAAATCTATGCAATATTCCCACAAGAATCAAATATCTCATCTGGATTTTCGATTCTTCTGTATACTATAATTTATAAACATCTAATGTTTATTTGTTCTTTTCGGGAAATGTTGATTGTGCGTTCTATGATCCTTTTTGAGCTTTCGCTGATTTGTTGTCAACTGATGAGATGCACCAGAAACTAAATTTTGTTTGTCAGCACTTACATACCGTCTGAAAGAGTCATAAATTATCATCCAATTATCGTAGGTCAACTCGGTCACTTTGCAAGTTGGCGTGATACTAGCCGCTTTACATATTCTCTTCAGTTGCTCATATGTGAATAGACGCTTAGTTTTCTGCTTGAAATCCACTCCGTTTTCAGAAAAGATGAAAGTGATAAAATCACGATATAAACTGAGTTGATCTGATGAAAAGGAACATTTTTCTCGATGAATGTGTGATAATACAATACGAACATTCGGAGCGGGGATAAAGTCTTTGGGCTGAAAATCGTATATATCTTCAAATGAAAATAATGGTTTATAATAGAGTGATTTCAAACTTTCCTGATAAAAAGGTCTGCCGGCATACTTCAAAAAAGCCTCATGCTGCATAATAAAATACACATCAACGACATTTGGCAAAGAAAGTACGCGCTGCAGAATGGACGCAGTTATGTTAAAAGGTATGTTCGAAAAAAACTTAATGGGTCTATCTTTTTGATAATTATACGTACTTGCATCAGCACAAACTATTTCAACATTTTCTACCTTTGCAAAACGCTCCTGTAACGAGGAACAAAGGTGCTTATCTAATTCAATCGCTATTATATGTGCACCTGTATCTGCCAAAACTTGTGTGATAATGCCTTTTCCAGGACCAATTTCATAAACAATATCATCTTCATAGATCGAGGCATCCTCGACCAGTCTTTGTACTAATGACTCATCATGAAGAAAGTTTTGGGATACAGATAGTGTGGTTCTACTATTAATAGCCTTTCACCCCCATCAAAGCAACCATCAAAAGCAATACAAGCCTATCTTGTTGGCAAAATTATTATTTTGTGGCTACTTTGGTCGGCGGCTTTGCCAGGATGAATTTGTCTGCAATTTGTAACTTTTGTGTGAATTGCAGTATTTTTTATAGAATCCTATTGAAATACAGAAAGACTTGCTATATAATATACAAATCGGTATGTTGTTGCTTGGCAGATAACAGAAACGATGGTCACAATATCGAACTATAGTCATTTAGCTTTTTGAAAGCCGAAAGATTTTCTTCATAAAAGGCTTTCCATGTGTAAGCCGAGCTGAATCTTCGACCGATGCAATAGACAAAATAATAATTTCGTCTATTGCACCAGCCCTAACCCTTCAAGCTGCCGTGCGTGTTCCGCTCCCGTGGAGAGCAGATAGATGCGTGTGGTTTCGATGGAACTGTGACCGAGCAGGTCGGCGAGCTTCGCCACATCGCGCGTTACCTGGTAAAATACCCGTGCAAACAAATGCCGCAAATTATGAGGGAACACCTTTGATGCCTCTACTCCCGCTGTCTTGCAGAGAGCTTTCATCTCTGCCCATATCTGTTTTCTGGACATACCCTTACCGCTTTTGGTGATGAAAATCTCACCAGAAGCGATTTTTTGTTTTTTGGCATATTTGAGCAGCTTCTTGCAGAGCTTACCGGGCAGTAGGATATCCCGTATCTTTCCTTTGAGAGAAATCTGCGTCCGTCCCGCTTTTGCCGCTTCGACCGTGATGTACTGCACTTCGGACACTCGGATGCCGGTTGCACCGATGGTTTCTATCAGCATAGCAAGACGAGCGTTACCCTTTTCTTCGGCTGTGCGGATGAGCTTCTCGTACTCGTTCTTCGTCAGTTCCTTGCTTTCTTCCCGGAACAGCTTCCGCTGGATGCGTAAGAATTTCACCTTGATGTTCAGTCCGGCAAAGCGGCAGTAGGTGTTGACCACCGCCAGCATAGAATTGACCGTCACCGGTTCGTAGCCGTTCTCAATCAAGTGTTCCTTCCACTCCGTCAGGTTTTCTTTGGTAATTTCCTTATCACCTAACCATGCAGATAGCCGTTCCAGATCGCGCATATATTTCGCAATTGTACCTTCGCTTCGTTCTTCCGAATGAAGCCAGCTTCTAAATTCGTTCATGCCTTCCTTTGTGATTGTTGTGCTCATAATCGTATCCTCCTAAATTTTTTGATTCGCACAACAGCCATCCGGGATCACAGATTCAGCTTATGAAAAAAGAGAGAGCGTGGATGATTTCCATGCTCTCTCTTACGGTGGTCTGTATGTGCATTTTCGTTTTCGTGCCATGCCGCTACACGTCCTTTCGGTAAGTTTCTACCATATTAAAGGATTATTTCGCACATAGCAAGCGGGTACGGCAAATAGTATCGATAAATAATTGATAATTTCAATGCACTTGACCGATTATTGATTTTGATGTTGAACGGCATATTGCTGTGATAAATCTATGGAAATTATTCTGAGTCAATCATAATCGGCAGATTTTTTGCTGCCAATATATCATCGACTACTCGCCTGTCAGCATAGTGCATTTGTTAAGTATTCCCGAATTTCGGCATCAAGTTGCTCTTTGGATTTTGGGAAAGGCTGTAAGTTTTCTGCCCACGCTCTTCCCGGATGGAACCAGTCCCAGGACGGAGTCATCATACTGCTGCGCCCACGACCGGGTGCATGATTACCGAAACCCTCAAGCAGGCAGTTCCAGACTGGCTTAAAACGTTCGATCACCATTGACTCTGCAAGAGGAATCCAGATGTCATCGACCGCAAGGAAGCGGCAGCGGAAATCAGCAAGGTTCAGATTTGTTGCTGCCTCGATGGACTTTGCATGGTCGTTGAGGCGCTTGTACAACGCGGTACCGGGATCGACATCCTCTCCTTGACCGCCTTTTCTTGCTCCTTCTGGGACTGCCTTGCCGACATAAATGGGGCAAAGATACAGGTCGTTTTTATTGACTTCTGCCAGCGTAGCATAAGCCGGAAAATCGCCAATGTAATATAGAGCATATACGCCGGCACCAATAAATCTGCTCGGCGGCAAAGGCTGAACATCCTGGGCAAGTAGTGCCTCGGCAACCTGTTCACCAAGATGCCGTTTATCAAGTGGATTGTATGGAGTCAAAACAGGAATGCTTTCATCATTTCTTGGTGCCATTTTTGCTCATCCTTTCTATCTGCGAATATACGGATTGTCCGACAGCGGTGGCAAGTTTTACAGGCACCGCATTTCCTATCTGGCGCATACTCTCTGTCCAGGATGCACTGAACAGATAATCATCGGGGAATGTCTGAATCCGTGCGCTCTCTCTGACGGTATAGTACCGAATGGTGCCGTCATCAAGAACAACTGTATTTTCTCCGCCGGGGACTCCGTGTGCCCCGGCTTTTATTGTTTTTGATGGTTCATCCATTACACTGCCGGAATGTCCCGCATATATTTTAGCTCCCGGTCGGAACTCATGATTATGAACAGTGGTTATATCATATGGCTTTGTCGGGTCAGGAAGGTCACCGATCGCATCTCTGACGGTTTGCCATCTGAGAGTCGGACACAATCCCTCCGATACTGCCTTTTGGACTGCGTTCAGCTTTTCTTTCGTAAAGGGAATATCAGTAGGTGCCTTTATGCCGTGCTCTTCCCAATAGTCCTTTGAAATCCACTTGGAATACAATAATGCTTCCTGGGAGTATTTCGGTTCTGGGAATGTCCAACTGGCATTGAAATCACTTCGGAATCCGACAATTATGACGCGCTGCCGGATTTGAGGCACTCCGTAATCTGCCGCATTCAGCAAACGGAATACTACATTATAGGAAAGCTCGTCCGTGGAGCCGGAAGTATGGTGCTTTTCCAGAATCGCCAGATGCTCCATCCATGTCATACCGGTGCCCTTGATAATTTCCGGGTGCTGTAATTGCAACAGGATGTAGTTGAAATAGGCACTGAAAGACTTGCGGAGCAGACCGCGCACGTTTTCAAAGATAAATACCTTAGGTCTGACCTCGCGGACGGCACGAACCGCCTCCGGGAACATATCCCGTTTGTCGTTATATGCCTGATGCTTGCCTCCGAGAGAAAACGGCTGACAAGGAGGTCCCCCGGCAACCAACTGGATTTTGCCGGAATACCCATCGTAATGCACCGTGCGGACATCGGTCTGAAAAACCTTCCAATCCTTGATCGCGGGATAGCCGTTCTGAATGTTGTAATTCAAATTGTCGCAGGAATCCTTGTCCCACTCATAAAGAGCCGTATGATTGAACCCGGACATTTGAAGTCCGAGAGCGAGGCCGCCGGTCCCGCTGAAGAGTTCAATTGAGTCCATCATAAATTGTTTCCCTTTCTGCTGTATAAGTATCGTCTGCTTGTTTTCTGCTATGGCATCAAGTCTCTGTCTCTTTTTCTGATTCTTGCCCAGGGACAAATTCCATAATATCTCCGACATCACAGTGTAGGGCATCGCATATCCGAAGCAAAACATCCGTATTCACATTTCCACCTTTTCCGAGTTTAGCAACGGATGTGGCACTGATACCGCTCATCTCTCGCAAAGTTTTTTTATTTATTCCACGGTCAATAAGTAGTTTGAAGAGTTTATTGTAGCTGAAGCGCATTTACATTACCTCCGTGATTATTCTGCTACATCATTATTTTACACCATTCAAGAATCCGTATCTCGCTCCCGGAACCAGTCCTTTCCCGAAAGTTTCCACAACCGCCCCATGATTTTCGTAATCAAGGGTTGGAATGTGGTCAAGATTCTCGATGATAATAAGCTGTCCTTCATCCTGATGGTTCATGAAATATCGATATAGACCGGCCCTCATACTATCAGGCATTTTTTCATCCACGCCGTCATCAAAGCCGTGGAGTGGAGTATCAATGATAAAGATATGGGGGTCAAAAATAGCATTGGCAGCCAAATACTTCCGAAGCATCAGTATCATCACTGTATTCAGATAAGAACGGTAACCCTTGCCGTGACTCGTTCCTTTATCTTCTCCGTTAACTTCAATATCAAAAGTGTTGAAGTTAAAATGTGCTTGTAGTAAGCCGGAGTAACAGCACTCCTTCAAAATGCTGTTGGCAAATTCAGACATCGTTGTGGCAAAATCATCACCAAAGTAATTTTTGGGATGATATTCCAAAGTCTTATCGCTATTCTGCTCGTTTTCGAGTGCAGTCAAATCATTTCCAAAATCGGTGGCATAGGTTTCTATCAAAGCAATTTCGCCAACGATGCGCAGATAGGACTTGTAAGCATTGACCGTATTCTGCCGTTCGGTTTCTTGCGGACGCAATTCGGTTTTGATTTTGGATTCGAGTGCATCTCGCTGCTGTTTCAAATCCTCAAGTTCGGCGCGAATTTCTCTTTTTCTATCCTCAACATCATGCTCGGTTTCTTCAAGACCGGAAAGTTGTGCTATAGTCCGTTCCATTTCCACCTTAGAAGAAGCAATGTACGATATTCTCTTACGGGGAGCGATCTTTCCGTCACAGTACGGGCATTTTTCGGACTGAGGAACTTCCTGATACGCTTCCTCTCCCTCAACGATAAGGGAAAGACGCTGAATGTCTGCTTTGTACTGCTCCGCAAGTCGATGATAGCGAGCCAACAGTATATCGCATTCTGCAGTGCGTTCTTCCGCATCAAGAATTGAAGAGAGAATCTTCTGGCTTTCCGCAAGCGCACGGTCAATTTTTCTCTGCGTTTCTTGCAGGGCAGCAATTGCTTGCGTTATCTGCTCCTCGACATCTGCACCATCAAATATATGTAAGTCCTTTTCAAGCTGCTCTTTTCGTCCGGCAGCATCTTGGATTTTTCGATTGACATACTCTTTTATAGCTGTTCTCCGTGCGTCTTTTATTTTTTTCTCTTCTTGCGCATCGGTTTCCGTGAATGTCCTGCCGGTAATCAGATACAAAAGAGCCGAAAGGAACAGCGTATTTTCCATATAGCGGTGCTTTGGCTCAACAATGGAATCAATATCATCTATCCGATTTTCGTCAAGGTAGAACACTCGCAGGAGATTTCGCCAAGTGAGCCGTTTTTTCTCAAAGCGCGCATTCGTAACAATCATAGTTTCCTGCTCAATGCCAATCAATTTCAGCCATACCTCATTAAGCGGAGGATTCTTCGCACCTTTGCGATAATTGACATCATAAGTACCGCTGTCAATCCCTTCTATTGTGCTGGAAACATCAACTTGATTTTTACCGACATCACGGTGAAGAGAGATTTCCCCCTTCTTATCATTGGAGCCAACAATCATCGTCACGCCGTCATACTTCGCACTTTCCTTAAAAGGCTTATCTACGGAACCGCCGAAGATGAAGTCGATACAGTTTGCCACACAGGTCTTTCCGCTGTCAGAGCGGCCCTGTATGATGGTCAGTCCTTTGCCGAAGGAAACGCTGGCATCACCCTTGGCGGCACTTTTTGCTATAACTTTTTTGATGTAAAAACCCGCCACTGCGTTACCTCCTTAAAGACTTTGTGGACTGTCTGTTGATTGCATTCAACAACTGTACATCGCTATAATTTCCATACTTCACGGCAACAAGTCGTATCAGCTTTTTGTAGTTCTCAGCATATTCTGATTTGAAACCCTTGCTCATCTTTCTGCCGCTTTCCGAGATCGAGTAGAGAATACCCGTCTCATCATCCGTGACCACAACAAGTCCGTCAACAACGAGGTCTTTTATTGCGGCTTTTGTGAGATTCCGCCTTGAGGATAGTTCGCTGAAGGCAAAACCGTTCTCACCATTCAGAGACCTATCCGCAATACCGAAGTCCTCGCAGTATATCGCAATAAAGTCGTAAGCGGCGATCTTGTCGAGCGTAAGCCCGGTATCTGTCACATCAAGAAGCAGCACCACATGGAGCGACAGTTCAAAAGGTGTATTGAAAAGTTTATTACTCATCAACATTAACCCACGACTCAATCACGCCGTCATTCACCAGTATGTGGCAAATGCCTTTCTTCTCCAAATTGCCGATTAGGTTCCGCATCTGGCTGAGTACGGAACTATCGAGGGTAGTGCTTGTTATTTTTTCAAGGACGGCGTTCAGCCTTGCATATCCGTCTTCGTAGTCTTTCCAGTAGGTTGTATTTATTCCATGCCACGCATCATCCTTTAATCTGCCGAACTCGTCTTCTCCGTCATCGAAAACATCCCGGATGGAACGCTCGATGCTGACAGCACTGTAATAGGCCATGCGTTGTTCTTTGTAGTTCTCGGCGTATCGTCTGGGAAGAGACGGAATATCATCTGCTGTGAAAGTATCCCTGTTCAACTTCTGCGCGTATGTTTCATACAGAGCATGAATGTAATCCATTTCATGTTTCCCAACATCATCGGGGATAAGAGCCTGATGAATCGTAATAACCTCGCCGGAAATATGCAGTTTATCGCCTCTGCGCTCTATTGTCGCAGGGGCTATATTTTTTAGCTTTTTCCCTGTTTCCATGCGCTGATAGTTCAACGCCGTAACATCATCAGACAAACCTTCAGCTCGACGTCGGATAATCTGTGCCAGAATATTGGCGCAAGCTCTGCCAACCTCGGAAGGATCAACATCAAAGCCAAACTCCGCCAGTTTGTCTTTCATATGATTAAGAGCATCAAAAGAATATGTATCTACAAAATCCGCAAACTTGGCTTCATCAATTCGTGGAGCTATAGTTGCGGCTTTTTTCTGTGAAATAAGAAGCCTGCCACTGTAATAAGCCTCCTTCGTAGATTTTCCCAATCCGTAAATCGGATTTGATGAATCATTTTCAAGAGCTACATCATCAAGGATGGCATCAATCAGGATGGCAACAAATTCGCCGGCGTTTGCTTTTTCTTCGTAGTTGTGATGCATGAATTGTACGAGGTCACAGAATTTCATATTGACACCCTCCTTTCCTATGTAGGCATCTATATAGGCAGACATAGGCAAACCTACGGTTTTTGAAAGTACCATTTTCTATAATTGTAAGCGTGGTAAGGCAATCGGGACGCACCGCCAGTGTGAAAGCTGAAATGTTTCATATCACATTATACCACAAAGAAACGCAAAAGTCTATATAATTTTGTGAACGCAAAACTATTTTCTTTGAGACCGTTCTAACTTTGCGTTTGCGACTAGTATCAAACCGCTGATAACCGCACGGACTGATCACCCGTGGCTCAACGGGAGTCAGCGGACAAGTTAATAATGACGGCTGCCTATTGAGCGGGTTGCCGCAGACCGAAACGGAGAAACTCTCTGTCGGGCTGTGGTTAGTTTTCTGCACCCATTTTGCAGCCGAACCCGGAGTCCTCCGTTTCGAGAAATCGAAAATCGGAGGACTTTTTATGACAAACAACGAAAACCAGTACACCATCTACATCCGCTCCACGAAAGAGAGCATCCCCGTCAGCAAGGAAGAATTCGATGCCTACTACCATGACATCAATATCTACCGCATCCGTCAGCAGAGGCACGGTCGCTGCGTGTGTCCCGCAAGCAAGCGGCTCACCTGCGATATGGACTGCCTGACTTGTCCCTTCCACCGCATGGGCGATATGCGTTCCCTCGATTACACCGAAACCGATGACGAAGGAAACGAAACTGCCTGGGTCGATGAAATCCCGGACGATTCGCCTTTACTCGAAGACATCATCATTGAGGCTTCCGAAGTGAAAGCCCTGTACGCTCGGCTTACGGAACTGATGCCGGAGGCGGTCAAAATCGGCGAGATGCGGCTTGAGGGTTTATCAGAAGACGCCATCGGCGAACGCATTGGGATCGGCAGAAAGACCTTTGCCTACAGATTAAAAAAGGTAAAAGCCGTCCTCGAAAAAGAATTCCCGGACATTTTTTGAAAAAAGTTTCCCGGATTTTTTCCGAAATGCACTCCTCATGTTCATGGGAGAGTGTAAGGAGCAAAACGATACCGCTCCTTCGGGAGGTGAAAACGAATGAACGAAGCAAAGAGAGATGCTCTGAAGCCGGAAGAAGAACTCGTTGATGTTCTGCTCGACTTCATCATCGTGTCGGCAACACTGGCAAAGAAAGTCACCCAGGCGGTGAGAGAAAAGCAAATCAAGGAAGGAGCGTGTGGAAATGTCAAAAATGAGCGAACTGGATGCCGTGATCAGAGACCTGCGAACTGCGGCTACCGCCATTAACGATGCGGCTGACACCCTCACGGAGATGTTCAGCGGCGAGACCGCCGAAGCTCCGGCAACACCGACCGAGCCGGTTCCTACCAAAGAAGACGTCCGTGCGATCCTCGCAGAGATGTCCAGCCGAGGCTTCACCGCCCAGGTAAAGGGATTGCTCCGTCAGCACGGTGCGGCAACGCTCTCCGGCATCGACCCTTCGGAGTACGCCGCCCTCATCAAGGATGCGGAGGGACTCGAAAATGGGTAATCACGCTCTGCTTTCCGCATCCTCATCCCACAGGTGGCTGAACTGCCCTCCGTCCGCAAGGCTCGGCGAGAACTACGAGGACAGGGGCAGCGACTTCGCCGCCGAGGGAACGGATGCCCACAGCCTGTGCGAACACAAGCTCAAGACGGCTCTGGGCATTCCGGCTGAAGACCCCACAGAAAACCTCACCTGGTACAACGAGGAGATGGAGGAATGCGCCAGCGGTT
Organism: Ructibacterium sp.; assembly: GCA_045540375.1. GTDB lineage: Bacteria > Bacillota > Clostridia > Monoglobales > Monoglobaceae > Ructibacterium. Next base: position 19,170 of record JAZQHD010000018.1, on the reverse strand, counting down.
ATGCCGCCTATGTGCTTGAACTCCTCGCCGAAGCGAAGAAGGTCACGACCGATCCCATCGTGCTGATCGAGCAGCGGCTCGACTATTCCAAATACGTCGAGAGCGGATTCGGCACCGGGGACTGCGTCCTCATCGCTGACGGCACCCTCAACATCGTGGATTACAAGCACGGCAAGGGCGTGGAGGTCTCCGCAGACCACAACCCGCAGATGATGTTGTATGCGCTCGGCGCTCTGGAAATCTTCGATGCCCTCTACGACATCGACACGGTCACGATGACCATCTACCAACCCCGCCGCTCCAACGTCAGCACCTACACGGTGACCACCGCCGAGCTTCTCGAATGGGCAGAGACCGTACTGGCCCCGACCGCCGAGCTTGCCTTCAAGGGCGAGGGTGAGTTCCATTGCGGCGAATGGTGTCAGTTCTGCAAGGCGAAGGCGGACTGCCGTGAACGCGCCAGAGCGAACCTTGCTCTTGCCGCCTACGACTTCGCCGAACCTCCGCTCCTCACCGATGAGGAGGTCGAAGAGGTTCTCGCCAAGGTCGATGACCTCGTCTCCTGGGCAAACGACATCAAGGAATACGCTCTGCAAGCCGCCATCAGCGGTAAGGCGTGGAACGGATGGAAGGTTGTCGAGGGACGCTCCAACCGCAAGTACACAGACGAACGGCTCGTAGCCGCAGCGGTCATTGCCGCCGGTCACGACCCCTACGAACAGAAACTGCTCGGCATTACCGAGATGCAGAAAACGCTCGGCAAAGCCAAGTTTGACGAAATCCTCGGCCGCTTCATCACGAAGCCCCAGGGAAAGCCCACGCTCGTTCCGATGTCCGACAAGCGTCCGGCTATGAACACCGCGGCATCAGATTTTGAAAATTAAAGGAGTAAACGATTATGTCTAATAACACTACCAAGGTCAACAACCCCATGAAGGTCATCACCGGCAAGGATACCCGCTGGTCTTACGCAAACGTCTGGGAAGCCAAATCCATCAACGGCGGCGCACCCAAGTTCAGCGTTTCCCTCATCATTCCCAAGAGCGATACCGTAACCGTCCAGAAGATCAAGGCTGCCATCGAAGCCGCCTACCACGAGGGTGAGGCGAAGCTCAAGGGCAACGGCAAGTCCGTCCCGGCTCTCTCCGTCATCAAGAACCCTCTGCGTGACGGTGATACCGAACGTCCCGATGATCCCGCCTACGCTGGATGCTACTTCGTGAATGCCAACTCCACCGCCGCTCCCGGCATCGTGGACGCTGATCGCAATCCCATCCTTGTCCGCAGCGAGGTCTACTCCGGCGTGTACGGCAGAGCTTCCATCAACTTCTACGCCTTCAACAGCAACGGCAACCGTGGCATTGCCTGCGGTCTGAACAACCTTCAGAAGATTCGTGACGGTGAACCTCTCGGCGGTAAGGCTTCGGCTGAATCCGACTTCGACACCGATGACGATGACGATTTCCTGGCGTAAGGAGGGCTGAACAATGGACGCAACGACCGTAAGTTTCGCAACCGAACTCCTTCTCGACATCCTGCTCGGTTCCTTCGCTCTGATGAGCATTACCGGGTTGGTATGCACCATCCAGTCTGCCATCTATGACCGCAGACGCGAAAAGCGTGACCTCGAATATCACGAGAAGCGCATGAAGGACTTTAAGTAATCAGCCGCCGTGGGCGGTGGGAGCGATCCTGCCGCCCTTTACGGCTATGCGAGGTGACAACTCTTGAAAACCATAAGTATTGATATCGAAACATATAGCGGCACCGACCTCGGCAAGTGCGGTGTCTATAAATACACGGAAGACCCGGACTTTGAGGTGCTGCTCTTCGGCTATGCCGTTGACGGCGGCGAAGTCCATGTGGTCGATCTGGCTCTCGGCGAAAAAATACCGGCAGACATTGCCGCCTCGCTTACCGATGAGAACGTGCTGAAGTTTGCCTTCAACGCCAACTTTGAAAGGGTCTGTCTTTCCCGGCATCTCGGAATGCCCACGGGCGAATATCTCGACCCCTCGTCCTGGCGATGCACGATGGTGTGGGCGGCATATATGGGACTGCCACTTTCGCTGCAGGGTGTCGGCGCGGTTCTGAACCTCGACAAGCAGAAGCTGACCGAGGGCAAGGAACTCATCAAATATTTCTGCTCACCGTGCGCTCCGACCAAGAGCAACGGCGGCAGAACACGCAACCGCCCGGAAGATGCCCAGGAGAAATGGACGCTCTTCAAATCCTACAACCTTCGTGACGTTGAAACAGAGATGGGCATACAGCAGAAGCTCACAAAGTTCCCCGTGCCGGAGTTCGTGTGGGACGAATACCACATCGATCAGGAGATCAATGATCGCGGGGTTCGGCTGGATATCCCCCTTGTAGATACAGCCATCCGCATGGATGCCGCCTCAAGGCAGGAATTGATGGACGATATGCGCCGCATCACCGAACTGGAAAATCCCAACTCGGTATCGCAGATGCGGTCATGGCTTGCCGACAACGGTCTGGAAACGGATACCCTCGGCAAAAAGGCGGTCAATGAAATGCTGAAGACCGCGCCGCCGGAACTCGCCGATGCCCTTGTCCTCCGCCAGCAGCTTGCCAAATCCTCGGTGAAGAAGTATCAGGCGATGCAAAACGCTGTGTGTTCGGACGGCAGAGCCAGAGGGATGTTTCAGTTTTACGGTGCCAACCGCACCGGGCGATGGGCAGGCAGACTCATTCAGATGCAGAATCTGCCCCAGAACCATCTGTCAGACCTTTCCGAAGCGAGAGGTCTTGTCCGCAGCGGCGATTATGAAGCCGTGAAAATGCTGTATGAGGATGTGCCGGACACGCTGTCGCAGCTCATCCGCACCGCTTTCATTCCCCGTGAGGGCGCGATGTTCTATGTAGCTGACTTCTCTGCAATCGAAGCGAGAGTCATCGCATGGTTCGCCGGAGAGTCGTGGCGGCAGGAAGTCTTCGCCGAAGGCAAGGACATCTACTGTGCTTCGGCATCGCAGATGTTCCGGGTGCCGGTCGAAAAGCACGGCATCAACGGACACCTACGACAGAAGGGCAAAATCGCCGAACTTGCCCTCGGCTACGGCGGCTCCGTGGGAGCTTTGAAAGCGATGGGTGCATTGGAAATGGGTTTGACCGAAGAAGAGCTTCAGCCGCTCGTTCAGGCATGGAGAGCGGCGAACCCAAACATCGTAAGGTTCTGGTGGGACGTTGACCGTGCAGTACTGACCGCCGTCCGGGATAAGACCACCACAGAAACACACGGCATCCGCTTCCTCTGCCGCAGCGGAATGCTCTCCATCCTTCTTCCGTCCGGCAGGATGCTTAACTACGTCAAACCGAAGATCGGTGAAAACAGGTTCGGCGGCTCCTGCATCACCTACGAAGGTGTCGGCGGTACGAAGAAATGGGAGCGGCTCGACAGCTACGGTCCCAAGTTCGTGGAAAATATCGTTCAGGCAACGGCAAGGGACATCCTCTGCTACGCCATGAAGACCCTGCGGTGCAGCTCGGTCACGATGCATATCCACGATGAACTTGTGATCGAAGCCGACCCCCGTGTATCCCTTGACGCCATCTGTGAACAGATGGGCAGAACGCCGCCGTGGGCAAAGGGACTGCTTCTCCGGGCAGACGGTTATATCACGGAATTCTATAAGAAAGATTGAGGTAAATCCTATGGGAATAAACAAATTCAATGCGGAGGGCTATTACGATCCTACCGCATACGAGGCAATGACAAATGTTGCAAAAGAAGAAAAAGCGTTCTTCGCATTCAGACCCGTGGTATATATCTGCTCACCCTATGCCGGAGATATTGAGACGAACGTCAAGGCGGCACAGAGATACAGCAGATTCGCCGTAGATACCGGCTACCTTCCCATCGCTCCGCATCTGCTGTTTCCGCAGTTCATGGATGACGGCAATCCGAAAGAGCGGGAACTCGCCATGTTCTTCGGCAATGTGCTGATGAGCAAATGCGCCGAATTATGGGTCTTCGGAGATCTGATTTCAAACGGTATGGCTGCCGAAATAGAAAGAGCCAAGCGTAAGAACTATGTCATCCGATATTTTAATTCCGACCTTAAGGAGGTAACCGAAAATGCGTGACCTGCCAATCGCCTACGGCAATAGCTGTTATGCCAAGACCTGGGCGAACAAAACCACCGCATGGGAAGACCTGTGCGAAAGATTGAAAAACACTATCCGCACGACTGAAACCGTGGAGGAATATCCGAAGCTCAAAAAGGATGACCGGGACCGTGCCAAGGACAAAGGCGGCTTTGTGGGCGGTTATCTGAAAGGCAACCGCCGCAAGCGTGAGACCGTTGCCTGCCGCTCCATGCTGACGATGGACGCAGACCATGCCGAGATCGGTTTTATCGACCGTTTCGCCTCGGAGTGCCGGTACGCATCCTGTCTCTATACCACCCACGGACATACACCCGAACAGCCTCGCTGCCGCATCATCGTACCGCTGACGAGGGACGTCACCCCGGACGAGTATGTGGCGCTTGCCAGATACTTCGCTTCCGATTGGGGCATCGACCAGTTTGATGAATGTTCCTACAAACCGAGTCAGCTCATGTATTGGCCGACAACCCCCGCAAACGGTGAGTTCATCAGCAAAACCACAGATGGAGATTGGCTTGACCCGGATGCGATTCTCTCGGTGCATCCGAACTGGAAAGACTGCTCTCTGCTGCCGACCTCCTCCCGTGAAAGCGCCGTCCGTGAGGCAAGCGGCAAGAAGCAGGAAGACCCACTCGCCAAATCCGGCGTGGTGGGCGCGTTCTGCCGTGCCTACGGTATCGCCGCCGTTATTGAAACCTACCTCGCCGATGTATATGAGCCTTCCGCAATGGAAGGTCGTTACGACTATATCCCCGCCGACTCATCTGCCGGTGTCGTGGTCTATGATGACAAGTTCGCATACAGCCACCATGCGACAGACCCCGCCTGCGGTAAGCTGCTGAATGCTTTCGACCTCGTCCGCATCCACCGCTTCGGCGATGATGACGAGAAGAAGTCCTTCAAGCAGATGACCGAACTTGCCCTCGCAGACGATACGGTCAAGGAGAACCTTGCCGCCGAGCGTATCGCTCAAGCCGGAGAGGATTTCTCCGATGATGCCGACTGGCATAAACGGCTTCGCTTCGTACCCCGCTCCGGGGCATTGGAAAACAGCGTGTGGAACTTGAACCTCATCCTTGAAAATGATCCCGACTTGCAGGGTTTCGCTTTCAACGATATGGCGAACCGCATCCAAGTCACAGGTGAACTGCCGTGGGACCGTCCCGAAGGAAACTCGTTCTGGCGTGATGCCGATTCTGCTCAACTTAAATCGCTCGTGGATATCCGCTACGGCGAGTTCACTACCCGAAACTACGACGTCTCCTTTACCAAGGTGGCAGATGACCGCCATTTCCATCCTGTGAGGAATTACCTCAACGGACTCCCCAAGTGGGACGGTGTGAAGCGTGTCGAGGAACTGTTCATCAAATATCTGCAGGCTGACGATACAGAGTATGTCCGCACCGTCACGAGAAAGACCTTCGCCGCCGCTGTTGCGAGAGTCATGTGTCCCGGCATCAAGTTCGACTGTGTGCCGGTTCTTGACGGCGAACAGGGCATCGGCAAAAGCTCCATTGTAAAAGACCTCGTCACACCCGAATACTACTCCGAATCTCTCTCGCTGACCGATATGGACGATAAAGCCGGAGCAGAAAAACTGCAGGGCTTCTGGGTGGTCGAAATCGGAGAGCTTGCCGGAATGAAAAAAGCCGACATCGAAAAGGTGAAATCGTTCCTCTCCACCTCTGATGACAAATACCGTCCGAGCTACGGCAGAGTGGTCGAAAGCCATCCCCGCCAGTGCGTCATTATCGGCACGGTCAACGGCGAACGGGGCTATCTCCGTGACATCACGGGCAACCGCCGCTTCTGGATCATCAAAGTGCATCAGAAAACACAGAAGCAGAACTGGCACTTCACTCAAGCTGACCGCGATCAGTTCTGGGCAGAGGCGAAAGCCATCTGGGAAGCCGGAGAAAAGCTGTATCTCGAAGGAGACATCCTCGCCGAGTCCGAAAAGGCGCAGCGGAACGCTATGGAGGTGGACGAGCGTGTCGGTATGGTCGAAGAATACCTGAACACGCGTCTTCCCGAAGGCTGGGACGATATGGACGTGTATGCCAGACGCAGTTTCCTCTCCGGCGATCCGACCGCTGTCAAAGGCACCGTGGAACGCACAACCGTTTCCAATGCGGAGATATGGTGCGAATGCTTCGGCAAAAACCTCTCTGAACTGAAGTCTGCCGACAGCTATACCATCGCCGCCCTCATGACGCAGATTCCGGGATGGAAACGGGGTGCCGCCGCCAAACGACTGCCCCTATACGGTAAGCAGCGAATTTACGAAAAAGGCTAACTGCGGAACAAGATGCGGAACAGGAACAACTTTTTCCCTTATATTCGTTCGGCGATAAAGAGATAAAGAAACACCTACACGCACGTATAGGAATATAAGGAAACGGTTGTTCCGCTCGTTCCGTTGTTCCAGAAAGGACAAATATGAAAAGCGAAAAACAGATAGAACAGAGTCTGGTCAAAGCCGTGAAAAATATGGGAGGCATCGCACCCAAGTTTGTCAGTCCCGGTTTTGACGGAATGCCCGACCGCATCGTGCTTCTCCCTCATGGGCTGATGGCATTTGTGGAAGTTAAGGCTCCGGGCAAAAAGCCCCGCCCTTTGCAGGTGTCAAGGCATGGCTTGCTTCAGCGTCTCGGCTTCAAGGTGTATGTCCTTGACGATATGAACCAGATCGGAGGGATTCTCGATGATATACGAACCGCATGAATATCAGAAATATGCCATCAACTTCATCAAGGAGAACCCCATCGCCGCCGTGCTTCTGGATATGGGTCTCGGCAAAACGAGTATCACGCTGACGGCAATAAACGACCTGCTTTTCGACAGCTTCGATGTACGAAAGGTTCTCGTCATCGCTCCGCTGCGAGTGGCACGGGATACATGGCCTGCCGAGGTCGATAAGTGGGATCATCTCCGGCACCTCATCTGCTCCGTGGCTGTCGGCACCGAAGCAGAACGCAAAGCGGCTCTTCGGAAGAAAGCCCACATCTACATCATCAACCGCGAGAACGTCTCATGGCTTATCGAGGAAAGCGGCATCCCGTTCGACTTCGATATGGTGGTGATCGATGAGCTTTCTTCTTTCAAGAACGGCAAAGCGAAACGGTTCAGGAGCCTGTTGAAAGTACGACCCTTTGTAAAACGCATCGTGGGTCTGACCGGCACTCCTGCCGGAAACGGTCTGATGGACTTATGGGCAGAGTTCCGGGTTCTGGATATGGGAAAACGCCTCGGACGGTTCATCACAAACTACCGAAACAACTACTTCACCCCGGACAAACGCAACGGTCAGATCGTATATTCCTATAAACCGCTGCCGTTCGCTGAACAAGCCATATATGATGCGATTTCCGATATCACCATTTCGATGAAGTCCACCGACCACCTCAAAATGCCGGAACTGGTCAGCACAGCGTATCCCGCCGTTATGAGCGATGCGGAAACGCAGACATACGAGGATTTCAAAGCCGAGTATGTGATGAAACTCGGAAAGGACAAGGAAATCACCGCCGCCAATGCCGCCGTCCTCTGCGGAAAGCTGACGCAGATGGCAAACGGAGCGATTTATGACGAGTCCGGCGAGTGCCACCTCATTCACGACCGAAAACTGGACGCTTTGGAAGACATCATCGAAGCCGCCAACGGGAAACCGCTTCTGGTGGCGTACTGGTATCAGTCCGACCGTGACCGCATCGAAAAAAGGCTGCACGAACTGCACATCCCGTTTTCACGGATGGACAGTTCCGACAGTATCCGCAGATGGAACAACGGAGAGCTTCCCGTTGCCCTTATCCACCCGGCATCCGCGGGACACGGGCTGAACCTTCAAAGCGGCGGCAGCACTATCGTGTGGTTTGGCATGACATGGAGCCTTGAGCTTTACAGTCAGACGAACGCAAGGCTGTGGCGGCAGGGTCAGACCTCCGATACCGTGGTGGTCATGCACATCATCACCGCCGGCACCGTTGACGAGGACATTCTGAAAGCCCTTCAGCGGAAGGACGAAACGCAGTCCGCATTGATAGCGGCGGTCAAAGCAAATCTGTGACAATCTATGAAAATCCGTGCCAATCCGAGTGAACTTAAAAATTCGGAGGTACAGAATATGAACCCTTTTGAAGAACTGGCGAATGCCATCGTGATCCAAGCGGCAAAGGACTATATGAAAGCCTTGAAAAAGCTGAAGAAATATCCGAGGGATGCCGAAGCAAGGCAAATGAGGAATGATTGTGAGAGTTTCTTCCGTTCCTCATGGTACAGCTCCCTGACTTCGGTTGACGGAGAACTTCTGATGCGGAAACTACAAATGGAGGTGGCGGCATGACAGCAAAGGAATATTTGAGTCAGGCATACCGCCTCGATCAGCGTATAAACTCCAATATTGAAGAGGTCACCATGCTTCGTGAAATGGCAAGCAGCATATCCTCTCCGTCATGGGGCGAAAAGGTGCAGACTTCCCGCAGTACGGAAGCCCCTTTTGTACGAAGCCTTGAGAAGATCATGGATTTGGAGGATACCATCAACAAGGAAATCGACACCCTTGTCTGTCTGAAAAAGCAGATACGGACGGTCATTGAGGCCGTACAGAATACGGATGAACGGCTTGTTCTCCGTTACCGCTACATCCACAACTGTACATGGGAGCAGATCGGGAACGAACTGAATGCCGATGCGAGAACCATTCGCCGCTGGCACGGCGAGGCTCTCCTCAAGGTAAAAGTTCCCGAAAATCCCATCGTAATATAAATGCGCCCGAAATGTCCTGCTTTGTCCGTGGATGTCCACCGCCACATTATGGTATGATATAATCAGCGAAGAATATAAAGACGAGCCTTCGAGGGAGCAATCCTTCGAGGGCTTTTCTTATGCCCCAAAGGAGGTGAACAGATGCCAAGCAAGCCGAAACGACCGTGTTCATACCCCGGCTGTCCCAACCTATCTAACGGACAGTACTGCGAGGAACACAGGAAGATGGAACGGAAACGCTACGATAAGTATGAGCGTGATCCGAACATAAACAAAACCTACGGCAGAGCGTGGAAGCGTATCCGTGACCGCTACGCTGCGGAGCATCCGCTGTGCGAGTTGTGTCTCAAAGAAGGACGGCTTACCCCTGTCGAAGAGGTGCATCACATTCTTCCTATTTCTCACGGCGGTACGCACGACCGTTCAAATCTGATGTCGCTTTGCCGCTCCTGCCACCAGAAAATCCATCTTGAAAACGGTGACAGACACACGCATGAGTGATACCCCTGGGGTGATCAAATCTCTACGACCCCTATAGCCGGGCAGCGGCCTGGGGTCACGTGCGCGAAAAAGGCGAAATCAAAAGGGTAATTAAAGGAAGGAGGAATCAAATGCCCACGAAATCCAACAACATAGGCGGTCAGGGTGGCGCAAGACCCGGTGCGGGAAGAAAAAAATCCGCTGTAAAGGACAAAGCCGACAATGGCAATCCCGGCGGCAGACCTCTTGAGGTTCTGGATATTCCCGAAGTCGAGGGTGTTGAAATGCCCAAGCCCCACGATTTTCTTTCTGCGGAGCAGCGTGACGGCAGCGAACTGCAGGCGAAGGAAATCTACGAGGAGACTTGGAAGTGGCTCAAGCAGATAGGCTGTGCCGCAAAAGTGTCTCCGCAGCTCCTTGAGCGGTATGCGATGTGTTCCGCTCGGTGGATTCAATGCGAAGAGATGACAAACCGCATGGGTTTTCTCTCCAAGCACCCCACCACACAAAAGCCGATACCGTCTCCGTTTATCAACATCGGTATCAACTACATGAACCAAGCCGTGCGGCTCTGGAATGAGATATTCCAAATCGTCAAAGAGAACTGCAGCACGGAATACGGCGAAGCAACTCCGCAGGATGATCTGATGGAGCGTCTGCTCCGCGCAAGGAAAGGATGACATTATGTTTGAAAAAGTAAATCCGTGCCACCCGGACAAAGTGGCTGACCGTATTGCCGGTGCCGTTGTCGACCTGGCATACAAAGAAACGAAGAATCCGAAAATCGCCGTGGAGGTTCTTGTCGGTCACGGCAAATGCCACATCATTGCCGAAACTTCCGTCAAGCTGAACCGTGGTGATATCCGCAGAGCGGTGAAACGCATCGCCGGTCCCGTCATTGTGGACTACCGGGAATACCGTCAGGACGCTCATCTCGCCGAGAATCAGAAAGGCTCTGTCAAATGCGGAGACAACGGCATCTTCAAAGGTGTCCCCGTCACGCAGGAACAGCGTATCCTCTCCGATACTGCGAGAGAGCTTTTTGAGATTTATCCCTATGACGGGAAATACATTCTGGACGATGAACACCTCATCATCTGCCAGTCCAACGTTCCCACGGGCGGTCTGCGAAAGATGTATCCCGATGCGACTATAAACCCGCTCGGCGATTGGACAGGCGGTATCAATGTCGATACCGGGGCTACCAACCGCAAGCTCGGCAGCGATATGGCAGACTCCGTTACGGGCGGCGGTCTGCACGGCAAAGACCTCTCCAAAGCGGATGTGTCGGTCAACATCTATGCGTTCCTCAAAGCACAGGAAAGCGGCAGTCCCATTACGCTCTGCTGCGCCATCGGCGATGAAACCATAGACGGCAGACCGTATTCCGAGATCGTGGAGCTTGCCCGTACCTACATCCGCTCTGTCGGCGGCTTTGAGAAATTTGCGGAATGGGGTCTTGTATGATGAAGACAACGACTGAAATGCAGCTCGTCCCCGTGGCGAAGCTCGTACCCTACGTAAACAATGCCCGGACGCACTCGCCGGAGCAGATAAACAAACTCCGCTCCTCGCTTCGTGAGTTCGGTTTTATCAATCCCGTCATCATCGACCGTGACTTCGGTGTTATCGCCGGACACGGTCGTATTCTTGCCGCCAAGGAGGAAGGCATCACCGAAGTACCGTGTGTCTTTGCCGACCATCTGACGGATGCGCAGAAAAAAGCGTACATCATCGCCGACAACAGAATGGCGATGGATGCCGGATGGGACGAAGAACTCCTCCGTGTGGAGATTGAGGCTTTGCAGGCAGAGGATTTCGACCTTGCCCTCACAGGCTTTGATGAAAAGGAACTGTCAAAGCTGTTTGATGACGGCACCGAGGGCGAAGAAGATGACTTCGATGTTACCGCCGAACTCGAAAAGCCCGTATTCTCCAAGCCCGGAGATGTGTGGACGCTCGGCAGACACCGACTCGTCTGCGGCGATTCCACCAAGCCTGAAACCTACGAGGTTCTGATGGAGGGCAAGAAAGCAAACCTCGTGCTGACCGACCCTCCGTACAATGTAAATTATAAAGGCTCTGCCGGAACGATCCGGAATGACAACTGGTCGGACGGCGAAGCCTTTTATCATTTCCTGCTCGATGCCTTTACCAATATGGAAAAGGTCATGGCGAATGATGCGTCCATTTATGTTTTCCACGCCGACACCGAAGGGCTGAACTTCCGTAAAGCCTTCTCCGATGCCGGTTTTTATTTATCCGGCTGTTGTATCTGGAAGAAGCCGAGCCTTGTTCTCGGTCATTCTCCGTATCAATGGCAGCACGAACCTTGTCTGTTCGGTTGGAAGAAGGACGGCAAGCATCAATGGTATGCCGACCGCAAGCAGACCACCATCTGGGAATTTGAGAAGAGCAAGAAGAACGGCGAACATCCCACGATGAAGCCGATACCGCTTCTGTGCTATCCCATTATGAATTCTTCGATGTCGAATACCCTCGTTCTCGATCCCTTCGGCGGTTCGGGCAGTACGCTTATTGCCTGTGAGCAGACCGACCGCTCCTGCAACACCATCGAACTTGACCCCAAGTTCTGCGATGTCATCGTAAACAGATACATCGAGCAGGTCGGCACGAACGAGAATGTTTCCGTTCTGCGTGACGGCAAAATCTATCAGTACGGCGAGGTGACGGCGAATGAGTAATATGACCCTCGGCAGTCTGTTCGACGGGTCGGGCGGCTTTCCCCTCGGAGGTATGCTTGCCGGGATCACTCCCGTGTGGGCATCCGAGATCGAGCCGTTTCCGATTCGCGTCACAACGAAGCGGCTGCCTTTTATGAAACACTACGGCAACGTGTCCGAAATGGACGGCGGCAAGGTCGAACCCGTGGATATCATCACCTTCGGTTCGCCATGTCAAGACATGAGCGTAGCCGGAAAACGAGCGGGGCTTGAAGGATCTCGCTCGAACCTTTTCTACGAAGCCGTCCGCATTATTAAAGAAATGAGAAAGGCCACAGGCGGCGAGTATCCGAAATGGGCGTGTTGGGAAAATGTTCCGGGCGCTTTTTCATCTTCGGGCGGCGAGGATTTTCGCTGTGTTCTGGAAAGCCTGTGCGGTGTTATCGATGAATCTGTTTCAATCCCTAAACCTAAAAAGTGGGCAAACGCAGGAGAAATCATGGGTGACGGTTACTCCCTCGCCTGGAGAGTCCTTGACGCGCAATTCTGGGGAGTCCCCCAAAGAAGAAAACGCATCTACCTTGTCGCAGATTTTACAGGTGGGTGTGCCGGAAAAGTACTATTTGAGTCAGAAGGCTTGTCTGGGTATACTCCGCAGGGCTTCCGCTCGTGGCAAGCAGCTCCCGGAGATTCTGCGGATCGCTCTGGAACGGCAGGCATCGGCTTCGACGGGTACAACGCAAAGCTGACGGACGATAAGTCCGCCACCCTCGGCGTGAACTGTGGAATGTCCACCGGTCGCAACGGTGTCGTGCTGAATGATCAGGGCGGCAACCGAATGGATGTGACCGAGGACGTCACCTGCACTCTCCGTGCCGAAGCCCACCATCCTCCGTGTGTATTGGAGGAAGCTGTGGCGGTCGAGAACCATCCGATGGACGGTCGTGTCAAGCTCGAAGGAAACGGCAAGGTACAGACCTTGAGCGAACGGATGGGAACCGGCGGCAACAACGTACCGCTCGTTCTGAAAATCCGCTCCGGCTGTGAAGGCGGTGGTAAGGGTCCGCTCATCCAGACGGATAAGTCAGCGACCCTCTCGTGCAATAACGACCAGACGCTCTTCGAGCCTTGCTCCTGGGACGGCGGTCAGATCTCGCCGACCCTCACGAAGCAGAACGCAGGCGGCGGTCAGCGGATGCCGGATAAGGACAATTTCAACTGCGTCCTTCAGCCTGTAACGGGACCGCTCCTCGCAAGCGGATATGAGAAACTCGGAACGCAGGAAGCGGCGAACGGAATGTATGTCATTCAGCCCTTCGGCATCTGCTCCAAGGACTCCAACGCAATGAAGTCCTCCAACCCCCACAGCGGAGTATATGAAGCGGACACCTCCCGTACCATTGACACGAGCGGCGGCAATCCTGCCTGCAATCAGGGCGGCATCGCCGTTGTTGCTATCGAAGGCAACGGCTCCCGACCTTCCCATCGTGGGGATGGTTATTCCGAGGGCGATACCATGTACACGCTCAATTCCGTGGAGCAACACGCTGTAGCGTATTCCATGACCACAGGCAGCTTTCCCAATGTTGCAGAGGAGAAAACGCCACCTCTGCTGGCAAGGGACTACAAGGATGCCACCGTGGTCACCGAGCCGTCCTTCGGCATCGGCCGTGACGCTTTCAATCAGGGCGCGAACGCGCAGTACAGACCCGCCATTGAAAGAGAGCTTCAGCCGACCATCGTAGCGAAGGGACCCGGAGCGGTGGCGCAGGATGAAGCCGGATACACCGTCCGCAGACTGACACCGACAGAGTGCGCTCGTCTGCAGGGTTTCCCGGACTGGTGGTGTGATGCTCTCGCTACGGAGAAGTCGACCGATGAAGAGGTTTATTACTGGTACAAGGTTTTCAAGACCTACACCGAAGTCTGCGGCGGCAAGATGAAATCCGACAAGCAGCTCCGTTCGTGGCTTTGCGATCCGCATTCCGATTCTGCGGAATATAAGATGTGGGGCAACGGTGTGGCTCTGCCGTGCGTTTACTTCGTACTGTCCGGCATCGTGTACTATCACCAATTGAACGCCGCGTAATCGGCGCACATTCTACATCAAAAAAGTGTTGAAATGACTGGACTTTCAGGCACATCAGAGCGAATATGTCACTACCAAAAACAAAGGAGGTCATTTCAATGACAACAATCAAATTTGATGTTCCCGGCAAGAAGCGCAAGGAGCTGGCACAGACCATCGCCACATGGCTCGGAGAGGAAGTAATGTACATGGGCGCACCGAGCTTCGCCTACCACCTCGGCAATCAAATCATCGACCGGGACGGCAATGTCAGTCTGGTCAGACTGGATGCCGAGGTTGTCGAGCGGTTGCTCGAACACCTCCACGATGAGGGCTTTGACTTCGTTTCCTCCTTTTCCGATGAGGAAGAGCCGGAAGCCGCAGCGGAAGAACCCGCCGCCGAAGATTTGAGCCTCACGGTCACGATGCCGAGAGACTTCTTCACCGACAGTCAGCTTGACAACCTCGAAAAGCTGATCGCCGCGAAAGCCCCGCTTCTCAAGGAAGCCCTCGGCGTGACGGAGCTTCCCGTCAGCATCAACGATGAGACGGTTTCCTTTCCCTGGTTCAAGGACGATATCGATGCGGAGCATTGCGCAGCGTACACGAGCCTTATCACCGCCCTCTGCCGGATGGCGAAGGAAGCCAAGCGGGTCAACGCGAAGGAAAAGGAAACCACCAACGCCAAGTACGAGTTCAGATGCTTCCTGCTCCGGCTCGGCTTCATCGGCGATGAATTCAAAGTGAACCGCAAGATTCTGCTTGAGAAGCTCTCCGGCAGCTCGGCGTTCAAGAGCTGCAAGGCAAAGGAGATGGCAGTATGTGGGGAGTAAGCAAAGAGACCCTCGCTTCCTTGCGGGAGCGGTTTCCAAAAGGCTGTCGTGTGGAACTTACCCACATGAGTGACCCCTGGAACACAAAGCTGACCGAAGGCTGTAAAGGTACGGTCACCTCGGTCGATGACATCGGCACCATCCATGTTGCCTGGGACTGTGGTTCGTCTCTCGGTGTGGTTTACGGCGAGGATTCCTGCCGCCGGATTGATGACTGAAACCGCCATAATATACACAATTTAAGCCCCCGAATACGCCCGAAAGATCGTGTAGTATATATCTCCGAATTGACTGGATATAGTGTGCTTTCAGAGTTAATATACACACACCGAAAGGGAAAAACAAAGGAAACGAGGGCAAAACAATGAGCGAAAAGACCGAAAGACAGACCACCGAAATGAAGAAGCAGACCATCGGGGTCGAGGTTGAAATGAATAACATCACCAGAGAAAAAGCGGCGAAGGTCGCAGCCGACTTCTTCGGCACAGGCAGACACGAATACACCGCCCGCCGGAACGGCTACAGCACCTGGTCGGCTTGGGACACCCAAGGCAGAGAGTGGAAATTCTCAAAGGACGTCAGCATCGCCGGTCCCGATGATGAGAAGTGCGAACTGGTCACCCCGATCCTACGCTACGAGGATATGGACACCTTGCAGGAACTCATCCGGCAGCTCCGCCACGCCGGGGCAAAGAGCGATTCGACCAGAGGGTGCGGAGTTCACATCCACATCGGAGCGAACGGCCACACGCCGCAGACCCTCCGCAACCTCGCCAACATCATGGCAAGCCACGAACGCCTCCTCGCCGATGCCCTTGCCCTTGACAGAGGCCGCATGAGCCGCTACTGCAAAACAGTCGACCCCCACTTCCTTGAACAGGTCAACCGCAAGAAGCCCAAGACGATGGCGAAACTCGCGGATGTGTGGTACGGAAGTCAGGGCGAAAGCTACGGCAGAGACCAACACTACAACGGAAGCCGCTACCATATGCTCAACCTCCACGCCACCTTCACCAAAGGCACGGTTGAGTTCCGGCTCTTCCAATTTGACGCACCCGCGGGCGGCAAGCAGAACGGGCTTCACGCCGGACAGCTTAAGAGCTACATTCAGCTTTGCCTCGCCCTTTCCCAAATGGCGAAGGAAGTCTGCACCGCAAGCCCCAAGCCGCAGCAGACCGAAAACCCCAAGTACGCAATGAGAACCTGGCTCCTTCGCCTCGGATTTATCGGCGAGGAGTTCGCAACCGCAAGAGACCTCCTTACAAAGAGGCTTGACGGCGATACCGCTTTCAGACACGGCAGAGCCTACTGCTGAATGAAACGGAACGCCCCACCGACCGCCGAGTGCGGTCTTAAGGTGGTAGAAGCCAATTTGAAAGGAGATTTTTTATGGCTAAAAAGTATTACATTGCTTATGGAAGCAACCTCAATGTGCGGCAGATGCTTCACCGCTGCCCAACGGCACGAATCATCGGAACGGCAGAACTGGACGGTTGGCAGCTCCTTTTCAAGGGCAGCAAGACCGGCTCGTATCTCACCATCGAAGAAAAGGAAGGTTCGTCCGTGCCGGTCGCGGTCTGGGAAATTACCGACAGCGATGAATTTGCCCTTGACCGCTATGAGGGTTTCCCGAACTTTTATTACAAGCGTGAGCTTACCGTTACCTTTGTGGGCATCCGCACGGGAAGGGTTCGTACCAGAACGGCGATGATCTACATCATGCACGAAGACCGACCTCTCGGAATGCCTTCTCGGATGTATGTAGATACCTGCGCGGAAGGCTACCGATACTTCAATTTTGACATCGGTTTCCTGGTCGATGCAATAAATAACAGCAAGGAGGACAATCAATGAAAACGAATGAATGCAGAAACGCCGTCTGCCCCAAGTGCGGAAAGACCTACACCGGGCATCCGGCACTTTCCCGAACTGACAACACAACCCTTATCTGCCCGGACTGCGGTGTTCGTGAAGCTCTTGAGAGCTTGGGTGTGCAGGCAAAGGAACAGGATGAAATCCTCGCCACCATCCACCGCTACATTGAGGACAAATAAGAAAACTATCAACGGAGCATGAGCCGAAAGGCTCTGTTCCTCTTTATAAAGGTCGCACCTATTATGGTGGCGGCCATTTTTTATACCCTTTTCAAGGAGGTGACCGCTATCAGAAAGCTCAAGAAATACAAACCGACCCGCTTCATGGCGAAAGGCTCTCATTACGATAAAGACAAGGCTGACTTTGCGGTCAACTTCATCGAATGCCTCTGTCACACAAAAGGCACATGGGCGGGAAAGAATTTCGAGCTTATCGATTGGCAGGAACAGATCATCCGTGACGTGTTCGGTACAATCAAATCCAACGGATATCGGCAGTTCAACACCGCTTTCATCGAGGTACCGAAAAAGAACGGCAAGAGCGAACTCGCCGCTGCGGTCGCTCTGCTTCTTCTCTGCGGTGACGGTGAGCAACGAGCCGAGATATACGGCTGTGCCGCCGACCGCAATCAGGCAAAAATCGTCTTTGACGTAGCCGTGGACATGGTTCGCTTCTGTCCGGCTTTGGAAAAAAGGGTGAAGATCACCGAGTCCCAGAAGACTATTGAGTATCTGCCCACCAAAAGCAAATATCAGGTTCTGTCGGCAGATGTTGCGAATAAGCACGGCTTCAACACCCACGGTGTTATTTTTGATGAATTGCACACGCAGCCGAACCGAAAGCTCTACGATGTTATGATCCAAGGCTCCGGCGATGCGAGAATGCAGCCGCTGTACTTTCTTATAACAACTGCCGGAAACAACACCGAAAGCATCTGCTACGAGGTACATCAGAAAGCCCTCGACATTATCTCCGGCAGAAAAATCGACCCGACCTTCTACCCGGTCATCTTCGGTGCCGATATGGACGAGGACTGGACAGACCCAAAGGTGTGGAAGAAAGCGAATCCCTCGCTCGGCGAGACCATCGGTATTGACAAGGTACAGGCTGCCTGTGATTCCGCAAAGCAGAACCCCGGTGAAGAGAACGCTTTCCGGCAGCTCCGTCTGAATCAATGGGTCAAGCAGAGCATCCGATGGATGCCGATGGACAAATGGGATAAATGCTCCTTTGCCGTCAACGAGGATGATCTTGAAGGCCGCGTATGTTACGGCGGTCTTGACCTTTCCTCCACAACGGATATCACAGCGTTTGTCCTCGTTTTTCCTCCGACCGATGAGGATGATAAATACATCATTCTGCCTTATTTCTGGGTGCCGGAGGAAAGTCTCGACCTTCGTGTCCGCCGTGACCACGTTCCATATGATGTCTGGGAGCGTCAAGGCTTCCTGCAGACCACGGAAGGCAACGTCATTCATTACGGTTTCATCGAAAAATTCATCGAAAATCTCGGTGAGCGTTTCAACATCCGTGAGATAGCATTCGACAGATGGGGCGCGATACAGATGGTTCAGAACCTCGAAGGTATGGGTTTCACGGTGGTGCCGGTCGGACAGGGCTTTAAGGATATGAGTCCTCCCACCAAAGAGCTGATGAAGCTCACTCTTGAAGAGCGGCTTGCCCACGGCGGACATCCCGTTCTCCGATGGATGATGGACAACATATTCATCCGAACCGATCCCGCCGGGAACATCAAGCCGGATAAAGAAAAATCCACAGAAAAAATTGACGGCGCGGTAGCCACGATTATGGCTCTCGACCGTGCTATTCGCTGCGGAAACGATACAAGCGAGTCAGTCTACGATTCCCGTGGACTGCTTTTTATTTAAGGAGGTAACCGACTATGGGTTTATTTGACGGGCTGTTCCGTTCCAGAGACAAGCCCCAGAACCGGACCGCCGGAAGCGGATACACATTTTATATGGGCGGTTCCACAGCGGGCAAAGCCGTAACGGAACGCTCCGCCATGCAGATGACCGCCGTGTATTCCTGCGTCCGTATTCTTGCGGAAGCTATCGCCGGACTGCCCCTTCATCTGTACCGATACACCGATGACGGCGGCAAAGAAAAAGCTGTCGACCATCCGCTCTACGCTCTGTTGCACGATGAGCCGAACCCGGAGATGAGTTCGTTCGTCTTCCGCGAAACGCTCATGACGCACCTTTTGTTGTGGGGTAATGCCTATGCGCAGATCATCCGAAACGGCAAAGGCGAGGTCGTGGCTCTGTATCCGTTGATGCCGAACAAGATGACGGTTGACCGGGATGAACAG
>JAZQHD010000017.1:0-11281 GCA_045540375.1 Ructibacterium sp. | reverse complement strand
AGCATGATGCCAAGTCCCATCAGCAGATCCGTCTGGAAGGTCAGCAGTCCCAGATAGAGCAATGTGGTCTGCATGAAAGCGGTCAGGCACAGCGCAGCCACCTGCTTCATCCACTGATTGAAGCCGTCCGTGTATCCTCTGGGAACGGAGAACATATAGAGGGAGCCCACGGAAATCTGTACCAGCAGAATGCCGCCTCGCTTGATGTTCTGGAAGAAGATCATGATGACGCAGTACGCAAATGCAATGAGACAGAGCAGGGTCAGCAAGGTGGCCTGAACAGCACCTGCGCCGGTGAGAAACTTTGCAGTCAGCACCGCAAGGCTGGCGGTGGACAGATCTACCGTCTGTCCTGCACCGAAGAGGGCGGCCAGATCGTGGGAAAAGGTGTTTTGCAGGCTGATACAAAATTTGTACAGCTCCACGGGCAGAACACCCACCAGAGAACAGGCGAAGAAGCCCTTGAGGATGTTGATGGATGTTGTTTTGATGTTGGCCCTTCCGCTCTGGTATTCAATGGCGACATCGAATACAGCCACCACCAGTCCTGCGATGTACAGTGTCCAGCCAAATAGCGTGAAGAGCTTGATGGTGGCACATACCCAGTCCAGATCGAAGATCTCCGCTCCCATACCGCCCATCATGGAGAAGAAGTCGGCAACGGCACCGTAGATGGTTTCATAGAACCACTGGATCATGGCGTTCCAGATGGCGGTGGAGATCTGTTCGCCGATGCTCCCGAAGGTGCTGCTGACAGCATCGCCCATACCGGAGAGAATGTCTCCAAGCCAGTCAAACATGGTTATTCACCTCCTGATGTTGTATCCGGGACAGCGCAGCATGTCGCTGTCCCGGATGGGATGGGTTACAGAATCGTCCAGATGTAGGTGGGAGCCGTCAGGGTAAATACCAGACAGGCGAACAGGATGCAGGGGGCGGTAAACTCGAAATGACCTTTGTTTCGGTATTCGAAGTAAGCGGTACCGACCTTGACGAAGAACATGATCGCCAGGATCATGTCAATGACGGGAAAGACCACGTTGTTGACAACGGACTGAACCTGGGTTTTGGCGGTGTTCCAGGTGTTTTCGATGGCACCGGCTACGTTGCCTGCAGCAAAGGCAGGCACGACCATGGTGAACATCAGAAGCGTAACGGTCAGCAGACACAGGAGGAGTCTTGCGGTTCTGTGTTTCATAAGGATATTAACCTCCAATCAGTTTGCGGATTTCCTTATCGGAAAAGGTACGGATGTTGATGTTCAGGAGCTCGGCATGACGGATCTCGGCGGATACGCTTTCGGTTGTCTGATTGCCGAAGACCCATACTTCATCGCAGACCCAGATGAGGCTCAGGGCGGTAGCCTGGATCAGCTCACGCAGCTGTTTGTTGCTGCCGGGTAAGCACTCTGCGTAGAAATGGGGGACGACTGGAGCCGTCCCGCACTTCAGTGCATACCCGGCATACCGCTTCACCTGATCCAGATCTTTTTCCGGCTGGTCAGTCAGCGGGGCGCAGATATACACTTTCTTCAGCATGCACGCTTGCCGCCCTTTTTACGGCAGACTGCACCGGTGGCGAGCAGACCGAGCATCGCTGCAGCGGCAAGGGCAACCCAGATGCACAGATTGCTCTCGTCGCCGGTCTGGGGAATCCAGGACTTCTCGTTGGTCATGACGGCTTTGACGATCTCGCCGTTCTCCTTGATCTCGAAGGGATACTCGGCATCATCCAGTTCGTAGCCCTCCAGTGCGGCGAATTCCTGGTAGGTGTACTTGCCCACCCGGAGGGTGAACTTGGCTTCGCCGTTCTCGTCAGTGTAGCCTTCTGCCACGATCTCGCCGTCCTCGTTGCGGATGCGGAAGCCGACACCGGGCAGCAGCTTTCCGTCGGACAAATCCTTCTTGGTGAGCCACAGACTGCCGGTACCGGGCTGGTTGATGAAGCCCACACCGGCCTCATTCTCCACCGTCACGACTTCATCGTGGGTGTTGATCTGGAAGAGGTGGTAGCCTTCGTCCCGAAGGAAGCCGGTGGGAGCCGTCTTCTCATGCAGGAAATAGCTGCCGCAGCGCAGACCCTCCAGAAGATAGATACCGGGTTCAGTTTCTGCCATCTCGCCGTGGAGGACATCCACTTCGGCGTTGAAGATGCCGTCGCTGTCCGTATCCCGGTAGATCTCGAATACGGCGCCGGTCAGCTTATGATCGGGGTAGTCAGCATCGACCTTGGTAGTCTGAACGGAGCCGGTAATGGCCTTGTTCAGAAAGCCCACACCGGCTTCATTCTCGACGGTCACAACCTCGCCATCCTGGCGGATCTGGAAATAGTGGTAGGTGTCATCCTTCAGGAAGCCTTCGGGAGCGGACTTCTCGAAGAGGAAATAGCCGCCATAGCGCAGGTTGTCCATCCGGTAGATGCCGGTTTCGGCTTCGGTCATCTCACCGATCAGGGTATCGATCTCGGCGTTGTAGACCTGATCGTCGTCTGCATCGGTGTAGACCTCAAAAACAGCACCGGACAGCTTGTTGTCGAGGTAGTCCGCATCCACCTTGGTGGTCTGGACAGCACCGATGATGGGCTTGTTCAGGAAGCCGATGCCTGCTTCATTCTCGACAGTGACAACCTCGCCGTCCCGGCTGATCTCGAAATAGTGGTAGTTTTCATCCTTGAGGAAGCCGTCGGGGGCGGTCTTCTCGAAGAGAAAATAGCCGCAGTAGCGCAGG
Organism: Ructibacterium sp.; assembly: GCA_045540375.1. Lineage (GTDB taxonomy): Bacteria > Bacillota > Clostridia > Monoglobales > Monoglobaceae > Ructibacterium. The sequence continues at coordinate 8,555 of JAZQHD010000017.1, read as the reverse complement.
TTGTCCATGTGGTAGACACCGGGTTCGGTTTCGGTCATCTCGCCGATCAGGACATCAATCTCGGTGGTGTAGACCTGGTCGCAGTTTGCGTCCACATAGATCTCGAAGACGGCACCGGACAGCTTGTGATCGGGATAGGCGGCATCTACCTTGGTGGTCTGGACGGAGCCGGTGATGAAGCGGTTCTCGATGACGATCTCGATCACGGCTTCGTCTTCGCCCACGGTGACAGAATAGCTGTTCTCGTTCAGGACGAAGCCGGGGGCGGGCCGGAGCTCATGGACGATCCAGCTGCCGTAGGGAACATCCTGGAAGGAGAAGATGCCGCTGTCATCGGACAGGGCGGTCATTACGGCGTTCTCCTCGGTGAATTCCGTCACATCTTCATGGTACAGGCCGAACAGTGCGCCGGAGATGGTGTTGCCGAATTCATCCACCTTCTTGCCGAGGATGGAGCCACGGACGAGCTTGTTCTCGAAGGAGGTTTCGGTGACCTCATTCCAGCGGATATCGGCGGTCTGGCTGTCGGGGATCACATACCGGGCGGCGGTGTCCACTTCCTCCAGGGTATAGCCGGAACCGATGAGGATGTTCTCGAAGACAGCAACGCCGGAGGAATCGGTCACGGCATACTCGTCCACGGAGATACCGCAGTCGGAAGTGCCGGTCAGGTGGAAGCGGATGCCCTCCACAAAGTTGTCCTCGGCGGACTTGGTGACCTTCAGGCTGCTGCGCTTTAGCTCGTTGTGGAAACTGTATTCGGTGACGGTGTTCCACTCGATGACGGCGGTCTGAGTGTCGGGAATCACATAGTATGCCTTGGTGTCCACTTCTTCCAGCTTGTAGCCGGAGCCGATGGGCAGGTTCTCGAAGACCGCAGTGCCGGTGGCATCGGTTACGGCGTATTCATCCACGGGGATGCCAGCGGCGGAAGTGCCGGTCAGATGGAAGCGGATACCCTCGATAAAGTCATCCTCGGCGGTCTTGATGACTTTCAGATTGCCCCGCTTGAGGGTGTTGGAGAAGGTGACGAAGGCGGTCTGACCGATGACAACGGTGACGGTCTGGCTTTCCTGGGGTTCGTAGATATCCTCAGCCAGTTCGCTGACCTCGTAGGTGCCGGGGGTCAGATTGTCGATCTGGATCTGGCCGTCATTCTTCGTGGTGACGGATTCGTCGATACCGTTGCCCACCACACGGAAGCGGATGCCATCGACCCTGCCGTCCTCAGATTCCTTGATGATCTTCAGGGAGCCGACGCTGACCTTGACATTCAGGTAGCCCTTGACGGGATCGGAGACGGTTTCTGCGAAGGTGACCACATCCTGAAGTTCGCCTTCAGGGCCATACACGCCGTCCGTCCAGACCACGACACCCTTGCGCTGGGACTTTGTCTTTTCTGCGGTAATGGATACCTTCTCAGTAGGTGCGGTGGGAGAGGAGATGGTCAGCTTGTTGCCGCTCACGGAGAACTTGAGACCAGTGTCTTTGGAAGAGAAGGTGTAGCCAGACAGCACCTCATTGGAATCAGTCAGCGTTGCGGTGTACTCAGACCCGTTCCATGCCAGCTCTACGGTCTGAGCCTTGCCGGTACTCTTGGACATGAAGCTGGGCAGCTTGGTGTGCTTCTTGACAGAGGAGACCATGCTGTTGTAGTAGGACATGACCTGATCCCGGAGGGGATGCTTCTCGTTGAGGTAACCCAGCACAGCATCATAGCTGCCGGGATCGACTTTATTGAAATCAGAGTCACGTTCGCCCACCATGGTTTCCCAGATGAGCAGCTGAGTTGCGATGGCGTGGGACAGCTTGTCGGCATCGGCGGAATTCTGGGAACGCCAGTTCAGGCTGATATTGCCAGTGTAGCCGTACTGGAAGATCCGACCGATGAACAGTTTGATCTCGTCGGGAGAGAGCACATCGTTGTAGTCGGAGGGGTAGTTGTCCCAGAAGTTCTCGCCCTTCTGCTTGAACTCGTCGCCGGTATTCTGGGAGACACCGGGTTCGATGCAGTAGCAGATTTGAGAAGAGTAGGAGCCGATGGCACGGATGTTGGTGTAGCGGCTCTTGGCGGTATGCCAGCCGTTCTTGAAGGACAGGGCACTGTGGCCCCAGTCATTGTCATAGGCACTGTCGCCCTCACGGGGGAAGGCGATCATAAAGATTTCGTCCGTCACGTCCGTGGCGGCGTGGGCGGTAATGCCGAAACCGGGGAAAGCGGTGAGGCACATGACAAGAGCCAGCAGCAGAGCGGCGGCTCTCTTGAAGATGGTAGATTTCATTGATTGATCCTCCTTTGAAGGGGCAGCAAAAAGGACGCACCGTTTTACGATGCGCCCTTTGGCTGCGGGTGTTGAGAAATATATCGGTTTTGTATGATTCTGGTCGCTGGGAGCTTGAGAAAATCACATGGACTGACCGAAGGGCAGACCGCTGTCGGAATCGCCCAGATTCTCGGACAGGTAGCGGTCCATATAGGCACTCTGCTCGTAGACCTCCAGAACGATGCGGCTCAGTTCATCACGGGCACCCTTGGTGATGGCGTGGAAGTTTTCGGAATATTGGGTCTTACCGTTCTTCTCGTACTTGGTGCTTGGCATGGACACGAACAGGCCGTTCTGGGAATCCATGACCTTCAGGCCGTGGATGGTGAAGGCACCGCCGATGGTCACACTGGCGAAGGCTTTCAGATTGTTGTCCTCGTAGTTCACCAACTTGTCGATCTTTGCGGTGAGGGAAGGCAGGTGGGTATCGTGCTTGGTAGTGCTGCGGGGAGCACCTTTGGGTCTTGCCATAATGGTTTCCTCCTGATTGATTACATGGAATAGAATGCGATGAAGTGGTCAGCTTCCACTTCTGCCGGACTGATCTCCTCCGGCTCGGCGAATCGGGTCATATATCTCGTCACCTCGCTTTCCGTCAGGGATCTGAAGCTGTCACCGGCATCACCGACAACAAAGAAGGGACCGGCGATGACCTGTCCCTGTCCGTATCTTCGGTTACCGGGCAGCCCTATGTCTTTGGCATCCTCGTTGTTGATGATGAGGGTACCGTCGCCGTTGTCCAGATAGTCAATCCGTTCACCGGCAACAGCCCGCTGCTCCGCTTCCAGGGCATGGAGGACTTCTGCGGTGTAGGCAGGTCTGCCGGGTTCCACATAGACGACGGTCATGAGATTGTCGGGCTGCTGGGTCTGGGCTTCATCGAAGTTAACGGGAGCGAAGCCAAAACGGTCGCAGTAGAAGGCACCTTCATCCGTGACAACGATGTCGGACACCTTCATCTGACCGCCACGGTGTAGCGGGTGTCCGGTGGTGTTGAATTGGGTGTAGAGCTGCTCCAGACCGTTGAAGTCCATCTCGGCACTGAACACCTCGTTATAGAGAGATGCCCGAATACCGGGACTGCCCTGGCAGCGTTCCAGATTGGAGAGCCGCTCGTTGCGCACTCGGTTGATATCCCGGTCGGGATTGATCTGATAGATTTTGATTCTCATTCGGCGCACCTCCCGCAGGGATTGTGATTGTGAATAGGCATGAAAATGTGCATGAAATATCACTTCTTTCTTGAGCGAAATATGCGTTTGGAAAAATGTGTTTTTCCGCGGCAGAAAAAGTCGGAAAAATGTGTAAAATAGAACTTGGAAAACCCGGAAAAATGTGTTATGCTTAAGACAACCACAAAAAGGACGGTGATTCCCTTGAAACGCAATGCAATACAGGCGTTGGAGGCCTGGAAGACCAACGAGGATCGCAAGCCGTTGGTTCTGAGGGGCGCACGTCAGGTCGGCAAGACCTGGCTCATGAAGGAGTTCGGCAAGAATCATTACCAGAGTTTCGTTTATTTCAACTTCGATGAAGAGGATGAGCTGAAATCCATCTTTGAGAAGAACAAGAATCCTCAGCGCATCATCGATCTGCTGTCGCTGATTGCAGGAGAACGGATCGTTCCGGGGCAGACGCTGGTGATCTTCGATGAGATTCAGGAATGTCCTGCTGCTCTGAATGCCCTCAAATACTTCAAGGAAAAAGCAAATGAATACCATGTCATTGCAGCTGGCAGCCTGCTGGGGACGCTCCTGGCGCAGCCGAAATCCTATCCGGTGGGCATGGTCAATCTGCTGGATATCGCTCCGCTGACCTTTGATGAGTTCCTGGATGCCACCGACCCGGTGCTGTTTGCATACTACGAAAGCATTGAGAAGGGGCAGGAGATTGAGGAGATCTTTCATAATCGCCTTTTGGAAGCCTACAACTACTATCTCATCATTGGCGGTATGCCCGAATGCGTAGCTTCCTGGGTGAAGTATAAAGATCCTGCGAAGGTGTCCCAGATCCAGCGGGAACTGATTGAGATTTATGAGAACGACTTCTCCAAGCATAACGGAAAGGTGAACAGCGGACGCATTCTCATGGTGTTCCGCAGCATCGTGGCACAGCTTGCCAAGCCCAACGAGAAATTCATGTACGGTGCAGTCCGGGAAGGCGGCAGAGCTCGTGACTTCGAGGAGGCCATCGAATGGCTGGTGTCCGCCGGAATGCTGAACCGGGTCTACAATGTCTCCAAGACGGAGCATCCCCTTTCGGCCTTCGACAAGCTGGATTGTTTTAAGCTGTTCGTCTTTGATACCGGCCTGCTGAAGCACATGGCGGGTATTGACAACAGTGCGATCCTGCTGAAAGCCAACTACCAGTTCAAGGGGCCGCTGACGGAGAACTATGTGCTGCAGCAGCTTCGTGGCCAGTTCGATGTGGCTCCCCGCTACTATGCGGACAAGAGCAGTGAGATCGATTTCGTGATCCAGTACGGCACGGAGATCATCCCAGTGGAAGCCAAGGGCGGTGAAGATAAGTCGGCACCATCTTTCAAGCGATTCCTTGCAGAGCATCAGCCGGAGCATGCGATCCGCTTCTCCAAGCGTGGCTATCGGAAAGATGGCAGCTTCACCAATATCCCGCTGTACCTCGCCCGTAAGACAAAATCCCTGCTGTAACAGAAGCCCCTCACATTTCGGTGTGAGGGGCTTTTACATACCGGTCAAGGCAGGCGCATCAGATGCGGTCTCATAGGTTGCATCCATGACCGTATCGGGATTCAGCTTCTCGAATGCCCACTGGGGCAGGTACTCGCTTTTCAGGACACCAAGAATGTCGGAGCGGAAATAGTAAGTCTTCTCTCCGTCCTTGAGGAATTCGCCGAAGACCTTCCTGCCACGGGAGTTGGGGGAACAGCCAAAACCGCCGGTGGCCAGGAAGAGCTGATCGTCAGCGGTCTTGTAGGCATCTTTCAGCTGGTGGGGATCGATGACCACCACCTTGCCGGAATAGTTGAGTTCCCCGTCAGTTTCGGGTTCGCAGTGGGAGATATCGAAAAGGCCGAGATCCTGCCATGCTTTTCTGGCTTGGTCGATAAAACCGTCCAGCACGGCAGGATGGGATTCCACACAGAAGAAGCAGTTGGATTCGTCCTTGGGGATGCGGAAGGTCTTTGCCCACTCCTTATTGGAAGCGGAGAAGCGACCATCGTGTGCCTTCTCCCGGATGGTATTGGCCAGCACCCAGTTCACACGGTCAAAGCCGAATGCTTCGATGACATGCTTGGCGCAGTCTGCGTTCAGGTGCATGCCGTTGAAGTTCAGACGGATGGACTCTTCAATGGCTCTGGCGCAGCAGTGGTTTTCCTTGTTGCTTTCCCGCCAGAAGTCAAGCTCGCCGCAGCGGGATGCTTCGGAGCGGGACCAGGTGCACAGGGGCTTATGGTCAGCCATGATTGCCACCGCCTTGCATTGCTGCCAGATTCACAGACAGCTGGACCATTGCAGCGCACTGTTCCTGGTAGGACAGGCTGTTCAGCAGCTCCTGAAGGGTTACCTCGCCATCGGAGGGGGAGGAGGGCTTCTTACAATCCGTGCAGAGCTTTTCACGTCTGATAACAACGGCGTCGCCGTCATCGGTAACATCGAAGGACAGCACATCGTTGCAGCGGAAGCCGACCTGCTCCCGGATCTCCTGGGGAATGGTGATGCGTCCCCGCTTGCCGAGGACACGGATATACTTATCCATGTAATTCAACCTCACTTTCGTTTATTTTCTCAATGATGATCCGACCGGCTTCAGCAGAGTAGGTAATCGGATCACCCTCACCGATTTTGGCTTCTGCCAGCACATGGATGGGGATCTCCATGAGGATGGTCGGAACAGATATTTTATCTTTCATGCTGTCTATTTGCCCTTTCTTAGAATTCAAGGGGAGTGAATCAACCCCATCTCTTGCGTTTCTTTCCCTTGCGGTTCAAAATGCATTCCTTCAGAATACGTTCATAGTCGAAGCTGTTGAAGTCAGTCACAAGCTCTCCGGATTTGCCGAATAAAGTGAGCTGTCTGGGCTTGGCTTTCTCACGCTCGTAGAAGTCATAATTTGCGATGAGGAGTTCATGGAACTCTGCCTCGGCATCATGACGCAAAGCCATGGAATGGGCACGGGAAAAGTCAAATATAGGAAAACCGTCATATAGTTCCCGAATTTCAGGGCAGTCGTTATAGGACAGCAGGAATTTGCCCTTGATAGAGCCCAACTGCTTCCGAAGGCGAAGATGGTCATCCCAGTTGAAGCCAACTGCGTACATGCCCTCAGTGGAAACATAGGGAGGATCACAGTAGAAGAAGGCATCCCGACGGTCATAGTGTTTGATCAGGGTTTGGAAGTCCTGGTTTTCTACTACGACATCTTGCAGACGGTCTTCCATCTGACGGATCAACCGAAAGAGTTTCCGAATATCAAAGGGCTGGCAGGCAAAGGACTTTCCGCTGCTGGCATAGCTGTATCGGAGCATCTTCAAATACATGGCAGCACGGCGGACATCGTAATCATGTGCAAGTCGGGTTCTCAGCTCGATCAGTTCTTCGGTTTCCGGTTTCGGCAGCATGATTCTCGTGAGCTCTAATTCTTCGTCCAGATATTCATCATGGAATTCCTCGTGTTCAAAGAAATCCCGGAGGGCATTAAAGTCTTCACGGGAATTCAGATTGCAGAATCCAAGCTCTCGTATAACAGCAAGGGTGCGGGTTTTCATGCATCGGAAGAGGTTAACCAGGTTGCGGTCGAAGTCGTTGTACACCTCAAAGGGAGGCGGCTCAGGGTTTCCAAGCAAGACGCTTCCGGAACCTCCGAAAACATCAATGATTCGCTTGAACTTCCGTGGAAACAGCGCATAGAGAATATGAAGAATAGAGGATTTATTGCCGACTCTCGTGACAGGTGATTTTGTGGGGAATTTTGCGATGGTGATCACCTCGTTTCAGGTGGCACCAATCGCCCCAAAACAAAAAGACGGCACCAATCGTTTCAGAGCGATTGATACCGTAGTGTGAATTTGCTTACATCTGGATCCCCAGATCCTCCTCCATGTCCTCAGACACGGTTTCGTCAACGGAGGTAATATGGACATACTCGCCGATGATGGACAGAGCCTCATCATAGCTGCCGGAACCCATGACCCGGTTCCGCATTTCGCTGGCCTCGTCTGCCATATCATGATTCTTCAAGGTTCGGGAAGCGATTCCCAACAGGTTGAAGATATTGCCATCCTGTCCGATGAGGGGGCAGTCGGGCTTCTTCATGGCCGGTTCCTCTGCATAGTCGGGATTGTCCAGATAGTTGGGGATGTAATCGGAAAGCCATGTGCCGCCGTAGTTGGCGTGGGTCTGAATTCGCCACATGGCGAGTCTGCCGATATTCAGTTCCACTCCCTCGAAGGGGAACAGAATGCAGGTTCGGCCGCCATGCTGAAAGACGGAACAGTCCTGGAAGCGGGTTCCGTTCAGCAGGATGCCCTCGTTGGTGAACAGATCATTGATTCCGTCCAGCCATTCCTGTGGTTCGCCGCCGCAGCCCTGGAGGATGAGACCCTCCTGATCCTGCATCTGGCGAAGCTCGTCGGCGGTGATGGTTGTGATGCTCATAACTGCATACCTCCGAACTGAGGTTCCTCGAAGTCCGCTTCCTCGAAAGCGGACTCCTGCGTTTCCCGGAAGGGAACGATGTCGTACAGGTTATATCCCCGACCGGCGATGACACCGTATTCAGTCACCATGCCGCCGAGACGGCGCAGGAGGTGATTGCCTTCAGACTGGCATGACAGATCCTCCAGCCATTCAGGATCGAAGCCTTCGGGCAGGTGCTGGCGCAGATAATCCTTGAAATAACTGTCCTCATCGTCCAGATCATCAGCGAAGGAGTAGTCCCAGTGATGATGTACAGCATCCATGATGCCATCCATATCCGCAGGGGATTCCAGCTCCAGGACGGCCTTGAACCGCATGAGATCGGCAGGAGCAAGCTCAGCGAGCATCAGTGCCAGCCTGTTCAGCTTTCCGAAATCCTTCATGTCGTGGAAGTGCTGTTCGGTGATCTGGGGAATGGAGGATTCAAAACTGCAGCAGATGCAGTTTTCGATGCAGCTCTCACCGTGAGCCTGTGCGATCTGGTTGGCATCAGGTCTGCGAATGGGAAGATCGTTCCATTCTGCGGAATCCTCCATGCTGCCGGTGGAAGAT
>JAZQHD010000016.1:0-6584 GCA_045540375.1 Ructibacterium sp. | reverse complement strand
ACAACGACAAGGCGTATTTCGGAAAGGTAACAAACGGTGTTGCTCAAAGGGTGCTTTCCGACACCGGCATTGACGTTAAGAATTACAACGTAATCCTACAGGGCGATGATGCGCGGCACATTATCAAACACCACGGAAACGCTGCGGCGGAATTGTCGCGTGGGCAAATCCCTGTAACCGCGGAAGATATTGCTCTCATTCCTCAAATCCTTTCCGCGCCTGATACTGTAAGCGTATCTCCTGACCTCGATAACAGAGGTAGAACCGTGATTGTTTTCGAGAAGCAGATCGGTGATAATTACGTTACCATGCAGGCCGTTTCTGACGGTAAACACGCCTTGCAGACTGACACACTTTTCATCAAAAAAAGAAAGAACTCGCAAGGCACGGGGTACAATGCTGGTGCTAACACCAACCCTGTACTTAACGCCCAAAGCGTACCGCCGCAAAGTTCTTCCGTATCGAATGTACCACAGTCTGAACCCGTTGTCAATCCCTCTGACACCGAATCTGTGGGCGCTGCTCCTGCTGGGTTTGACCCCTACTCTAATATGATCAATCAGTACGGGATTATTCCCGAAGGTGAAAACCCCGCTCGCATTGTTGACCTTCCTAAATCCACCGATGGCAAGGACAGAGTTTCCTACACTGCGAGAACTGTCATGGAGGCGGAGGCAACGCCTGATGATGCCGTAGAAGATATCGGGGAAGCGGTTTTGGCTGGTAAGCTTTCTTATATTTCCGTTAGCAACAAGCAGGCCGAAGCTATGGCAAGAGCATCTATTAAGCGCGCTGGTGATTTTTCCACCGCATTGGCAAACTGGACTGCGGAGGTGCGTCAAGGCAAGACTTCCGCAAAACTGACCGCAATGGGCGCACTGCTTTATAACGAGTCCGTTAACAGCGGCAACACCAAACAGGCGATTTCTATCCTTGCCGATTACGCCGCTATGGTACGTCACGGCGCACAGGCTGTTCAGGCGGCAAGAATTTTGAAAACATTGTCCCCTCAAAACAAATTGCTATTTATCCAGCAGACGGTCAACAAGATGAATGAGCAGTTTAACGGGAAAGGCCTTGAGAGCCTCGCAGACATCAATGGTGGCATCAATTTGGACACCACCCTTATCAACGAGTATCTTACCGCAAAGACAGAAGAAGCAAGAAACGCCGCCCTTGATAAAATCTATCAGAACATTGCCGACCAAGTACCCAGTACGCTAACTGACAAGTTTACTGCCTTGCGTTACCTCAATATGCTTGGCAACCTAAAAACACAAGCGAGAAACGTCATTGGCAACGCTCTTAATGTAGCAGTCCGAGATGTTGACAAGCACGTCCAGGCGTTAGTACAGGCTGTTGTACACAGAAACGACCCGACAAAAAAGACGGTTACATTCCTTGGTGATAGCGAACTGCGAAAGCTGGCAAGGGCAGAGTTTGACACTTATCGTTCCACGGTGATGGGTGAGCAAAAATATTCTGCCACAGAATCTCCCAGCAAAAACCTTCATAAAGAGATCGAGGATCGCCGCACTATTTTTAAGAACAATGGAACGTGGGGCGCCAAAGATGCAGAGGGAATCCGAGGAACTCTTCCTCTTCGCGCAGTGCGCAAAACAACGGATGTTGCCTTTAAGGGTCTTGAGGCAGCGAGGAAAGCAACCTCTTGGATGATGGACAAGGGCGACGAAGTGTTTGGCCGTTACGCCTACTCTGATTCTCTCGCAAGATATCTGAAAGCAAAGGGATACACTGCCGAGCAGTGGCAGAATAACGAAATTCCTGTCGATGTTTTGGATGAAGCGAGAGCCCACGCCATTAAGGAAGCGCAAGAGTCCACTTTCAGAGATAGCAACGCTTTCTCTGACGCAATCTCCAAGATTGGTTTCAAAAACCCGCAGAACAAGGTCGAAGAGGCTTTCAACGTCGCCGTAAAGGGAACTCTGCCCTTTAAAAAGACTCCTGCCAATGTTGCCGTACAGGCAGCAAAGCACAGTCCACTTGGCCTGGTAAATGTCGCCGTGACTGCCGCAAAAGCAAATAATCCTGACAGCGATATTGACGGCAACGATGTTATTAAAGCACTATCTGAAACCCTTACAGGCTCCGGCTTACTTTTGCTTGGCATGGCCTTGAGAGCTGGCGGCCACGCTACAGGCGGCGAGGACGAGGATAAAGAGCTTGCCCAGCTTGACGAACTTCAGGGTGTACAGGAATACTCCATTACGGTTGATGGCAAATCCTACACTTACGATTGGGCAACTCCCGCCGCTATGCCTTTTGCAATGGGTGTTGTCTTACAGGATTCCTTAGAGCGCAACGGAGGGCTTAGTATCGCCGCTATTTCTGAGGCTATTAGTGGCATGACTGATGTTGCGTTGAATATGTCCATGCTGTCGGGTCTGAATGATGCCTTTGAGAATGTGTCTTACTCTGAACACCCTCTTGTAGATTCCTTTATGAACGCCGCTGTAAGTTATCTTACCCAGGGTCTCACCTCTACCCTTTTGGGCCAGGTTGAGCGTACCTTCGAGGAAGATCGCATGACCACATTCAGAGATAAGAACGGCACACTGCCGACTGGTACACAGTACACGCTCGGCAAGACATCTGCAAAGACTCCCGGATGGGATTTCCAGCAAATCCCTTACATTGACGCATGGGGCAGAACCGAAAGCAACGGTACACTTCCCACAAGAGCATTCGAGAACTTCCTATCTCCCGCTTATTCTTCCACGGGAAACACCACTGCGGTAGACAAGGAACTTCGCAGGCTTGCCGAAAAGGGCTATACCGGCGTTGCCCCCGATGTTGTAGAGCAGTCCCAAAAGGTTGACGGCGAATACATGGACGCAAAGGAATATGTCGATTACGCTACCACTAAGGGCAAAACCTCTTACGATATTGTGACTCGCATGATCCGCAGCGACTTCTACAAAGGCCTCGATGATACCGAGAAGTCTGAGGCTATCGCCCTCGCCTACACCTACGCAAATCATGTGGCCGCCAAAAAGGTAAACCCCGATCATGAGTTTAAGGGCGAAGCATCCACTGTTAAGAAGGCTGTTGATGCTGGCGTTCCTGTCCATGAGTTTATCGCCTATTACTCCAACAAGGGCGACTACGACTCCGACAATAACGGAAGTTATTCCACCGCCGAAAACATTGCCGCCATTGATGCTACCGGCATGACTGGCAAGGAACGCACAGCAATGTTTATGATCACCTTCCCGCAGTGGGTGGAAACCGCAGAGAAGCGTGGTGTTGACTTTGATGATTATGTTGATTACAAAGTTGCCACCACGGGCGCATCCACCAAAGCAGACAAACTGGCCGCACTCAGGAACGCAGGATACACTGTTGCGGAGGCTAACCGCATTTACAGAGAAATGGAGCAGTGATATGGACGCTAAATGCGCAGCAGTACGCTATGTTCTCTCCCGAGCCGACCCCATTACAGCCGTCAAGATTGTTCGCACCTTCTCCCTTCCTGACGACGAAGAGGAATGTATCATCTTGCATGATATCAAACGCAACTCCCTGCAGCAGATTGCAGATAGGATGTGTATTTCCCCTGAATCCGTCAAGAGGCGGCGCAGGAGCGGCTATCTAAAGATGGTTGACGCTCTACACCTCTAAATAAATTGACCCTTTGTTGAGCCTTTAATGGCCCTTCAAAGGGTCTTTTTTTATTTATACTCAAAGCATCAAAAGGAGGTTATCAGTATGAATTATCCTACATTCAATTACGGTTATAACCAGCCCTACATGACTCCGCAGTATGCGGCACCCACCACACCCAATGCCGGTACATTCACTTGCCGTCCTGTTACCTCTCGCTTGGAGGCAGAGGCGGTGCAGGTGGACTTCCTGAGTGCCGGAACAGTCATGCCCGACCTTGCACATGGTTGTGTGTACATCAAACGATTTAACCCCAACACAGGCTCCTCTGACTTCCTTGTATTCACCGCACCTCAGACACACGAAACCGCACCCGTACAGTATGCCACCATACAGGATCTAAACAATTTGCGTGACGAACTTTTGAAAGGCAAGGTGAACGATGATGTTCAGTCCTAACTCTATGAGCGCCATTATGGGCGCACTGCGAAACGGTGGAAATCCCAAAGCACTCATGCAGAGCGTTGCCGCAAACAACCCCGCCATGCAGCAGTTCATGCGGATGATTGACGGCAAGAGCCCCGACCAGTTACGGCAGATGGCCGAAAACATGGCTAAGGAACGCGGTATCAGCCTTAACGATGTTGCCCGCAATTTGGGTATCACTATCCCCAGCGATAAGTAAAGGACACTAACAGGAGCGTACGGCCTGTGAGTGAATATTAAAACAAAGGAGAATCAAACTATGGCAGAAGATGGATTTGCAATGGGCTATGCACTTGGTAACGAGAACAACGGCAACAACAGCGGGTTTTTCGGCAATGACGGCATTTGGGCCATTCTGCTTTTCGCCCTTATTTTCGGGGGCAATAACGGATTTGGCGGCTTTGGAGGTGGTGGTATGAACAGCGGCTTTGCCCTGAACTCTCTCGACAACGGTATCCGTGGCGTACAGAACGGCCTGTGTGATGGTTTCTATGCCGTCAACACTGGTCTGCTGACTGGCTTCAGTAATACTCAGTCTCAGTTGGCCTCCTGCTGCTGCGAAACCCAGCGCTTGATCGAGCGTGGTTTCTGTGATACCAACGCAAACATTGTGGCGCAGACTCGCGCTATCTTGGACTTCCTGACCAATGATAAGATTGACTCCCTGCGCACCGAGAATCAGAGCCTGAAGTTCCAGGCATCTCAGGTGGCACAGAATCAGTTTATCACTCAGGTGGGCAGTGATATCGTGAACCGTCTGCAGCCTCCCCCTGTTCCCGCCTACACCGTCCCTAATCCCTATACCGGCTACGGTTATGGTAGTTATGGCGGTTATGGCTCCTGCGGCTGCGGTTGTGGCTGCGGCTGATTCTTACCCAGCAAACATAATCCCCGATAACGGGTGAACAACATCGGGGGCGGCTTCGGCTGCCCCCTGACTTTTAAAGGAGTGATTTTATGAGCAGATATTGCGGTTACATCAAGCGCCTTTGCAACAAGCTTGTCTTTAATGATGATGTTACTTTCACGGCACCCAACTTGATTATAGACCTTCCCGCAGGTTCCTATGACAACTGCTGCCAGTATTGCATTGTCATTACTGATCCTATCCCTGACGCAACCACGATCAATGCACCTGTATTTTTCACCATTGGCGGCGGCACTGTCCTGTATCCCTTTGTAGACTGCACAGGCAATCAGCTTACCGCACGGAACATCTCTACACGCTACCGCTATTCCACCTGCGAGACCACTACGCCTACAGGCGGGTCCTTCCGTCTGCTGGGTCGTGCCTGTACCATGACGGCCAATAATAACTTGACCTCCATTGATGGTACTGCGCCTGCAGCCGCTGGTGGGGGTGATGGCACATGAGAAACAGCATGAAAATGCTGGCCGCTCGTTCCCGGTCTGAAAGCAATAACGCAAGAGGATACCGTCAGGAAATGGGCGAACCTGTATACTATCCGCGCAACGATATGAATTACCGCATGGAAGGCCCTGAGAACGCCCGAAATGACGGTAGAATGGAAATGTACGGATATGGCAATAGAGGCGCTACAGGGGCGTATAATCGCTATGAGATGAACTCCCCTACCAGTTGGGAATATACCCGCACAGACACGGCCAATGGCGCATACAGCGATATGGAGGCACGGCGTAGATATCGCAGGTATGACAATGGCAGATTTGCTCCCAAGAATGAGATGGAAATGAGAGGGGAAGGTGGCGAGATGCACCACCCTTTTGGCCCTCCCCCGGTGTATGAAGGTGGTGCTGATATGAACCGCATCGGCTTTTCTGCAAACCGGGGCGAGTTCCGGCAAGACTACCCTAACAACGCATCTTATGAACCTCGCAACGAAATGGAACACAGTTCCTCTATGAAACAGCATGGCGGGGCTAAAGGAAGTGTCATGAAGCGCATGGATTTTGAAATGGCAAAGGAATGGATGGAGGGTCTTGAGAATGAGGATGGCACCAAAGGTCCGCATTGGACTTACGATCAAGCGAAGCAGTTAGTGCAACAAAACAACTTGGCACTCGACCCTGTTGAGTTTTGGTGTGTGATCAATGCAATCTACAGCGACGATGTTGCAGTGGCTAAGAAACATGGCGTAAATAAGCCTGACTATTATGTTGATAGGGCCAAGGCTTGGTTGACCGATAAAGACGCCGTTGAAGGCAAGGCAGCAGCCTATTTCTGCTACATCGTAAAGTGACCTGCAACTAACCCTCCCCTCAACCCTCCTTCCCCTTCCGTGTGTAACTCGTGTGCAGATTTTACTCTTTTCTCATCCTTTTTAATTGGATGTCATCCGATTTTTAATGGATGTCATCAGACCAGCAAACCATTGATATTTCAAGCAAAAACCCTGTAACCATTGCGGCTACAGGGTTTTTCTTTTTGGAGCAGGTAAAGGGAGTCGAAAAAAGTATGTATTTTGCTCACATCCATTGAGCCGCAATGGTTT
>JAZQHD010000015.1:0-4781 GCA_045540375.1 Ructibacterium sp. | reverse complement strand
CTGTTCGTTTTCGATATTCTCGGGATTGTCCTTCTCGGGATTGTCCGCAGGTCTCTGCTTGTCATTCTTGGAAGGCTTCACCAGTACCCAGCTCTTGCTGTTGACCTTGCCGTGGGTGCTGATTACCGCACCAGTCTTCTTGTTCTTGTAGGTATACATAGATTAACCCTCCCTTTCAATGCGACCAAAGGCCGACTTATCCAAAATGCCCCAACCGACCCAGGCTTCCGCACGCAGAACAATCTCATTGTTCCGCTTCAGGTCACCCTGACCGTCGGGATCGCCGTACTGGATGACCTCCATGGGGATTTGATCGGCATAACCCCAACGGAAAGCATTCTCAAAATCACCCACATATCCCATAGACTTGTCGTTGCCCTTGCTGACAGTGCTGTTGACATCACAAGCGGTGCCTACCAGTTTGCCGGGATTTGCACCCATCTTGAACTCAGGATACTGGCTAACACCGTTCTCCTTGTAGCTGCCCAGATCGGTGGCAAGCTCCTTGCCCAGTGCATAACCGGTGACATCATAATCACCAATCAACAGGATCGCATCATTGATGGCGTTTTCGGGCTGACCGACAGTGTAGGTAACGCTGTCGCATCTGTCTAGATGGTTATCGCCAATCTTGGCAGAGGGGGTCAAGTCTGCAGGGTTGACACCGTGAAATGCCATGATATCAATGCCACGGGCGATCTTCTGGGCGAAGCCTTCTGTAAAGGAAGACAGCATTGCCAGAGCCTTCTCATCAGATACACGCAGAAACTCATCGGTAATGCGGTGCTGATATACGATCTTGATGGGGTTGACCGTGACCGTATTCACGGATGCCTGACCGGCAGGCTTGGGAGTGCCTTCACCTACGATTGCCACTTCACCATCCAGGGAGAAAGTGAAAATGTCGTTACCGCTGAAAGCCACGGGCATCTGCTTAGCCAGCTTGATGATACTGGAATGACCTTTGACCTTGGAGAAGATCTCCTTTACGACCTCGGGTTTAAAGTTGGTTGCCATTGTAGTTTTAGTTGCCATTAAATTATTCTCCTCTCAATTCATTCAGCATGGATGTCATGCCGGCGGTTTTTGCATCATTTGCAGGGGTGTTGGGATCGAACAGGGGCGCAGGTCCCTTAACGGCTTTTAACATACCTGCCATTGCATCGGCATCTGCCTTGAGATCCTTCTCGGTTTCTCCAGTCAGACGATCCGCAAACTCAGCAGGGATGCCTTTCTCCTGGGCAATGCGCCGCTTCATAGCTGCAGTCTCGTATTCCTTTAGTTTCGCATTTGCTTCATCACGCTCGCCAGTGATCGTTTGGATTTTACCTTGCAGGTCTTTGATGTCGCCGTATACTTCCGTAACACGGGCTTCAAATTCCTCCTGGGTGTTAATCGGTTCGAAGGGCATTTTTTTACCTCCTTTACAAGATTTTATTTACTACCGGATTACCGGTTAGTATCCTACTTGCTGTTTTTTTGTTTCCTTTTTGGTGCTGCATCTCCAGTATGCCAGGATCATACTGTCCATAAGGGATATATCTGCTCCCTCCAAAATGGATTTAAAGCCATAACCGCCATTGGATCCGATTGCTCGTTTCTCGCAGTTACTAACCACCTGAACAAGAGAAGGCTGCCCCATATGGCAAAGATCCTTCTGATAGATGGCCTGCGTAAATGCGGCATTGGCCATTATGACTTCCTTAACGGTCGGCAGCATAGGAGCCTTGATTTTTCTCTCCTTCATAGCCTTGGCAAGCAGATCCTGTCCGTTGGCACCGTCCACGACCACACTTTCCACATCGGCCTGCTCCAAAAAGTCCAAAATCCAACCGACGCCACCACGCATAGGGTGACAGTCGATTGCTTCAACAAAAATTCGGCCATCGGCGGTTTTAACAGCAATGGACATTGCGGTGCTGTCTCCGTCGTGACCGAATTTAATTCCCACGAACAGCCTGCCTGCCAGTTTGGGAAGTTCCTTACATTGCAGTTCTTCCCACTCCCGTTTGCTGATCGCGGACTTTTGATTGTATTTCAACCAAAGGCCCAAGCGCTGGATATTAAAATCAATCTCATCGGATCCGATCTCATCCGCAACGGATCTCTCTGTGAGGATCGTACCCAGTGACGGGTTGGTTTCGTACCAGGCGTCTTTGTCTCTGGGGTCGGTCATATTATCAACCGACCATTCCGCCCAATAGGTGTTGACGCTCTCACCGCGCAGGGCGGTGTTGCGCATCTTCATAAACACGGTGCCGGCAGAAACGACCGTGGGCGGTGTTCCGCAAAAGATGGTCTGCGGGTTGGCGCTGTCAGTAACCACATACTTTAGTGCGGTTTCTTGGTTGTCGGTGTACTCCTGGGCCTCATCAATAACCAAGAGGTCAAAGCCTTCACCCAAGCCACCCTGCGAAGATCTGGTGCGGAAATCAATGGTGCCGCCGCCTTCACGGAGAATCACAATTCTTTCCAAACCCATCTGCTTGGTATAGGTAAAGTGCTTATCGTACTGGACGCCTTTTTTTACTCGGGTTACTTCTTCATAACCAGCACCTACCAATCGTTGAACCAGTCTGCGGGATGCTGCAGTACTGGTAGTTGTTCTGTGGGCAGTGTGAAGGATCTTCTCGCCCTCCTCCAAGCCCCACATTTCACGGATTACGACAACCTCATTCTTGCCGTTTCGTCTGGGAATTTCCTCGCCAACTTTGGTATGCACCCACAAGGAATCCTCATTGATGGCCATGATGTCGTAAATCAGCAGTTCCTGCCATTCCTGTGCAGTCCGGCCGGAGCTGTTGTATAGGTCAATGGCTTCTTGTCCACGAGTAACGGTGTACGGCAGGACTATTGATTTCGTCGGGGTCTGCCGGCCTTTACGTGGCTCTTCCATTGCGACCTCCTTCAAGACGCAAAAAAGCACGGTACAAAATTACACCGTGCTTTTCTAGTTATTCTGTTTTACAGCGCAATCTCCTGGAGCATTGCTTGGAACATAGATTCTAAACTCATTTCATCCAGGTAGAAGCGATCTCCGTCTTCAAATTGGTTGAGATTTGCCTCCTCTTCGGTTTCAGCGTACTCAATAACCAAAGCACCCTCTTCAGGAAAAGGACACACGCGGAAAATACCACCATTAGGCTTCCGGAAGCAAAGCGTATCATTGATGGATATTTGTTCAAACCGCTCGGAAAACAGAGATTCCAGATCAGTTTTTCTCTTGTTTTTCTGTTCCGTCAAGCTCATAACGCTTTATACCTCCCTTTCCTGTTGAAATCTTGTAATACGCACCGCCATGGTGGCTTTTCTTTGCCGGATGGTACTGGAACAATCCGCCATCAGAAAAGTTAACCTTGTAGCCGCCGCCCTCCTCAAAAGGTACATTTTTGAGAGATCCGTTTTTAAGAGGCTTTACCTCGTACCCCTCCGCCTCCAACTTAGCTTTGAGGGTGCTTGGAGTAAACGATGCGAGTCGCTTTGGGTGCGCAGAAAGCGAGCTGATAAAAGCATCCTTCAAGCCAAGCTGCTTTCTTGCTACTATCTTAGCATATTCTTCCTCAGATTTCCACCCTTTTGTATGAACATTTTGAACTTTTCCTTTTCCAGGCACATAATCGACCGTGCACCGGCACCGTTCGTGCCTGCGGTAGACATCGTGTGGAACATCGGGGTAATCGTATTTTCCTTCGAGCCGGGAGCACCATTCGCAGCATTTGTGTTCTGCCTGCCGAACGATTTGCGGTCGCAGACCGGCCTTGCCCTGAAAATCGATATTTGCCTTTAAGGTATCATCAACCACGGCCTGTGAGAAGTTTATGATAGGCTCATCCAGCATCCACGCAACATCATCGAAACTGTCCGCATCGGTAACCTTGTCGATAATGCCCTCAATGCGATCCTCATTGACCGAGACTGATTGAGCCTTCAAACCAATTCCAGCTTTTTTGTTCAGATGTTCCTGTACCTGCACAGCAACATCTGAAATGAGCTGGTGATCCTCTTCCAGTACTGGGCGAAGGACACGATCCGCAATGTTGAAATACATTTTACCATCGGGGAGAGTCGCTGAAGTAATATGCTTTTGCAAGGTCTGAGACAGAATTGTACCCGCTTCGTGGGCAAAGTCTTCTGCCTGCACATAAGTGGCTTTGCCATCAGTCACCAGTTGAAGCAGCTCCTTCAGTTTGGTGCTGCTCTGGACCTCTGCCCG
Source organism: Ructibacterium sp. (assembly GCA_045540375.1). Taxonomy (GTDB): domain Bacteria; phylum Bacillota; class Clostridia; order Monoglobales; family Monoglobaceae; genus Ructibacterium. The sequence goes on along the minus strand of JAZQHD010000015.1, from coordinate 568 downwards.
GAAGTCCTTCTGGATCTGCTCCAGTAGAGCCGGTGCAATATCTTCCATACCTTCCAATGCTTACGCCTCCCCGTCTATACCAGTCAGATCACGCAAGTTATTGGGACCAAAGTATCCGGGGACAGCCTGGTTGATCTTGATAGCACCATCGCCAATGCCAGATAGCATTGCAGCATCCGGTTCGAACACGGGCTCCCAAGCAGGCTTTGTCAAATAAACCTGTTCCCGCTTATAAATGAAATTGTCACGGATACAAGCAGCCAGATAGCCGGCATTCAAGAAACCGGAGCCGAAAGTCTTTTGTGCCTTCCGGGCAAGCAGCCGTAGGTTTTCGTGACTTGCCTTGATGGCGTCTGCGCTGGAGGGATTATCCGTTACAAAACCGAGATCGTCTGTGGTAAGTCCGGTTTCGCCGGCAAAGAGAGAAGCAAAGGTGCGCAGCTGCTCAATGTAGGGGCTCATGCTCTGCTGAGTAAACTGTCCCAGTTTGGGGCTTTCACCTTCTTCGTCCTTTGTGAACTTCAAGAAAGTGGACATCGTAGCCTTGAACTGCTCAAATTCCGTATCC
>JAZQHD010000014.1:0-5384 GCA_045540375.1 Ructibacterium sp. | reverse complement strand
GGGGAAAGTCAGATGAGAACAGCAGAGCTGAAAGTGCTGCCGGTCGCCGTCCTGAGACCGGCTGAATACAACCCGCGCAAGAAACTGAAGCCGGGCGATAAGGAATACGAAAAGATCAAAGCGTCCATTGAGGAGTTCGGGTTTGCCGACCCCCTGGTGGTGAATGCTGACATGACGATCATAGGCGGCCACCAGCGCCTGACTGTGGCGATGGACCTGGGCTTCACGGAAGTGCCATGCGCGGTGGTCGATGTCGACAAGACCCGCGAGAAGGCGCTCAACATCGCACTGAACAAGATCACAGGTGCGTGGGATGAGGATCTCCTGGCTGACCTTTTGAAAGACATCCAGGAGTCGGACTTCGATCTGGGCAAGACAGGCTTTGACCCGCCGGAGATCGAGACGCTCTTCAACAAAGTCCACTCGAAGGACGTGGAAGAGGACGGCTTCGACGTGGAAGCGGAGCTGAAGAAGCCGGTGTTCTCGAAGCCGGGGGACCTCTGGTGCCTCGGCAGGCACCGGGTGATCTGCGGCGATTCGACCATGGAAGGAACGTACACACAACTGATGGACGGGCAGAAAGCGAACATCGTGCTCACCGATCCCCCATACAACGTGGATGTGGAGGAGACCGCCGGGAAGATCATGAACGACAACATGGCAGATGAGGATTTCTACAGCTTCCTCCTTTCTGCTTTTCGCTGCATGCACGCGAACCTGGCGGATGACGGCAGCATCTACGTGTGGCACGCGGACACGGAAGGGCTGAACTTCAGGAAGGCCTTTAAGGACGCCGGTTTCTACCTTTCCGGATGCTGCATATGGAAGAAGAACGCGCTCGTCCTCGGACGGAGCCCTTACCAGTGGATACACGAGCCGTGCCTGTTCGGGTGGAAGCAGGGCGGACGGCACCAGTGGTACTCCGACAGAAAGCAGGTGACCGTGTGGGAATACGACAGGCCGAGGTCTTCGAAGGACCACCCGACGATGAAGCCCGTGGCGCTCATGGGATACCCGCTCCGCAACAGCAGCATGACCAACGGCATCGTGCTCGATCCCTTCCTCGGGAGCGGCAGCACGCTGATCGCCTGTTGTGAAACGGACAGGGTCTGCAGGGGCATTGAGCTCGACCCGAGGTTTGTGGACGTGGCTGTGAGACGGTACCTTTCATGGTGCTCAGGACACGGAGAAGCAGCGGATGCGTACGTGGTCCGCAACGGGCAGAAGCTCACGCCCGAAGAAGTGATGGAGGATATGACAGATGAATAAGGAAAAGCTGACCCTCGGCTCCCTCTTCTCGGGATCCGGGGGTTTTGAACTTGCGGGCATCCTTGCCGGGATACAGCCCGTATGGAACTCGGAGATCGAGCCCTTCGCCATCCGGGTGACGACAAAACGGCTCCCCGGGGTACAGCACTTCGGGGATGTGTCATCGCTGTCGGGGCATGACCTGCCGCCGGTGGACATCATCACCTTCGGATCCCCCTGCCAGGACATGTCCGTGGCGGGGAAAAGGGCGGGGCTTGACGCGGAACGGAGCGGCCTGTTCCACCAGGCCATCCGCATCATCAGGGAGATGAGGGAGGAGACCAATGGAGAAAAACCGAGATACTGCGTCTGGGAGAACGTCCCGGGCGCTTTCAGCAGCAACGGCGGCGCGGATTTCAAGTCGGTCCTCGAAGCGGTCATCTGCATCAAAGAGCCGGCCGCCGAGGTGCCTGCGCCTGGTAAAAACGGATGGCCTTACGCCGACGTATACGTGGGAGACGGATGGAGCGTTGCTTACCGCCTTCTCGACGCTCAGTTCTGGGGCGTTCCCCAGAGAAGAGCAAGGATCTTTCTTGTCGCAGATCTTGGAGGAGAGGGTGCCGGAGACATACTGTTTAAGTCCGAAGGCCTGTCAGGGTATTCTGCGGAGGGCTTCCGCTCGTGGCAAAGAACTGCCGGAAGTGTTGCGGATCGCACTGGAACAGCAAGCCTCTGCTTAAATGACCAGGGCGGTCAGCGTATGGACGTGACGGATGATGTAACCGCCACGCTCCGCGCCGAAGCCCACCATCCACCGTGCGTTCTGGAATCCGCAGGGTTCTGCACCGAGCATTCTGCCAAGAGTCGTAGCATTGGCTATGAGGAAGAAACCTCGCCTACGCTCCGAGCGGGTGTTGTTCCTGCAGCAGTCGCTTTGGAAAACCATCCAACCGACAGCAGAGTGAAGATTGCCGAGGACGGCAAGGTTCAGACGCTCACCTCCCGCATGGGGACAGGCGGTGGAAATGTGCCGCTTGTTATGAAGATCCGCTCTGGTTGTGAAGGTGGCGGCAAGGGTCCTCTCATCCAGACAGATAAATCCGCCACGCTTTCATGTAACAATGACCAGACTTTGTTTGAGCCGAAGGCTTATGGTATTTGCTCAAAAGAAAGCAATGCTATGAAATCGGACAATCCTCACAGCGGAATCTATGAGGCCGAAACATCTCGCACCATAGACGGCAACGGCGGCAACCCCGGCTGTAACCAAGGCGGCATTGCGGTGGTGGAAAGTTATGCCATCCAGGGTTCTATGATCGGTCGCAACGATAAGAATGGTCCCCAGGGCGATGGCATCAATGAGGATGTCAGTTTTACTCTCAATACGGTCGACTGTCATGCCGTATACGCTATGACCACAGGCAGCTTCACCCAGGTTGCCGAGGATAAGGCTCCCACGGTGCTTGCCCGTGATTATAAAGACCCCACCGCCGTTTGCTACGGTATTGGCAGGGACACTTTCAACCAGGGCAAGAACGCCAAGTTCGCTCCTACCTTTGAGGAGGAACTTCAGCCCACCCTCGTTGCCAAAGGTCCCGGTGCTATTCAGAGTGGGTACACCGTCCGTAGGCTCACTCCTACAGAGTGTGCCAGACTGCAGGGCTTCCCAGACTGGTGGTGCGATGATCTGGGCGTTGCCGAACCTACGATGGAGGATATCCGTTATTGGTACGATGTGTTTGAAACCCATCGCAGGATCGTGGGCAGTTCCACAAAGCCTAAGTCTCTGAAGCAGATTGCCAAGTGGCTGCGCGCCCCCCATTCGGATGCCGCAGAATATAAAATGTGGGGCAACGGTGTCGCACTTCCTTGCGTGGTTTTTGTGCTGTCCGGCATCGTGTACTGTACACAATCCGAGGGCTGATAATTTGACACTATTCTGTGGTTATAGGCCTTGATATTATTCGGTTTTAGAGCGAATATGTGACTACCAAATTTAAAGGAGGTCACACATTATGATTATCAACTACAACGTCAGCGGTTCCGACCGCAAGCAACTGGTCGCAGCCATTGCTGAACACACCGGCGAAAAAGCCAAATACCTCGGCGCACCCGGCTTTGCCTACCAGATCGGCGGTTTCACAGTCAGTGTGGACGGCAAGGTCACCATCGAGGACAACAGCATCGCCGCACCGCTCATCCGCTTCCTGCGTGAGAAGGGATTCCAGGCTGAAGACCCTCTGGCAGACTGCATCGCAGACGATGCCGACGAAGATGTGGAAACGGACGAAGCCTGCGGCATCTGCATTTCCATGCCTCGCAGCCTCTTCACCGACAGCAGCATGGAAAACCTCAAGGCACTCATCGCAGCCAAGGGAAACCTCATCAAAAAGGCTCTGGGTGTGGAAGACCTTCCAATTGAGGTCACGGACGAAAAAGTTTCCTTCCCCTGGTTTCCGGCAGTGCCTACTCCAGAGGAACTGAAAGCCTATGACACCTTCATTTGCAAGCTGTGCGAAATGGCACGGAACGCAAAGCGAGTGGTGGCAAAGGAAAAGGAAACGGACAATGACAAGTACGCATTCCGCTGCTTCCTTCTCCGCCTGGGCTTCATCGGCGCAGAGTTCAAGACCGAACGCAAAATCCTGCTCCGCAACCTGGCGGGCAGTTCCGCCTTCAAAAGCGGTCAGCCCAAGGAGGTGGAAGTATGCGAGTAATCTCCAGAGAAGCCTTACAAGCCCTCCGTGAGCGTTACCCAAAGGGTACTCGGGTGGAACTGGTGCAGATGGATGACCCGCAGGCTCCGCCCGTCGGTACAAAAGGCACTGTAATCGGTGTTGATGATATTGGCAGCATTATGGTTGCCTGGGATACGGGTTCCGGCTTGAATGTAGCCTACGGTGTCGATGTTTGTCGAAAGGTGGCGAATACCGATGACCGATAAAATCCGAGAACAGATCCTCGCAGTCCGCAAGACTGGCCGTACCAATATGTTTGATGTTCCGATGGTACAGTACATCGCCAATGAAATGCGGTTCTATGAACTGGTGATTTTCCTTGAGGAGCATCGCTCCGAATATGTGAATTTCATCCTCACGGGCGAGTCATAAACTACACAAATTCACCCCGTAAGAATGGCTGAATAATCGTGTAGTTTATTATCGCAAAACCCCTGGATATTATGTGCTTTCAGAGGTAATATGTGTCACACCGAAAGGGAAAACACAGAAAAACGGAGGAAAACATTATGGAATTCACAACGATGGAACGGCTGCAAATGAAGGTTTCCGCAAGCTACGGTGCGGTCATTCAGTTCGGCGACAAGGTCTTTGTTACGGACTGCCACTGGAAAGGCGGTTTTACGGCAGAGATTTACGAGTTCGTTGAAACCCCCGATGAGACCGGGCTTGGCGACATCGAGTGCAGACTCGCACCCTGGGGAAAGACCGATGAGCGGTTCGCAGACAACGGCCACGCAATCGCCTGGTGCATGGCACAGGTGAAGTAAATCTGAGGAGGAAATATTATGGCAAAGACTGGACTGGAAATCATTAAGGCTCTGGACACCACTGCCGGAGAAATCGCAGAGATTATCAGCAAAGGACACCCACCCTTTGAAGAAAGCGGTGCGGTTGCCTGCGACATGGTCACCTGCGAACAATGCTGGCTTGCATGGCTGACCACAGGCAAGCCGCCGATCCCCACCAAGAAGTAAAACTACATCACAGCCCTGGGATGGAGCCGAGAGGCTCTGTTCCTCGTATACGGAAAGTCGCACCGATGACGGTGGCGGCTATTTTTTATGCTCATTTGAAGGAGGTGACCGCATATCAGAAAGCTGAAGAAATACAAACCGACCAGGTTCATGTCCGAAGGCTCCTACTACGATAAGGATGCCGCTGACTATGCGGTCGGTTTCATTGAGTGCCTTTGTCATACAAAAGGCACCTGGGCAAGAAAGCCCTTTGAACTGATCGACTGGCAGGAACAGATCATCCGAGACATCTTCGGAACACTGAAGCCCAACGGCTATCGCCAGTTTAATACCGCATATATCGAAATTCCCAAGAAACAGGGCAAGTCCGAACTGGCTGCCGCTGTTGCGCTTTTGCTGACCTGCGGTGATGGTGAGGAAC
>JAZQHD010000013.1:0-2554 GCA_045540375.1 Ructibacterium sp. | reverse complement strand
GATGCCAAGATCGGCATTTATTTCATATATCTTTTGCCCAATAGCAGTAATGACAGGTACGCTCACTGCGTTACCTGCCATTTTATAAAGGTGACCATCCTTCAGTCCGGTCGCCTGTGCTTTATTGAATTGTTCTTCAGTAAATCCCTGGAGCAACCAACACTCCACAGGCATCAACTTTCGGATTCTTCCTTTATGGTATATGCCATGTTTATCTTGGGCTGTAATGGTAAACATGGGTTCGTCCGGCTCTTTAAGTCGCCGTCCTTGCTGCCGTACCTTTTCTCGGTCGGGAGTAAGCATAGCCCTGGGAGGTTCGTCCTCGATCAGCACAGCAGAGTGTTCACCTCTGTGGTTGCTGACACCCGAGTCTTGCCTTGCCGTAATACACCGTGCTACTTCAGTAATCTTAGGATTTACATTCATATCGATGAAGTATAATCCCGTCTTACCGCCCCAACCACCGGCGCTTGCACATTGGGTACATGCTACACCGTCTGTTTCGTAGACTCTTTGTCCCTGTGCGCCGGGGATAAGCTGCTTAAGATTTTTCGCATAGCTGCTTCCGAGAGGAAATACTTTTCCGGCACATCGTGCATCAAGATATCCGACAATGTACAGCCTTCTTCGCTGTTGTGGGACTCCGAAGTATTTGCTGTTAAGCACCATCCATTCGAGATGATACCCCATTTCAACAAGCGAGGAGAAGATGGTAGTAAGCGTCCTGCCGCTGTCATGCGATAACAAACCGGGGACATTCTCCAAGAGTAAAAATGAAGGCCGTTTCTCTGCAATGATTCGGGCAATTTCAAAGAACACAGTACCTCTTGTATCTTGGAATCCGAGCCTTCGCCCTGCAACAGAGAAACTTTGACAAGGAAATCCGGCACAGAGCAACTCAAAGTCGGGCAGTTGTTTTGGGTCAATTTCTCGCAGGTCGCCATAGTTCAAACCTCCTTCTTCTCCGTAGATGGCTTTATATGCCTTTGCAGCATTAGGATCAATTTCAGCGTGTCCAACACACTCATAATGACCTGTCGCCATCAAGCCAGAATGGAAACCTCCGATACCCGAACATAAATCAATAAATTGGATAGCCATACGGCATCCGACCTATCTGTCTTCCAGTCCACCTCGCTCTCTACATAGTCTGATTCTGCATGGACTGCTCTTGAGCCTGATCTCTCAATTCCTGATCGATTTCCTCTTGAGTCAGTCTGCGGAAGGAGTCCTCGGGGCAAAGTGCAAGGGTTCTACCGTTATCCCACCGCATATGGATATTTGCTCCATCATCCACATGATCTACTGTGCCACGCATTCCATCATCAATAGGATGATATGGATCGTTCATGTGCAAGAGCATCACCCGAGTGCCGGGCGGATACGATTCTTTGTATTCCTCTGCCTGTCTATGCAAGCGTTCCCAATCGTTCATTTACTGTACCTCCATATTGAATAGTTCTTCGGGAGACCAGTTGATGGTGAAATCCACACTTTCAATGTTGTCGCAACGGGAGAGGAATGTATCATCCATTTCTATTCTTTTCATGAAGTAAGCAACTTCCTCGGGAGTGGCTCGATGTGTTTCTTCCTCTCCGTACAGGTAGGCTTCTGCATGAATTGCGACTTCCGTTTCTTCATCAATGTCCTCCATAAATCTGTCGAAGGCAGTCCAGCCTTCAAGGTCGTCATACTCCCTTGGGATACCACCCACAAAGAATTTGACTTCCTGGTCGTTTGCGGTCGCTCTAACCGAAGAAAATAACAAAGCCATATTTATCACCAACTCCTTTCTACTGCATTGTCATTTCGGGGGCAGGGCTGTCCTCACCGAGCATCGATGTGAGAATTGTTCTTCGGGCAATGGCTGCTTCGTATTTTTCATAATCCTCTTTCGAGACTTTTTCGCCATAGTCCATGGCAAGTTCTGTGCCTTCGATGATCGGTGCAAGTTCTTCAAGCTCGGTACGAATTTCCTGTTCAGAAGGACACACCTCAATGCCTGACTGCTTGAACATAGAGAGGCTATAATACTCTCTTGCCCAATTGGGATGCAGCTTCAAAAATTCCTCATTGGAGGCATTGATGCCGAGGTTCGGATTGCCGTATTGGTCTTCCGTGTCATACACCATTTCGATGCTTCCGTCTTCCATAAGGATTTTCATACCTGCCTTGATTTCCTTGCCATTCTTATCAAAATATTGCATGGGACATTTCTCCTTTCCGATTTATTTACTCATCCTCATGGTTGGAGGAGGGAGTACAAAACAAAAAAGAGGTTGCGCGTAAAATGTAAGCGCAACCTCCCAAGACATAAACATTTAACAATTAGAAAAACGAAAAAAGGGGCAGATCCTACGAAATAAATCGCAAAATCTGCCCCTAAAAGCCCAGGTATTTAGTTCAAGTCCTCCCCAAAGGTCGTTTTTGGGAAATGATATCTTTTGAATTCCACCTTGAAAAATGTCACGAAAAAACCCAGAAACCGTTGTGGTTTCTGGGTTTTCCGAACCGATATCTTTTTCGGTTCGCATTGTTGGTTGCGGGGGAAGGA
>JAZQHD010000012.1:0-53139 GCA_045540375.1 Ructibacterium sp. | reverse complement strand
ACCTTATTTATCGAGTGCATTTTTAATTTATCCAATGTTATTAACCTCCTCGGTTTTTTTTGTAAAATTTGTATATTGGAAATTCCTTAAAATAATTTAGGTCTTTTTCTTCTAACGAATCAAGTAGTTTTTTTGCTTCCTCTTGTTCATCCAACAATAAGAAAGAACCTATTTTGAAGAACACCTCGTCAGTATTTTCAATTATATCGTTCAGCACTTTTTTCTCTGCATATTGCAGTGGTCTTTTGCGCTTAATCAATTGCAATTCGTTAAGTTGAAAAACTTCTTTAGTAATATTCTCAGGATGCTCTTTTATCCATGACATCAAGTCTTCCATCGCTTTATAGAGTTCATCTGACTTTTTGATGTCATACGCCTTGAGCATTTCTAACAGCAATTGATTCGCTGTATCAACCAAGAAGTCTTGCGGTTCAAGTCGCCTAAAATCATTAACTATGTTTTCGTAATTGATGTTATCAACTGTATTGAATGACTCCGCTTTCATCAATGCAAACTGAGATGTGGGGTGAGGCTTTTTATGAGCATCCATCATCACAACAGGAACTGTGGTGGTGAAATAGTCCCATAAGTTTCGGCTTCCGTCGTCATTCTTATGGCAGAGCATAACTAAGTGAAGATTGCAGATATTTAAGTTAACAATTATGGGCAAATCCTCATCCAAACCATGAACAGGCTCATCATCCTCTATAGCTGCAACAAGGATATTGATTTTCCATATATCTGAATCTGTACATTTATCAAGTTCGAGATCCTTCTTAACGCTCATCTTTTCAAGAACATTATTCAGTTTAATATAACCGTCTAAAATATCCGGATAATCAGATGCTCTTATTTTATCAAGTTGGTCTATGGGGAAGTCTATTGGAAATTCTGCTGTACCAAGTTTTACTGTTTTTTTCTCAAAAAGGGCAATTAAGAATTTTAAATCCCTGATGCGTTCTCTTAATGTTCCTTGAAGTTTTATATTTATCGTACATTGTTTTTCTTCGCTCGACTTGTTGTCAATAGGAAAACTCATTGTCATGCATTTGCCGATTTTATAAATTCTTTTATCAGCGGAAGAAACAATGTTGATTTTATCGTAGTATTGTGTTTCTCCTACAAATACAGGAATGCTACTATCTGTACTCATTGTTATTTGAAATACATTGCTATAGTATTCCACGGGAGTTGGAGCGGAATTGCCTTTTACATTTGCGTAAACATACATCTCGCTTCCATCAACAATTCGAGGAAATATGTCATTTTTCTGTCCAGTCCGGAAGCCCTGATATCTGATAGTAAGGCTCTCTAAAACCCCTTGTTTTTGCAATTCTTCAACGGTTGGAGGTTTTTTGCCAGCATAACTGGTTTGCATAGTAGCATTGGTGTGGAAACTCTCGAAAATAATGGTTTTTTCGTTGTTATCTTCAGGAAATTTTTCAAAAGTTACGCTAATTGTACTTTTGTTTGTTCGATTTTTAAGTATTTCTGATGCTCTAAATGGAGTTATAGCTGCGTAATATATTTGCCTTGCTTCTTGTTCTTTTTTATCAATATATACAACAAAGAAAATCGCACCGCCGTTTTGAATATAATCTTCAAGGTCAACAACTCGTATTGGATACTTTATTGTATCTTTAATTATCCCCTGAAAAACTTTTCCTTTTACTTGGGTAAAAACCTTTTTCAAGTCCTTATTCGTTTTTTTACTGTCCTTATGAATATAGACGGGGCCGTCCCAAACAGGTTCTTTTTCTCCAGCTTTTATGTATGGCTTTAGCCTTTCAGTTTTAGAGATAGATGCTTCTACTGCGCTTGTGGCAATTGTTTCTATTTCCATTTAACTTCTTCTTTCCTTAAACCGAAGTGGTTCTAATAATTTTCTTTATAATATTTGATACTTTGGTTTCTTCCTTATCGCATAAGAGGAAGACATTATCGTTCTTTTCAAAAGCAAGCTGTTGCATAATTTCTTTGGTAGGAAGGTGTTCTTCCTGATACACCGCACAAACAGCATTTAATGTTTCGCTTCCAAGATGCATTATTTTGTTGCATATATCATCAACCGAAGTTGAGACATAATATCTGACCGAGCCTTCCGAGGCGAATTCATCCAATTCCTCATTCAGCGATAACGCCAAATCATATTTGGTTTTCAGTTCCTCGGTAGTTGTATATATGAACAATACGAAGTTCGGCGTTATATCAAAGAGTTCTTTGTCAAGAGCGAGAAGGATATCAAGCCCCTTAACATAACCTTCCACATATTCGATTTCATCGAGGATGCTGTCATAGTATTGGTGATTTTCCAAAGATTTCTTTGTTTCTATGACCGCCTCAATAATCTTTTTATGCTTCGAGCTTCTATAATCAACGAGCGCAGATAATTTACCAATATTGAATGTAGTTTCCTCGGGAGTAGAAGATTCCTGAATCTCCATTTCGGTCTTTTTTATTAGTTCATCGATTTTTCTTTGTCGGAGATACATTTCGCCGACATTTTCGTATATATGGTTAGTTCTTCGTTTCAATGGTTACCTCAACCTCTTTTGGTGTAATTTCTACGGTTGCCTGTGTGAGAATGTTTAGTTCAGTTTTAAGCGCCGTAACTTGATCGGCAAGTTCAAACTTTTTCTTCGGCTGTTTTTCTTTTCTTGCAAGCTTTTCGGTTCGCTCAATTTCTTTTTTGAGCTTCTCGATTTTATGTGTTGTTTCGACATCGGTTTTAATACTGCCGCTTTTGGTAGCAATCTTTTCCTTTGCTATTTGGCGTACAAAACCTTCATATGCCGAATCTAACGACAAGCCGGAAATGTTTAGTTGAATGCTATCTTCATCAGACCATTCGGTATAGTAATATTCCGAAACAAGAGAACAAGCACCATTCGGGCTGATTTCTTTGTATGCTGTGCAAAGTTGAATTTTCTCGTTATACTCCAAGATAAAAACAATGTGATATGGGATGCCCTTATCCAAGAGTTTTAGAACGGCTTCATCAATTTTATCCTGATTAAGAATAACACGAAAGATTTCTATCTCGGTCACTTTTTCACCGACTGTAAGGTTGATGGTATCAGCCGACAACTTGTTTTGCCAATATACCGCTTTTATCTGTTCTACGAACATTTTCTTCAAAGTCGCAGACACTGAGAGGTTCTCGTAAAAACGCTGTTTCGGTAATTTCCTATTAAATTGTGTGCTGTTAGGAAAGTTCATTTTTATTCCTCATCAAAGTAATAATCACCAATGTGTTCTTTCAGTTCGTCAATATCATAGCAATCGGCTGCTTCTATGTAATCATCGTTACCATGCCAAAATGCTTTTGATATAATTTCTACGGTTTTGCTTTCTAACACTCGGTTAAAAATGCCTTTTGCAAATGAATTGCAACCGTCCAAATATATTTTCAGCCACTCGTTTTCGGTGGGAGCATATAATGAGGAGGATTCATCAAAAAGCAATCGGGAGTGGTAAGCACAAAACTCTGCAAAAAATCTGTGGTCAACCTCGTCTATCTCGAGGGGAGTGCCTTCGTATAAAAGACAGTCTTCTACATCCTCATTAAAGGAGTCGGAAGTTAGTTTATCAAAGGCTTTCTTCTTTTCGACAAGTGCATGGTATTTGTCTACGGAATAAGCGAAAGTATCATCGATAAGTGAATTGCCACAATCTGCGTTACCTGACAAAGCCGAATACCATCTTGCGTTTAGTTCCTTCGCAGAAGTCGATTCTATGGCAGCTTCACGAAGTGATGTAATTATAAGATTGGCAAAGAAGTCATCTTCCAAAGGGATGATATCTATTGATGAGTTCACAGAAAATACCCTTGACCTTCGTTCATCAATTTGGTTTGTCTTTTCATCAAATGCAAAGAAGCGGATTACACCTTCGCATCTGACAATTAACAAAATCTTGTATGGCAGGGATTGAGCTACAGCCATAACAAAATTATTAAGTGAGAATTTGCTATGTTCTACCGAGGTATACTCAGCAAGCAAAACTATAATCTCACCGTCATTGTAAGGGAACGAATATAAAATCTCGATAGATTCAAGATATGCCGCCAACCATTTTTCTTCAGCGTTTGTTAGGTTTGCGGATTTTATATATCGCTCGTTACTCAATCTTTTTCCCACATAGTTCTTTTGTGGGAATTTCAAATACTCATGCATATGCTTTATTTCACCACTAAAAATGTTATAAGTTCAAAATCATCCAAACCCTTAAAATTGTTTGCAAGCAATGAGGTGCCGCCGGGTTTGAATAAACTATCAATATCGCTTTCCTCTTTAACTTGGATTATAGAGGAGATGGCTTCACCTAAAAGTTTAGAGAACTTCGACATATCTCTGCCATCGTTGGTTTCCTTGTTAAACTCACGGCAGAGTTCAGCATAAGGCTCTGTTTTACCTTTGCAAAGGAAACGCATTTTATCCAGCATTTCTTTCGGGGAAAGGTGATCACAGATAATATCTCCGTCATCACTAATGTAAACCATATAGAAGGGATGCAAGCGATTTTGGTTATCAATATTAACGCTGTTAGAACGGTTTTTCAGTATGTAAATCACACCCGCTGGCGTGTCGCTCGTAACCGGAGCTATGCCGTGCAACCCGTAAGGTGCTTTATCAATATCGGGATGATGCTTGATATAATCGAGCAAATCAAGACGGAATTCGTTTAATCCCAAATCCATTATTGAAATGCCGGTAGACATATCTTCGATATCAACGACTTCTTCTTGCAAGCGCTTTAACTGTGACTTGCGATATTCGAGGTCTGTCTTTTCTTCATCGCTCAACAGATTATCGTCACCGGTTGCGGTCATATCAACTATCTTCATGCGTGTTTCAACTTTGGCTTTAAGGTCGATATACTCATCGAGAGTAACATTCGGCCAAAAGTTAACAAGCTGAATATAAAGATTACGGCTGCCAATACGATCCACACGACCAAATCGCTGAATAATGCGAACCGGATTCCAGTGGATGTCATAGTTAATAAGATAGTCGCAGTCTTGAAGGTTTTGACCTTCCGAGATACAGTCTGTTGCGATTAGTATATCGATATTATCTTTGGGGAAGTTCTCGAACAAATCACGGTCTTTTGAGATAGGCGAAAAACAAGTAAGAACTGTGTTGAGGTCGCAACGCATTCTCGGTACAGTTGTTTTTCCTTCTACCGAACCACTTACAAGTGCGGTATGAAGACCGTATTTTTCTTTTACAAACCCACTAACATTTGCATACAGATAGTCGGCCGTATCAGCGAAAGCGGTAAAAATTATAACTTTCTTATTGCCGGGATTGATAGGATTCTCTATCTTATGGCTTATTTCTGCATACAATTCTTGAAGTTTGCAATCGTGTTCGGGAGTTATATCTCCAACCATCATAGAGAGAAGTTCCAAAACATCTCTATCTTTTTCAAGGCTCTGTCGCCACGAATCATAGTCCATATCAGCAAGGTCAATCTTTACTTTTTTACCAAAGGAGAATAGTTCCTCGCCATTTTGGTCTTCACCATCAAACTCGTCTATATCGGTAATATCGGTAAGATCCAGCTTCATTGAGCTTGATTTATCGTATTCGTTGATGGTATCAATAGTTTTCTCAATTAAATCTTTGATTCGTGTGAGCGTAAGATTAAAGGAGTATACCGAGCTTTCCATTCGCTTCATCAAGTTGATTGCGGTCAATCTGCGAATACCTTGTTCACGACCTGCCTGTGTTAAGCTGCGGTCATCACCAAAGAGTTCTGCATATTTGTCAATCTTGCTTGAGTGAATATAGAGCGAAGGTGTATATATTGTGAGTGTAAGGAGCATAAGCTGTTCAAATATTTCATTGTAGCTTATAGCATCCTTTAGGTCTGTCAATTCGGGACGCAGAGATTTCGGCTTTAATCTTGTTGGGAAAGTACCAATATCAGAAGTGTCATAATACTTCTGAATATGTTTACGAGAACGCGCAATGGTAACCGAATCTAACACTTCAAAGAAATCAAAATCAAGCATTCGAAGGAGATTCTCTGTTGTTCTTTCGCAAGGTTCCCACTTACTCCAAGTATTGAAGGCTCTTTGAGCATTTCTAAAGATATCATCAATGGAACGGTTAGTGTTGAGCTTTTCGTCAATGTAATCGGTATTGCCTTCATATGCGAGAGCAAGCTGATTTTTCAAGTCATTAAAACGATTGTTAACGGGAGTTGCCGAAAGCATAAGAACCTTGGTCTTGATGCCTTTACGAATTACCATATTGAGTAATTTTAAGTAACGATTTTCTTTCTCGTTATCATCGCCCGAAAGCCGACCACCGTTACGGAAATTATGCGACTCATCGATAACCACAAGGTCATAGTTACTCCAATTTAATCTATCCAAATCGATACCATTGGATTTGCCGTGTGTTCTGTTAAGGTCGGTATGATATAAAACATCGTAACGAAGTCTATCGGCTGCTATAGGATTGTTCACATAATTATCCTTGTATGTGTTCCAGTTGTTTGTCAACTTTTTGGGACAGAGGACAAGGACTGATTTATTACGATTTTCATAGTATTTAATTACAGCAAGCGCTGTAAAAGTTTTACCGAGACCAACGCTGTCTGCAAGGATGCAGCCATTGAACTTTTCGAGCTTGTTGATGATAGCAAGAGCAGCATCCTTTTGGAAGTTATATAGTCTATTCCATATCTGACTATTCTTGAAACCTGTTGCTTCGTTGGGAAGCACGTCTTCAGACACATCTTCGAGAAATTCATTAAAAATGTTGTACAGCGTGACAAAATAAATAAAGTCAGGAGAGTTTTCGTTATATGCTGCGGTAATGCTGTCAACGACCTCATCGGTTACTTCTTGTAACTTGCTTTTGTCATTCCACAAAGTTTCAAACAATTCAATATAGGCATTGGAGAACGGAGCATCTGCCTTTTGAATCATCGTATAAGCATTGTTTCCTCGTTCACATCCAAGGTCAACCGTAGTAAAACCATTTACAGGAGAGTAACTGGTGTTTTCTGTGGTTATAAAGCCCATCATATTTTCATTGGTCTTGTTGGATTTGAAAGTGGCTTTTGATTTAATCCAATCAGCACACTCTTTTGCAATCGCTTTTTGAGTCAATTCATTACGAAGCTTTACTTCGAATTCCGTTCCATACAAACTGCGTTCACGATTCAAACGAGGAATGTAAAATTCTCTTTTTTCTTTGGGCGCTTTTTCGGTTGTGAATGTAGGTGAAGTAAAAATAAAACGAAACTCATCTACCGTAGAGAGTTGCTCTTTTAACTCTTGAAAGGCATAGATAGAAAAGCAAGCCGCAGCAATTGACAGTTTGCTTCCTTTTCGAATTTCAACAGACAGATCTTCACTTAAGGTCTTAGATTTATTATCAATCAGTTCCATAATGCTTCTCCTAACATTTGAGCGTATTATTCTTCATCAAGAACTATTTCCATTATGTCGCCGATATCACAATGAAAAACCTTACATACCTTCATCAAAAAATCAAGCGAAACAGGTTCGTTATGCCCAAGTTTAGTAATGGTATAACTGCTTGTACCAGTCGCATTGCGGAGGTCTGTCTTAGTCATTTTATTGTCGATAAGCAATTTCCAAAGTTTATTATAACTAATAGCCATATTTCGTACCTCTTGTGTTTCGAGAGTTTTGTTTTGGTTACAACAATACAAGATACATTATAGCACACTACTTTTGATTTTACAATGAATTTTGAATTATTTTCGGTTTTTGAAACACATATTGTCGAAATTTTGTAACAATAAAAAGGAGTCGAGATTCTTTTCGACTCCTTTTTATCAATACAAGGACAATTACCAACACTTTTTACAAGGCTCATAACCTTCATTTTCAGCTTCTTGTTTAGTTACTTGCCGAGGATTTTTCATATTGCTACATCCCGAGCGACTATGATATTTACTACCTGAATTTGGTATCCATACCATATCACCACTTGCAGCTTGATTATCATTGGATGGACTTTGCTCGGTAGATGGTTTGGATGAGGATTCATTGCTTGGTCCAGAACTATCTCCGGTTGCATAATTGATTGTGATGCCGGGCTGAACATTGTAACAATAAATATTAAAGCAGATTCCATCACCATCATCTTCTACCGAATAGGCTTCCATTTGAACACCACTACACACAAGGTTTCTTCCTTCAAAAATCGGCGTAATGCGGTAAGCTACATGGTTTCCTGTTTCTTTTATGTAGTCGGCTACCATGTTTTCGAAAGGAAGCATACCGTTAATATTCATATAACGGGTTCCGGTAATAAGGTTCTGTCTATTAGCATTTTCAGCCGAGAGTTGCCAGCCAATAAGATGGCATCTGTTCCAAAGATAACCGCCGGATATACCGCTATAGCTTTTTTGTACCCATCCGCTTGGCTTCACACTACTGATACTTCCTCGTTTTTCATCAGCACCGGGCATAATTTCTTTTCCGCATGATGCGAGAGCTACGCCGCAACGATCAAGGCTGTCAAGACTTGAATATTTTTCATATCCTTTGGTTGTAAGTTCCGAAGCACTAAAGTTAGGTTGATTATCATTAACAACAGTCCACGCCGTTCCTGAAAATGCCGGAAGAGTAGACGGGTCAACAGCTTTTGCTGTTCCTGTACCCACAACAGAATTATCGGGTTTCTGTGTAGACGAAGGCGTTGGCGTTTGAGTCGTGGGACTTTCCGTTGAAGGAGAGGAGCTTGTTCCATTACTCGAATCAGTAATATCACTTGAGTTGTCAGTCGTATTATCTGTTATGCTCGATGATGATTCAATGTTTGAACTTTCTCCATAATCAAACGAGTCGATATCACATCCGACAAAGGATAGGAGCATAACAATAGATAATAACAGCGCGAGTAGTTTTTTTGTATTCTTCATTTTTAACCCTTCTTATAAGTTTCGATTGTGATCTTATCGTGCGAAGATCCTTTGATATCTTCGCTGCTGACCTTCTTAAAACCGTTAGCTTTAAGGTCAATATCAAAAACCTTGTCGGCTTGATACTTGCGATTCCACTTGCAGAGGATAATCTCGCTTACATTATCGAGTGAATATCCTTTGTCCTCTATGAAGCAAAAATCACCGACCATTGCGTTTGAAATGTAATTATCATCGACCATATAATTTGTTTGGTCGCTAAATTGCTTTGCAGAATAGGAACTCATCCACAGTTTGTTGCCTGATGTGTGGTTGATAATCCACTCTCTCAACACACTATCTTGGCTTTGCCTTTTGCCAAAGAACATCATACCTTTCTTATCATCAATACAAAAAATCAGTTTCATAATAACCTCCGTATCTTTATTCGTTTTTACAGTTCTCAAAATATCCGCAGTACAGACAACAATGTCGGCAGTTTTTGTTTGGTGTAAACCAAAGGCTCAATCTGTCTACAATATTTCTCACAAATGTTTTCGTAATAACCATCTCCTTATATGTTGATGATTATAGTTTAAACTCTTGTGTGTCCAATATAACGGACTTTAGGCAAACTTTTTGTAAGAGTTCGTTTTTATTATACCACAACTTTCTGCAAAATCATAACTATTATTTATGATGTCTTCCTTTTGGTTACTGTATAGGAACAGACTTATCATCTATACTATTAGTTATAGTGATACACTAATGGGAGGTGTAAGCTTGAATTTCGAAAGTATAGGCAAAAACATCAAAGCCTATCGTATCCGCAAAAAGTTAAGACAGGAAGACCTTGCAGAACTATCCGAGTTATCGGTGACATACATTGGCATGGTAGAACGAGGCGAAAAGATTCCGGCATTGGAAACATTTATCAGAATATTGAATGCACTCGAGGTTTCAGCGGATGTTATTCTCGCCGATGTCTTAAAAGTTGGATATGAGGTTAAAGGCTCATTGATTACCGAACAGCTTTCAGCTTTAACGCCTGAGAACAGAGAAAAGGTTTACGATGTAATTGCCACTCTTATCAAACATTCAAAATAACACACAAAAAGATTCACTTCGGCAAGAAGCGAATCTTTTTTTACTTTCTGTCACAGTTCACTAAAATTCGACAGTTTCCTTGTGGTATAACATAACTGTCAGTTATGGCGAAGCAACTGATGATTATTATTTTTGAGGTGTTATTATGAATTTTAAAAACATTATTCGACAAATTGCAAAGCAAAACGGTGTTACACCAGCAGAGGTAAAAAAAGATATAAGAGAAGCCATCCGTATTGGCATGGCTTCTCCTGATCCAGCAGTCCAAGCACATTGGCGCAAAATGTCGCCTACAGGTGTAGAGCCTTCGGTCAATCAAGTTCTAACTTATCTTGTCGCTAATGTAGTTAGATAATATTTGTCTTTATCTTTCTGCTGTTATATCTTTTAAGGTGGGTACTTCTTTGGACTACCATCATGACAGTGTCCTACTGACACAAAATAGGCGCAGTTATCCCTTGGTGAATTTGCAAACAAAATTTAGGTGAGATAGTACCTGTTGCTTGTGAACGAACCATTCTTTCGCTTCTTGTAAACCTTGCGGACAAGCCCTGCTTTTTCCAAATCTTTAATTGCTCGCCGCACCGTTTTATCTGATATAGAGAGTTCCTTTGCAATAGTTTTTACGCTTGGCCAAGCCTTTCTTTCCTTATCGCAACGGTCATATAGATAAATATAAACCAGCTTTGCCCTTGAGGGAAGTTCATCACAGCTATACAGTTTTCTGTAGTAAGACATATTCTCACCCCCTTAATCAGTACGAACCTGATGTTCGGGTTCTCTAATAAGCGGTACATCACTTTGAGAGATTGTTTGACCGCCAGTTGTTGTTCGGCGTGAGGGACGCGCAGGTGGTGTGTAAACATATGGGAATGCATCAAGGATATTTTCTTCAATAATATCTTTGTTAGTGTAATGCACCTTGCGTGTTCCTTTATCTTCAACGGTATATTGCTCGGTATCAAAATCAATACCCCATTTAAAGAACAGTTTTAGCTTTGAAATGAACGGATGCGTACCCGTTTTCATAACGATAAAATTGCCTTTTTTCATTGACTTGAGTTCATCTGCGGTCATTAATGGTCGCTCTGTCATCTGTAAACTTTGTGACGGATCGTTTTTGCTTCGTGAAACAGAACCTGTCATTACAGTTCGAGAACCAAGTGACTTTGAAATTTCATCGGCAGTTCCTGATGTCGGAGCAAAACCACCGGCGATTGTTACCTGACAGTTATCTTTTATGATATCTGCACCTTCGCTACCGTAATTCTTTTCAAGCTGCTTGTACGACTGAATAATACTTACAAGAGACAGTTTTCGAGAACGGGATGCAGAGTACATCGTTTCAGCAGAACTAATGGCAGGGAGTGTTCCAAACTCGTCCATATAGAACATTACACGGTCATTAAGTTTACCACCGTTTTCATCAGCTACAGTTAGTATTTCTCGGTATAATTGCTGTAGCAAAAGCGATACCATGAAGTATGTAGCCGGATTTTCTTCGGGTAATACAATAAAGATTGCACACTTACTCGAACAGAACTTTTCAGCATCGATAGCAGTATCAAAACATAAAATCTGTTCAAGCTCTGAATCAAGAAAAGCATTGAGTCGGGACATAGCGGTTGACATGATGGAAGCCATTGCTTGTTCACTTGTATTAAGTGCTGCACCGGCGAACCATCTTGTCTTATGGTCGGGTGGTAACTTTTCCATAAGTAATTGGAACTGATTCTTGCCTTTGACTCCACTCGGTGCGAGTAGATCTTGTATCAGCTTGAAGACAGATACAATGTGTCTTTGCTCGGGCGGAGCAAACTCAGCAATCAAAAGAATTACAGAGGTTATCAATCCTTCGGCTGCATCATAGAAGAATGCGTTTTGACCATAGGAGGCAGCATCGCCGTCACTAAAAATTAGTGTTTTACCGATAATCTTTGCATACTTTTCTGCTTTGGCTTTGAGGGATATGTCATCGGGATTTTCTTTATATGCATCCATATATTTGTTTACGAGGTGCAAGAGATTATTTCCGTCTGATTTAGTCGGATTACGCAGGTCGATAATAGCGACATCGTATCCATAATATTCTTTTGCAATGTTACCGTAATTGCGATAAAGGTCGCCCTTGGTATCGGTGGTAAGGAATGACATTCCGGCAGCACACGCATATTCTAAGTTAGGATAAAGCCAAAATGCCGTTTTGCCACAACCTGCCGCACCAATCATAAGGGTATGCACATCGTCATCATCAACCATAGCGATGTCCTGACCTTTCTTTTTCTTCACTCCTAAAACCACGCCCTGCGGAAGTTTGAGTTTACCTTTCTTGGCTTGCTTTCGCCAGACTTTTGGCTCGTATGGGATATGTTTATATGTCCTTCGGAGTTCACCTCTGTTTGCAAATCGAGCAGTACCATGCTGACCATCGCCGACCGTCTTGCTCTTGATTTCATTCAAGTTATAGATGTGCGATATTACTGTGATGCCACCAATGATTGCAAACATTCCGGCAGCAATAAGAATTAAGATAATTGTGTTGTCCATTGAGGCTCACCATCCTTTTGTGAAAAAATCAAATCCTCATTCCAATCCTTATGGGTCGGAGTGAGGACTTCTGTTTTATATCCTTGTACAAAGAGTTTATCCGATATTCGTTTTACAGCTTTATGTCCGGCTTCATCATTATCCAAACATAGATATACTGTTTTGATATTTGGATTGTCTTTTAGGCATTGAAAGAGAACACGATCCGCAACCGAACAAGAAGCCGCATAAGTGTTCTTTTGCCATTCGTGTGGATTCATTGAAATATAAGAAAGCATATCAATCGGTGCTTCAAACAAGAATATCTTATCGCTTGTTCCAGTCCAATGAAAACTAAACTCGGGAATGCTTCCTTCGGTATTTCCTTTATAGGTGCTTTGCGAACCGCTTCCGCGCTTATGTGCATGACGAGCAACACCTTCGTTATCATAGCCAACAAAGACTGCGTTGTGGTGTGGTAAAGATTCATAAATCATTTGCTTGTGAGCAAATGCATATACCACATCTCTGTTTAAGCCACGATGATGCAAGAGGTACGCATATACTCTACGCATATTATCATTACGCTTTGGCAGTTCGAATTCCTTTATTTCTTTTTCGACGGGCGGTGCCGCAGATAGCGTTCCACCATAACCGTTAAGGAGATATTCCATTGCTTCGGGGTAGTCTTTGTTATAAAACCTACGCACAAAATCTATCGCATCGCCACCGACTTCTTCATATTGGTGATACCATAAATTGCCCCTAATTGTTACCTTGTTTGAACCATCACGCCATTGATACTCTTTGCCGGAGCGTTTTAAGTGTTCGCCTTGTCGTTGCAACAAGTCAGCGAGGTCTGTGGAACGTGCACGTTCTTTTTGTTCATTAGTATAGTGAATATAAGTAGACATGATTTCTCCTTTCGTAATAGTTAGCCCATCTTTTGTCCTTGAGCCATTTTCTTTTCTTCAATTTTACGCATAAGTTTGCGGTCAATTGAACGACCAGTCTTGTCGCGCTTGTCTGCATCTTCACGGATAATTTGTGATAGACGAGCCAACAGTCGCAAGGATGCAAGGACGGTCGCAGAGTTGCCGTGAGTATTACTATGATAATTATCGAGCAGTCTTTGAGCATACTCGTTTCCTCGGTTTGCAGAAGAAGTTAATAATCTAACGGCTTCGTCATAGTTTTTGTCAACGCCCTGACCGTATAAATACATCTTGCCGAGTTGATATTCAGCCCATTGATTTCCTTGGTTGGCCGCTTCAGTGAGCAGTCTGACAGCAATTGAAAGTTGGCTGTGTTGTGCCTGACCTTTCAAGTGCATCTTTGCCAACGAATACTTTGCATAGGGACTGCCTTGATTTGATGCCCTTGCAAGTAATTCTTCAGCTTTAATATAATCAGCCTTCACATCAACACCGTTCATATAGGTTTTGCCAAGAAGATATTGGGCGTACTGATTGTTTTGTTCATCAGCCTGTTGTAACCAAAATATTGCCCGAGACACATCCTTGTTCACAACATCACCTTGTAAGTACATCTTGCCGAGCTTGTACATTGCTATGTCATATCCCTGTTCTGCGGAACGATACAGCCATTCGATTGCTTCCTCGGGATTGTACTCATCAGAGTTTTCGTCCAAGCATTTCTTTGCCATGCGGTATTGATAATGCATATCCTCGGGGTCGGTCCAAGGGTTTCTTTTGTATGTCGGCTCGGCTTCGTCCTCGTTGATAGGACTTGATTTTTCAACCAAGTCATCCTCAAAAGTAATTCGATTGTGCAGTAAGTTTAAGGCTTCTTGAATTACGGCATTTTTTATTGTTCTGAACTCTTTATTTTGCGATAGCGGTATGCGTTGAGGCATTGTGTCTTGATAGGTGCGAATTATATTTTCTTTCTGCTCGTACCATAGGTTATACAATTCAGCGATGCGCTCATCGTTAGCCAGTTCATCAACGATTCCATCAACAATATTTTTTGCTCGTTTAGGCATATAGCCGTACACCATTTTACCTTTGTGATTGTTTAGTTCTTTAACTAACTCACGAAGCATTATTTTTATTGTTTCGTTATCGTATGCACCGTTATTGATTTGTTCTACTATATCAGCCATTTTTTCACGACCAAGTTCTCGCAAAGCATTGCGATGAGCAGTTTGGTCTTGGTATATGTGATAATAGTCGTTCCTAAATATTTCATGAGCAAAGTCTGATTTGAAGTTCAGCAAACCTTGTTCTGTCATATAAGGTTCTTTGCCAACAGAATATGAAATCAAGTGTATGTGCGGATGCTGACCTTCATTATGAAACGCCGCATACCATCGCAAATCAACAAGGGGAATACCCATAGCCTTTGCAAGTTTATTTGCTTGGCCTCGTAGCATATCTCTCCATGCACCTGCATTATCATAGCCAAGTCTTTCTGCATCTTCACGCCGGAGAGACATTATGGTTGTCCATACAGCACCTTCATGCTCGGCAACAGTTTTGGCAACCTCAGAGAGATTTATCACCTCATCCTTTTGTGTAAACAATCCGTGAGAGCCTTGTTTTTCAACACGAGGTCGCATAGCGATGTAGCCAACATAGTTTTCTTTTTTACCTATGAGATCTACATTTTCTTCAATGGTACGGCTTATAAATTCAGATGCTGAACTTTTTGTTGGCTT
The DNA here is from genome assembly GCA_045540375.1 of Ructibacterium sp. Lineage (GTDB taxonomy): Bacteria > Bacillota > Clostridia > Monoglobales > Monoglobaceae > Ructibacterium. The sequence goes on along the minus strand of JAZQHD010000012.1, from coordinate 37,934 downwards.
TGAAATATAATCCTGATACTCAAAACTATCAACAGAGTCGGGAAAATCATTAGTAAGTTCCTTTATTAATCTCTGCTGCTCTTGGGTAGCAGGTTGATGCTTCCAAGACTCATCGCACCGTTCAACGCCTTCTCGGGTTGCAATATATTTTACAAGGTTTGTGCTATGTTTCGCAGAACCTGATTTTATATATCGCCATTTCAAAATAAACTTTGCCATTATTTATTGCCACCTTTTTGATACGCAACTGCATCCTCAAAGGAAATGCGACCATTTGTACTACGAACTTCGTTTACACATTTACCACGCAGTCTTGACAATGTATCTTGGTCTACTCGGTGATTGGCCGCTATAATATGCATCAACATATCAAGCTCAACCGCATACTTAAATGTGAGCGATGACAATCTTTTTTCAAAACTGCCGAGCGAACCTTGAACAGTTTCTACGATTGCTTCGGGGAAATAATCACGACCATCTTGCGAAACTACATAGCCTGAATAAAATTGAATAGCCTTTTCAATGAATTCGGACTTGCTTCGGCAGTTGTCAAGTTTATATAACCGTTCTGCTTTTTCAAGCGTAGTCGGGTGTATCCACAAAGCAAATTTACGCTTGTTTTCATCCATTTTCCCATCTCCTTTGTGTTGTATTTTTTTAAAACAGCAACCTCTGTAAAACCGCATAAATACAGGCTTTTTCAGCTAAAGTGGTTTAAGCCAAAATGTAATAGAAACCTCTTTTCGAGCTATGACTCCTATGATTTTCCTTGCACATTCGTGCCTAACACCAACACCGACCCCGAATGCATAAAAAACGGCAATTTTTGACCCCTATGGTATAAACTACTGAAAAGCCTTTAACGGTCGGCTTTGCCGTCCGATGTGAACCGAGTCGGGAACGCTCTGCGACCCCGACTCTTATTCCTGCAACTAAAATCGGACGGGCAATGCCGCCGATTTTGTCTGTGTATTGGCTTCTTCTCGAAAGGGCTTTCTTTGGCGGTTTTTTCTTGCAAAGGTATCATTCCTCGGGGTGCGGTGTTATCGAGGCACACAGGACGAAACAGGGCTTCAAAACGCCGTGTTATACGCCCTGCAATATAGAGCAAGACGGCAACGGAACCTGCCCATTACCGTCTTGCTTTGACCTACTGCTGTTCGGTAGGTTCGGCCTCTTTTTTCTTGTATGGCGAGTCAAACTCGCCCACAGCAGAAACACGAGAGCGTTTCTTTATAATTTCCTTTGCCGCCACATCAATCTTCGGATTGTATTTCATATCAATGAACCCACGAACACCGGCAGGAACATTTTTTGTGTAAAGATTTTCAAGTGCCTTTTCAAGTTCGTCTTCTAACTTTACATTCTTTTGTTCCATATACATTTTGAGTGCGGATAATCTTTCCTCATCAAAGGAAATTGTTATAGATGACTTTTTCATTGTTGCTCACTCCATTCCATATCATAATGAGGGGTGTCACCATCCCACTTTTCTATTGCATCAACAGTATTTTTCATTGTTGCGTTTGCTGTGTCTGTATTTATCCAACTGACTTCAGCAACACAAGCATTCGTAAAGTTCATTCCTGAAATACCGGACTGAACAAACTTTGCTTTATGAAAGTTTGAGTGTGTGTACATTCCTCGTTCCATATTGCAATCTCTAAACTCCGCTTGATAAAAGTTGCCTTCTTCAGCGGTTACATCATGCAATTGGCAATCGTTAAAACATGTACCACACGCTTCGGTAAAACATAATGTTGATTTATAAAAATCGCAATTTACAAACCTACTGCCGTTTAGGACTGCACTTGATAAATCTTGACGGCTAAAATCAAAACCTTCGATGTACTTATTTCGAAGGTCTAATTGAACACCGCCATATTCATCGTTCAGCCATAAAAGGTGTTTTGCTAATGCTATTTTAATTTCGTCATTGGACATGATTCCTAAATTAGAATTGCTCTTTATTGCAAAGTCATCATTAACTTTCACGGTAACCTTGTTATCATAAAAATCAAGGATTTCAAATTCTTCTCTCGAAGATAACATGTTCACAAGCAATTCTGCATCCAAGGAATGTAGCCCATACTCGTGCTTCATGCTTGATAACGACAATACAAACCTACCATCATCTTGTCCTTTCAGAATTCTGTCTGCACAGAAGTCTGCAAACTTTGTCATGTCATCCACATAGTTAGAAAGGTCGAGATATCTATCAAGGTTGTACAGCGTTTTTGCATTCGCCATAAATGCAATATATCGCGCATAGTTGCTTCCTTGTGAATCAACCAAAACGCCATCATTTGAGCCTTCGGATAAAACCAATATACAATGGCGAGTGCCGTCTTGCGAGTAACCCATTTTATCAATGTTATTTTTAATGAATTCTTGGTCTTCAAGCAGATGCGTTTTGAAGTAGTTGAAGTCATACTGAGAAAGCGTTATAGCCGTTTCAACATAGCACGGTTCAGTTTCGATTTCGGAATCTTTTCTTCGGAAGGGTGCATTCATAAACATTCTTTTTCACCTCACATTTCTAACTTTTGATGTTCTTCGGGTGTGTGATAAATATCGCTATCTATGACATTTGCACCCAACATACCAAGCATGTTTTCTGCTTGCTGTCCACCTTTACAGCATTCGGGAGTGTTAGCGGAATAGACTACTTGTTCTACAAGATCTTCAGCCGTTATCATATTTGCGGTTTGTTCAACCTTTTCATCGTGTTCTTCTTGAGGGGTAGGCAATTTCTTTTTACTCATTTTTATACCTCCTGTTCGATATAAGTTATATACGGTATTTTCAACCAATGAGACCATCCACCGTCAGCGAGTTCTGAATATATTACGCCAGTCGTTGTGCCGTATGCTTCTACAACTTTTCCGCCGCCGATATATACTCCGATATGACCTTCTTTCCAAACAGCAAGACCGGGGATTTCGGGAATTGTGTCAATAGCACCTTTTTCTGTTGCGTTTTCATACATAGCATCAGCACCAATGTCAGGCATTCCGTTTGATACAAGCAATGTTTTCTGCGTTTCGGTATCGTACCACGAGTAACCTTTTATCAGTCCAACGCAGTCAGCGGTTCGTTTCCACAACCAATTTTCACGGATAAATTCTTCGCTTCCACCAACTTCTTCGGGGTACTGTGTAATCTTGCTGTCAAGCAAGGAATTATCGAGTACCGACCCGTAAGTTCCCCAAACATAACCCCAACCTTTATCGGCTGCATTTTCGGCCCACTTCACCAAGTCTAAATTGTTTTTAGTGGTCGGGTCAGTATAGTTAGCGGTATTTATATATGCATTCCGAGTTGCAGACATAGCCTTGGTGAACTCATCGACTGATATGTTAGTTCCAAAGGTCGCATTTACATTTGCTATTAGTTCCGCATCGGTTTGCTCTGTTGCAAAACAGCCCACAAACCTATCAGCGAAGTCGCTTTCCTCTACATGCTCATACAGAGAAAACACATATAAAAGTTGTGCTTCCTGAATGCGTGTCGAATCATATCCGGCATTGGTCATTCCTGTTTCCACATCCGTCCATTGTTCCATCAGCACAGTTTGGTTTTCTTGTAGCATTTCTTGAAGTCGATTTGTGTCAATTTCAATTCCACCGCTAAAAATACCAAGCAAGGCTGCAATAGGCATACAGATAATTACGATTACTCCTAAAATTATGCCGCCCACAACTTTCATTGCCTTTTTGTCTGTTACAACATAAGCAATTACTTTTTTGGCAACGGCAGCAACAGCAGGTGCCGCCATTAGCGACCACCTGCCTTGCCAAAGAGTGCCGACTTGTATTCGGGGGATATAACTTGGAGCAGATATCTTTCGTTACCACAACGATACAGGCAAGTACCACGCTCAGGATACTTGATGAGGTCGAACTCGCTCGGCTCTACCTGTAACGCATCCATATATTCTTTGGGGTTAATCTGACCTGCGTTAAACAAGAATTGGTGAGTAGGAATACTGAACAAGGGCTTCGTAAATTCACGAATAGATGGAATTAAAAAATCCTCAATATTCTGCGATGCCAGAATAATTGAGGAGTCCTTTTTTCGAACACGCTTCATAGCGTTTCGGATATATTCAATTGCGGTCATGTTCGTTAAGAATAAATAAAGCTCATCGATGGAAGCTGCTGTGTTGCCCTTGCCGAGAAGTTGGTTGCTCATATAGGACAAAATATTAAATAGCATCGCATCCTTGAGTCGCTTGTTTGTATCCATAAGACCTTTTACGCCAAACACCAAAAATGCGTCATCGGTGATGTTGGTGTAACCGTTAAAATATCGGCTTTCCGCACCCACGCACATTGAGTTGATGCCGAGGCATACCTCTTGGAGTGTTTGCTCTGTATAAAGATATTTTCTCTGCTTATCATAGGTCATAAATTCTTCTTCGCACAACTTATAAAAGTCTTCCATAATAGGATAGTCAGTTGACTTCATTTTGCTGTAGTCGGTAGAGTCGGTAATTCCAAATCTCGCATACAATTTTGAAAGCAAAATTTCAATTGTATCAATCTGACTATCGGTAAATTCCTTATAGCTTCGGAAGAAATCTTTTAAGAATGCGATGTGCTGTGAGAGTCGAGTCTGCTTCTTGAAGGCTTCTGGAGTGGAAGGGTCGATATCATCCACACCATCAGACCACGCCTTTGGCTCGAGTGGGTTGATTGTATATTCGCCCGAAAGAAAATCAATATAACAGCCACCGAGATTGGCACACAAATCCACATACTCACTTTCGGGGTCAAGACAAATAACGCTTTTTCCTGATTCACGAATGTTTGTGAGAATAAGCTTCATCAGATAAGACTTGCCCTGACCGGAGTTGCCGAGAATAAGGATATTGCTTGTAGTTTTATCTTCAGCCCTTCGGTCAAAGTCTACAAGGATATTTGTGCCGAATTTATCGCGCCCGATATAAATTCCTTCGGGGTCTGTTTTACCCGAGAAATTAAAAGGATAAAGGTTTGCAACACTTGAAGCTGGCAAAACTCGTTCAAATTGTGCACCGAATTGATTCGCGCCCACAGGCAGAACAGAAAGAAAGCCTTCTTTTTGGCGGAGGGTTAATCTATCCACGGAAATTTTCGAGCGAGTCAATTCCATAGATATTTCACTTTGTAGTTCCTTTAATGCTTCCTGATTTTTTGCTTTCAATTCAATAAATACTGAACAATGCAAAAGAGGTTCTCGGTTTTTACGAAGGTTAGCCAACAGTTCAATAACATCCTGTAAGTTACCTTCGGCTTCAATTGTGTCATTCATATCATTTCCACCGCTTTTGAGCGTATTTCTTCGGGTAGCGTTCTGAATGATTTTTCTCTGTTCCATTGACTCAACAAGTCTGTGATAGATACGGAGGGTTACACCATTTCTGTCTGCAAGCTGCGAAAGAATTGCTTGTTCCTCTGTGGAGGGCGGATACTCTCGAATTGCCCACACACAACGGTAACTGTCACCGACTATATAATGGTCAGAAAAGAATTTTATAGTGCTTGGTAAAATGCAGTCAAAGAAGTCTTTTGTACGAATTTCTTCGACCTGCTCGGGAGTTAACACTTTTTGTTTTTTAGCCATTGGCTTTGGCCTCCTTTGCTATAATTATTAGTCGACCGCTTTTTGCGTTTCCATAACAAGTGGAAAGCATAAGCGTGTCATCGGTATTGATTTGGTTATAAATTTCATCGTAAATATCAGTTGTTATTACCGATATCACGGTAAACAATCTAACGCCGTTTTTTGTTTCAAACTCTATAACAGAGTGGGAACTTCGGAAGTCGGCGTTTAAATATTTCTTTAGGTCAGAGAACTGTGTTCCGTTTTTCATATTGTGTCCGTAAATAATAGCGGTGCCGCTTTCATAGTCGCACCTTGCATCAAGAAACGGGACACCCGATTGACTGTAGTTTCCGTCAAAATCTTTACGCAGGTATTTTTGTGGGTTATTGGGTGTATGCATAACAGGATAATTGATATTTGTACCGGGGATGCATATCCAACCTATACAGTCGCTATTTCTTTCGAACAACGGTTTTAAGTTTCTGCTTTTAGATGTTTGTTCCAAAGATTCGATATTCTTTGGTTCTTCGGTAGTTTCTTCCGTTATTCCGCTTGTTTCTTCAACGATTTCAACCAGTTCATCGAATTTATTTATTTCTTTCTGCTGTGTAGTAATTTGCCTATATATCATAAAAGCAGATATAACCACAAGCGCCGACAGCAGAGGAATAAGAAAAATATTAAGTTTCCTCATCGTCTTCATCGACCTCGAAGAACTGTTCGCCGTCTATATCGGGCATCTGTTCGCCATTAAAACTTGCATCAAAATATAAAGCAAGGAAGCGTTTGATGTCTTCCTTTTTCATTCGGCGAACTTCGAAGCCCTGCTCGGAGATAACCTTTTCTACACGGTTTGCCATTTGAAACACCTGCTCGGGTTTCTTGGCTTTGCATCTTGCTATAAACAAAAACTGTCGAGCAGTTGCCATTTCTACCTGTATCTGATCAAGGAACTCAATATCTTTTTTGAGTATCCTTTTTACCTTTGGATTCATTTCTTCGTCAAGACGGGTATGCAGATATGCTTTGTTATCATCGAAGCACTCTGAGGAGTCCGTGCAAGCTATTTCAATATCGGGCAAGGAAGAAAGTACCATCATCAAATGCCTTACTTTGATTTCGATATTTGTGTGAGATAATACCGAGATATTAGTTGGGGCTACAAGATAGAAAAGCAATTCGCCTTTGTTGGTTTTAAGGCCATACTTACTGAATGTCTTAATTCCTATAAGGTCTTGTACGGAACTGCCTTTTTTCTTTTTCTGTTTGTTCTGTGCCATTATGGTCACCTCCATTCAAAGTATTGCTGTGTCGTAATTAAATACTTAACAGCATATTTCATATAATCCATGACGGTAGTATCGTCCATTCGTATGGTTAAAAAACCATATACAAGGGTTATCACCGCCGGAATAAAAATTCTTAAATACACCAACATTACAACCGACAGAAGTGCGGCTATACCGATGATGCAAAAATCTCTCAGACCCCAAAGCCACAGGTTCGCTGTGGCTTTTAGGTTCTGTGGGTATAAATATTGAGTCATTTACATACCTCCCATGGTTTGTTCAGCGGTGCATATATCATTACAAAACTCTATTGGCGTTTGTCCGTGAACTTCTTGTATTTTTTGAGTTATCATATTCTTGATAAGTTCGCTTTCTGCTTTGGTTGGAGTATAAAAGAAACTCTCATTTTTATCATCTGTGCTGATTACACATTCGACAGCAAGAAAATCGCTAAAAGGATTATAAATGCCATACATATTAACCCATTCGCCAGCATCCGAATCGAGTTTCAAACCGAACTTTTTATTAACATCAAATAGGGTTTCTAAATATGCTACGATTTGTTGTTTATTATCATCGTCAAGCTGAATATCTCTATCTACCCACATTGATTCTTCAGTCAGTTCAAAAACATCACGCTTCGTCAGTATGGAAACTGGAGTATAGTCTTTATCAATATCCAATTTTGCTTTTTCCTCTCGTATGTGTTCTGCCAGTCTTGAGGATAAGAACTCGCTACAAATACTGTCGACTTGGCCATTAACAATACCAAGAAATTTGAGACCATTTTTGTAGCGGTCACACAATACTTCATAAGTTGTATTTGGATTCAAGGAGGCTTCAAATATTCCTAAATCGCCAAACCAACTTGTGAACTTATCATTGTGTTCTATATCACAGGCTTCTTCATAAGCTGCTATGATTTTAAACCCGTCATTACCGTATTCATGCAAAAATCTGTCTTTGCCATTTGTATTCTTCATTTATGTCTACCTCCATTACTTTGCTCTTGCAATAGAGCGAGTAAGGTTGACGGCTGTTGTGGTCGCATGAACAACGCTCATCATATTCACTCTGACTGAGCTATCGAGGCCGAACTGCTGTGCAATTCGAGGTACTTCATTTGCAGATAGCATAATGCCAAGACCGAGGAGCATATTCTGTGGGAATGTCATTAAGCCAAGATATAACAAGGTTGTTTGCATAAAAGCCGTTAAGCATATAGCTGCAACTTGCTTCATCCATTGTACAAACCCATCCGTATATCCTCGGGGGACAGAAAACATATATAGCGAACCTACTGCCATCTGAACAAGCAATATGCCACCGCGCTTAATGTTTTGGAAGAATATTTTTACTACGCAATAGGCAAACGCAATTAGGCATAATAGCGTAAATAATCCTAACTGTGAGGAGAGATTGCCGGCAAAGAAACTGCCGACCAATACGCCTTTTGCTGTAATACCAAGTTCGAAGGATTGACTTGCACCTCCAAGGGCTGCCAAATCATGAGCAAAAGTGTTTTGCAATGTGATACAAAACTTATATAGCTCTATCGGGACTACTCCGATTAAGGAACAGGCAAAAAAGCCTTTTAACACATTTATTGCTGTTGTTTTAATATTTGCTCTGCCGTTTTGATATTCGACAGCAACATCAAATACTGCAACAACAAGTCCGGCTACAAATAATGCCCATCCAAAATAGGTAAATAGTTTTACGGTTGCCTGAACCCAATCCAAATCGAATATGTCAGCACCCATATTACCGATAAGTTCAAAAAAGTCGGCAACTGCATCGTAAATGGTTTCATAAAACCAACGAAGCATTGTTGTCCATATCGTACTTGTGATGGTTTCGCCAATCCATTGAAAGCCGTCTTGAATAGCACCGACAATAGAGTCTATAAGATCGCCGATCCAGTCAAACATCTTACCACCTCCTGATTATAGAAACAGAGGCGACAATTCGCCGCCTCTGTTATCGGTTATCTTATTTAAACTGCATATTAAGTGCATAAGCAGGGTCTTGGAACATTTCGGCATAGGTAAGCACGGTATCTCCTATATCAGCTTTCTGTTGTACTGTCGGCTGAATGTACCACGCACCTTTAGGGTTTGCATTATCCCACATATGCGGAGCTATAGGCTCTAATCCATTACCTCTCTTTTGCATACCAATAATGTCTGCAAATAAGAAGTTTTGAGAGTCTACCTCGCCGGAGGTTCTGTTGATAATGACTGCGCGGACGGTATCAAATTTGCCTTGTACCTCTGATGCAATGAATTTAATTTTAATTCTTAGGTCTTCGTCAAGTATCCCTGTCAGCGTTCTACCAACAATTAACGGGTCTTTAATGATGTCGTTATCTCCAAACATCATTCTCATTTCTTTTTCATAAAGGTTCATATGTGTACCCCCCAATTAGAGAATAGTCCAAATATAAAGGGGTGCGGTTAGAGTGAAAATCAAACAAGCAAACAAAATGGCAGGAGCAGCAAACTCAAACTGACCATGCTTGCGATAATCAAAATAGGCTGTGCCGAGTTTTACAAAGAAAAGGATAGCAAGAATCATATCTACCACGGGGAACACTACATTGTTTACAACGGACTGAACCTGTCCTTTTGCGGTGTTCCAAGTCTGCTCGATTGCACCAGCTACATCACCGGCTGCAAACGCAGTCATGGAGAACGACATCATTATCATCATTACGGCTACGACACAGATTATAATTCTTACAGTTTTATTCTTCATTGTTTATCATCCTCCAATTACTTTGATAATGTCTTTTTCGTTAATCTTTTTAATGCGAATATTAAGGTTTCGACAGAAGTTTATCTCTGTACACATTCCTTCGGTAACTTCATCCCCGAACACCCAAAGTTCATCACAAAACCATAACATTCCAAGCCCTGCAACAATCCCAATTTCTCGTTCTTTTTCGATATTATCGTCAAGGCAGAGGGCGTAAAAATGTGGCACGACCGGAGCCGTGCCACACATTAACGCATATCGGGTATATCGCTTGACTTTTTCAAGGTTACCCTTGATGTCACCACCTAAAGGGGAGCAGATATACACCTTTTTCATCATTCATCCTCATCGTCCTTTTTACGCTTAATTGCAATAATTATGGTGGAAATCAAACCGCCAAGCGCGATGGCACAAAGGCCAATCCAAAAACCGAGGTTTGAATTATCACCAGTCTGCGGAATATCGGGGACGGGGATTTTTTCGTTTTTAACGGCAGCTTTAACAATCTGACCGTCTTCCTTAATCTCGAAGGGGTATTCCTCAGTATTAGCATAGTAACCATCCAAGCACTTGAACTCGGTATAGGTGTACTTGCCATAGCGGAGAGTAAATTTGGCGATACCGTTCTCGTCAGTATAACCTTCGATTACGGTGTTGCCGTCTGCATCTTTGATGCGGAATCCGACATTCGCAAGGGGTTTGCCGTCTGCGATATCGGTTTTGGTGATTTCAAGTTCACCGGTGATAGGCTTATTGGTGAAGAGACCGTCTTCGGTGTTTGCGATTACAATCGTTTCGCCATCAGTACGAATCTCGAAATAATAAGCCTTGGTGTCAGCCACAAAACCTTCGGGAGCGGATTCCTCAATGCAGAAGTAATTGCCGTAGCGGACACCTTCTGCACGGTAGATGCCTTCGTTATCGATAAGCTCTGTTACAAACTTATCTTCGGCATCGTATTCGCCGTTAGCATTGGTGTCTGCGTAGATCTTGAAGACTGCACCGCCGAGCTTGATGTCGGTCTTTTCGGCATCTACCTTGGTGAGTTCCACGTTGCCCTTGATAGCCTGATTATTGAAGCCAATACCTGCCTCATTTTCAACGGTTACCATTTCACCGTTTACACGGATTTCGAAATAGTAATAGCCATCGTCTTTGAGGAAACCTTCGGGAGCAGACTTTTCATGGAGGAAGTATCCATTGTAGCGGAGCTTCCCATAGGTGTGAATGCCGTTTTCGCCTTCAGTCATCTCACCAACAAGCAGGTCGGTTTCGCTGTCGAATTCTTTGTTATTATCGACATCCACATAGATTTCGAACACTGCACCTGCAAGGGTGTTTTCGGGGTAGTCCTTATCGACTTTGATGGTCTGTGCCGAGCCGGTAATGAACTTGTTCTCAACTTCGATTTCTACGGTTTCGCCGTCTTCATCGATGGTTACTTCGTAGTTGGTTTCGTTAAGAACGAAGGCAGGAGCTGCCTTGATTTCACGAACAATCCAGTTGCCGTAAGGTACATTCTCGAACTGGAAGATACCAATTACATTGGATTCGCAAGTGAGGATTGCCGTTTCTTCGGTAAACTCGGTAGCATCCGCACGGAAGAGACCGAACAATGCACCACAGATGGTGAAGCCGTCTTCGTCAACCTTCTTGCCGACAATCGTGCCACGAAGGATTTCGTTTTCGATTGCTTCGCCGCCGTTTACGGATTCACGGACAGTTTCGGTTTCCTGACCTGCATAGTCGAAGTCCACCTTGAAGGATTCATCGTTCAGTACATAGTGGCAGTCGGTGTGGATTTCCTTGACATACACTTTTGCACCTACGGGAAGGTCGGTCACAAATACGATGTTGCCGTTCTTGTCGCAGTAAGCGGTTTCGATAAGTGCATCCTTTGGAATGACTTTACCGTCAGCGGCAGTCATATCCTCGGCTGCATACATACCAAACTGTACATTGGTAATCTCACCGTTAGTGCCGATACCGAAGATTTCATCGTTCTCCATCGTCTTCTTGAGGTCGATTACCATCTTCTGTCGCTCGTTAGTGAAGGATGCAGAGGTTTCGGTAATCTCTACATGCTCTCCGGCATATACGAGTTCCACACTCACGGGTTCGGTGTTAAGCACCATGCCGTAAGGTGCTTTGACCTCACGGATTTCATACTTGCCGAGATAGAGAGGCTCGGTCGTTGCCTTGCCGTCCTTACCGGTAGTAATGGTTGCCACTACCTGACCTTTGGTGTATCGGGTAGTGCCGTCAAGAGTGATTACATCCTCGACTGCGATTACTTCGTAGACCGCACCTTCCAAGCCTTTGATTTCATACACTGGCTGATAGATGCCATCATTTTCTACCACAGAGGAGAAGACCTCGCCGAACTTGGAGATGGTGATTGTTCCTTTCTGTGCGTAGTTAGACTTAACCACAGTTACGAGGTCGGTAGAACCGTCCACCTTAAAGGCTACGGGAGTGCTGTCAAGCACGTATCCGAAGCAGGTATTCTGCTCAATGATTTCGTAATTGCCGTAAGGGAGTGCGTAAGGAAGCATGAGCTTTCCGCTTTCATCGGTGTAGTAGATTTCGATGTCCATCGGAGTGGGATAGTTGATGTGCTGAATCACATATTCGCCAGTGTCCGTATTACGCACCTTGAAACCGATGCCGGATGCAGGGATAACCTTTCCGGTTTCCGCGTCCTTCTTCACGATTTCGATTTCTGCCTCGAAAGTGGCGTTGTTAATGAGGTAGCGATAGGTTTTGCCATCCTCATTGATTCGCACGTCAAATGCCGGCATTAGCTCTTTGCCTTCGAGTCCTTTAGTCTGCTTTACGGTGTAAACACCATAGGGCAACCATTCGGGAGTTTCAGCATAGCCATATGCATCGGTTACGAGCAAGGCTCTTTCAGTTTCTCTTGCGTTCTCATAAGAACCCGCACTCTTGAGGTAAACCTCAAAGACCGCATTTTCTTCGGGATGCTCGATCTGAGTCGAGCCATCGTCAGCGTGTTTGATGATAGAGATCTTGCCACGGATAATCGCTTCGTAAACATCGATATACTCGGTGTTAAGCTCTACGCTGTAGTTACCGGGATATGCATCCACATAGTAAACGGTGGGATCGAGCAAATAACCTTCGCTTGCGGAGATTTCACGGATAGTCCACTCGTTGTTGTCACCGCAGGGATAATACTTGGTAATAAACCAACCGTTCTTATCGGTAGTGTAGGTGTCAACGAGGTCGCCGTTCTTATACACGCCGTATACCGCACCTTCGAGAGTTGCATCGCCCTGAGTTTCACCGTAAGGCCAACCATACTTGTCTACCATCTCGTCAGAGGAAGGCGCTTTGAGAGACATTACCACAGGCACAAGACCGTTATCGTCTTCGGGATTACCCCAATAAAGATAGCCGTCCACCTTGAATACATCAGCACGCCATTTCTTGAGAATGTTCTCCACAGATGCGCCTGTTACGGTGTTCCACGCAATATCCACAGTCTGCTTTGCAGGTACGACATAACGGGTAGGAGTTCTTTCCTCTGTCAGTACATAGTTCTTACCGATGAGGATGTCTTCGAAGAGAGCAACGCCGTTGGCATCGGTATAAACGGTTTCGTCAACCTTGATGCCTGAATCTGAAGTTCCAACAAGGCGGAATCTCATGTCTTCTACGAAGCCGTCTTCGGAAGTCTTCTGTACACGAAGAGAACCACGCTTGAGTTCGTTATAGAAGGACTTGTTGGTTACCTCGTTCCATGCGATAGAAACCGACTGAGCTGCAGGGGTGATATAATACGCCTTGGTATCCACCTCGGTCACGGTATAGGTAGAGTGTCCGGTGATGAGTACATCCTCAAATATAGCCACACCGTTTGCGTTGGTAGTAGCAGTTAAGTCGATTTTCTCACCGCTGAGAGAGGTGCCGGTCAAGCGGAACTTAACGCCTTCGACCATACCGTCTTCGCTCGTTTTTGTGATCTTTAAATCACCGCGCTTGAGCTTGTTATAAACGGAGGCTTCGGTTACTTTATTCCACTCAACAGCCACAGACTGAGAAGCAGGAACTTCGTATCGCTCTGCGGTGTTCACCTCGGACAAGGTGTATTTCACATTGCCGCTGATAAGAACATCGGAGAAGGTTGCGATACCTTTTGCGTTGGTAACTGCGAACTGCTCAATGGTTTCGCCACTGAGAGAGGTACCGGTGAGCTTGAACTGAACACCTTCCACGAGACCGTCTTCACTGGTTTTGGTAACCTTGAGGTCGCTACGCTTTAAGGTGTTGGAAAAGTTAACCGTAGCCGTCTGACCGCTTACAACAGTTACGCTCTGACTGGACTGAGGCTCATACTTGTCGACGACTTTCTCGGTTACAGTATAGGTGCCAGGTTTAAGATCCTTAACGGTAATCTGACCGCCGTTTGCAGTCGTAACCGTCTTATTGACACCGTTACCTGTGATGGTGAAGTCGATACCGTCAACCTTGCCGTCCTCACTGGTCTTTACGATCTTGCAGTTGCCAGGGATTAACTCGTTTACTGCATTGATAGTAATTGTTGCGTTGGGTGTATCGCTATTAAGTGTTTTCGTCCAAGAACTTGTACCACTTGTGCGATAGTTTGCAGGGAATACGGTTTCTTTGATGGTATATGTGCCATAGGGGATTGCTTGTTCAGAAATGGCATAGCCCTTACTATTTGTGGGGCCAATTTTAAAGGACTGACCTGTTTCGCTGTTGGTTGCTGTAAACACAGCACCTGCCAAGGCTTTGCCGTCCGTATCCTTTTTATATACCTCAATACTACCGTCCTGTTCAAAAATATCATCGGGCAAGTGATAATAAGCGTTAGGATACGATGCTTTATTGCCATTAGAAGAGTCACTCATCCATGCGACAGGCATAATTTCGGGGCCTCTGTCGTTGCCGACATGGATGAGGAAATCTGTTCCTTTATAGGTACCCGAATATACGGCAATGTGGGTATGAGAGTTTTCATCATTACCGAAAATAATGAGGTCGCCGGGAGCAAGTTTATTTCTGTTGACATTGGAAGAACTTGTGCCGATTTTTTCGAGTTCGCCATCATCTACAAGACCATTGAGTGCCTTCTGCCAAGTTACAACAGCCTGTGAGTTCCAACCTGTTGCATTAATAGCATCAGTAATAAACTGCGTATCTACACCTTCAATATTAGGGAGATAGTTGCAGATGTAATATGTTACGAAGGAAGCACAGCACAATCCTTTGCTTTGAAAGGTTGCAATGTCGGGTGCGCGACCTGTAACAGTAGAACTGTCAGCAACGGTTTCTTTACCCGAAGTGCTTGTTCCGTAATTGATTCCAGAAAGCACCGCCGCCGGTGTTCTTGAACCGTAAGAGCCTGACTGATAAAGTGTTCCGTCATTCTTTTGCTTCTGTACATCATAGCCGGTGTATTCAAGCGCACGGAGAATAGAGTGATCAGCCATATTGTCGGGCAGGTCAGATGCAACGGCAGCGAATGCACTCATCGGCATTGCCATAATTGTCATTACCACCGCAAGAAACATTGCTAATACTTTTGACCATTTATTCTTATTAAAATTCATAGATCATTCGTCCTTTCATAGTTGAAATAAATTTAGCCCCCGTCCGTAGACGAGGGCTTGGTTGCGGTGGATTATATTTTAATCACCATAATTTTTACTACTCATACAGATACAACAGTACCATTTTTCTTCACTTTGGTTGTAGTAGACTCCAACCGCCATATAGCCGTATTGGGAGTCGCCAACATAAGACCAGTGACCGCTACTGTTTTTGAAACCTTTAGCAATTCGCTTTGCAATTTGCTCTGCTGTTCCAAACCAATCCCCTTTACCGATGGCTTCTCGGTTATAACCTTGATAATAGCTATCGGATTCTGTGCCACCATATAAAGTCATATCCACAAACTCACCGTATTTCAATTCGTTACAAGCATTTGGAATACTGTTGTGTGAGAAGTTTGTTACAAGCTGTTTTGCTCTAAACCTCGCCACCTCTGTGAGTCCAGTTAATACCGTTGTTTTTGAGCTTCCTTGCTCTGAACGATACTGATTAACATACTGTGCTACATACTTTTCGATTTCGGTGGTTGAAGGAGGTGTAACTGGTTCGTTTTTTGGGGGTTCTTCCTTTGTAACGGGAGGGAGTGTTGTTTCTGTTTTCTTTTCCTCTGTTGTTTTTGGTTTCTCCACTTCCTTTGGCGGAGCAGAAATCTCAGCTTCTTTTTCTGTTACAGAGTTTTCCGATGTTTTTGTTTCAACATTTTCTTTTTCTGTTGTTTTTATATCGGATGCCGTTGTTGAGGAAGGAGTGGAGTTAACGGTAGGCTTTGGGGAGTGAACAGCAGTCGTGTCATCACTTATATTCGCTTCTTCTTTGCTTGATGTTACACTTGTTGTGTCACTCGTAACGATTTTGCTTTCTTCAATATTGGTTTGTGTAGGGGCTTGATTGCTACACGCAATTAGTGTTACGCAGAGCATAATTGCCATAATCATTGCAATTACTCGTTTCGTCATAAATATCACCTCAACTACACAATACCGAAATACTTTCAAAAGTCCAGCAAATTATCGATTATTTAACATAAAAGCCTACATTGTCTGTTCAAAGGCAGGTTCTTCGTCTTCATCAAGGTTTTCATCCTCTGACTGTCCTTCTTCCTGTGTCTGTTCAAGTTTCTGCTCATATGCATCAAGAATATACCCATTCAGAGCCTCACGAGCTTCCTTGCTCACAGGATGGAAATCTTCGTAGAACTTATCGCCGCTTTTATGTCCGGGGCAAAGTACCTGCATGCCTTTTTCACCGCCGTCATAAACTTTAAACCCATGAACCGCAAAATGATTACCAATGACAACACTTGCATTAGCTTTGATTTTTGATTCGGGGTTATCGTTAAGACGGTCAATTTTAGCGGAAATAAAAGGGATTTTGTACTGCGGTCTGTCGTTGTCTACAGGAGCGGTCTGCTGTACATTTTTCTTTTCTTCATTTTTCGGTGCTTTTACACCGGTGGTCTTCTTTGTTGCCATTGATAATTACCTCCAAATTTTAAATTCCGGTTATAATTGTGAAACCCATATCGGCTTCTACCTCTGCCTGAGAAATCTGCTCAGGCTCTTTGAACGCATCCATATATTTCGTCACCTCCTCATCCGTTAGTCCTCTAAAGTCATCACTGGTAAGACCGCAAACAAAAAATGGTCCGGCAATAATCGTATTGCCAAGATTTACTATTCGATTGCCTTCCATACCTATGAGTTTTCCTTCCTCGTTGCAGACAAAACAAACATTGTCATCATCACAAGGATATACAGCTTCAATAAGTCCTTTTACGGCTCGTTGCTCGCCTTTGAGAGTATGTTCAATTTCTGCAACATAAGCAGGTTTATTTGGCTCGACATATACTACGCGCATAAGATTGTCGGGCTTTTGAGTTTTAGATTCATCGAATGGAATTTCCTTAAACCCAAAAGGCTGACAGTAATGCGCCTTCCCATCTAAAAGAACAACATCCGAAACCGAAAGGGAGTGTCCTCTAAATAGCGGATGTTGTTCTGTATTGAAACGAGTATATATTGATTCAAGATTATTTTCTTCAAGTTCTGCATCGAACACCTCATCGTAGGTAGTAGGATCGGACTTTTGGCCGTCATTTAACTTCATAAACTTTTGATTATGTTTATCACGGTCTGTGTTAATTTGATAAATTTTTACTCGCATTTCAGACACCTTCCATCTTAATATCTGTGCTTTCTTCGGGTTCGGAAAGTTGATTGAGCTTTTCTTGCGCCCATTCGGGAATTAATTCTTCCTTGAGTACACCGAAAAAATCCTGTCTTCTAAAATGTGCATACTCATCGTCCTTGAGAAAAACGCCAGACAATGAAGTTCCCATTTTATCGGGATAACAGCCAAACCCACTTGTAGCAAGGAATAATTGAAAATCCGGTGTTTTGTATTCGTCCTTTAGTGTTGACGGTTTCATAACAAGGATTTTTCCTTCATAGTTTCCTTCTTCAGAACAATGACTTTTATCATACAAACCAAGGGACTGAAATTCCTTACGCAATCTGTCAACAACCATATTAACTAAACCAGGATGCCCTTCGACTGCAAAATGCCAATTTACATCTTCATTCGGGATGTAAAAGGCTTTTGCCCAATTTTTGTTTTCTTGACTGTATCTTCCGTCATTTTTGTTCTGCTGAATTGTATTCGCCAAGACATGATTTACTCGGTCATAACCGTATTCAGCAATAATGTCTTTAACTACATCTGTGTTTAGACTGTTGTCGCTATAATTATCGGTTATAGCTTTTTCGATTGCCCTTGCGCAATTACAGTTTTCTTTATGGCTCTTTCGCCAAAGTTCGACTTCTCCTAACCCTTGGGCTTCTTTAAGAGACCATTTATAAAGGCTTTTATACTCAGCCATTTACTTTTGCACCTTCTTTCTTAGCCCACAACAAATTAAGGTAAATTGTAGCTTTGCGTTGCTGCTCGGGAGAAAGGCTATCAATGAAGTCTTCAATAGAGATATCGCTTGCTTCATCAAAACATTGGGGAGTGCAACCGCCACACAATTTTTCTTTGCGAACTATAATGGTATTCGCATCCTTTTCCTCAAAAGACAGGATATCGTTATATCCAATTTTATTGCGGACTCTAATTTCATAGGGGATGGTAATTCGTCCTCGTTTGCCGAGGACTCTCACAATCTTTCTGTTCACTTAAATCACACTCCTTAAATATAAATAGTACATTTTCTGCAATGCCAACAGAAATTAGGACAAAGAACACATTTTTCGGGGATGTTAAGGTCTTCATCGTCTACAACATCCTCGTTTTCTGCTTCTTCCTGACAATCTACTTCGTCAAGAAGTCTTATTCTTACTCTGCCATCCTCGAAGTATGTTTCGAACATGGAATCTTCATTAATGCCAAGGGCATCCAACAAGTCTTCCGGCAGGGTGAATGAAAATTCTGTAATATTCTTCATTTTAAATCTCCTTTTAGTAATCATATTGAAAATCAAATAATGTTAACTGCCGGGACTGTTCCAACAGATAGTTGCTGTTCGTTTCCGCTTGTTTGCATAGGTCATAATTACCGATAAGCAGTTCTTCGAACATTTCGCCGGGCTTGGTGCTTTGAAGCATATTGTGTAAGCGTTCTTTCACATAGGTATCAAAGCCATATTTATCGGCAAGTTCCTTTATATATGGGTCGTTGTTATATGTGATAATAAACTTACAATCGCCGTTATATTTCTCATGAATTCCATTCATAAATTCAAACAGCTTTGCATGTTCATCGCTACCAAAACTGGCTTTTTGATAGTAGTTCTCCGTACCTTTGTACGGGGGATCGAGCAAAATAAAAGTATCCTTACCCGCAGCATAGGAAATGCAGTCTTTATAATCTCGGTGCATAATTACCGCATTTCTTAATCTACTACAGGCTGCTACCAGTCTGCCGAACCTTTTTGTCATGTCTTTCTTTGCGATGGCAAAGGTTTTTCCTGTGGACGAAAAGCTAAATATCTGATTCTCAAAGAAAGCAACCGCTTTTTCAATATCTGACCAATCGGCGTTTTCGATAATAATGGATGTTTCTGTGATGTCATCGAGAATATTGGGGACATCTGCAAGCATAGCCTTGTTAGCCTTAAACAGTTGCTCTGAATTGAAAGAAAGATATAGCCGCCCTATAAGATACGCTAATTTTTCACTGCGCTGTAAAACTCTAAAGAACTTAACCAAGTCACCGTTATAGTCATTGATTATTTCTCTTTCTGATGGTTTTTTACGCAAAAAAACCTCTGCACTACCCATGCAAGGTTCTACATAGGTTTTGTGCGGAGGCATAAACGCATCTATTGTTGTGTAAATACAGCCTTTGCTTCCAGTCCAAGGGAGTGGGCTTACTGAGCCGGACAATGTAACCGACCTCCTTTCGATAGGGAGGCAGTTGCGTTAAAATACAAAAACAGGCCGTTCTTGTGTTTACACACGCAAACGGCCTCACAGTTAATATTAATGTTTTCCTTCTTTGGAAAGTTGGGCTTTCAGTTTTCGAATTTCCGATTCGTAAGCGTTAATTCGATTAATCTGAAAGCAACAGAGAATAACAAAAGATATGCAACCACCGAGGAGCAACCCTATAATAAAAAACAGCAAATCACTCATAATTACATACCTTCCATTTTAATACCTTGATACAGGGCTTCGTCCATTTCTTCTTTGGTGCGGATATAATAATCATCGCCAGAGTGCCAAAAAGAAACATACATATCGCCTTCATCAGTTTTGATTTCTCTTTGCTCAAAGCCTTCACCAAGCCCATCGCTGTTTTGACCTGAGATGCCATCCTTCAAAGCTTCGATTTCTTCGGGAGTAAAGGCTTCGGCTGAACGGCAATCAATCCTTCCATACAAAACACCATTAATTTCTTCAACCGACCAAACCGCAGATACAAGTTTTTTGTTTGCGGTCGGGTGATCGGTAATGCACTCGGCCATATCAAAATCGGGATTTTGCTCTTTTTCGATAGCTTCTTGAATTTCGTATTGAGCATTTCTAATTACACGGTCATCCGCATCACACATTTCACCGTATTCATCGTCATGAATTTGCGCGGTAAGAGGACAATAAAAGGTTGTTACGATAGGTGCAATGCTTTCTTTTAATTCTCTTAAAGCATTGTATAATTCCTCTTTGTTGTCCAGTTGGTCGTGTAATATATATTCTTCAAGTTCTTCTTTAACTTCATCGGGGGCAATATTTATTGCACCAACTACGGTATGAAGGTCTTCGAGAGTGTCTTTTTCGTTAATTAAACGAATTACATGATTTCCGAAGTCGCTTTCTGAATATAACTTCACCCTGACATCCGCATTTTCATCATCGATAATATTAATTCGATGGGGGCCTTGAGTAATGCCTATTTGATTTAACTGATGATACAGTTCGTATAGTTCGAGCGGAAACTCTATTACGGCACTATTTTCTTTTATAGATACAATTGCATTGAGCATCTGATATCACCTTCTTTACTACATATTTTGCTCAGTCATTGTTTCGGTTTGTGTTGGTTCATCATCAAGTTCACCCCAAGCCTTCAAAGCAAACACCGTAGCCGCATCACCTTCGGGATAGAAAACTCCGGTGCATTGACCGTTTCCATAGGTGCTTTTACCACAATTTTGACCGATGTCTTCATCAGCCCATACATGCTCGAAGGTGACTTCGGGATACATTTCAGCGAGTTTACGGATTATGGGGTGTGGTGCACTCCAAGCAGTATTAAAACCAAGAGCAGGATTTTCTGTGATATCGCTTCTGTCATGGTAATCATATCCGTATGAATTCCATTTAGTACCCCAATTTTTGATCGCCCAATCATACCAAGTGGGTTCGCCGTACATTTTTTCATTTCTGAATGCTTGGCGACCGAGTTCCCATTCATCCCTTTTTATATCCGTGCGCATACTTAAAAATCGGTTTTCTTTTTCTTCGGGAATATTGAGCAAGTCCATATCGGCGTTAGCACCATCAAAGGTTAATACCGAAATAAAATCTTTATAAGCTCGCAACCCTTTATCAGTTTTTGAACCACTTTCAATTCGTAGGCTTTCGGGCATTGGGATTACTTTTTCAAAGTCTACAGAGCCAATACCAAATTCTTCGGTTTTTATTGCTTCAAGCATTTCAGCAATTTTTTGTTTATCACCTTTTAAGCTAATAAGGTTAATAATATGATTCGGCATTTTTATCACTCCTTCACAATACCGAACTCGGTGTTAATTTCATACATTTTCTGCCCAATAGCAGTAATGACTGGAACGCTAACCGCATTTCCAGCCATCTTATATAGGTGACCGTCTTTTAGTCCGGTCGACTCTGCTTTATGAAATTGTTCATCGGTGAAGCCTTGCAAACGCCAACATTCAATCGGCATAAGTTTTCGGATTCTTCCTCTGTGATATATGCCATGTTTATCTTGGGCAGTAATGGTAAACATGGCTTCGTCCGGCTCTTTGAGTCGCCGTCCTTGTTGCCTAACTTTTTCTCTGTCGGGCGTAAGCATTGCCCTTGGCGGTTCTTCTTCAATAAGCACAGCAGAGTGTTCACCTCGGTGGTTACTGACTCCCGAATCGTGCCTTGCAGTAATACAACGGGCAACATCGGTAATCTTTGGATTGACATTCATATCGATAAAATATAATCCCGTTTTACCGCCCCAGCCACCTGCACTCGCACATTGCGTACAGGCTATTCCGTCTGTTTCGTAGACTCGTTGTCCTTGTGCGCCGGGGATAAGCTGTTTAAGATTTTTCGCATAGCTGCTTCCGAGAGGAAATACTTTTCCGGCACATCGTGAATCAAGATATCCGACAATGTACAACCTTGGGCGCTGTTGTGGGACTCCGAAGTATTTGCTGTTAAGCACCATCCATTCGAGATGATACCTCATTTCAACAAGCGTGGAGAAGATGGTAGTAAGCGTCCTGCCGCCGTCATGCGATAGCAATCCGGGGACATTCTCCAAGAGTAAAAATGGAGGCCGTTTCTCTGCAATGATTCGGGCAATTTCAAAGAAGACAGTTCCTCTTGTATCTTGGAAGCCAAGTCTTCGTCCGGCAACAGAGAAACTCTGACAAGGAAATCCGGCACAGAGAAGGTCAAAGTCGGGCAATTCTTTCGGGTTAATTTCTCGCAGGTCGCCATAATTCAAACCTCCTTCTTTTCCGTAGATGGCCTTATATGCTTTAGAAGCATGAGGGTCTATTTCCGCATGTCCAACACACTCATAATGACCTGTTGCCACCAAGCCGGAATGGAAACCTCCGATTCCTGAACATAAATCAATAAATTGGATTGCCATATGGCATCCGGGCTTTATTTGTATATTTTCCGTTCCACCTCACTTGCTACATGGACTGTTCCTGAGTTTCTTGTTCTTGGTTCTGCATACGAAGTTCTTCATCAATTTCTTCTTGAGATAATTTTCTGAATTCATCTGCATCTGAGCAAAGAGCAAGAGAGCGACCATTATCCCATTTCATATGGATGTTGCCGCCGTCATCAACAAAATCTACCGTTCCTCGAGTGCCACTCTCGACAGGGTGGTGAGGGTCGTTCATGCTGATTAACTCAATTCTTGTTCCGGGTGGATATTTGGCTTTATTGATTTTAGCCATTTGATTCCAATCATTAAATAATCCCATTTTAGTTCATCTCCATTTCAAAAGTTTCATTTTGTGAGCAATCCATATCGTATTCCAAAACGCCGATATTGCTGCAACGGTCATTAAGAAAATTCGGATTTGCTTCTTGTCGCTGTTTCATATATGCGACTTCAGCAGGGTCAGCATCAACTATTTCACCTTCGCCGTAAAGGTAGGTATCCACTTGGACATTAACTTTATCTTCGTCATCAATGTCTTTAAGGAAATTATCAAATGCTGTCCACCCTGTGAGGTCTTCATATCCTGTTGGCACTCCACCGACAAGCAGTTCACACGATTTTTCTTGCGCAGTTAACTTAACTGCTGAAAATCTCAAAGCCATATTTGTCGTCATCTCCTTTCATTTTTTATTTATACTTAATCTCCGGAAGGGGAGAAAAAAGTCAGAAAACAAAAAAAGCGGATGCAATGATAATTCATCACATCCGCTTTTGATAATTTATATAAAGTCATAAAATGTCATAAAAAATACTAAAATGTATTGACAAATACTTTTTGTTGTTATAGAATAGGTTTAGAGAGGAAGTGCTAACATGAGCTTTTGGAAATTTATGTATTATGCCTGTGGCGTTTGGATATTTAAATTAATTTTTTGGATTATTTGTATTTTCTTTTTGGCTATTCCTTTTGCTTTAATTCACTTAATACGCAAAACATAAATTTAATTAAAGGAGCAAAATAATATGGATTACGATAGAATTATTCTTGAAATGTTAGACCGTATCAAATCATTAGAGGACGAGGTTGCTGCTCTCAAAAACAACTCTTTAAATAGCAACGATCGAAATGAGTCTATTAAGTCAAGCAAAAAGTATAGAAGATTAACTGAGTTATTAACCAATGCAGAAGGTAAGCCTGTTTCAATTTCTTTTGGAGATATTGAAAAAGCAATTGGTTTTTCGCTACCTGATTCAGCAAGAGAACACAGAGCTTTTTGGGCAAATACCACTACGCATTCTATAGCACTTAGTTGGTTAAGTGTTGGTTATAAAACAGTTGATGTTGACTTAGAAAAAGAAATAATTGTATTTGAAAAATAAAAGGCGGTAACATAAATATGAATGAAATTTGGGACTTGATAAAAAACTCTTACTTAGTTAACCCCAGAGATGTGCTAACATATGGAGGAAGGAAATACTTCTATGTTTATACACAGGATGATAAGGTTTATCTCGAAAGTGGCCGTAACCATCCAAACGGCTCAAACATATCTTCGACACGCACTTTGGATAAAGAAAATCTTAGTGCTGTGTTTGAAAAATATAAAAGTGGTTCAAAGCCAAGTGATGTTACAGAAATCACATTCAATTCTGTTTATTGGTTTGGAATATTCAGGGATTTGAAATTATAATTAGTTATTTTAGACACAAACATTTAACAAATTAAAAATAAAAAAAGGGGCAGACTTTACGAGATTAATCGCAAAATCTGCCCCAATTTATCGTAATATTTAGTTCAAGTCCTCCCAGACATCTATTTTAGGGAGGTGGCATCTTTTTAATTCAAGTGGTGTTTAGGTAACGAAAAAACCCAGAAACCGTTGTGGTTACTGGGTTTTTCGGGCTGTCATCTATTTTGGTAGCCAACCATGGTTGCGGGGAGGGGACTTGAACCTCCTGACCTCCGGGTTATGAGCCCGACGAGCTACCAACTGCTCTACCCCGCGATATATGATGTTGAAAGAGAATTGGTGCCGGAAACCGGGCTCGAACCGGTACGATACTTTCGTATCACAGGATTTTAAGTCCCGGGCGTCTGCCAATTCCGCCACTCCGGCGTTTATCTTGCAACACCATGTATTATATCACTTTCATCCTGCTTTGTCAATAGATTTTTGAATTTTTCCTTCAATTCTTTTCGACAAGCTTTTTAATCTTGCTGAAAAGCCCGCCTGCATCGGAAACGCGATAGAGTCCGCGATAAGCGAATTGATCTCTCGTGATTGCCGCAAAACCGATATTTTTATACTCTCCTTTGATGAGCATATACTGCTTAAGATATCCTTCAAATGTCATGCCGCATTTTTCGGCAACACGCAAACTTGCGTTATTTCCCTCTATAAAATGTATTTCAACGCGGTTCGCATTAAGCTCCGTAAACGCAAATTCTATAACAGCGCCGACTGCCTCGGTTGCAATTCCCTGCCCCCAGAAATCCGGGTTCAAAACGTAACCGACCTCCACTCTGCCATGGTCGAAATCAAAGGAAGTAAAGCCGCATGTGCCGATCATTTTTCCGCTGTCTGTCAGCGTCACTGCCCAATCGAAATAATCCCCACGCTTATATGCGTCAGACACGTACGAAAGGAAATCGTACGTCTGTTGTTCGCTTTCGTGCTCTTCCCAGAGCAAATATTTCGTAACTATCGGCCTGCGTGCGTAATCGTACATATCTCCGCTGTCGTAAACCGACATTTTTCGCAGGGTAAGACGCTCTGTTGTGAGCATAGGTATTTTTTTGAATATCTTCAAGGTCTTACCCTTCTTCATAGCGTCCTCCTTGGGATAAATTTCAGTTACAGTTAATTTTAACCCATTTTCTCCTCTTTGTCAAGGGCGCAGGCACTCTTCTCCCCACTCTGCATATAGTGATTATAGCAGAAAAGAAAGGAATGATTAAATATGCTGACGGCGATGTCTGACCTCAAAAGGGGTCAAGTCGGAATTATCACAAGCATTGGACACGGAGGGAATATGCGCCGGCGGCTTATCGATATAGGCTTTGGCATCGGTTCACGGGTAATACTGCTTGCACGTGCCCCTCTCGGAGAACCTATCGCTTTTTTGATAAAAGGCTCGGTGATTGCGCTGAGAAGGTGCGACGCGGAGCTCATAACAATACAAACGGAGGATGAATAATGGGTCTGACATTCAAAAGTGTCGGCAAAGGTGCTATTGATCGGAAGAATACCGCGGGCGGAGATATGACCGTCCTTATGAGCGGAAATCCGAACGTCGGAAAAAGCACTCTGTTCAATTCGCTGACGGGAATGCACCAGCACACGGGTAACTGGACGGGAAAAACGGTTTCCATTGCCTCGGGCAAGGTCAGATACAGCGATAAAAGCATAACGCTTATCGACTTGCCCGGGTGCTTTTCTCTGAACAGCCGATCCGAGGAAGAGCGTGTTGCACGCGACTGCATTTATTTTGAAAACTACGATAGCGCCGTCGTCGTTTGTGACGCATCGTGTCTATCGCGTCATTTATATCTTGCGTTACAGATATGTCAAGTGTCTCCAAACACAGTCATTTGCGTAAATCTCGCCGATGAAGCGAAAAAACACGGGATAACCGTTGACACCGACACGCTTTCAAAGCATCTTAAAGCGCCTTGCATTCTTACAAGCGCGAAGAAAAAGAGCGACTGCAAAAAGCTAATTTCACTTCTCGAAAAGCAATCGGTCACTCTTGAAATCGATTACGGTAAGAGGATAGAAAACTACATATCTGACATTTATTCCCTCGTTATTGGTACGGGAATAACCCGCTGCAATGCGAGAGTCTTCGCTATGCGCCTGCTTGACAGCGACGAGGAATTTTGCCTGAAGTTAAAAAACAAGCTGTCCCTTTCAGATGATGTATATCGAGAGGCGAAAAGCGTTTCTCTGAGCTTTATCAACAAACACTACGGCGGAAGCATCGACCTCGTTTGCGACGAGATCTCGGACGCAATAATAAAAACCGCAAACCAGATTTCGTCCGAATGCATAACTGAGAAAAAAGCGAATAAGAAAGTTCTTTCGGTTTCGGATCGCTTGCTGATCGGCAAATTCACCGCGTTTCCGATAATGCTGGTGCTTTTATTCAGTGTCCTATGGCTGACCGTCAAGGGTGCTAATTATCCTTCGAATATGCTTCGTGCGCTCTTCA
This sequence comes from Ructibacterium sp., assembly GCA_045540375.1. Lineage (GTDB taxonomy): Bacteria > Bacillota > Clostridia > Monoglobales > Monoglobaceae > Ructibacterium. The sequence continues at coordinate 11,136 of JAZQHD010000012.1, read as the reverse complement.
ATGAGCTTGAAACACTTGCGCGGACGGGATTAGACAGTATCGGTCTGCCATCATTCATTTCTGCGCCCATTTGCGAAGGAATTATACGCGTCACGGGATGGGTAATATCTGTTATGCTTCCGCCGATGGCGATATTTTTTCCGTTATTCACACTTCTTGAAGATATCGGATATCTACCGAGGATCGCGTTCAATCTCGACCGCTGTTTTGCCTGCTGTCAAGCCTGCGGAAAACAGGCGCTTACAATGTGTATGGGGCTTGGGTGCAATGCAGCAGGCGTCGTCGGTTGCCGAATAATCGACTCTCCGCGAGAGCGAGATATTGCGCTTCTCACCAACTCCTTTATGCCCTGTAACGGGCGTTTTCCGATGCTAATTGCAATTATCGGAATATTTTTCGCTTCAAGCGGAGGCATTACCGCCGCAGTGCTTTTAGGCGTTCTTGCGATATCGGTTGCCGCAACACTCACAGTATCGTATCTGCTATCAAAAACCGTCCTTCGTGGCAAACCGTCGTCGTTCACACTTGAGCTTCCCCCGTTCCGCGTACCGAATATCGGGCAGGTAATAACCCGCTCAATATTCGACCGCACACTTTTCGTTCTCGGAAGAGCCATTTCCGTCGCCGCGCCGACGGGACTTTTCATCTGGCTTTTTGCCAATATAAGTGTCGGTAACGCATCCATTCTCTCTCACGCGACGGAACTTCTCGATCCTATCGGCCGATTTATCGGTCTTGACGGGGTCATTCTGCTAGGATTTATTCTCGGTCTGCCCGCAAACGAGATCGTCATCCCCATCATACTTATGGCGTATATGTCGGACGGAGCACTTGCCGACTACTCTTCCCTTTCCGAGCTGAAAGCTGTGCTTTCGGGCAACGGCTGGACGACTATGACTGCAGTTAACTTTCTCATATTTACTGTTTTCCATTGGCCCTGCTCTACAACGATCTTAACCGTAAAAAAGGAAACGAGAAGCACGAAAAAGACCGTCTTCGCATTCCTTTTGCCAACGGCGGTCGGGGTCATTTTGTGCATGATTTCAAGGGTAATATTTGCAATCACATAAAAAAGAGAGCCACATGGCTCTCTTTTTTATGTGATTACTTCTTTAACGCTTCTTCAAGCGCGTTTCCGATTTCTGCGCGAATTGAATGGAAGCCGTCACTATCAACACACATCTCGCAAAGCAAGCTTGTGGCTGAAAGGATCTTTTCCTTGACATATTCTCTTCCGAGTACCTTTTCTGCAAGAGTGAACATATCAAAATCTTCAATTCCGTCGCGGATAATCTTCATTCTCAGCGATGCAACGGGGCCGTCGATGCCCACCTTTATGCCGGGATAGAAAAGCACTCCGTCACCGTGAATATCGTTTCTGTTTGTGTCGGTATCAACCCACGGATCATCCAAATGCGCCCACCAGTTAGTAGACCAGTACAAGAATCCCGTTACCTCATAGCGATACTGCTGCCAGAAAAGCGCACGACTCGTAATTCCCCTATCATTGGTAAATACGTTGAAATACGGCGGCTGCGGATAGTTGCAAACGTACCACCAAATTCTGTGTCCGTTCTCCTTAAACTTCTTCATTCTGTCATATACAGGAGGATACTTTTGCTTTTGTTCCTCCGTATATATATCTTCAAAAAGCACCGCCTTAGGACACATGATATCATTTACACCCGCCATAAATTCTATTTGGTCGGTGCTTTCATTATAATCAAGATTAGTATAGAACGGGCTGACAGTATGCAGACCTTCAAAAGCATCGGTAAGCTCCTTTGCTTTGACCTTCAAACTGTCAAGGTGCTCAATCGCTCTCGGCTCATCAAGGGGGTAAGCATAGGCTTTATCCATCCACATCGGATTGGTTTTGAGCTTTTTGCCGTTTTCTGCGACTTCTTCAGGGGTCATATGCCAATATGCGCCCTGATGGAGGTTACAACAGTAAGAGGTCGCTCTCGGGTCAGAAAGATAAGCATCGGCGCGCGGATCGGTCATTTCATATGGGAGAGTATAAGCACTCAACCTATGATTGAGAAGCATCTCATAATATTTCTTGAACATCTCGACCTTTTCGTCTTCGCTTTCAAGAGAATGGGCCTTGCCGATATAAATCTTTTCAAGCCCGACTGCACTCTGACATGCAGATGTTACAGGAAGTGCAAAATCCCAAACCTTCAATCTTATCGTATATACACCTACTACTGTTCCTCCTGCCTTAGCAGTTATGGTATATACCGATATTCCCGCCTCTGCTTCGGGAGTGGCAGTAAACTCAATTAGTACGTTAAGCGGCATCTCTGTGTTGACAGAAAGCGACCCCGTATACGGAACCACAGGGTCCGGGTACATTTCCCCTCTTACGGGAACAAACGTCTCATAATACGTTTGAAAGCTAACACCGCTGTGAGAACCGCAGATTTCAACAGTAACATCAGACACGGCTTCGTCAGACGTGAAAGACAAGTGAAGTCCTTCTGTCTCATTTTTTGCCATAAAGAGTTCGTACTCGTTTTTGACTTCCGAAGGAGCAACAGCGCTGCCAAGCACCTTATCAAAGCTATGCGATAACCATGTTTTAATCATAATTCAATGTCCTTTCTGTTTTTCGTAGAGAATACTTGATTACTTTTTCATTTCCGTCTCGATGGCATTACCGATTTCAACGCGAAGAGCAGCAAACTCATCACTCGTCACGTCGACGCTAGTGAGCGACTTTGAAACCTTGTTCACTCTTTCATCGACCCATTCACGGCCGAACAGATCCTCAGCAAGATACAGTAGCTCGATATCGTCTATACCGTCTCTCATAATTTTAAGACGTATTGACGGAACGTACGGAAGATGAGTGCCGCCCTTGTTACCCGGATAGGTAAGAATACCGTCTCCGTAGATACCGTTTCCGAAGGTATCTACATTGGTCCACGGGTCGTTATTTACCTCCCACCAATAGCAACTGCTCCAGTATAGGAATCCGTCAATATCTCTCTGATACATCTGCCAGAAAAGCACACGGCTGGAGAGTCCGTCGTCATCGACCTTTACGTTAAGATACGGAGCGAGCGGATAGTTACAAACGTAAGCCCAAACGGTTTCTCCTTTTGCCTGAATCGCTTTCATTCTCTCGTCAAATGTGGGATACTTTGCCATCTGATTTGCATCGTATATCTGATCCTCGTCCCAGTTTGCCAGTTTCGGGCAGTGAAGGTCGATATACTGATCCATGAAATCGATCTGATCCATTTCATCGGTTACCTGGATGTTTTTATAGTAAGGTGATACTATTTTTATGCCCGGGCAAAGCTCTTTGAGGCGTTTGCAATATCTTTCAAATTCTTTAAGATCGGCTTCGGTAGACGGCTCGTCGATCGGGTAAAAATATGCCTTTTCAAACCAAACCGGATTATCTTTGATCTTATTGTAATAAGCCAGTATCTCGGCATCCGTCTTATCCCCTTGATAGAAAGGAATCCTGAAAGAGGTAACTCTCGGATCAGACATATAAGCATCAGCTCTGCTGTCAAGAATATCATACGGAAGCTGATATCCGCTCATATTGTGTTCGAGAAGTACGTTGTACAGATCCAAACTACCGTCATTTCCGACTGCGGTCTGGAATGTAAGCTCTTCCGGCATAGCAAAATCCCAAACGTGAACGGTTATTTTAACTGTATTTATCACATTTTTTTTGTTATCGGTTACCGCGAACACGTATTCATAATCTCCGGCGGGAGTATCAGCCGTCGTTTTAAATTCAACGAGAATCGCCATATTCGCGTCCTTTTGAAGAGTGAAACGCGTTGCCGGTCCCATTGGCACGGTAGGATCAGTATAAATCTTACGGCCCCGCTTCAAGACGGGTCTCACATGAAATATCGAGGTCTCAATATGGTCATTATCGCCCGACACCGTCGTAAAACGGAGCAGATTCAAGGTTTCGTCAGTTCGCAACGCTATGTGAACGTTTTCAGTCTCATTTTTTGCCACATAAAGAGTGTATTCGGTCTGTGGCTCTGACGGTACTTTCATTTCTTCGCGTATTTTATCATAGCCGTGCGAAGTCCACATCGTTATTACCGGCTTGCCGTTATCGTTTTTGCCCGGCTTTTTCCCATTCGACGAACAAGACGAGAGCAAAAACATGGATAGTAGCATAATAAAGGTAAGAAATAAGCATAAGATTCTTTTCATTGAATTCCTCCGGAAACATGTGATATTTTAATAATTATAACACTATTATAACACTTTATAATTAAATGTCAAGCCTCTCTGTTTACTTTTTCATTTCGGTATTTATGCGGCGTTACGCCGTATTTCTTTTTGAAGCATTTAATAAAGTGACTGACGCTATCGTAGCCGACCTCATAGGATATGTCGAGCACCGAGCTTGAGGTTGTGAGAAGCAGATTCTTCGCGCGGTATAGCTTGCTTTCCTTAAGATAATCAGACGGATTTTTGCCCGTTAAACGCTTGAATTCGGATATAAACGCCGAATGTGATACGGGATAGTTCCTATATATTTCCGAAGCATTCTTATCCGAGAGCGAACCGTTTTCTATCTTCTTTATTGCGTCGCGGCAATAATACCCCGCCGCTGCTCTTGATCCCTCTTCAGGGAGCGCCTTGTCCATCACAGCGATAAATATGACCGAAATGACCGTCTCCGCTATGGTATACGAATAAGACGGCGAGATCCCGTTTTCGATCTTTTCGATGCAGTCTTTAATATATCCGTATTCGCTTTCGTTCAGCGTCACCGTCAAAAATCCCTTATCCTTGAGCGCGTTTTTGACAGCCATTTTGCCCGAAACGAGACGCTCGAAGCACTCGGCGCGAACGGCGATATTGTAGTGCTCACCGATCTCTTCGCAACTGATCTTATGAGAAGAACCGGGGCTAAGCATAAGAACGTCGCCCGCGCTTGACACAAAGCTTTCACCCTCGACCGTATTTTCGAGAACTCCGCCCGTCGTTATTATTATCTCGTAATAATCTCGGTGCGCGTGTTCTCTTACCTCGCTTCCCTTCCAGGCGTGGCAGTTTATGTCGGAGTAATCGGCTCTTTCATTTGTTTTGTAGGTATATTCTCTCTTCATAAGAAAATGATAACCCGTTTTCGCTGTAAAGTCAAGAATGTTTTTATAAAATCGCTATTTTTCCGTTATAAACGATATAAAAATAGCGTTTATGACGTTATAATTAAGATATAAAAACCGTTATGGAGGTTAAATATGCACGACAGAAACTGTTTCGGCGAGGATCTCAATCAGTTTGTTTACCGACTCAAAAAAATACTTGAAGTTATAAAGGACGAAATAATCGTTTCATCGACTCCGGTTGACGAGGTGCTTTATAAGGAGTCGCCATACAAAGAAGGCACAGTCATGCCCGACGTTTCAAGCTTTACTCCCTTTTCGCGTACCGATACGTGGGGCGGAAATCGTGACTCTCACGCGTGGTTCTATAAAAAGCTCTTCTTCGAGGAATCTCCCTACAGAGTCGAGCTTAAGATCGACACTCAGCTCGACGGCGAGGACAAGGTGAATCCGCAGTTTATGCTCTACGTAAACGGCAAGATAAGACAAGGGCTTGACACTAATCACCGTTCCGCGCTTATAACCGAAAGAGGCGAGACCGATATTCACCTCTACGCTTACACAGGTTATCCCGTTGACGATAATTTACTTCTCCGCATGTCTGTTCAGGAAATTGACGAGGACGTTGAAGGACTATATTACGACCTGCTCGTTCCCTATCAGATGCTCGGTTATATCGGTCAGGGCAGTATCGAATACTATGAGGTCTTGACTGCGGCAAACGACGCTGTCAATCTCCTCGATCTTCGTAATCTCGGCTCTGAATGCTTCAAAAAAAGCGTTACTGTCGCACGGGAAGCACTTAAAAAATCGTTCTACGAAAACGGTAAATTCGTCTCAAACGGAAAGGTCGTTTGCTTTGGAAATACTCATATTGACCTAGCATACCTCTGGCCGGTAAGACAGACCGTCGAAAAGGTACAGCGCTCCTTTGCAACAGCCCTTTCACTGCTCGATAGATACCCGGAATACACCTTTATGTCCTCGCAAGTACCGCTTTACAAGTGGGTAAAGAAGGAAAACCCCGAGCTATACTCTCGCGTTCTCGAAAAGATCGCCGAGGGCAGATGGCAGGTAGAAGGCGGTATGTACTGTCAGGCAGACTGTAACCTCGCAGGCGGCGAAGGACTTGTCCGTCAGTTCCTTTACGGTAAGAATTTCTATAAAAACGAGCTTGGAAGTGACAGCAAGGTGCTTTGGCTTCCCGATGTTTTCGGCTATTCTGCAGCGCTTCCGCAGATTCTGAAAAAGTGCGGAATCGACGATTTCGTAACCTCAAAGATCAGCTGGAACGAGACTAACACAATGCCTTACGATCTTTTCAGATGGAAAGGTATCGACGGCACCGACGTTATGGCTCACTACATCACGACCCAAAACAGCTACGACGGTAATCCGCCGCGTTACACAACCTACAACGGAATCGCGTCGAGTGCGATGGTCAAGGCGACGTACGAGAGATTTATTGAGAAATACATCACCGACAAGGTTATGGCGCCTGTCGGTTGGGGTGACGGAGGAGGCGGCACTACCGTTCAGGACTGCGAGATAATCAGACGCCATAATAAGTGTCTGCCCGCAACTCCAACGGCAGAATGGGGTCACTTTGGCAAACTTATGGCAGAGACGCGCGAGGCGGCAGAAAATAACAAGCACACCCCCGTTTGGGCAGGCGAGCTTTATTTTGAATTCCACCGCAAGACATATACCTCGCAGGCGGCAAACAAGAAAGCAAACAGAAAAAGCGAATTTCTGCTTCAAAACGTTGAAAGCTCTGCGGTTATCGCAGACGCTCTCGGCGTGTCAAGCTTCGACAAGGAAAAGCACGACGAAAACTGGGAAATAGTGCTTCTCAACCAGTTCCACGATATTCTTCCCGGATCGTCGGTTACCGAGACCTTTGAGACAACAAAAAAAGAGTATGCATCTGTCAAGGAATACGGCGACGGCGCGATAATAGCCGACCTTAACGCAATTTCAAAAAAAGTCGCAGACAAAGGCGTTCTCATTTACAACCCCAACGGCTTTACTTACAGCGGCGCAGTTGAAGTCGACGGCAAGCGCGTAAAGGTAACAGAGATTCCTGCGAAGGGATATGCAGTCGTTACTCCCGAAGAGTTCTCGGGCGAGATCGCGTTAGACGGCAAAAAGCTCGAAAACAACTATTATTCGGTAACGTTTGATACCGATATGAATATTTCTTCTATATATGACAAGTCGGAAAACAGAGAGCTTCTTAAAGACGGCAAGACGGTTCGTTTCGTCGCGTACGAGGATATGCCTTACAGAAACGACGCATGGAACGTCGATCTCTACTACACTGAAAAGCCGTATGATGTAAACGACGTGACAGAGACCACCATTGTGAATGAAGCTGACAGAACGGGTATCAAGGTCGTAAGAAGCTTTGGCAGATCCACGATCACAGACACCGTATGGCTCTACAAGGAAAGCAAGCTTATCGAGTTTGACGACAATGCGGATTGGCACGAAAAGCATATTCTGCTCAAACGCGAGTTCCCGCTTGACATCGTTTCCGACAAGGCGGCGTGCGAGATACAGTTCGGCTATGCCGAGCGTCCGACTCATAAAAACACGAGCTGGGATTGGGCAAAATTCGAGGTCTGCGCGCATAAGTACGTTGACCTTTCAGACGGCGGCTACGGCGTCGCGCTCCTGAACGACTGCAAGTTCGGTCACGGTCTACGTGACGGTAACATTTCCCTTTCGCTCCTCTGCGGCCCGACTTATCCCGACCCCGAGTGCGATATGGGCAAGCACGAATTTAAGTACGCGCTCCTTCCCCACGCATCTTCCCTTTCGCAGTCCGACGTACTCAAAGAAGCGTTCTTCTTCAATAATCCCGTTGTCGCGATCGAAGCAACCGGCGGAGACGGCACCGCGCCTAAGTCCTTCAGCACGGTTTCGACCGAAAACGAGCGCCTCGTTGTCGATACCGTTAAGCCCGCCGAGGACGGAAACGGCACAGTCGTCCGTCTCTATGAGGGCAAGCGCTGTAAGGGCCGCGAAAAGCTCACCTTCGGCATAAAGGCAAGCAAGGTATACCTCTGTGATATGCTCGAAAACGAGCTTAACGAGCTTGAAGTGATTGACAATGCAGTTACAATTCCTTTCAAACCATTTGAGATAATTACGATCAAGGTTAAATAACGTGAACACGCCGAGAGTCATTAAATCTCTCGGCGTGTTTTCGTTGTATAATTAATCCATTGGTATTACTCAAAAACCAATACTACAGGCGGACTAATCGGATATACCATATTTACTTGTGATTTCAGCAATGGTGATCTTAGCATTCGCTTTAATAGTAGCTGAAATTATTTGATGGCGTTCTTCAATAAACATAACCATACCTCCAAATTGAGAATAATGTATTATCGAATTCGACATCATCATTATACAACGCAAACGGTAATAATTCAACACTTTCGGTAATCGGATCTGCGCATATTTGAGCAAAGATAAAACCGCCGCAGGAGAACCTGCAGCGGTCAAAAGTTCTTAACCGATTACTAAAACCATAGGGCAAGGAGGCTGATTGACGCCGTTGCTATCGTCGTCATAATTACCGTCATACAGCTTGCCTCTTGAAATAGCCTCTCTTATTGTGGCAAAAAGCATAGCATTATCTGCATACAGATATTGTTTCTGCAAAGGAACACTATCCAGATGTGCAGGTATTTCTTGCTTCTTTCCTTTGAAAAACTCGGTAAGCAGCTCTTTTAGATCATTTACTATCTCGCACTTCGCTTCCGTACAAAGGTTCCACAAAACTTGTGCCTCATCCTTACATAGAATAGGAATGTTGATGACTGGTTCTCCGACTTCCTCACGGAATATCTTACATTTTGTGAGCCAAGGAATAGCTTTGAGATATTCCGGATTGAAACCTACACTTTCAGGATCAATTCTCGTGTGCATAATGTAGAGTAACTTTGCAATCTCTGCATCAACAAAGGTGTTCTCAGGGAAAAATGTATAATCGGCCGAATGATAATATGGGTAACACGGGAATCCGTCTGCACCATACACGTGCATTTCAAGCATCTCGCAATTGGCATATTTGTCAAACCTTGCAACGCGTTCACCCGAGTAAGAATGTGCCAACAACTCGATATGATCCTTGTAATCAAACTCCTTGAAATTAACATGGCCAAAGGCAATCCATCGTCCACCGTTAGGACGTTCATTAAATTGCTGTTCAGCATTGAATATTTCAGAGAAGGTCATATATGTTCCGTAGTCCAGACAGTTGAATGCAACATACAGTTCCAGGGAGTTTCTTGCATCAAATGAACATCTTTTGTAAAACTCACACTGACGGAGCTTCACAAGGGCTTTTTCGATAGCATTCCAGAATAACTCAAAATTCTCATGTACACATTTTTTCTGCGCAGGAATATGCTTTTCCTTATCATCCAAAGTTGAAATCATAAAGTCTGTATAAACTTTGTTCCCAACCTTTTTCATTAGTTCACCGTCTACCAGCTTTTCAACAATAGGTTCTACATATGCTGCCGGAATACCGATAGACAATGCAATCTCCTCAATAGTTACCGGCTTAGAGTAAGCCAGCCACAGGATATTCTGGGCAATAAGATCGTTTTTGATAAGTGTGATCGGCTCTCCGTTCAATCCGGGATTTCCACTGTAAGAAACATGAAGTGTTATAGGTGAATAACTTTGCTTTGAGTATTTTTCCATATCGCTGATTCCTTTCTTTACATGATCCCTGCCAAGATGCAATCTGCTTTTTACAGTTCCCTCGGGAATGCCCAATTCTGATGCAATCTGACTTACGCTCTGACCGTTCATGTAGTACCGCACGATAACCTCGCGATAGTTTTTGGCAAGGTAAGCAACTGCTTTACGAACGTTCTCCGCTTCGTCGTCTTCATCATTCAATTGGATTATTGCGTTCTCATCAACGATATCAAAGTCATCTCCAATACTGACTATTGGTTGCTTATATCTTTTACGGAGCATGTCATTAAATTTCCGCCCCATAACAACGAGAAGCCATGCTTTTACATCTTGAATATCTTTGCCACGTGCCATGTATGACAGTGCAGCAAGAAGTGTCTCCTGTGTTAGATCTTCAGCATCATATATATTGCCGCATCTTTGTAAGGCTGCAGATAACAGGAATTCTATGTAGTTTTCTAATTTTTTGCTTTGCATCTTCGGTACCTCTTTTGAAAGCTTTCACCTACAAGGTCGCAACAATAGCTTCTCGGTTCAATGTTTTTTCAAAATTTTTTCTACAGAAACAGGGGTAGCCGCCGCAGGAAAACCTGCAGCGGCTCATTTGTTTATACATTGGCAATCAGTGTGGTTAGGGATTTTCTCTGGCCTTCGGTAGGCTCCTTCAGTTTGCCGTTCTTCAGGAGCGCTGTGATACAGTGTACCAGGAACCATCCGTCAGCGTGGAATACAAACTGCAATTCATACGCTTTAATCTTTCTAAGGTGTGCAGGAACCGATTCCAGTACAGCCTCGGCATAAGGTGCCTTCAGCGCATCAAATTCAGTCTGATACTTTGCCTTGATTCGCTCGCCGATGGCAAGGAGTTTATTTTGAATCTCTTTGCTTGCCAGCACAACAATCTGCCATGCCGACTTGAAATGTCCGTCGTAATCTCCGTTGGTTTTTACACAACCACGTTCTGCAAGCCATGCATATTCATCCTTTGAAAGACGGTCCTCAAACTCTCTTTCATAAAGTGAGAGAATACGTTTGGATTCTTCAGAATACTTGAGCCTATAACCATCTCCACGGTCAGACCACTCGCTGTCGATCTGCCAAAGAATACGCTCACCGTTGCCATTCCACATAGGACCGCACCAGTTTCTCATATAAACGTAGTCATCAGGAAGAATAATTTCATCCGGCACTACCGATGCATGATAGATATTATGAGCACCATCCGGGCGGATCGTAGCAACCTCTTCAAAAGAAATGCTCTCATCCATCAGTTTCTCACCGGACCAAGCTGCTATATAAGGAATCAGCG
>JAZQHD010000011.1:0-1966 GCA_045540375.1 Ructibacterium sp. | reverse complement strand
AATCAATGCCTATCACATCAAGAAGGCGTTCCCGGACTTGAAAATCTATGTCAATCCGTATGCACACGCAAAACTGGCCTTGATCGGGCCGGAGACCGTATGGCTTTCCTCCGAGAACCTGGGCAAGAAAAAGAACACCTTTGATGCCTCCATCGGCATCCACAGCAAGGAAGCCTACGACCACTACCACGCACAAGTCGAAAGCCTGCTCCGTAGCAGGGACACGAGAGAAATCAAGGAGGTTACTTACTGATGTTCACCCTTTACCACGCGGATTGTATCGGACAGGCGGGCAACTGCCTGTATCCGCATAAAGTTGAAATCACCGATACCGACAGCCTGGAGCGGGCGGTCAGCCGGGACTATGTTTGTGCCGAATATGAAGGGTTCTATCGCACCAATGACAATTTCCTCGGCAGCGATTGTCTGTCCGTGGAATGCGATAACGACCACTCCGACAATCCCGCCGACTGGAAAACCCCGGATGACATTGCCGATGCGTTCCCAGGTGTGGAGTTTGCTGTCCACTACAGCCGTAACCACATGAAGGTCAAAAACGGCAGAGCCGCCAGACCCAAGTTCCATGCTTTCTTCGCCATCGACCACATAACAGATGCAGAAGAGTATGCCTCGCTCAAACGGCTGCTGAGTGCTATCTTCCCGTACTTCGATACCAAGGCCCTGGATGCCGCCCGTTTCTATTTCGGCACAGCGGATGCAAAGGTCGAGATGTTTGATGGCTTTATGACGCTCACAGAATTTCTCACCTCTGACGAGTTCGATGCCGGAATGAATCAGCCGAGCCACGGCGCACCCCAGGTCATCACCGAAGGCAGTCGTAATGCTACGATGTCCCGTTTTGCCGGTCGCGTCATCAAAAAGTACGGCGATACCGATGCCGCCTTCCAGTGCTTTATGGACGAGGCAGAAAAATGCACCCCTCCGCTTGAGGAACAGGAACTGATGACCATTTGGCACAGCGCCCAGAAGTTCTATGGCAGAGTCCAGCAGCAGGAAGGATACATCCCCCCAGAGCAGTACAACCAGGGCTACAGCCTGCGCCCCGAAGACTTCTCGGATATCGGACAGGCCAAGGTGCTGGCAAAGGAGTATGCCGGAGAAATGGTCTATACCGATGCCACCGACTATATGCGCTATGACGGTACCCATTGGTCGGAATCCAAGCAGTTGGCGGTTGGCTGCTGCGAGGAATTCCTGGATCGACAGCTTGCCGAAGCTATCCTTGCCGTGAATAAGGCAAAACAGGCTTTGATGGATGCTGGCGTCGGACAGGATGTTATCACTTCCGGTGGCAAGACTCTGGAAAAAGCCATCGATGACCGCAGCGAAAAAGCCTTTGCAGAATACTGCTTTGCCATCTCCTATAAAGCCTTTGTTATGAAGCGCCGTGACATGAAATATGTGACCTCTGCTCTACAGGCAGCCAAACCTATGCTCTTGCGAAGCATCCAGGATTTCGACACCGAGGAGTATCTGCTCAACACACCCACCGCCACCTATGACCTCCGACTCGGAATGAGCGGTGCCCATGACCACTGCCCGGAAGACCTTATTACCAAGATGACCACCGTTGCTCCCTCCGATGAAGGCATGGAACTGTGGATGTCCTCCGTTGAGAGTTTCTTCTGCGGCGATAAGGAACTGATGGAGTATGTGCAGCAGACCGTGGGCTTGGCGGCTATCGGCAAAGTGTACCAGGAAGCCCTCATTATTGCATACGGTGAAGGCAGCAACGGCAAGTCCACCTTCTGGAATGCCATCGCAAAGGTCCTCGGCTCTTACAGCGGCTCCATGTCCGCCGATGCTCTGACTGTGGGATGCAAGCGGAATGTGAAACCGGAAATGGCAGAACTGAAAGGCAAGCGTCTGGTCATTGCTGCGGAGTTGGAGGAAGGTATGCGCCTGAACACCTCCATCGTAAAGCAGCTCTGCTCCACCGATGAAA
>JAZQHD010000010.1:0-2486 GCA_045540375.1 Ructibacterium sp. | reverse complement strand
GGATACGCCAGGAGCGGGATCGGCTTCATGGTCGGGTGATCACCATTCTTCTTGGGCTTATCAAATTCCCAGATGGTGGTTTCCTTCCTGCCGGTGTACCACTGGTGCTTACCGTTTTTCTTCCAACCGTACAAACAGGGTTCGTGCTGCCACTGGTAAGGAGAGCGCCCCAGAACCAGGGACTGCTTTTTCCAGATGCAACAGCCGGACAAATAAAAACCCGCATCGGCGAATGCCCTGCGGAAGTTCAGTCCCTCGGTGTCTGCGTGGAACACATAGATGGAAGCATCGTCCGCCATCGCAGAGTGCATCCGCGTGTACGCATCCAGGAGGAAGTTATAAAAGGCATCGTCTGCCATGTTGTCGTTTTTGATTTTGCCCGCGCTGCCTTCGTAGTTGACATTGTACGGAGGGTCGGTAATGACCAGGTTGGCTTTGGTGCTGCCCATCAGAAGGTCATAGGTTTCAGCCTTGGTGCTGTCACCACAAATCAGACGGTGGCGACCGAGCATCCAAATATCACCGGGCTTGGTCATGGTGGGCTTTTCCAGTTCTGCGCCTACATCGAAATCATCATCTTTGACACCGTCCTTGAGGGTATCCTTGAACAAGTCATCGATTTCAGCAGGCTCGAAACCAGTGAGGGATACATCGAAGTCAGCACCCTGCAGGTCAGCAATGAGCAAGGCAAGTTTGTCCTTGTCCCAATCACCGCTGATTTTGTTGAGGGCGATGTTGAGGGCTTTTTCCTTTTCCTCATCCATCTCCACCACAACGCAGTCCACTTCGGTCATGCCCATATCCATCAGAACTTTCAGACGCTGATGACCGCCAACCACACGGCCGGTGGTCTTGTTCCAGATGACGGGTTCCACATACCCGAACTGCTCAATGGAGCATTTCAGCTTTTCATATTCCGCATCACCTGGCTTGAGGTCTTTACGGGGGTTATAGTCGGCAGGCAGAAGGTCTGCCGTATTCTTTTTCTCAAAAATCATACGAGACCCCACTCGGCAAATGCCTCAAAGCCACCAACGGACTTGATGTAGGCTCTTGCCGTTTCCACGATTTCTTCGTAGGGAATGCCGCCGACAGTCTCATCACCGATGGCGCAGCAGAACTCCACAGGCTTGCCGGTTTCCTGTGCCTTGAGCCAAGCGTAAATATTCACGCTGACATCAGCCTTGGAGAGGTCCTTGCCGTGGAGACCACCGCCGGTTACGGAGTCGGCCATATCACTGCCCAGCTTGCGGTTGGTAGCACCAGTATCAACATCCGTGCCGCCGGTCCAGTCACCGAGCGGATTGACCGCTGCGCCGGGATACTGGAAACGCAGGGTGTCCGAATTGGTCTTGCTCTGGCAGATAGTCAGGGCATCGCCGTTCAGAATGTACTTGCCATCAAAGGGGTGCTTCTCGTAGATGGCGCGGGCAATGCAGGACAGATGTTTCTGTTCATCCGTCATAGGCACACCCTTAAAGATACCGTTGTCACCGCAGCGAATGGCATCTTCCTGGTTACGAGCAAGATGGGCATCCTGGGGAACGACCACCAGGTCAACTTCCAGATTGCCTGCGATGCGGTGGACGGCGGCAGTAACTTTTTCTCTGTTAATGGCGGCAGAGGTTTCCGCAATGATATGGCAGATGCCGTGACCAATGAGAACCTCCACAGCTACCCTGGGGTCAATCTGCGTATCGTATGCGATGTCCACTACGGCACCGGCAATTCTGTCCGCCACCTTATCGGGATGGGCGGGATTTACTTTCTCAAACATAATTCATTATCCTTTCCTTGCACGAAGTAGTCTTTCCATCACATCGTCCTGGGGGCTTGCACCGCTATACTCACCGATGCAGTTCTCACGGACGATCTGGAAAATTTCTGACCACAGACGGTTAGCCTGCGTCATGTAGGTATTTGCGATAGCCACATAGGGTGACTGGATGGCGGCACCCGTAGTTGGATGCTTTGCCAGAAAACCGACCTCGCTGGTGATTGACTCACATTGAATCCATCTGGCACTTGCCATAGCGAAGCGTTCAATAAGGTCGGGCGAAACGATGGCGGCGCATCCACGAGCGGATAGCCAGTTCCATGTGGTTTCATAAATTTCGGCGGCACAGAGTGTAGAGCCGTCCTTTTGTTTTGCGGAAAGGAACTCCTTGGGCTTGGGCATATCCTGTCCTTCCAGGTCAGCCGCGCTGTCTTTGAAATCAATTACAGTCAGCGGTCTTTTTCCGGGATTTCCATCCGCAATCTTGTCAGCAATCGGCTTTTTCGGTCTGCCGCCAGTGCCGGGTTTTGGTCCTCTTTGACCCACTTTTGCACACCTCCTTCATGCTGGGGCCTATTCCCCCTAAAACTTTTGCGATTTCGCGCACGTGACCCCAGGCCGCTGCCCGCATTTTTTAGTCCTGGAGATTTTACCGCCCCTACCGGTCACCAATTTCGTGGTGGATCTTGGTATGGCAGGAACGACACAG
>JAZQHD010000009.1:0-3426 GCA_045540375.1 Ructibacterium sp. | reverse complement strand
CCGTAGTCGGCATTGTAGGAAAATCCAAAAGTTTAGATTTTCCCACAATGCTTATCTTTTGGTCTTTGGTTCGGAATAGTGTAGTGCTGGCGGTCTATCTCTTGTTTTCGGTTGCTTGCTTCCTTACCGTACATGAGCATTTTCTCCGAGGTTCTATCGCATACGGTGTCCAGATGGCGCTCCAAGAAGGTCTGTTCGGAGAAGCCTTGCGAAATGCGAACCCAACAATCGTTGGTGTGGTTGTTACCGTTGTGCTTGGTACAATTAAAAACAGCATTAACGTTGCGGCGGGTAAAATGACCGCAGCGGAAATGGGTATGCAGTTTGTGGATACGCTTGTGGTCTCTTCCGGCTATTTGGTATCTATGAAGATTGGTGGCATCATCGCACAAGCACTGTTTCCTGAACTTCCCGGCATTGGCTATGCCATCGGTAGTTTGCTTGGCTGCTCACTTGCCGTAGTTTACAACATCGGAAAGAACAAACTTATTTCGTTCTGTATCGACACAGGCTTTACTTGTTTCGGTCTGGTGGAGCAGAATTATGAATTGCCAGATGAAGTTCTTAAGGAAATGGGCATAGATACTGTGAGTATCGGTAGAGCCAGGGTTAAAACCTCAACGGTGTCCCGCACACAGCCAATAGCCAATGTTGGTCGTGCCTCCTATGAGACAATTGATATTACTATGCTACGCAGAGGGGTTATTGGAGTTAACAAAATCGGCTACGTGGTATAACAGATTAGTAAATGCCGGACTGACATTTTTTGAGGTGTCAGCCCGGCATCTTTTATTTATTCATCAGCCTCCTCTCCGGCATCAGCAACAGAACTGCCTCCGAGTGCTGCGGCTGCCGCTTCTTCCTTCTGGCGCTTTACGGTCCATCCACCCTTCGGAGAAGGTTTATACGCTGCGCCCACATCATAGACAAGAGCCTCGTCATCAGCAAAATAAATGCCGGGGATATTCCAGTTATCCTCGGCAGACCAGTTGGCCATCTTGCGGATCATGTCCACCACTGCGGCGGCACTAATCTTAATCTGGTATTTCTGCTCACCCTCCGGCTTGGAGAAGGGAACGGCGTTCGGAGCATCCTCCTTGCAGCCACGGATGGCGAACTGCTTATCCTTGGGGTTGATCAGCACCTGGATGTACGGAGCGAAATGCAACT
Organism: Ructibacterium sp.; assembly: GCA_045540375.1. Classification (GTDB taxonomy): domain Bacteria; phylum Bacillota; class Clostridia; order Monoglobales; family Monoglobaceae; genus Ructibacterium. The sequence goes on along the minus strand of JAZQHD010000009.1, from coordinate 2,256 downwards.
CGGCAGCGGTCTGATTGTTGAACTTCAGGACATTGCCAGTGATGGTGGCAACGGAAGCGGAACGGGTCTTAATGAGGTCGATAACAGTGAATTTTTCCAAAATAGACATAGTAGGTTACTCCTTTTCAATCGTAAAATTTTCGTCCTCCAACATGGGTGAAGTGACGATTTCGGTCGGGAGAGACAGCTTCTCTATGATGCTGTCCACATCTTCTGTTCCCCATTTGGGGTCGGCAATGATGAAGCCCGCCAGGGGGCCTTTGACCACAATACGTGGTTTGCATCTCCTGGTTTTCCTCCTGGTATATCGCCGTTCTTTGCGGATTTGCTGTACCAACAGCCAGTCACTCTTTTCAATGATTGGAGCGTGATGCCCCTCAATGAAATACTGCGTTTCCAGTCCGTTGTTTTTGACGCTCTTGTGTGTAAAGAAATCTACCGTTACTGTTTTTTGACACAGGGCATCACCGCAATATTTCTCGTTGCGTAGAATGCCGAGGACGCTGCCGGAACTCCATGTCGATAGACCCTTTACAGTCAGAATGCCGCTCTTTGTCAGCAAGTCTGCAATCTGGGTGGATGAATAGCCCTCCAGATAAAGACTGTAGATGGTTCGTACCACATCGGCTTCGTCCTCATCAATCTCCCAATCATGGCCTTTATAGCCGAGGAGAGACCAGTTAGGGTATATGCCCAAGCCCTGGGCTCTGCGGCGTTTGAATGACCATTTCAGGCTATTGGACTTCTGCTCGGATTCGCTCTGGGCAACAAGGCTTAATACGGTGATGACCATGTCGCTGCTACGGTCCAGGGTGTTCAGTTTTTCCGTTTCAAAGTACACACCTACGGGAGGGTCGAGTTTGCGGAGCATAAAGATGTAGTTCAGACTGTCCAGGACATTACGGGCAAAACGGCTGACCTGCTTGGTGATAATCAGATCGATTTCACCAGCTTTGCATTTCTCTATCATTTCAAGAAAATGCTCACGATGCAGAACCGAAGTGCCGGAAATGCCCTCATCCGCAAAGATGCCTGCAAACTCCCAGTCTGGATTTTCCTGGATCATTTTCGTGTAGTTCTGCACCTGCAACTCATAGCTGCTTGCCTGGTTGTCCTCTTCGGTGCTGACACGGCAATAGGCACAGACACGGAGTTTTTTCTTTTCCGCATCTGTGACCAGATCTTTTTTTGCCGGTATTATCTGCACCTCCTTCTGAGGACCGTTGGCATACGCCTCACGAATCGCATCTTTGGTAGACTGCCTTTTCTCATCACTACGCCCACGCGGTCGAAGTGGTTGTTTCTTGGTTATTTTCATACGGGTTCACCTCCTCCCGCTGCGGAATTATAGCTGTGGCAAGAAATCCACAGGCTACGGCAGCACGGAGCCGGCGCCCTATTATTATAATGCAAATGTGTTTCTTTTGAGTGCTATTTACCACTCTGAATGTATGTATCGAAGGCAAAAAAAATAAGAAGCCCGAAGGCTTCCTATTATTCTGTGTCATGGCTCATAGCTTTAAGCATTTGGATGGCTGCGGATTTCTGGCTCGGAGTGAGGCAGACCCAACAGTCAAACAGTTCCTTCATATCCGGGGTCAGTTCCACCATATCCGTGTCGGCGAAGAACTGCGACATAGTGATGCCGAATCCTCTGCATATCGTCTCAAGGGTCGCAACGGAAGGAACAGTGTTTCTTCTGAAAATGTTACCGATCGTGGATTGTGCCAAACCGCACTCTTTTGAAAGTTTGTACTCCGTCCATCCGCGCTCTCGCAATAACTGCTGGAGACGAGCGTGCGTATCCATAGCATCACCACCTTTCTCATAACTATTTTACTTCCAAGTTGAGCAATATAATACATACGAGTTGAAACGAGAATAGGTATGTGGTATGATGTAATGTTAGTAGGACAGAAAAGCGGAGGGGCTGTTATGACCGAAACTGAAAAGAGGATGCACCGAGTGTGCTTTACGGGTCATCGCCCCGAAAAGCTGACACGCCATGAGAAAGCCATCAAGAAAGACCTGGAAAAAGAAATCCGCCAGGCTGTTGCTGACGGACTGAATGTCTTTATTACGGGAATGGCACGGGGCGTAGATATCTGGGCAGCACAAATCGTGCTGATGCTCCGTGATGAGGGCTACGATGTCAAACTGATGTGCGCTTGCCCCTATGACGGCTTTGAGCGCGGTTGGAGCCAAGATTGGCAGAATCAGTATAGAGAAATACTGGCATCGGCAGACCTCGTAAAA
>JAZQHD010000008.1:0-6063 GCA_045540375.1 Ructibacterium sp. | reverse complement strand
CCTCTCCAAAGCTCTGCCTTTGCCGTAAGAGTTGCAACCTCGGTGTTCTTGAACACGTTACCCTGGGGGGTGGTAACCAAGAGGTCAACTATACCGCCACCATTAACAACGCGAGAGAAGGTAATAGTAAGCGGATGGGTGATAGAGAGTCCGGTAGAGGCATCCTTATAGGTGATAACGCAGCGGTAGTCAATACCGGGCAGACCCGCCATTACGTTACCCTTAACGGTCAAAATGTGGCTCTTTGCACCGCTGAGAGCGTAGTTGCCGGAACTGGTGATGGCAGTCGTGGAACTTCCTACATACCACTTGACCGAAGTGACCGATGCAGAAGTGATCTGATCGGTGGTAGTGCCGATGACATACAGGCTTGGGGTCAGCACCAGGTTGGTGGAAGACCAGTCCGGGGTGTATGTGCCGTTATCGGGGTTATACATCTGGGTCTTTGCCAGATTGGAACCAATGTAGCCAGTCAGCGTTAGCGCGTCATTATAGTCCACAATGGTAAACTGGCCTTGTGCTTTACTCATGAGAAATCCTCCTTAATTTCAGCCTAAAAGACTGTTTCTTGTAGTGGTGTCGATGAGGTCACAGAAGAAGGTCGCCCTTACCTCGACATCATCGGATGTGATTTCGATGGATTTACTGCCACCGAAGTGGTCTGCGTTCCATACTGCATCCGTCTCCGCATCATCCGATACACGAGTCCAGATGAACTGATTGTCATCCAAGGTGTCGGTGATGTTTTCATCCCAGGAGTAAACGGTGGCATACAGCGTGGTTTTGATATTGCCGTTTTTGAAGATATTACCGTTGGAGGAAGAGATGACCAGGCGGTACATCTTCTGTTCCTCAATGGTAGTAATGCGGTCAGAAACCTTCTCCACGGTTTCTGTGGTTGCATAAGCGCGGAGAACCACTTCGCCGGTCTCCAAATCCCAATAGGACGAGCCATCCTGTGACTGGATGACACCCGCCTTGATGATGTTTGCCACCAACGAGCCAGATGTGATAAAGTCGGCCACGATCTGACCATCAGCGGTGATAGCAGTTTCATAGGGACCGTTATAGCCATTGCTGCTGAAGCCCAAGCCGCCCACATTCCACCGCCATACATTGACTGCCTCTTCGATAGACGGAGCGTCCAGGATCAGCAGTTCATAGGGTTGCCCAGAATCAGAGTCGGTGTGGATGACCACATAGCCGCCCGTCTGCCCGGTGATAAGTCCCGTAGCATTTTTGATGGCCGAGTTCATCAGCACCGGAAAACGGTCAACCTTGGCGGCGGCATCCTCGGCTGCGGCTTCAGCTGCGGACACATTGTTCAGAAGGTTCGCTTTTGCAGAACCAAGGGAGATGGAAATATACTTCTCCGCCAGGGTGTCGTACACCGTTGTTATAACTTTTGCTTTCGCAGTGATCCCTAACACGCTGTGCCGGATGGTGACGGTATCGCAGAGGGACACACGCTCCAACACGGCGGCATAGTCCGGCTGTTTCCACAGCGGTTCAAAGGCAACCGTCAGCGTAGGGGTCGGAATGCCGAGCGGGTTGTTTTTCAGATAGTTATTGGCATAGGCGCGGAGACCATCCACAGAGACTGGGTTTTCCTCATCGAAATACTCGGTGAAGTCTCGGATGAGGGTCTTTCTCTGTGCCAGAGTGGTATCGCTAATCGGCAGAAGCACCTCCGGCAGCGTGACCGCCGTTTCTGTGCCGTCCTCTGCCGTCACGATGGCATAAGGCAGAAGGTCGGTATAAGCATCGGTGGTTTCATTGTCATGCTCCAAATCCGTGAGATTTTTGCCATATTCAATGACAACCCCTGTGTGCTGACCTCGCCCCTGGTGATGAATGACATGGAAGTTATCCCACTCATATTCGCCGCCCCACAAGTCCAGAAAAGACCCTGCCACACCGCCCAGGCAGGCTCGGACACTCTGGGGCTTTGCCACCGAGAATGCCTTTGCAGCCGAATAGTCGGTCTGGCAGGTGAAATTGTGGGCTGTGGCTGTATTTTGGAACACACGCTCCATAGCAAGTGCCGGAGAAATGGACTCTGCCGTCCATTGCAGGGCGGCAATGTTGGAGAGATCATAAGAAAGGTGCTGGGCATAGACCGTAATCTGACCATTGATGGGAGTGGAAATGCGGTAAATGCGGAACACCTGGTCTTTAGAGGTGTCATTGGGTTTTGCCTTCACCAAACGCTCTGTACAGATTTCCTTGTAAAGAGCGCCGGTGATGGGATATTTCAGGACGCACTCGTATGCGCCGTTTCGCTCCTCGGTGACCTCGCAGGATGTGCAGTCTTTGAGAACTCCGATGCCGAATGTGGTAAAATCAGTCGCATTTGCTTTGTAAAGTACAGGGATCATAGGCTACACCACCTCGGAAGAACTGCGACCGCTGTAATGCCACCCGTGAAAGCAATGGTATTTTCACCGGGATACAACAGCGGGAAGCCATCTCCCGACACGGTGTCGTTCCTTGATTCTGTCCCGCTGTAGCAGAGCATCTGCTCGGAATCGATGGTCAGTCCGTCCACATCCGTGAAAGACCAAGTCGCATTAGAGTCTTCGGACTGAATGGTGAGCGTTCCCTTGCCGGTGCCTGTAAAGGTCAACATGGGCTTGCTGACAAAGGGGTACGGATTGTTGATGATGCCACCGCTGATCATAGCCATTTCCGTCAGCCCATCCACGGCATAGCGGAAGGGCTGACAGGAAAAGCTGACTGTAAAAATGCCGATGCGGTTGAGTTCATCCTCAACATCCAATTTCCCAGCAAAGACTGCTCTGCGGGTAAACTCGGTATCGTAGGTATCGGACAGCGTGTGATAGCTGTTCAGCCCAGAGTAAAGCCAAGCCTTAATTGCCGTAATCTTTGCAGACAATTCAGAGATGGTCTTTGCCGGAACGAATACGGAATAGGTCACCTGCACATTGGGAAACCGACCGCTGCCGGAAATCAGATCCCCGTCACGACCAGGGATGGACAGGAAGTCCACCTCATATTCCGGGCCGGAGAATACATTTTTACTCTCAATGCGAAGCCCCATATCCGAGGAGCGAATGCCCTTATACTCAAAATAATTCACGCAAAAACCACCCCTTTCCGTTTCGCAAATTGTCCCGCAGTGACCATGATTTCATTGGTCAGCTGATGGATATCCTCACTGGTATAGTTGTTGAAATTGGTAATGTTCAGCACCAGCTGAAGACCGCTGACCTTTGCGGAGTCTGCGATGCCACCACTGACGGTGCCGTGGACATTACCATCCACATTGAAGTCGGTAGGCAGAGCCGTTTCCATATCCTTGGCAAGACCGTGCATTACATCGTTGATGTCGGCACTCATAGCTTCCGCAGCTTTGACTGCTTCGCCGCCGTTGGCATCAATGGAGCCGGACAGGCCCTTTACCAACATCTCACCGATCCAAGCCATCTCATCCGAAGGAGAGTGGATTCCGAAGAAGTCGCAGATGCCGTCCCAAATGGAAGAAATCCACCCGGAAACCTTGTTCCAGAGCCAGGATGCCAGGGACTGGATGCCCTGCCACAAGCCACGGACCAGGTTGCCGCCCACTTCTGCAAGCTGGCTGACACCCTTGCCCAGAGCGTTTACAAGACCAGTGATAATCTGCGGTACGGCCTTTACGATTTCAACGATGATGGTCGGAAGCTTCTTAATCAGCGAGGTCAGCAAGTCAATACCCGCCTGAACGATCAGAGGGATATTGCTGATGACCGCATTGACGATGCCAGAGATAATGTCCGGGATAGCCGACACGATGGTAGTGATGATCTGAGGCAGAGCCTGAATCAGAGATACCAACAGGTCGATGCCCGCCTGGATGATTTGGGGAATCGATCCAAGTACCGCTTCGATGATGCCGCTGATAATCTGCGGAATTGCCTCCACGATTGCCGTGATGATTTCAGGCAGTGCCGCCACCAAGGAGGTCAGCAGCTGAATGCCTGTCTCAATAATCTGCGGAATGGCATCCAGGATGAAGTTGATGATACTGAGGATGATTTCCGGCAGGGCAGCAATCAGCACAGGAATAGCGGCAAGCAGACCATCGGCAAGACCGGTGATAAGCTGTAGCGCCGCATCCAAAATCATCGGCAGACTGTCGATGAGGCTTTGCACAATGGTAATGACCGCTTGAACCGCTGTAGGTATCAAAGTCGGCAAAGCCTGGGCAATGCCCTGAACCAGGGACATTACGATTTGGATTGCCGCTTCCACCAGCAGAGGCAGGTTCTCAATCAGCGTGTTTACGATGGTGAGGACTGCCTGGATGACCACGGGGATCAGTTCCGGCAGAAGGGTCAGCAGCGTGTTCAGCACCTGGGAGAACAGATCCACCACTGTTTCCAGTAAAGTGGGTAGCAGTTCACCAACCATCTCAAGCAGAGCATTCAGCGCCGTAGGCAGAGCCGAGATGATGTTCTCGATAATGGGAGTGATATTGGTCAGCACATCCTGGAAGGCGTCAACCACATTGGTACAAAGCTGCTCGATGTCAGCATCCGCGTCACCGAAACCAACCACCAAATTAGCAACTGCTGCTTTCATGGAGTTCAGAGAACCCTCAATGGTGTGTTCCGCCTCAGCAGCGGTAGCACCGGCAACGCCCATGCTTTCTTGAATGACGTGGATAGCATCGACCACATCAGCATAGGAACTGATGTCATACTCAATGCCGGAAATGGCGGTTGCATCCGCAAGCAGACGCTCCATTTCTTCCTTGGTGCCACCGTAGCCCAGCTTGAGGTTGTCCAGCATCGTGTAGTTCTGTTTTGCGAAGCCCTGGTATGCGTTCTGAATGAGTCCGATGTCCGTACCCATCTTATTGGCGTTATCCGCCATATCGGTGATAGCCATATCCGCATACTTGACTGCCGCTTCCGTATCTCCACCCAGGGACTGGATAAGAGATGCGGAGAAGGATGTGACTGTGGACATATAGTCATTGGCCGACATACCCGCGGTCTTATATGCGTTGGCGGCATATTCCTGCAGTTTGCCGGAGGACTCCTGGAACAAGGTGTCAACACCACCGACCAGCTGTTCATACTCGCCGTAGGCCTCAATGACAGCCTTGCCCAAGGATACTGCGGCGGCAGCGGCAGCGGCGACACACGCACCCATTGCCACACCAACCGTTTTCAGAGTGCCGCCCAGCTTGGAGAATTTACCCTCGCTGTCATCGGCGGCATCTCCGGCATCGTCCAGTTCTTCTTCCAGGTCATCGGCAGAATCTCCGGTGTCATCCATCTCCTTACCGAGCCGGTCCATAGCTTCTTCGTTATCCGAAAGTTCACGCTCCATACCGTTCAGGGCGGCTTGTGCGTTGTTCAATTGAATCTGCCAAGCCTGGGTTCGACGGTCGTTCTCACCAAAGGACTCGGCGGCATTGGCGAGAGCCTGTTTCAGCATCTCTACCTTTTTGCGTTGGGCTTCGACCTGTTCAGTCAGCACCTTGTGCCGTGCGGCGAGAGCATCGGCAGAGCCATCGTTCTTGGAGAATTGGGACTCCACCAACTTCATTTCAGAACCCAGAACCTTGAAAGACTGGTTGATTTCCGTCAGAGCCTTTTTGAACTCTTTCTCGCCCTCAAGACCGATCTTCAGACCGAAATTATCTGCCATTACACCACCGCCTTTCCTTTAGATTCCGTCCGGGATAATGTCATCGATGAACATCTCCCGTTTCGGTTTGGAGATACCGTTGTACTGTTTATGGCACTCCCAAAGGTCCAGGAGTAAACCAAACGGCATCAGCCAAAACTCATCCCAAGACAGGTGGAGTTGGCCGATGCCGTAATATAAAAGTCGAGTAAATAACTCGTCGTCACTTACTCGACCACTGCGTTTTTTGCGTCTGCCTCGCTTTCGACATTACGCTTGGTGCCCTTGAGCAGAGCCTCCATAATGGCAGATTTATAGGTTGCCAGGTCAGCCGGAACGGTGAGCAGTTCCACCATTTCCTCGGTGAGCAGTTCCTTGGGGCTGTCCTTGTGCTTGAGGTTGTGAACCAGGATGGACTGGTTC
>JAZQHD010000007.1:0-4239 GCA_045540375.1 Ructibacterium sp. | reverse complement strand
TATCCTTCCCCTTGAAAAAGGTGGCACTCACGATGAACATAATTTGATGGCTCTTTGCAAGCCGTGTCACTCACGAATAACCGCTGAATCAGGAGACCGTTGGCACGACCGCTGAAAGACCCCCAGGGGCGGTCAAAATCTCTACAGCTTTTATTTTTGACAGCGGGCTGGGGCTTTCGTGTGCAAAAACGCAAAAACAAAGGGGGTATTACCCCAGGAGGTGAAATTCGTGGCAAAAGACGGCACAATGCGAGGTGGTCCGCGCCCCGGTCAAGGCAGACCGAGGAAGGCTCTCGCAGACAAAATCAATGATGGAACAGCGGACGGCGCACTTGTGTTGCCTGAACCCGCTTCTTTCACGGGTGAAGATGTACCGCCCGTAAAAGAATACCTCAAAGCTCAACAGAAAAACGGCAAAGCCCTATGCGCCGAGGAGATTTACAAAGAGGTCTACCTTTGGCTTAAGGCGAGAAGCTGTGAAAAACTTGTAAGCGGACAGCTTATTGAGCAGTATGCAATGTCGGTTTCCCGATGGGTGCAATGCGAAGAAGCAATCTCCGAGTACGGTTTTATAGCAAAGCATCCCACCACAGGCAATGCTATCGCTTCTCCGTATGTTTCTATGAGCCAACAGTACATGAAACAATCCAATCAAATATGGTATCAAATTTACCAGGTCGTAAAGGAAAACTGCTCGGTCGATTTCGGTGGTGCAAGTCCCCACGACGATATGATGGAAAAACTACTCGCCTCACGGCGCAAATAAGGAGAAAATGAAATGAGACTTTTTTCTACAGAACAAATCAGTAAGTACCACCCCGACAAATACGCCGACCAAATCTCCGATGCCATCTTGACGGAGTGTCTCTCCCAGGACAAGGACAGCCATTGCGGCATTGAAACGATGGTAAAGGACAATACGGTCATCCTCGGCGGTGAGATCACTACCAACGCAAATGTTGATTACATCGGCATCGTCCGCAGGGTCGCTGCCAAGCTCGGCTACACCGTTGATTCGGTTATCAACCTCATCGGTAAGCAGAGCCACGAAATCAATGAAGCCGTCACTTCTGAAAAGAAGATCGGCGCAGGTGACCAAGGCATTATGTTTGGATACGCTACAGCGGAAACCGAGAGCCGTTTGCCTTTCGGCTTCGACCTTGCAAACAAGATCATCGCAGCCATTGAAAACGACATCGAAACAAATCCCAACTGTCCCTTCGTGGGCGATGCCAAAACCCAGGTCACCGTTGACCTTGATGCCGAGCCTACCTTCGCTTCGGTACAGACCATCGTAGTGTCCGTATGCCATAAGTATATGGCGAACCTCGACACCGTCCGCGCAGCGGTTACAACATTGATTCAAAACATCTTCGGTGAGAACCCTCTCCCCGAACTTATCATCAACCCCTCCGGCACTTGGACACTCGGCGGCCCCACCGCTGATTGCGGACTCACCGGTCGCAAGATAGTATGCGATCAGTACGGCGGTTACTGTGCTGTAGGCGGCGGTGCCTTCTCCGGCAAAGACCCAACCAAGGTTGACCGCTCCGCTTCGTACATGGCAAGACACCTGGCTTGCAAGCTCCTCGATATTTACGACCTCAAGTGGTGCGAGGTTCAGCTTGGTTACGCCATCGGTATCGCCGAACCCGTATCCCTCGTTATCAAGAACAACAAGAACATTCCCCTTGAGGAGTATGTCCTTGAAAACTACGACCTCACCCCCTTGGGCATTATCGAGAAGCTGAACTTGATCGACCGCGACTACGAGAGCCTTGCCGAGGGATGCCATTATCGGGAGGCACTTATATGAGTAAGAAAACTACAACGGATATGCAGCTTGTCGCTCTTGACAAGCTCGTCCCTTATGCTAACAATGCCCGTACTCATTCCCCGGAGCAAATCGGCAAACTCCGCTCAAGCCTTCGTGAGTTCGGCTTCATCAATCCCGTAATCATCGACCGTGACTTTGGCATTATCGCAGGTCACGGTCGTGTTCTTGCTGCTCGTGAGGAAGGCATCACCGAAGTGCCGTGTGTCTTTGTTGACCATCTAACCGAAGCACAGAAGAAGGCTTACATCATCGCAGACAACCGTATGGCTCTTGATGCCGGATGGGACGAAGAACTCCTCCGTGTCGAGATTGAAGCATTGCAAGCTGAAGCCTTTGATATCTCCCTTACGGGTTTCGGCGATGATGAAATCGCTGACCTCTTCGGCAACGAGAAGGAGGAGGTTGAGGACGATGACTACGACCTTTCCGCAGCCCTTGAAAAAGCCGCCTTCGTTCAGCGCGGGGACCGTTGGTTCGTAGGTAAACATCGCCTTTATTGCGGCGATGCCACCAACCCCGATGACGTTGCTGCTCTTATGGACGGCAATCGTGCAAACCTTGTGCTGACCGATCCCCCTTACGGTGTATCTTTCAAGAGCGCAAGCGGACTCACCATTCAGAACGACAGTATGAAGAACGAGGAGTTTTATAACTTCCTTCGCAAAGCATTTGACAATATGGTCGCACACCTTGAGAACGGTGGCTCGGCTTATGTGTTCCACGCTGACACCGAAGGACTCACCTTCCGACAGGCTTTTGTGGATGCGGGCTTCCACCTTGCGGGGGTTTGCATTTGGGCGAAGAACAGCCTCGTCCTCGGTCGCTCGGATTACCAATGGCAACACGAACCCGTCCTTTACGGTTTCCTGAAAAACGGCAAACACAGATGGTACTCCGACCGTAAGCAGACCACCATTTGGAATTTCGACAAGCCCAAGCGTAATGCCAACCATCCCACAAGCAAGCCACTCGATCTGCTCTCTTACCCGCTCGGCAACTCCTCACAGGAAAACGCTATCGTCATCGATACCTTCGGTGGTTCGGGTTCGACACTTATGGCTTGTGAGAAGACCAACCGCATCTGTTATACGATGGAGCTTGACGAAAAGTACGCTTCGGTTATCCTCCGCAGATACGTTGAGGACACGGGAGACAGCGACGGCGTGTATGTCATCCGCAATGGTGAGCGTATCCCTTACGCTGATCTTGTAAAAGAAGTGGAGGTTCATAACAATGACGAACTTAACGCTCGGCAGCCTGTTTGATGGCTCGGGTGGGTTTCCGCTTGGCGGTCTCATCGCAGGCATCACACCCGTTTGGGCATCGGAGGTTGAACCCTTCGCTGTGCGGGTAACTACAAAAAGGCTCCCTTTTATGAAACACTACGGTGATATCTCTGCTATGGACGGCAGCAAGATTGAACCCGTGGATATCATAACTTTTGGCTCTCCTTGCCAGGATATGTCCGTGGCGGGAAAGCGAAACGGTCTCGACGGTCAAAGGTCGGGACTTTTTTATGAAGCCGTCCGCATCATCAAAGAAATGAGGAACGCAACCAATGGAAAATATCCACGATACATCGTTTGGGAAAACGTCCCCGGCGCTTTCTCAAGCAACAACGGCTACGACTTCAAAGCCGTCCTCGAAGCCGTCATCGGCATCGTCGAAGAGGGTGTCGAGGTGCCTATGCCTGACAAAAACGCCTGGGCATACGCAGACCTCCTCTTGGGAGACGGATGGAGCGTGGCATACAGAACTCTGGATGCTCAATACTGCGGAGTCCCCCAGCGACGTGGCAGAATCTACGTTGTCGCAGATTTTGCAGGTCGGAGTGCCGGAAACATACTATTTAAGTCCGAGGGCTTGTCAGGGTATTCTGCGGAGAGCTTCCGTGCGTGGCAAAGAACTACCAACGGTGCTGAAGATTGCCCTGGAACGACAGGCATCGGTCTCGACGGCTACAACGGAAGCGTAAGCGACAAGGCAGCCACGCTCGGTGTCAACTGCGGAATGTCCACGGGTCGGAACGGTGTCGTTCTGAACGACCAAGGTGGAAGCCGTATGGACGTGACCGACGATGTCACTTGCACCCTCCGAGCCGAAGCTCACCCCCCTCCGTGTGTCCTTGACACCATTCCCCTTGAAAACCACCCCAATGATGGACGAATAAAGATCGAGGACGAAGGCAAGGTACAAACCCTCTCTTCCCGTATGGGTACGGGCGGTAACAATGTACCGCTTGTTATGAAAATCCGCTGCGGTTGTGAGGGCGGTGGCAAAGGTGCATTAATTCAAACGGACAAATCCGCTACCCTCGCTTGCAACAATGACCAGACCTTGTTCGTCCCCTCTGCGTGGGACGGAGGTCAAATCTCTCCTACGCTTACAAAGCAGAACGCAGG
>JAZQHD010000006.1:0-9453 GCA_045540375.1 Ructibacterium sp. | reverse complement strand
CATTCCTTACTGACCGTAAAATTCTTATTTTCCTAACTGTTCGACCTATTGGAATTTGCGATTATCTATACTCCTCTGGAATCTCTATATGAAATGTTTCGCACAATAGTTTCACATCATGTATATCGTTTTCATCAAACTCGTATCCCAGATGGAACATGACTTGACTGTATGGCTCAATACAGGAAACCTCTATATCCTCGATTCTTCCTTTACCAGAAAAAGTTTTTGATGGAAAGCAAACCCCTTCATAGAGAATTCCGCCATCGTCTGTATATTCAAAACAATGCAAATCAATAATTCTTTTTTTCATATCTTCCCATACAGTATGGTTCGATGTTGTATATTCCATCTTTATCTCATAAAAGTTATTGTCTTTCATGATCTGTATAAAGTTCTGGTAATCTTTCTTTTCTACAAAAATATCAATATCGTTATGGACTCTTGTCTGGTATCCAAGCAGTGCATCTACACCCCAACCACCATCAAGAAACGCTTTAATCTCCGCATTTATCGCAAATCGAAGAATCTGTTTTGCATCTGTTATACTTACCACATTATCACCTCCACAAATTCTTATTTATCGAACACATTAGTCGTTAGTTTTATTGAAATAATTATATCACAGTCCCGCTTATCTACAAAGGAAAAGGGCGGTCGAAGCCGCCCTTGGGCTATTTGTTCTTATTCTTGTTCCTGATGTACAAGACAACAAGACCACCGACGATGAACACGCATAAGCCGATGGTCAGAATCGTTTTCAGTTCCATTCGTTATTCCTCCGTTTTTTCTTTGGACTTTTTCTTCTTTGCAGCAATAACACGCCACACCACAACACCTACACCGAGCACTGTAATGCCAATGGCAATGGGAACATTGTACTTGTCCGTATCCATACCGAGCTTTACAGCAGGTGCATTTGTAATGGTTGTTTCCATGGGAATCTCATAGGTGTTGTCAGATGCGAGGGTTACGGTCTGTGCAGCGTTTGCAAAGAATCCTGCGGGCACAGTGGATTCCTCAATATACACCTCTGTATCAAGAGGCAGGCCAAGCACAGTCAGTGTGCCATCCTTATCCACCATAAGCTCTTTGAGCTTGCCGTTGTCATCGCGCATATACCAACCGTTCTCCAGCTTCGTAAATTTCAGCGTTTCAAACCCAATGAATGCCTTTACCTTAAAGGTAAATCCAGCACCTGTAACGGGCTCATTTGTTTCAGAGTGAACCTTATATACCTTGAGCGCTGTCGGGCTGTTGGTGATGGTTGCGCGGTAGGAATTCTCTGTGCCGTTTTCATTGGTAACAGTCAGCTTGTAGCTGCCTGCGCTGACAAATCCCCTCGGTGTGTTCTCAACGAGAATATACTCGCCTGCGGGGAGGTAACGGATCTCTGCTTTGCCGTTCTTATCTACTGCAAAGACTGCCTTTCCTTCCTTGGAAGGAACGAGATAACCGTTGTCCGCCATCTTGAGTTTTACGGGATTGCCGTCAGCATCCACAAGTGCAAACTGAACCCCTGCCATGGGTTTATCGTCATAAGCATTTTTCTTTTCGACGATGACACAGATCGGTTCATCCGTGATTTCAGTATCGCCGGTGATGTTACCATATCCATCGATCTCGAAACAGAACTCAGAGGTATTGATGGCAAATCCATCCGGACTGTACGATTCCACGAATCTGTATTTCTTGCCTGCGGGGAGTTCGTGAACAATGATGCTGCCATCGGAATCCGTTTCACCCTCGAACATCACTTCGCCTGTCGCATCATCGTAGATGGTGATCCCTGCGCCGGGGACGGGCTCTGCAGTTGTTGCATCCGTCTTATGAAGCACAACTTCAGTCGGGACATTTTCCACTGTGATCCGCACAACCTCATCGCTGTTCGGTGTCAGTTCTACGATGAAGGTCTTGTCCGTCAGTACAAAACCTGTCGGAGCTGCTTTTTCTCTAAGCACATAATAACCAACGGGAAGTTCACAGCTTTCGCCATAGCCGTTTTCGTCTGTTTCAAAGGTACAGAGCACCTTATCTGTTTCGGCATTCAGCAGTTCAAATACCGCACCTTCAAGCCTGCGGTTTTCATCCCGTTCATCCACCTTAACGACTCCAATGCGCTTCTTAAACATCTCGTTCTTTGCAGATGCGGAAACAATAATGATCTCATCCACATCATTTTCAGATGTCAATTCCACGGGAATCGTATCAGCCAGAATATATCCCGCTTCGGGTGCAGACAACTCTTTCAGGTAGTATTTACCGAGGGGCAGATCTGCTGCTGCAGTCGCTCTGCCGTCGCTGTCTGTTCTGAGGATATCCATCAAGGAATCCGCGGGAGCATCGCCGATCTGTTCTGCAGAGTAGAGACCAAAGACAAAACCTTCGCCGTCTGCTTCATAGAACTCCGCAGTGTCTTTGTTGAAGTATTCCGCGGTTTTATTGAAGATAAGCTGCACCTTCTGACGGACATTCTCGATGCTGACACCTTCCACAACGATCGGGACTGTCTGATCAGTGTACGCAAGCATTACATCATACTCTGCAGTATCCAGAACAAACCCTGCAGGAACACTCTTTTCCCTGACAGTGTATCTTCCCAGAGGAAGCAGCATAGAGACAGCTTTGCCCGTTTCTCCTGTGGTCAGTTCACACACTTTTTCGTTTTCGCTGTAGTATGTGATGCCATCGAAGCTGACGATATCTTCTGCGGCATAGACTTCGAACACTGCGCCTGCGAGACCTTTGACCTCATACTTGGGAACAAACTGCGTACCGTATTTGGTCTCTTTTCTTTCAAAGCCTGCAAGCTGCTCTGCAGTCTTTTCGATGGAGATTCTGCCTTTGACCTCCTTATTTGTCATAAGGAATTCCGTCACCGCAGGACTGTCTTTTGTCAGATCGACGATAATTTCTTTTTCGGAAAGTACAAACCCATACGGAGCTTTCTGTTCTCGAATCACATATTTACCAAGCGGCAGATCGCAGCTTTCTCCGTATCCGCTGCTGTCCGTGGTAAATGTGGTAATAACAGACTGCTTATCTGCCGTTAAAACCTCGAACACTGCATTCGGCAGCTTACGATTTTCGTCTGCTTCATCTACCTTTGTGACTGCCACCTTTTTCTTATACATCTCGTTAAAGAAAGAAGAGACAGCATTGAATTCTGCATCAGTATTGTTCTTCGCGGTGAGATCCGCATCCGCAGATTCCGTCAGCAGGATGTACTTATCTGAAGGAGCTGCAAGTTCTTTCAGGCAGTATTCCCCCAGCGGCAGGTCTGCTTCGGAAACAGCTTTGCCGTCCGCATCGGTCGTCAGGACATCCACAAGTGCATCCGCAGGGATCGTGCCGATCTCATTTTTGGTGTACAAACCAAAGACAAAACCTTCACCGCAGTCAGTGTAAAACACACCGTTTTCATAGTCAAAGAATTCCGCCTGCTTCGTAATCTCAACAGACGCTTTCTGACGGATATTTTCCACAGCAATGCTTTCCGTTACGATCGCGGTATGCTGGTCCTCATACTCCAGTATTACCTCATGTTTTGTTGTATCCAGAATAAAACCGGAGGGAACAGCTTTCTCGACAACAAAGTATTTGCCGAGATGCAGTTCGCCTGTTGCAGCTTTGCCATCCGCACCGGTCGTGATCTCGCAGACAGTTTCGCCTGCCTTATGATAGACCGTACCGTCGGGAGTACCGATGTTTTCAGCGGCGATCACTTCAAAGGTGACCCCTGCGAGTCCTTTGTTCGCATACTTGGGGATGTACTGTGTCCCGTAAGCTGTTTCCTTGGTTTCGTGACCGACGAGCTGTTCACCGGTTTTCTCCACAGAGATTTTTCCTTTTGCAGCATCGTCACGGAAGGTTACGGTAATAACTCCGTTTTCCGCATTATCTTCATTCACCTTGAATGTCACAGCATTGCCGTTCAGAAGATATCCGGCAGGAGCGTTCACTTCATACAGCTTGTATGTCCCATATGCGAGTTCATTGGGAAGATACAATGTGCCGCTTTCATCTGTCACAAACTCCGTGAGCAGGTGCGGCTGGGGATACAGCATTTCGAAAGCGATCTCATTGCCTTTGGAATCCTCCAGTCGGAATGTCGTGCCTGCGATGGGGATCGTCTTGCCGGTTGCACTATCCTGCTTTACCAGCCTGATCTTCATTGCAACAGTGTCATCTTCTACAAGGTAATCATAGGTCTGTTCATCTTCGCTGATGAACACCTCGAAAGGCTCGACTTTGATGTAACCCTCTTTGCCGATGGTTTCTGTTACAACATAAGTGCCGTAAGGAAGCCATGCGGAGGTTGCTCTGCCGTTCTCATCAGTGGTCAGGGTATCATAAAGCTCACCGTTGGACTTCAGGCGAACTTCGAACACAACACCTTCCAGTTCAGGTTTCAGGTCGGGATCCAGGTCGCTTGATCCAAGTTCGGATTCACCAAACTTTACGAGGTGGATTCTGCCCTTGATGACTTCATCCTTGATGGTTGTCCCTGCATTGGTGACTTCCACATTTTGTCCCGCATACTCCAGCTTTACGGTCTGACTCTTGCTGTTAATAAGATAGCCCGTGGGCGGCTCGACCTCTGTTACGGTGTATGTGCCGAGCGGCAGTTCCTTGCTCGTGACCTTGCTTGATCCGAGTGCATGGAGAGTGTCAACAACATTCCCGTCGCTGTCCTTTACTTCATACTTTGCGCCGTAGAGCGTTGCATCGCCCTGCGGCTTGGAGCCTGTTTCCGCGTCGCGCTTGGTTACGGTAATTGTACCTGTCTGCGGCTTGTTTCCCAGAGAGACTTCCGCATAAACAGTTTTCACCGTCTGGCCTGCATAAGCAAGTGTTACAGTTTTTGTTTCTTTGGAGAGCACAAAGCCATGAGGAGCGTTTTTTTCTCTTACGGTATATGTACCGAGGGGAAGTTCCTTAGAGGTTGCTTTTCCGTTGCTGTTAGTCGTAATGGTCTCCGCCACTTTGCCATCTGCATTCAGGATTTCAAATACAGCATCTGCAAGAGAGTATTCGCCCATGGCAGGATAACTGTTCACTTTCTCAACGGTGATCTTTCCTGTCTGCGGTCTGTTTGCGATCGTCACATCCCCATAGGTTACAGAGACATTCTGACCGGCATACTTGAGTGTTACACTCTTAGCATCCGCATTGAGCGCAAAGCCATGCGGAGCCGTGATCTCCTGCACGGAATATGTTCCCAGAGGCAGACTTTTCGAAGTTGCTTTCCCTGTACTGTTTGTTGTTACGGTATCGACGATTTTTCCGTCAGCATCCTTGATGTTGAACACAGCACCCGACAGAGAATATGTGCCGAGGCTCGTATCTGCATTTGCTTTTGTAATGCGGATCTTTCCTATCTGCACTTCATTGGTTGCGGTCATGGTGGAATACACAACTTCTTTTGTCTGCCCGCCGTAGCTTAATGTGACGGTGTGTGTTTCATCCGAAAGGACATAGTTTGCAGGCGCTGTTTTTTCTTTTACGGTGTATGTTCCAAGGGGAAGCGCCTTTGTGGTCGCTTTGCCGTCTGAGCCTGTTGTGATCGTATCTACAAGAGTTGACCCCTTATATACCTCGAACACAGCACCTTTGAGCACTGTGCCTGTATCCGCATCTTTCTTCGTCAGGGTAATTTTGCCCACCTGCGGAGTGTTCGGAACAGTTACATTTCCATATACAACAGAGACGGTCTGCTTCCCTGCAGACAGGGTAACCGTCTTATCTGCGGCAGCGACGAAACCATTGGGAGCGGTGCGCTCTCTTACGGTATATGTTCCGAGAGGAAGTGTCTTACTGGTTGCCTTGCCGTCTTTATCTGTGGTAACGGTGTCAACGACTGTACTGCCGGAAAGAATGTCAAAGACAGCACCGGAGAGAGAATATATACCGAGCGAGGTGTCTGCATTTGTTTTTGTAATGGAGATTTTGCCTTTCTGCGGTGTGTTGGGGATCGTCACGGAATAGGTTGCTGCGGCGGTCACCTTTGCCGTATATACCTTGGAGTTCACAACATAACCTGAAGGCGCAGTGATCTCTTTCAGATAATATGTACCTGCGGTAAGATCCCCCGATGTACCGATGCCGTTACTGCCTGCAGTGATCTTTGTTACAAGGTCTGAACAGGCAGAATCGCTGTAAACACCGAACACCGCACTCGCAAGCTTCGCACCTGTCTCAGAATCTGTTTTTGTGATCTGGATCTTGCCGTTTGCGGGAGTTGTCATTCTGAGAACACCGTCTGCAGAGGGCTGGAAACCGTCATCTGCATAGGCTACGAGTTTCTGGTAGCTGGAATTGCTCGGTGCATACCAAAACACATTCGCAGTGTTTCTGTTGTCATAACCCGTTGCATCCAGACGAATGCTCTGGTTTCCGAACTTCACGGGTACTTTGATCGTAAGCGTATCTCCTGTTTTTCCTGTAAAGCCGCTGACAACCGTACCCGAGGGGAGGTTGCTCTTATCCAGAGTGTAGCCGCCCGAACAGTTTTTCAGCGTCACCTTTGTCGTGCCGACGAAATATTCTCCGGAGGTTGTGAGCTCCATGGAAGAAGGAGAGAAGCTGATGCTGTGGGTGATGAGTTTCTGATCCCTCGCCATCTGCAGCAGTTCATCCGACCAAGCCAGCAGATCCTCGTAGCCGTCTTTTGCACGAATGGCGTTGGGGCGTTTGTCTCTGTTGGTGAAGTTGTACTGACTATCCGCACCTTCTTCGGAAAGCCAGAAGCGAATTGCATTTGCGGTCGCATACTGAGCTTCCGTTGCCGTAAATCCGCCCTTGCTGCAGGGATAGCCGTTTTCCAGGATGATCTGCACACCCAGCACAGTACGACTGGAATAGCTGTCCAACGGGTTCATTTCGCTGTATGAGAGATTGTGCGGATTTCCGAGCTTATGCTGAATGCAATACGCCACATCTCCCGTTTCATTGACAACGTGTTTAGGGGTATTGAGATCTTCCCAGGTGCCGTTGCCGCTCAGATATTCATAATAGTCGAATCCGGAATTGTTTGCCGAATCAATGGTGACTTCCGATGCTGCCAGAGCGGAAATGGGCAGCATGGAAACGATCATGAGGATACACAGCAAAAGAGCTGGTATCCTGCGGAAAAAATGTTTCTTTTTCATTTTTGCCTCCTTGGTTGAAATAAAGAAAAGCGCCGGATGATCCGACGCTTTTAAGTTGATTATGTCTTTTAATCTCTCGGCGCAAATACGCAGGTATACTGCTTGCCTCCGATCTTTACGCTGCCCACACCGAGTCGGGAACGATCCGCATCGAGGGCAAGGCCTGTTGCGTGTCCTGCACTGCGGATACCGATGCTTTTTCCGCCTGCAGTCGAGCCTGTTACACTCTCTGCACCGCCGCAGGAGTGGAAGGTTTCACCTCGCTCTGCCATTTCTTTTGCGTGAGCAAGTGCCTTGGCACAGAGTCCGCTGTCAAGCTTCAGCGGAGCATTTCCATTCTGTGCGCGTACTTCATTTACCCCTGCAAGCACAGATTTATTGAAGCCGCTTCCCATGACTTCCATCTGCGGTTCCGGTTCGGGTGTAGGCTCGGGCGTCAGCTCCGGGGTTGGTTCGGGTGCAGGCTCCGGCTCCGTAGTAACTTCGGGAACAGGTGTTGTTTCCGGTGCTGGCTGCGCAGTCTGAACGGGTGTTTCTTCCTCCTGCTTCTTCGGCGGAGTGGGATCCGCACTTTCCGGTTTCTGTGGTATCGGAGTAGTTTTGGATGCTTCCTGTGGTTCTGCCTTCTCCTGTTCCTTTTCCACAGGCTTCGTGGGTTCTTCTGCCTGATCTGTTGATTGCACAGGCCCCGCGGGTTCTTCCTTTGGGAGTGGAGTGTTTTTGGGTTCTTCGGGAGTTTCCTCCACATCGGGAGGAGCTTCTGTTACTGCTTCCTGTATTGCAGGCTGTTCAGGTTCTGCTGTGCTGCATCCGACGATCCCGAACACAACAGTCAGGATGCAGAGGGTGATTAGGATTGTTTTTTTCATAATGGTTTACCTTCCTTTCAAGAAACACAGTATATCTGCCATTCGCCGGAATGGAACCCTGCTTTCGCAGACAGTTTTGGGAACAGAAAAAACTACTTGCAATTCACGCCAAGAAGAGTGATGAATACCACAACACATCTGGAAAGGAGCTGTTTTATGGCAGACATCTTGCGCAAACTGTATGACGGACAAATCTACCCCGCAGAAATGAACGAAATGGATACACCGGAGCTTAAGGCGATAGACGCTGAATACTACAGGCTGCGAGAAGAGTTCGAAAAAAAGCTGACCGGTGATCTTGCAGTCGAGTATGCGACGGTCTACGGCAAAGAACTGGATTTCACCTACGAAAAAGGCTTCGACTGTTTCCGCAAAGGCTTTATATTCGCAGTCCAGTTCATGATGGAGGGCATGACCAAAATTGAATGAACGAAAAGGAAGATCACTGCCGATCTTCCTTTTTCATTTTTGCGACGCAAAATTGTGCACGGCGACGCAAGATGATACACGGGCGACGCAAAATTGTGCACAGCGACGCAAGATGATACACGATGACGCAAAATTGTACATCATCGTTCCTTGCTTTTGGGCTTCGCTTTTGTCGGCGGAGCAGGTCTGCGAAGCTGACCGCTGTGCATCATAACAAGATCGCGGTTGACATTTTCGAGTGCTTCGAACAGCGGTTTTGTTTCCATGCGATGCCACCAATACCCTTCGACCATTCTGCCGAAGTATTCGGCGCTGGGCGGAAACGGAGAGAGATAACGCTCATCAGCATAGTATACTGTTGCCGTAAGCTCTTTTCCTGTATTGTAGTCGTTGACCGTTACGGTCTTTTTCTTTTTCAGGCTGGGATAGTGCTTTCTGTTGTCCACGATCTCCATCAGGTCCTTGGGAACAGACCATACGAACCCCTGAAGCACAGCGCCATCCTTATGAAGCATGGCAGCATTCCCGTTATCCCAGAAAGCCAGCTCATAATCTTTCAGCACAGCAGAACAGACAGGATCCATTTCCGGGTAGAACTTTACAGCGTGTTCGATGCATATATCTGAGCCATAGGCAAAGATATTCACTCTGTCGTTCATCGGTCATACCCCCGATTCTTCGGTTTGTTCTTTTCCTGCGGTTTCTTGTTATATGAGCTGAATCCATAATAATAGCACCTGTGTTCCGCAACTTCCCGCTCTGCGCGCTTCAGGGATTTGAACAACGGGCGAGTATCCATACTGTTCTGAATATATCCCTCGACGATACCGCCGAAGTAGCTTGCGGAGGGAATTGCCGGCGCCTTATACTTTTCATCCATCTCGTACATCATGACATGAAAGATCTTTCCTGTTTCGGGATCGGTTACTGCCACATCCGTCTTATGATAGAAGTTCGGATAACCCTCATATCTGTCGAGGCTCTTTTCGCACTCAGGGGTGATC
>JAZQHD010000005.1:0-3531 GCA_045540375.1 Ructibacterium sp. | reverse complement strand
CGGGTACAGTTGTTTTCAAAGCCCCAACATACGCAGGCAAGCAATACAAACAGAGAACCCCAGGAGAACTGCAAGCTGCTCATGTCTTCAAAAGACAGCAGCAAACTGGAAAGCGTAACAAGGGCAATGGCAAGCCATAATTTTTTGTTAATTGCTTCCTTGAAGAGAATCAACGCAATCAATGAGGTTGCTAAAATTTCAAAATTGTTCAGCAGAGATACATTCCCGCACCTGCACCAAGATACAGCAGTCCGCCCATCATTGTCGATGGGATCTCTGTTAACAGCAGTTTTGAAATGGGGGCATTGATTGCGTAAAGAGCAGCTGCCAGAACTGCGTAAAAAATTGCTTTTCTATTATTAATCATTCTCAAATCATCCCTTGTGGTATACCTAAAATTAAAGTACAATAAATACGTTATAAAACATTTTGTTTTGTAATTTTAATCTATCTATTAAGAAGAAACAAGAATCAGATGTGTGAAAATGGAAGATACAAAACACAGCCCAGAGGAAATCGCTTCCTATTTTATGATTGCTGTTGGAAAAGAAGCCAGCTGTTTTGTATCTGAAACTGGTAGATGATTCGACGAGAAGCAGCGAAGTGGATTCGAGCTGACTTGGACGCGACAAAATGAAATTTTATTGTGTGAAAAAGAGGAGCGTACTTATGGAAATATTACAAGTGGAAAACCTTTGCAAGACCTACGGAAAAGGTAATAACCAAGTACAGGCATTGAATGATGTATCATTCAGCGTTGAAAAAGGTGAGTTTGCTGCGATTGTCGGACAGTCGGGTTCCGGCAAATCTACGCTGCTGCATTTGATTGGCGGCGTGGACAAACCTACATCCGGACACATCTTTGTTGACGGACAAGATGTGTATAAAAAGAATAAAGAACAGTTGGCTATTTTCCGTCGCCGTCAAGTTGGACTGATTTATCAGTTCTATAATCTTATTCCTATCTTGAATGTGGTAGAGAATATGACTTTGCCTCTGAAACTGGATGGGCAGAAGGTAAATGATGAACGTGTAAATGAACTGCTTGAAGTTCTTGGACTTGCAGACCGTAAAAAGCATCTGCCGAGTCAGCTCTCCGGCGGTCAGCAACAGCGTGTATCTATCGGCAGAGCGCTTATCAATGCTCCTGCATTAGTGTTAGCTGATGAGCCTACCGGAAATCTTGATAGCAAGAGCAGTCAAGAGATTATGGAACTGCTGAAATTCTCAAACAAAAAATACGCACAGACATTGATTGTGATTACACACGATGAAAATATTGCGTTGCAGGCGGGCCGAATCATCAGAATTGCAGATGGTCAAATCGTTTCTGACGAGAAAACTCATTAAGGAGGGCTCGCTATGTGGAACGCTTATAGTGCCAGTTATATAAAAAATAATAAAACCGGCAACAGGTTTATTATGATAATCTCCTTTTTGGCAGCTATGATGCTTAGCCTTGTGAGTGGTTTGTTCTACAATCTGTGGGCAGATCAAGTTAATCAAACCGTTGCCGAAAGTGGAACTTCGGGGGTGGAGTTCACCCCGGTGGTCATCGCATACATCGTAGTATTCACCATAGCCAGCCTTGCACTTGTTATGATGATCCACCACGCTTTTGCGGCGACAATGACAAATCGCATCCATCAGTTGGGCATTTTACAAAGCATTGGTGCAACACCTCGACAAATCAAATCTACGCTTGTCAATGAAGTGGTGGTTTTGTCTTTGCCTGCCATTATTGTTGGAAACATTATCGGTATTGGTTTATGTTGGGCTGTGATGAGCATTATTATCGACTCAACCGCTAATTTGCGTGATTACACCTTGACCTTTACCCATCATCCAATTGTGTTTATTGGCTCGTTTGGTTTTTCAATGCTGACCGCTGCAGTATCTGCATGGATTCCTGCAAGAAAGCTCAGCCGCATTACACCGTTAGAAGCATTACACTATGGAAATGAGCCTGTTATTAAGAGGGTGAAAAAGTACCGCATTCATTCCGCTGTTTTTGGAGTTTACGGTGAGATGGCACGCAAAGCCTTGTTTGTCAGACGTAAGGCTATGAGAGTTGGTACAATGTCTATTTTCTTGGCGGTATTTGCCTGCATCTCAATTCTGAATATGCTTGGTGTATCCGGTCTTAGTACGCAAAGAACCTACTTTGACCGTTATAAGAATAATTGGGATTTTCTTATTACCGTCAAGGGTGATACTTATAGCGAAGAATTGTTGAGTGATATTAGAAATACAGAAGATGTAACAGGATGTATTGTTCATCGAATTGTTAATAGTAACACACAAATTCCTGTAGACTATCTTAGTGCTGATGTTCAAAAGCTGAGTCTTGAAAAACTCAACAGTAGTTTCTCAGCTAACGAAGCGGGTGCATATAACACAAAAGTGGCGATTTTTATTTTGGATGACAAGAGCTTCGCAGAATATCGTGGTGATCCCAACGATGCCAATGTGGTTGCAGTAAATATCATTTGGGATAGTGTCAACTCAGAAAGAACAGATCGTCAGTATGTACCATTCTTGAATGACGGCAAAGAGATTGTTTTGAATGTAAACGGAAAGGACATTCCCATTTCTGCATTTAGCGATGCCTTGCCTGTATTGAGAGAAGAATTAACGCAGTATGCATTGACACTTGTTATGTCTGAGAGCTATTACACAACCCTCGGTTTCGATTTGAAGGCTGAGGAAACAATTTACACCCTTAAAATGACAGACGAAAGCAAAAATGATGCACTTGCGGAAAGATTGCAGGGAATGTTAGAAGCATATCCTGACTACGCTTTTGAAGGTCGTGTGCAAGAACTTGCAGATGAGATGCAGATACAGCAAGGTTTACGAATGATTGTTTATTTATTCGCTGGAATACTGACCTGCATCGGCCTTGCCAATATCTTTGCATCTACTTTGGGACAGATCCATCAGCGTAAACGTGAATTTGCAAGATATTTTGCAGTTGGTTTAACGCCAAAAGGTGCCGTAAAGATTTTGGCTTGGGAAGCCGCTATTGTTGCACTCCGTCCGATTTTGCTGACCATTGTAGTAAATATTCCGCTGATGGCATTTATGCTTGATGCCGGAGGAATTACCGCAGGCGATTTCATTGCTAAGCGTTTGCCGCTGATTCCTGCAATTCTGCTCTTTGTGGCAGTTATTGGTCTTGTGGCATTGGCTTACTACTTGGGCGGTAAAAAGATTTGCAATATGAATCTTGTTGAAGTAATTAAGGATGACACATTATAAAAACAAAATAAATGTTGTTTACTTATTAGAGCCAGGGACAGAAAATGTTCCTGGTTTTTATGTGTATAGCTCTGTCTATTTTTGTGATATTGTAATATAATCAATTAGATAATTGGTAACAAACAGAAAGTTTCAGTTTGGTGGAGTGTCAAATCGCAATTTGTATAGAAGTTAGACAAACTTGAATTTGACAGGATGATTTAGATAGTGCTAGGAGGAATGATTATGGAGCATAGGATAATTAAAGGCGTTGGAGGAGAAGTGCATTAT
>JAZQHD010000004.1:0-4545 GCA_045540375.1 Ructibacterium sp. | reverse complement strand
GCCAGGAAATCCACCACTTCGCTCATGGTCATACCCGCCCGGACGATGTAGGACTTGATCTCGTTTCGATACATTTCAGACTTTTTCTTCTTCAATTCACATTTCCTCCATTCTTTTTTGTTCGTGATATGGTATAATTTGTTTATTAAACAGCAAGTGCCGTACAGTGCTTCGTAACGAAAACCGAGAATCAGCTTTCCGCTCAGAATTTCCGTAACGATGCTCTGTCCATAAGGGGCAGTATCCCTTTTCACTGTTTAATGCGGCTTTTTGTGAAATAACGAAAACCCTCATTCTATGCCGTACCCTGTACGCTGTTGAGTGCATCACTCATTGGCATAGATAGCAGCACAAAAAGAGTGGTTTTTTCGCTGATTTCACATGGTTTGAATTTAACTCATGATTTTTGAGTGCCGTTCTGCCCGAATGTCGTTCCTGCCCGGAGATCTTCCCGGCGTTTTCTCCCCGTTGGTACGCTCGTGCTTTTCGCAGTCGTGGCGATACTTCGCTGGGGGACATATCCCATTCGGACGGTCATTCAGTTTTCAAGGTGCATTGGTGATTTACAAGTACAGTTTAGCGAAAAAAGACGCTCTCTCCCGTATGTCCAAAAGGTAGGAAAAGAGCGTAAAAATGCGTGGATTTCCACGCTTATGGAATGGAGATGAAATATGCAACCGAAACTTACTGTTCAAGAAAGATTGAAAGATCTGCGTGTTGTGGATTTTAAGTTAACACTGGAAGAATTGGCAGAGCGCACCGGCCTGTCCCGTTCTGCGCTCGGAAAATATGAATCCGATGAAACCGCAAAAGACATCAGTCCCTTTGCGATCCAAACTCTCGCCAAGTTCTATGGCGTGTCCACGGACTATCTGCTGGGTCTGACAGAAAATAAAAATCACCCAAACACAGAGCTGGACGCTCTGCATTTGAGTGATGATGCAATTAGTGTATTAACTTCTGGGAACTTCAACCACCGGTTGCTTTCTGAAATGATCTGCCACAAAGATTTTCAGCGTATGATGCTGGATGCGGAAATCTATGTTGACCGCATTGCGGATATGCGGATCACTAACATGAATGCCGCCATGGAAGCTGTCCGGCAGTCTGTGATTAAGAAAAAAGGAAACGATCAGGAGGACTTGTATCTGCGTACATTGGAACTGGCACAGGTACAGGAAGATGAGTATTTCGGTCATGTAGTCTCCAAAGACTTGACCAGCATCCTCCGTGACATTCGTGATACGCACCGTAAGGACGCAACCACAGCGGACGAGGATTCCGTTGCTCTGGATGTTCAGAAACAATTACAGGATGCCATGGACTATAAGGGCAGTACCGAAGAAAAGAAAGCCCGCCTATTCCTTGCCAATCTCGGCATTGACTATGATGCGCTTACCATGGAGCAGTTTGCAAATCTGATTGAAGTGCTGAAGCTGTCCAAGCACATGAACAGCCCGATCAGCCAGCGTGGTAAAAGTAGCATGACCCATGGTAAAGGGAAAAGGAAGCGGAAGTAATACTGCATCATAGATATCACCACAGAAAGGAGACAATATGGAAATACTTTTAATCGGCAATGGTTTTGATTTGGAACACAATTTACCAACCTCATACCCAGACTTCCTAAAATTCTGCGAAAAAGCACGGCGTATATATACTTACGATGAAAAGGTCTCCGTTAGTGTGTATCAAAAAGAAAACCTTGATGGGTGGGACATCGATTCCAGCATCCGTGATGCTCTTTTCCAAGCATTTAAGGACAGAGATATTTGTACAGCCACAAAAGACGATGGCACTTTTAGTATCTCAGTCAGCACCCCTAATAAGTATCTGGATGAACTCTGTACCCTGATTTTCCAAAACACATGGTTAGAGTATTTCTTGAACTGTCCATCCTATATTGGTGAAGATTGGATTGATTTTGAAGCAGAAATATCAAGGGTAATCCGAGCCTTGGATGCAGGGAGATTTCAAGTAAGCTGTGGCGGAAGCATCACCAATGTAGAGCATGAGGACGGTGTGCTGCTAACAGCCATCTGGAAAGCAGAAAAAACAAATTTGCAAAAAATATATAAAAATGTCGCCGCTATTGACGAATTTGCTTCACACTTGGATTCTGAATTAAATTCATTGATACGAGCACTTGAAATCTATATCTCAGAATTTGTCCATAACATTCCTATTCCCAGAAAAAGTCCGGATATCGAAAAATTGAACCCGGATCACATTTTATCTTTCAATTATTCGGATACTTATGAACGGATATATGGTCTGGACAAGGATATTTCTTATGACTTTATTCATGGAAAAGCGGATATTAAGCACAACACCAGGAACTGCAATATGGTATTGGGAATAGATGAATACTTAGATGATGATTGTAAGAACGAAGAATTGCAGTTCATCGCTTTCAAAAAGTATTATCAGCGTATTTATAAAGCCACGGGGAACAAATATTTGAACTGGATC
The DNA here is from genome assembly GCA_045540375.1 of Ructibacterium sp. Lineage (GTDB taxonomy): Bacteria > Bacillota > Clostridia > Monoglobales > Monoglobaceae > Ructibacterium. Next base: position 2,073 of record JAZQHD010000004.1, on the reverse strand, counting down.
GACATAATTGAGCGTGGATATGATGAGTATGTCAGAAAAGTCGGCCTTGTGCATACAGGCCAACCTGATTCATTAAATGGTGTCCCTTGGCAAAGACGCTTTCATATAAGCACTGCTGATATTGAGTATCCAAAACACACTCTATATATTTTTGGTCACTCTTTAGATGTGACTGACGGGGATGTGTTACGCAAACTAATTTGTAACGAAAATGTGCAAACAAAAATATACTATTACAGGGAATATGAGGATGACAAAAGAACGCTTGGAAAAATGATCAAGAACCTTGTTCGAATAATTGGACAGGACGAGTTGATTCGGAGAACCGGTGGAGCTCATAAGACGATAGAGTTTATCCCACAAACCCTGCATAAAAAATAACTGCCATAAGTGCAAGTCTCAATCCTCCTACATCACTATAGCTGACAAGATTACAGCTAAAATATAAAATAGAAAAACCGCTGCAACTTCCGTCCTTTATGAGGATGAAAATTGCAGCGGTTATATTTTTTCGTTTATGCTCTTGTATCAAACAGAACGGAAATCGTGGTTCCCTTATTCAGTTCGCTTTCCGTGGTGATCTTTCCGTGATGATACTGTACGGCGTGCTTCACGATGGACAGACCAAGGCCGGTGCCGCCGGACTGCTTGGAATGGCTCTTATCCACACGATAGAAGCGTTCAAACACCTTGTCCTGATGTTCGGGAGCAATACCGATACCAGTATCCTGTACGCTCAGCAGAACTTCACTGGGCTTCTGTGCAACGGTCACTTTCACGCTGCCGCCGGGACTATTGTACTTAATGGCATTGTCACAGAGGTTGTAAACGACCTCGTACAGCAATCTGCGGACGCCATTCACAACGCCATCATCACCAGTGACTTCCAAAGAAACATCTTTCAGTTTTGCAGCATCTGCAAGTGTTTCACAGACTTCCTCAGAAAGAACTTTGAGAGAAACATCTTCGTGGGGCATTTCTGCGCCTTCGTCCAACTCTGACAGGCGAATAATATCGTCGATTAGAAAGACCAATCTGGATGCTTCCTTACGGATATGTCCTACAAAACGGGGAACATCTTCAGCTTTTACAATGCCGTTCTCCATCAGTTCCGCAGAACCAATGATGGACTGCAGCGGCGTTTTCAGTTCATGGGACACATTGGCAGTAAACTCCTGACGGTGCTTTTCAGCGTTCACCTGCTCGGTCACATCAAAGGCAAGGATCACCATGCCGTGACTGTTGCCATCAGAATCAATGCGGCTGAGATCAAATTGATACTCTCTGCCGTTTTCCTTGGCACGGAAATCGGCGTGTCCCTGTGTCTTTGCTTCCTCCAAAGCCAGTCGCATATTCTGCTTGCGGTTAATGGTCAGAAAATCTTCTCCTACGCAGGCAATTCCGGCTCCAAACAGTGTTCTTGCCGCAGGGTTGATGCTAATGATCCTACCCATGCTGTCAAGAAGGACAAGCCCCTCTTTCATGTTGCCGGTGATCTGGTCAAACTCATCCTGCTTGCGCTTTAATGTCCGCATCTGACTTTTGATCTCCGAGTGCTGTGCATGAATGCGGTGAAGCAGAGGGGACAGTTCCTCGTAGGCTTCATTTTCCATAGGCTTTTCCAGATCCAGTTTATTCAGCGGCGCAACAACCTTCTTTGCCATACGATGTGCCAGCCATGCGGAAAGTGCAATGGCAATCACAAGTACAATGGCAATCGGCTGAAGCATACCAAGAACCAGAACCAATGCAGTTGCTCGGCTGACGGAAATACGAAGTACGCTGCCGTCATTCAAACGAGCTGCTTCATAAATGGTCTGCTCCGTCAGCGTAGAGGACTGACGGGTGCTGCTGCCGGTACCGGATACAAGGGCTTCCTTGATTTCTTCACGGTCTGCGTGGTTTTCCATGGCAGCGGCATCTGCATGGCTGTCAAAAAGAACTGTACCGTCTGCAGCTACCCATGTCAGGCGATAGCGGTTATAATCCAGACCTTCCAGATAACTTTCGCCAAGCTGCTCCGTCGCATCAGCGGCAAGGCTTAGTTCATCTTTCAGCTGAGACTCCTGCACA
>JAZQHD010000003.1:0-18605 GCA_045540375.1 Ructibacterium sp. | reverse complement strand
TTCCGTGGCGAGATACAAGCTCGTGAAAGCAATCCTTGATCAGACAAAAGCAAAACTGCTTTGTGTGGGCGATGACTGGCAGTCGATCTATCGCTTTACCGGCAGCGACATTTCACTCTTCACAAACTTTGAATCCTACTTCGGATACACAAGCGTTATGCGATTAGAAAAGACATACCGTAATGCACAGCAGCTTATTGATGAGGTTGGAAAGTTTATAACGAAGAACCCGATGCAGCTCAAGAAATCCTTGGTGTCGGCAAAGAATCTTGACTATCCACTCGTATTTTGGAATTATAGCGACAATCCGTTCTCGGCTCTGCAAAGGATCATCAACAAGATAATCTCCGAGTTCGGCCCCGAGAAAAGCATCTTACTTCTTTGCCGTACAACCTATGATTCGGAGATGCTGAAGGAATCAGGATTATTCACAATCAAGGGAGAAAAGATCACCTATAAGGAATCTTCAAATACCCCGATATCATTCCTTACGGTTCACAAGTCCAAGGGTCTGGAAGCCGACAACATTGTTCTCTTGAATTTCCGAAACGCAACGCTGGGCTTCCCGAATAAGATATCCGATGATCCGATCCTCGAACTGGTACTGAGTTCTGCGGATACATTTGAGTATGCCGAGGAACGGCGACTTCTATATGTGGCTCTTACCCGAACTAAGAATCGCAGTTATATAATGGTCGATGAACAGAAGCCTTCGGAATTCTTTAAGGAGTTTGTATCCTCGAAGTCTGTATTCATAACGAATAGTGCGAGCAAGGATGCTCCCGAGAAACGGATTGCCTGTCCTCGGTGCAAGACCGGTTACCTTATGGTACGGAAAAATGAGCGAAGCAACAAATACTTTGTGGGATGCACGAACTTTCCTAAGTGCGACTACACCGTGGCGCATACCTCGATTATGACGGAGAACAAGAGATGCCCTCGATGTGGTGGATTCATGATCCGCAGAAAGGGACGCTTCGGAGAGTTTTGGGGATGCTCGAATTATCCGTCTTGCAACTACACAGAACAAGAACATTGAAAATCTAAATATCAATAGGTGGAGGTCACCCAATGAAACGATGTATTATCTCGGGAATCGTTGGAGCAGTTGCAATGTTTCTGCTGCTATTCTGCATTGCCAACATACGCGCCTGTAACCAGGCCGATGAGCCGAGTGAGTATGAGCATAAGGATTTGGTGTCAAAAATAAGCCAAGATGAATGCTTTATCTGCGGATCAGGAAGTGACATCGCCTATTGGGGTGAGGACAATGTCGCAATTCTAAATCTGAACACCTTTGGAATGCATCGCATAGAAATCAACCGATACGATGCCCAAGGGCAGCTCATCACAGAACCTGCCGGAGTCATGGTAAGCGGAGGAATGCATGAGGATGATGCCTATGTGAACTCCTTCACTTTCCCCGATGAGGGGTATGCGCGGGTTGATATCACAAAGCTTGATTATGAAATCAACAGAGATATGGTACAGAGCAAGCTTTGTCAGACCTGCCTTAATAGCATTAATGATCTGTGGTTTGAAGATAATCCCCCGGCAGAGATTGCGGTCGTAAGCCTCAAGGAAAGAAAAATCCATGGAATGGTTGATACCTGTCCATGGTTCTCAGTAGGTGAATTCGGAGTTGACTGCGAGTATGAGGAAAATGGAGATATCGATTTGCTGATACATTGTATTGCTTCCCGATATGGTAATTGAACTGAACATACACTATGGGCAGGTGACGAGCACAACCGTCACCTGCCCATAATGTATATTGTTATATGCCAAGAAATAAATAAATCGTGTTATAATAAAAGAGTCCGTTTTATGGTACAGATAGAAAACGAAAATTAGAATGTGCTATCCTGGATGACCAACATGGAATAAGAATAAGAGAGAAACACCATTTTCAAAGGCATTCTTCGTTGTCCTTTTACAATATTAAAGGTTGCAAACAAAACCAACATTTTTATGAACTTACCGTTTTCTATTGAAAAAATGTCATGTTTATGTTATACTAATATCATCATCATGCAATAGAAAGGATAATATTATGTCACTATCTGATACACTTAAACTGACAAGGCAGCGTGTCTTCTTGACACAAGAGGATTTTGCAACAGCTATGCATGTTTCCGTTGCAACAATTAATCGATGGGAAAATGGACACAGCAAACCCAATATGACAGCGATGAAAAACCTTAAAGCGTTTTGTGAAAGCAACAATTTGCCATTTGAAGAAATAGAAAAAGAGTGGCTAAAAAAAGGGGTATAATTCAAGTTCTCAAATAGAAGATTAAGAAAGCAGAAAGGAACATATCCATGCAAAAGGTGTTATCTACCAACCAAAATCCCAATTATAAAAAACTCTCTCCCTATCTACCCAAACAGCAGTTTGATGAGTCTTACGCTCTGCTCAGTCACTATATTCAATTACAGCAAAGTAGTGAAGCTGCTGAATACAAAAGAATACTGGACGAACATGGAGTTGATACTGAGCAATTGCCGACAACGGAGAGCTTTAATAAGGAGTTCGACATTCCATTCCCCACCGATGAAAAGGCAAACTTTACTTTTATAGATTTGTTTGCTGGAATTGGTGGGTTCCGTTTGGCTATGCAGAAACTTGGCGGACGATGTGTCTTTTCATCCGAATGGGATGATGCAGCTAAACAAACTTACTTTGAAAATTACGGTGAAGTACCATTCGGTGACATCACCAAACCTGAAACAAAGGCGCTTATACCAAACAAATTTGATGTTCTTTGCGCAGGATTTCCGTGTCAACCGTTTAGTTACTCTGGACAGAAGCTCGGTTTCAGGGACAAGACAAAAGGAACATTGTTTTTTGATGTTTGTGAAATTTTAAAAGAAAAACAACCTCAAGCATTCTTCCTTGAAAATGTCAAAGGACTTGTCTCGCATGAAAACGGTAAAACAATAGAAACTATTCGCAGTATTTTGACGGAAGAACTTGGATACGATATTCATGAATGTGTTCTCTGCTCCCTGGATTTTGGACTTCCTCAAAAAAGAGAACGCTGGTACTGCGTTGGCTTCAAGAAGAAAAGCAAGTTTGAGTTTCCGAAGAGTACAAATAAGAGTGCAGTACTAAGAGATATTATAGATATGGATAACAATGATCCATCTTTGACTCTGCCTAAATTTGAATTAGATCGTATCCGATATCATTTTGAACACGCTGACGAAGTCAGAGTCAAGCATGATAATTCTAAATACGCACCAAATACAAAGAAGGGCAAGTATGGTGTTTACTCGTTCCAAAAGTCTGACGGAAGCTTGCGTTTTCATGTAGGTGATCCAGCCAAAACACAAATCCAAGAAGCGTTTTATTCCTGTCTGGATTCGTATGCATCGACAATTATTGCAAACCGAACACCGAAACTGTGGGATATAGAAAGAAAGTTATCTGTTCGTGAATCGGCAAGATTGCAAGGATTCCCGGATGACTTCAAAATTCCTGTTTCCGCTGCACAAGCATACAAACAATTTGGCAATTCGGTCTCAGTTCCAGTTTTGACCGAAATTGTAAAGTGTATGATAAATCATCTTGAATTGGAGGATGAATAAGAATGTATTCATTTGCACCACAAACTATCATCAATGCTAATAAAAACATTGAATCTCTCGATCCAAAAGTGGGAGGCCTGTTATGTATTTTGCATTGTTTAGAGGACGATATTAAGGAAAACATTAGTTATACAATCAATGGGGAATTATTGCGCAGACAATTAAGTTTTGTGTTCGATAAAGAACCAAGGGGATCTTTTGAAAACGCAAGACCGAGTTATATAATCTTTGCAAAAAACTGGGCGTCCACTTTTTTCAAGAACTTCATTAGAAGCAAAGTGGATTTGCTCTCGTGTGCGGTTTTCTTCCTTAGGAGAAATAGATTTGACAGAGAGTATACTAAAGAGGAAGTTATTAATCTCTTTCTCAATCGCTTTCATTTAGAGAATTATCGAGAAGATTGGTTTTATAATGGCGACAAAGTTGAGCTCATTTATAATCAGAATGCAGAAGAAGACAACCAAGCTGGCTTCTACTCTCAAATGAAATATGATCCAGGATTCAAGTCTATTCTATTTCGTGGAGTGATCCAAAAATCAGCAGCTGATTTGAAGGCTGCCGGACAAATTCAGACCCTCTATTCGGGATCAGGCATTCAAAAATGTTTGCTCCTTTCTGATGAACCGCTTGATCAGTACTACATTATGAGCAACTCAAATCGGGATCATGAGAGGTCAAGTGGAGCGGTAGCAATGGAGAATGAAGAGAAATTCAAAAAATGGTTTTCTCGACAACTCAAGGAAAATGGGCAACAGTATTCTGAAAACACAAAAAACCAATATATTGGAGCATTAAAGGCTGTTCCTGTTGCTTTTGGGGATGCTCTTGCTCCGTTGACTTCATTTTTTGAAATTAACGATAGCGCAGTATTTGATAGAGTACAGAATGAAATTAAGAATTCACCAAATTTCGAGGAGTTTAATAAATCTCGTGGAAATGGGTCACTTGCCGCTGCAATTGATATGTATGGCCGTTTTTTGAAGGAGAAAGACGAGGATACAAGTAATATTTTCACACCAGAATGGTTTAGAGAGAAAGCCACGGAGTACCCGTTGCTCGATAAGGAAGCCAATGAACTCTTGGTAGAATTCCAAACTAAATTTGCACCCGAATATTTAGCATCGTTATCCGGAATTGATTTGTTAAACACCATATTTTTGAATGCTACTAATACAGAAAACTTGTGTCGAGTATTAGAGTTTGGCGCACAAATCAAAGATATGTTCGGCAGTATTAAGGGCGGCAATGCATATAAGTATGGTCTCTATTATTCCTCCCAAGGACAATGGATGACAGGATCTCACCAAAAACCGCGCCAATTAACTGAAGAAGAGGCCATTGAAGTTGGCACGAAACTGCGCGACCATCTTGTAGCAGGTGCAAAAGCAATTAAAACATACGGTACACTTTCCTCCCTCGAAGATTATAAAAAACTGCATCAAATCCTTACCGAAGTTACCGAAGGTGACATTGAGCGGGTTTGGTTCTTGAAGTATTATCAGATGCTCTATCCCGAACTGTTTGCAACGAACTACAGTGACTACGCACAAAGAACAGTTCTCGGTGCTATTGGCGAGGAAAAAGAAAAGTATGCTCTTGTTCGTATGGGACAGATTCGTTTCTATGCGAATAAGTGCGGTATTTCTAATGTAATGTTCAACAAAATATTCTGGGAGTATTACTCTGAGGATGCTGTAACAGTAAAAGCAGAACTCTCTCAGGATATATGTCATAAAACAGGATATCAAAGCGAGTATGCTCGTAATCGTATATTGTTTGGTGCGCCTGGCACTGGTAAGAGTTTCACTCTCAACAAAGAAAAAGAAAAGCTTCTTGCCGAAGGTGGCGAATACGAGCGAGTAACTTTCCACCCGGACTATTCCTATGCCAATTTTGTAGGTACATATAAACCCGTTCCTTGCAAGGATGATCAGGGACACGATGCGATCACCTATTCCTATGTTCCTGGGCCTTTTATGCGTACATATGTTAAGGCACTTTTGAATAGCCGTACCGATTCACCGAAGCCATATCTGCTCGTAATTGAAGAAATCAATCGTGCCAATGTTGCGGCTGTTTTCGGTGATGTATTCCAGTTGCTTGACCGTGATGACGATGAAGTGAGTGAATACGCAATCCAGGCATCCGAGGATATCAAGAAGTATCTTGCAGAGAAACTCGGTGGTGATCCCGAAGAATATGCTGAAATACGCATCCCGGACAATATGTTCATTTGGGCAACTATGAATAGTGCCGACCAAGGTGTATTCCCTATGGACACCGCATTTAAACGCAGATGGGACTTCACTTATCTCGGCATCGATGATAGTGAAGACGGAATCATGGGTAAGACTGTTGTACTTGGTGAAGGTCAGTATAAGCGTATTGTCGAGTGGAATAAGCTTCGCAAGGCCATCAACGAAGAACTGCTCACATATAAGGTGAATGAGGACAAGCTGATGGGCCCATATTTCATCTCCAAGAAGAATCTCCCCGAAAGCACAGAGATTGATGTAAAGACCTTTATTCGTATCTTCAAAAACAAGGTTATTATGTACTTGTTCGACGACGCCGCAAAGCAAAAGAGAATTACACTTTTCGGTGGCTGCGATGAAAAGGCAAAGAGCCAGTATTCTAAGATTTGCAGCGAATTCGACAGGAAGGGCGTTTTCATCTTCTGTGAAGCAATCAGTAACCAGTTTATCGACTGTGTTCCCACTAACGAAACAACAGAGGAAGATGCAGTATGATTTCGGTTTTCTTGCGTGAACAAAAACGATATACACAAGAAGAATTGGTTCGTGCGTTTGAGTGTTCCGAGGAAAAAACTGTCAAGATTCTAAAGCGTCTTAAGGAATATGGCGTTCTCAAAGCAGTAACGGCAGATGAAGGGCAGAAGGATTTAACCGACCTCGCTGAAGAGGATATTGAAATTGCTGATGTCGAAGTCGGTGAAAACGAATACCTCTATGTGTTCACCTTCGTTGGTGTAATCACAATCGAGGGTCGAGTCCTCAAGTGCTACCCCAAGTATCTGCTTGATGCCACAGCTCCTAAGACCGAACTGAAACAAGTTTTAAAGGTTTTGGAAAAGTACAATTCAAGAGAGCAAATTATTCGTATGTATAACGATACGAGTGATAGCAGTGCATTTAATATGCTTGCGGTTATGTTGTTCTTGCTTCAAGATTACTTTGAGTATGGATCGTACACAAACACACAGGATATCATCGAATCCAATGGTACTGGTGATATTCTGTGGGATAAAACCATAAATGAGACCTTCACGCTGTTAAGCAATAACCGTCCGTACTATCCTGAATTGCTGACAACACGACATATTATGGATGATTTCGATTTCTTCAAGCGTTTACACGAGTGTATTCTCACTCGTTGTACGCAAGAACTGCGTGATGCTGATTTGTTAGACCTCTTCGATATGATGGGGGCTGACTTGTCGGATGAGCAAATTGAAGATTTCGGTGATAAGGAGTATGTACTTGACCGCATAGCGAAGGAGCTTAATGTTCAGTTCAACACACGCAAGCAACTGCTGCTTAAGACTCTCTATGCCTATATTGCCAATAGCAGTGCTTTGGATGACTTGGATTGCTTCAGTATGTTCGGCACGAACAGTTTTAACCTTGTATGGGAAAAAGTATGTGCCGAAGTAATGGATAACCAGTTACAAAAGCCTATCGGTGGCTTAAACCTTCCCGTTCCTCTTACAGAGGAATATGTCCCATATAGGCATAACAAGCTGATAGAGTTAATTGACAAGCCACAATGGACGGGTACAAAACCCAACGGAGATTCGTTTGTCAAGCAAGCAGAACTGACACTTATCCCGGACCTTATCTCCATTGTGAATTCAAATGGAGAATACCAGTTCGTTATATTTGATGCCAAGTACTATAATATTCAGTTGGAACACAACAAAAAATTGCGTGGTCAACCTGGCATCGAATCTATCACAAAACAGTACTTGTATCAGTTGGCGTATCAGCCGTTTGTTGATGCACACCATATCAAGACCATCCGTAATTGTTTCTTAATGCCTACGGCAGCGAAATGTATGGAGAAAAAAGGCATTGCATCCCTCGCAATGTTGAGCAAATTAGGTCTGCAGGATATTCAGATCCGATTACTGCCAGCCGAAACAATGTATAAGCACTATATCGAGAACACAAAAATGGACATCAGTATTTTAGAACTCTAAGGAGAAAAATAATGGCTCTCAATCTTTCAAAATCAAAATACTGCTCCGCTGTTCAATGCCCCAAAATGCTGTGGCTAAAAAAGAACAAGCCGGAGGTATATGACGACTCTGTGATGAACCAATCCATTCTGGAAACAGGTAATGAGGTTGGTGACCTTGCGATGGGTCTTTTTGGTGCTTTTACGGAAGTGCCATATGGCGACCTCGGCGAAATGATTAGGAAAACACAGGAGTTGATTTTGGAGGGAGAGCCAATTATCGCTGAGGGTTCTTTTTCGTATAATCGTCTGTTTTGTAGTGTCGATATTCTGAAGAACCTTGGTGACAACTGCGTAGAGATTTACGAAGTTAAAAGCTCTACATCAGTTAAGGATATTTATTTGGAAGACGCCGCCTACCAGTGCTATGTACTGACAAAGCTCGGCTACTCAGTAAAGCGTGTGTGCATAGTCCATATCAATAATCAGTATGTGCGTGAAGGCGAACTGAATATTCATGAACTCTTCCATACTGAAGATATCACAGATGATGCCACAACCCTTATGCCGGAGGTGGCGGCCAATATTGAGCGTTTTGATGCGTATATGCAACAGACCGAAGAACCAATGGATGACATTGGTATGCATTGCTTTAATCCATATGAATGCGGATTCTTTGGATACTGCACCCGTGCGTTGCCGAAACCTAATGTCTTTGATGTTGCCGGTGCGCGTGTTTCCACCAAATTCAAGTGCTACAACCAGGGCATTATTTCCTTTGAGGATTTGAACACATGCAATGCTCTTTCTGCTGGGCAGTATATGCAAGTGGAGCATGAATTGTTTAACTATGCTCCACACATTGAGAAGGACACAATCAAGGGTTTTCTCGGTCATTTGTCGTACCCTTTGTATTTCCTTGATTTTGAGTCTTTCCAACCTGCAATACCTCTTTATGATGACTCCCGTCCCTTTGAGCAGATTGTGTTTCAGTATTCACTCCACTATATCGAACACGAGGGCGGTGAACTGAAACACACAGAGTTCCTGGCTTACCCCGGAGCCGATCCGCGCAGAGCGTTGGCTGAACAACTTTGTAAGGATATTCCCAAAGGTGTGTGTACAACTGCATATAATATGGGGTTTGAGAAAGGACGCATCAAGGGTCTTGCTGAGATCTTCCCGGATTTAGCTGACCATTTGATGGATATCCATGACCATATCGAGGATTTGATGATTCCTTTCCAAAAGAAGTATTATTACACCAAAGCAATGCAAGGCTCCTATTCCATCAAATATGTGCTGCCCGCACTCTTTCCGGATGATCCCACTTTGGACTATCACAATCTTGAAGGTGTACATAACGGCTCGGAAGCATCGGCCACTTTTAAGAAAATGGCCAATATGGATAAGACAGAGCTTGAAACATACAGAAAATACCTGTTAAAGTATTGTGGACTGGACACTTTTGCAATGGTAAAGGTCTGGGAAAAACTGAACGAGGTTGCGGATATTCCCTTAAAAATCACCTGGTAGAGTTTTGATGAGAGGAAATAGTTATGGATAGCGATGCAAAAATAAGACCGTTATATTTGGCGAAGATTTTATATGAGCAAACAGATGAGAATCATTTCCTAACTACTGCGCAACTGATCAAAATTTTGGAGGAGCAGTACGGAATAACCTCTCATCGTCAAACAATCAAAGCGGAGATTGATTTGCTTCGCAGGTTCGGATTAGAGATTGAGGAGGTAAAATCAACTCAAAACAGGTATAACCTTTTTGGGAGGACATTTGACACTCCTGAGTTAAAATTACTGATCGATGCAGTAGAATCCTCGAAATTTATTACGGCTTCTAAAAGTAAAGAGCTTGTGGGAAAACTATCTACCTTGACAAGCAGATATGTGGCAATGGATTTGAATAGAAATGTAAGCTGCGAAGGAAGAATTAAACCAGGAAATGAAAAAGTATATCTCATTTTAGATACCATCAATGAGGCAATAAACTCAAATAAAAAAATCTCGTTTCAATACTTTCAATACAACAATCATAAAGAAAAGCAACTAAAAAGAGATGGTGATCCGTATGTAATCACTCCATTGCATCTTATATGGAATGGCGACTACTATTACATGGTTGGTGTGTATGATTATCAGCAACGAATCGGCAGCTTTAGGGTCGACCGGATCGCAAAACGCCCCGAAATACTTAATGAAGAAGGAACTCCTGCACCGGAGGACTTTGACATCGATGAGTTCATAAACACAACATTTCGGATGTTTAACAGCGACCATATTGAGGTCGAACTTATATGCGATAACAGCGTTATGGACTCTATAATCGACAGATTCGGTGAGGATGTCGTCACATACGCAAATGATATGACCTCGTTCCGAGCAGTTGTTAAGGTGGCGGTGAATCATGTCTTCTATAGTTGGATTTTTGGATTCGGTGGAAAAGTGAAAATCAAAACGCCTATTGAAGTAAAAGATGAATATATTGCGATGCTAAATGCTGCAATAGGAGAAGAATGATTCCAAAGTCCGTTTTATGGGACATATAATGATTTAAAATAAGATCAAGGAGGTGCGGAATATGGGTTTTTTCGATGATATCTTCGGCCAACCGTTTGGTGGCATGTTTGATTTTAACGGAGATGGCAAGACTGACTTTGGTGAACAATGGGTCGGTCATATGATCATCAATGAGTGCATGAAAGAAGAAAAAGAAGATACATATTCCGGCACCTCGATCTTTGGAAGCGACTTTGTTGACGATACCTGGCGCCTCTATTGTGAGGACGGCTCAGAATACGGTCTTGATCCCGATGACTTTTCCTCGGAATATGAATACGAAGAAGCACTCGCCCAGGCAAAAGTTGCGTGGAGAGCGACTTGCGAAGATGGCTTCGAATTCGACATTGATCCCGAGGATTACGATACTGAAGAAGAATATATGGATGCTCTCGAAGAAGCACGTGCGGCTTGGAGAGAGGGCTGTGAAGATGGGACAGCTTATGGTCTGGATCCCGAAGATTATGAAACTGAAGAAGAATACGCAGATGCACTTGAAGAAGCAAGAGCATCAAGTATAACTGGTGGGATCAACATTCCCATTACGCTCACATTTAGCGTTGATATTCCAGGTATGGATGCATTAAACGCAATCAAGCCGGCAGATTATCCTAACAAAAGACAATACGATGCCGCCTACCATCTTTGCGATGTAGAGCAAGGCACAGCATATATACCCGACACCAGTAGCAAGAAGGATGAGATCGAAAGATGCAAATTCATCCTTGCTGCGGATACGGTTGCCGGTAAATATTTGACGGTATATGATGGCTTTCTGTATGCTCAAGCCATCAAGGAACACTTCGAATTACCCATTGAAGTTAAGGACGAGGATGAAGAACCGAAAACATACTTCGATGATCTATTCATGGAGATAGCGGAAGAAAATGTTGCACTTGCTCTTGAAATATGGGTGTGGTGCATTAAAGAGTTCGGCCCCTATCAGAAGTATATGAAGAACGATTGGAGCTTGTACAACTCCATCATATCCTCTGTTGACGATTATCCCGAGGAATTTCTCCCCCTGGCTATCCGAGAACTTGGTTCTAATACTGACTTCTGCCAGGGAGTATTAACATGCAACAAGCAGTTCCCGTATGGAATTGCACAGTTCATTTCCAAGGCATTAGAGTTGGAAATGGTTAAGGAAGCACAGGTTATCTTTACCGCAACCGCCATGAATCCTATTGCCAAGGGTAAAGACATAGAAGGTGTAATATACAGCATTATATCCGATTGTTCCACTTGGGAAGAACTCGAAACAATGGAGAGATTCAAATTCAATCTCCTTCCCATCATTAAGAAAATGAACAGCAAGCGCATTCAACGACTGTATCCCAAATTTGTTGAACAAGTCGATCAATACATTAGTAGTGTAGAATCCTCAGAAGAAAAGTATCAATATTCGCGCAAATACGCATGGCGAGTTTCTTGTGCAGATGGCTCGGAGTACGATCTTGATCCGCTGGACTATGAAACAGAGGATGAATACAACGCAGCTATCCATAATGAGAAATATCGGTGGCGAAGATGGCATTCAGAAGCAAAGCGCTATGGAATAGATGTTAACGCATACGAAACCGAGGACGAATATAACGAGGTTTTGAGAAAAAAGCGTGAAGAAGAACGAGAAGCGAGAAGAATGCCCAAACCGCAAGATGATCCGATGGTGACAACGGATAAAACGATATACAACTTCTGCTCCGTTGTTTTCAACTCTACCAATCAGCCGTACACTTATTTGACCGGTGATATAGAGGTCAAGATCGGCGATACTGTGGTTGTTCCTGTTGGAAGCGAAGGCAAAGAAGTCGCAGCAACCGTTGTCTCGATTTCACAGCACATGCGATTGACAGCTCCCTATCCCGTAGATAAGGCGAAAAAGATTATAAAGAAGGTCGAACCGGCCGAATCCGAAAAGGGGTTATCTGATGAATAAAACCAACCTGCAAGTTATCTTCAAGAAATACATAGACAACTTTGAATTCTTAAATAACAGTGAGAATGATGAAACATACAAATGGGAGATTGCACAGGCGTTCCAGGCCTTCGACCTTGATGCGGATGACTTTGCTGAAATGCTGACCCACCTGTGGAAACTCACTTCCAACCTTATTGACAGCTCACAGCAACTCCCGTTCTATGCTATGGTTGATTATGCAAGAAAAGAGCCGGAAACAGTAAGAGAGATGTTCAAAAAACTCTATGCAGACGAGCATCTGGACTGCGATGCGAAGCAAAAGACAATAAACGAATTCATTAGTGCAAGTGAAGAATTGCGCATGAAGTATTATCCCGACAGTAGACTGTATATCAACAATCAGCGCTCTGTCATGATGTATCTGTTCCTTCGCTACCCCGATAGCAACTACGGATATAAGGCAAGCCAGGCAAAAAGTTTTGCTGACTGTATCGAGTTCTATGATGATTGGGGTCCGATGACGGACTTTAGACTTGATATATTCTATCGCATGTGCGATCAACTCATCGAAGAAATCAAGGCAAATGAGGCGCTTGTAGCAACGCACAAAAGCCGCTTTGAAAATACAGATCGCAATCTATATCCCGATGTGAACTACCATATCCTTGCACTCGATATCATTTATACCTCCCAAGCCTATAACTTCTATGGAGATATGACCTTTGCACCTATTAATGCCCAGGCGAGAAAGCTCCATTTTGAAAGAGTATCCAAAGCAAAAGAACTTGCGGATGCGGTTGAGAAAGCGAAAGAAGCTGCTGAAGCGCTTGCTCAGGCAAAGGAATACCTTGATAAAGAACTAATCGAGGGAGTAACGGTCAAGCATCGTATGTTTGGCGAAGGATCTGTCGAAAAGTGTACAGGTGCGATTATCTCGGTCTTTTTCCCGAAGGTAAATGAAACGAAACATCTTGGACTTGTTGTAGCCGTTGGAAATGGTTTGCTGACTCTTGAAACCGAGGAAGCGACTGCCACTCTCAAAGAGTATCTGCCGTTGCTTAATAAGGAACAAGATATCCCCAAAAACCTTGCTCGAGCAATTGAGGAATTGCAGCCGTATTTGGAATACCTTGATTGATTATTTTATGGTCAATTTTGCTGACTAATTGATCAGGAAGGGAGAAACACATGAAAGAACAAATCCATGCATTTGCCAACCATTACTTTGATATATTTCGTGATCCCAAAACTTCTAACTTTCAAGTTGAGGAAGGCTTTGCAGAAAAGTGTTTCGCCCTTGGTTTTGAGATGGATAGTGGAAACTCCTTCTGCGAGAAGTATCCAAAAGCATTCAATGACTACTCTGAGCTTGACAAGATTATTGAGGAAATAGATGATCCCCAATTCCTCGGCACAGCAATCTTTTCACAATGGAGGTATATCACACACTGGTCATACTGCTCTCATCCGTTGGATGAGCAGTACAGACCCTGGTTTATAACCGCATTCGGAAGACTCGTTACGATCACATCCGAAGATAACTCGCCTCCATATGTTTTTCACGGAAATGTAAAGAAGGTTAAAATCCATTCGAATAACATGGGATATGGTTTCCTTCCAAGAGAAGGGACAGAAGTCGAACAACATCTCACGATAACAGATGACGGTCGAGTTTGGCTTACACGCTATGCCATAAGCGAAGATTTAAACTTCGCAAAATTAACGAAGACAGAACAACGGCAGTTTAAGATTTCCTCTGATAAGGCAAAGTTCTTGCTCGATAAATACACCAAATACTTTCGAGATGAGTATGAGATTTCCTTTGCCACCGATGTGGGAAGCTTTGAAATGCAAATTACAGATGATGAAGGGAAAATAGCTTATTTTATCGGCCCCTTGATCTGTGAGTTTGAAGTAGACGGTTATGACCTTTCGCAGCTTACAAGAGATACTGTAGAAGATCAAACACTCTTTGTCTTCGACAACAACGAATTTGAGCGCATTGAACGGATTACTATTGATCACGAGCATAAGAAAAAGATCGTAGCAGCAGATGGTCAAGTAGTCACTTGGAATCCGACTAATCATATAGTTATTGATCGCAAAACGGATACAATTGAGTACATATACAAGATTGGGACGGAGTGCGATGTAACGAGAAAATACCATGTGGCACAAGGTGTGTCGAATTTCTTGGATGAGCTTGAATATCAAAACCTTTTTGTTGAGTTTGAAGAAAAGGAATTAGATGCCATCATCCCCGAGGATGATGAAGCCACCTATACTGCAACGGTAGATTTCTTGCGTGGCCCGTCAAGAATTGTCACCGGTAGGTATGATAAGCAAGGACTTCCGATTGACTGGCCAGAGTTCATAGAGGATCTGTATGACTTTATGTCTTTCTATGGATTCGGAGAAATGTTTGACGAAAAGCAGTACGGACGAACCTACAGAAAGACGAATGATTATATTTTCCTAAGTGTCCGATTCGGTGAATATGGGAAGACATACTACTACCTAACGGAAGACGATACTATTCAGGTAGGAGATCAAATCGTTGTACCTGTGGGCAGCGAAGGAAAAGAACGCATAGTTGAAGTGGCAAAGAAGGAATACTATTCATCCGATAGAGTTCCGATGCCAATTGAAAAGGTAAAAAGCATCGTTGGAAAATTCATTCGGCCCGAAGAAAACGATAAGGGAGAAATGATGATATACTGCCCTATGTGCGAATGCGAAATCAGCGCAGATACTTGCTATGACATTCTCTATGATCCTCTTGTCAAGGAAGTCCCCGGTATAATCACCGAGGAAAAGATGAAGGAAAGGTACGAGTTTTGCAGTTTCTGCAAGTATAACGATGAGTAAGGTGAGGCCAATGAATAAGGATACTACACAGAAGGTCTTAGAGCAGAATCAGAAAAAGATCGAAAAAATTCTTCGTCAGAATGGTGTTGATCCGAACAATGTCCCTCCTTTGACCGGCACCGCTGAAGAACGCAGCCGTCAGAGAACGGCTGAGGTTTTGTCAAATAACCAAAAGCGCATTAATAAGATTATGAGAAAGTACAGGTAAGAGCCATGTATGTGAAACCAATAGAGGGATCACCGAAACCTGCCTTCATAAAAGTATTTGAAACTTTTGAAGAAATCGCAATGGTGCTTCTTCTCGAGGATCAGTTCCATGACGGTGAGGTTATGGAGATGAAGCAAGAAGAAGGAATTTTCGAAGTAGGACTGCTTCATGAAAGTACATATTTCACCATCAAATGCTCAAACACAGTATCGCAAAGCATGTACTTCAATTTGGATAACAGATGGGTATACGAGATATCTATTGAGAAGAACGGAGATAATCTCCTGCTCCTTGTAGATGAACAGGCCATAAGGATCGAAGCAAAGAACATAGTCATTGAAGAAGTAATCAGACCCGAGCGAGCCACCTATACAGAGGAAGAACTCCAGGCAATCGACACAAAAGCGGAGAATCCCGAGGTATATGTGCGTTGTCCTCGATGCGGAAAGGAACTGCACTATAGAGCCGTAGGTAATTCATATGAGATCAGGTGTTATACCGAAGGCTGTATCAAGGCAACATCCCGAGGAATTTAGGAGAATGAATATGACAGACAATTTCACCGTTACAAAGACGGAAAAGGAAACCAAAACAGGAAGAACAATCACGATTGATATTAAGCGCAATGACAATGGAAGCAAGACCATAAGTGGTGATATAGAGGATGTTGTTGCCGAATTGAAACAATTATCAGATCAGAAAAACGATTGAGGTCAAGAATGAGAAGAACAGAACTATTTAGTGGAAATGGAGTAAGAGAATACACCGCAGGGATAGCCAGAAGCTTGCAAGAGGAAGTTGGGGCGATGTCTGACCAAGACATCTGTAGCTGCAATCTCCAGGAGTGGGAAGCTTATCTTTGCGAGAAATACGAAATAGTCCCTGTTACACTCTATGAGGAAGCGAAATCGCAGACTCTTGAAAATGTAAAAGTACAGCAATATAACCCGATGCATAAACATATCCCCTACGAAAGAGAATACTACGAAGTAGATGGATATAGAATAACCGTAACAATCCCCTTTGATGGAGATGAAAACCTTTGGCACTTGCAACCAAATTATCGTATTCTCACAAGCTATTATGTTGAGAATATAGTTGCACCGCGCGGAGAAAAATTAGGAAGCATATCGTTATGTTTTGAATACACAAAAAGGGAGATTGAAGAAAAAGGAGATGACCTGGCTAAATATGTAAGCGGTAATTTCGAAAATGAATTTAAGAATTATCGCACAATGATAGGTCATGTCTGCTCTGAAATATCTTCCTTCAATAAGGGGTTAGCTGAGTTTGCCCGAAAGTGTCTCTTGAACAGGAAGGAAAAGGCTGAGTCATTTTCAAGAATAAGTAGGATATTAGAAATACCATTAAACAAAAGTGAAACCGCGCCGTGTGCGACACCAGTTGCTTTAAAGCGTGTAGAGCGAAAACCTCCCCGTAGACCCGAACAAAGGGAAACGCCAAGAGAATATGCTATAAGCGATTCGGATTATGAAAATATCATAAATATTCTATATTCCTATGGCACAACTATGGAAAAAACCGCGCGAACATATATACAGAACAATGAAGAAGAATTGCGCGATCATATGTTGGCAGCTCTAAATACCCATTATGAGAACGCTACAGGGGAAACATTCCGCAAAATAGGAAAAACGGACATCAATATAGAGTTTGAAAATAAGGCAGCGTTTATTGGTGAATGTAAAATCTGGCATGGCGAGAAACTCTTTTCAGAAGCGGTTGATCAGCTTTTAAGCTATTCGACATGGAGAGATCTAAAAGTTTCACTAATAGTATTCAATAAAAATAATCAGAATTTCCGTAGTGTTCTGGAAAAGGTTGAAGAATGGATTAAGGAAAACACAGCAGCATTACGGAAGAAAAAAGAAAATCTGTGGGAATGCGACTATTATCGGGCAGATCAAGGAGTGACCATTAAATTAACCGTTCTTGTGCTTGATTTGTATGTTGACAAAACACAGATTCAAGATAAAAGATACTAAAATTTAATACACCTATTAAGAGTGCGCGAGAGATCAAGCTCGTTGACCGCACAGCAACCTGCCATCCGGTAAGGTGCTAAAGCTTGACCGATAGGTTATCTCACGAACCTATCGGTAACGATGGGTTCGTTTTTTCTGCACTCTTTAGGATATAAATCAAAAAGGAGTGCATTATAATGCGAACAATCAGAAATCTCATTAATCAAGAAAAGAAGGTCTATATCCTTCTCCGTACCAGAGCCATTCAGTATCGCTTCATGAGTGATGCAGAACGAGAAGGAATAACCTTCGGGGATGGAGTGAATGCCACCGAAAGAACATCCGAGGATATTATGGCTCTGAAGGCAGACGGTACTATCTGCTTCCTCGGCTGGGCAGGCCACATGTGCTATCACCACAGCAAGGACACGGCAATCCGAATCGATTATGAAAAGTACATTAACGGTGCGGAAGACTATGTCATAACTGAATAAGACTCGTATCATTTCGGCAATAGACTGCGTTTGTTGCCGAAATGATATTTTACAGGTGATGAACAAAACCGTCACCTCTTTTGACATTTTTGTAAACCCTATTGCAAAGATCAAAAGAACCTGCTATAATGATGCTAACGGAAACGCACAGTTTCCAATAGATAGAGAGGTGCTACTATGAGATCAAAGAGCCTTGACATTATGACGAATATTAAGGAGTATGCGGAACGCTTCTACCTGGAACATGGTAGGTCTCCGTATAAGTCTGAAATCGCCGAGGAAATAGGCTTCACCAAGGGAACGGCAGCGAAATACCTCGCAGAGATGCGTGATAGGGGTATGATCGAATATGACGGTTATACCATCCACACCGAGGTTACTCGCAAGTATAACGGTGAAAAAGCCGGTGCTGCCATCTTGGATAGTTCCGTATCATGTGGCCCCCTGCAGCTCGAGGAAGAACGAGTCCTCGAGTATGTTAATCTTCCTGCAGCCATCTTCGGTGGCGGTGACTTCTTTATTCTCCGTGCCAACGGTGACTCCATGGTGGATGCAGGTATCGATGACGGTGACTGGATCGTAGTCAAGAAACAGAATACCGCCGAAGAAGGAGATATCATTGTTGCTCTCTCTGACGGTTGCAATAACTTAAAGTATTTCTACAGAAACAAGCGTAAGGGCTGTGCTATCCTCCGTTCTGCTAACGAAGCAAAGGGATACAAGGATATCGAGGTGTATGACCTCCAAATCCAGGGTGTCGCACAG
>JAZQHD010000002.1:0-10933 GCA_045540375.1 Ructibacterium sp. | reverse complement strand
GGACTTGCTTAAGGAATACAAAAGAGGAGTATTCTCCCCTCTGATGTTCCCGTCCCGTATCAAGCCGGAGCAGCCGATTGGCCCCGGCTATGTCCGAAAGCGGCTCCAGCAGATACTGGAACGTGCCGACTGCAAAAAGGTACGCTTCCATGACCTCCGACACCCGTATGTCAAGCACACGACAAAAATTTTTAGCTTGCGCTTGAAGTTTTTTCAAGCGCAGCCGGTTCCTGATGCTCTGCGAAAAACTCGCGGAGCTTTTCTGCATCTTCGGGAAGGAGGAAACCATAACCCTTTCCTTCAAAAAATGCCGTGCAGCCTTTGCCGGTGAGCAGGGGTATCAAGCGTATGGTTGCTATTGCGTGTTCACCTCCTTAAAAGCAAAACAGTCTGCCGAAGCAGACCGTTTCGCTTAATTCTGATTTAGTCTTTAGGACATGAGTGTGCGGCATTAGATTAGGAAGCATTGTCAGATGAAATCAGTTCAATCTCGCCAGACAAACCATTCCAAACGCCGACAACATCGGAAGATGTAAAGTAGTCAAAACCCGCCGTTTCAGATTGCAGCCTACCTTTCTTGGTTGCTACACCTATGTAAGTAAGTTCATAGGTTGTTCCATCTGCAAGATTAAATGCGAATTTTATGGTACTACCGTCATCAGAAGACTGTTTATTCTTTACCTGCAACTCGGAAAAATAAGCGTACAGATATTCAATAGCTGTTTCTTCCGTTGTTGTTTTTTTCTGTATCTCAGATCCTCCGTCGTCATAGTATGATTCAATGGTTTCTACATCGGATACCGCGAAGGGAAAAACGATGCTTTCTTCATTCCCACACGCCGACAGTCCCAGGACAAGCAATAATGACATGAATAGTACATATACTCTTTTCATCTTCCCACTCCCCTTATATTTTAGTTCAGCACAAACTGTGTGCTGGAGCCAACCAAGCCTCCGTCCAATGTGACATGACTATAACCAGACCATCCATAGTGTACAATCAGTTTGCTTATGATTCCAGTTGTGGATGTGCCATAAGCTGTAACAGCGTGGAATACGCTTCCTCTCGACTGAACTTGTGTAGGCGTATCAGGGAAATATCCGAACACAATGACTGGACGATCACGGCCAATTTCAGCAAAAATGTCAAAGTTGGTTACATAATATGTAGAGGTTGCAGCAATGCCGTACTCAGTACAGTAATCAATTAGAACATCACGAATAGTCAAACCCCAAGAGGAATTAGAACCACCATAGGAAAGTAACTTGTCTTGCAAAGTATAGTCATCTTCACCTATTAACAAATCTCCATCAGAATCAAGAAATTCGCTATCAATAACATCTCCCTCAACATTATGCCAGTAATTCAAAATCAGACAAGCTGCTGTATATCCACAGGTTCCAGATACATTTGCAGGATACACCGCATTTTTGATGTAGGTATAATTGGGGATATATTCGTTGGTTGCTCGCGTTGAAAAATGGGCTTGTATGCTATTGATGCTTGTTACAGAGTTGGGATTAAGTGCCATCAACGCTAACATTTCTGTATCTTTCTGTGAGCGTGAACGCTGCAATGCAGTGTCAAATGTGGTCTGCACAGAAAGACCTTCATTATAGGATATATCATATTCATCAGAAATCACGGTATGAATAAATTCACCATCTACGAGCTGGTAATAATTAAGAGGGCCAAAGTAATACAGATTTTTTGCAAGCCCCAAGTACGGCGAAGGAGAATCTAACGCTTCCTCTAAATACTTGCCGGACTCCGGGTCAAAAATCATGTAGCCTTTTTCTCCAACTTCGATCAATTCAAAATGATTTCCATTCAAGTCTGACAAAATTTTGATTGTCGTAGTAACATTTGTTCTTCCTGTTTCTGCAGAAACCTTCGCATTATGAATAGCCTGATGCTGGTTCACATCGGACACCATATTTCCTTTTTCTTCGGTCAGCTCTGCTGCAAAAGCAGTAACACCCATAGAAAGCAACATGATGGTTGCCAAGAAAATGCTCAATATCTTTTTCATTATAAAGCTCCTTTCGCTTATTGTCTATGCTTTATGAAAAGCAATAGTGGTTGGTTTAGCTTTTTGGAATAAAATGCGCATAGCCTAATCATTACTGTATGAGCTATGCGCCGATCCTGCTAACCTTTAATCGGAGCCTCCAGAAACAGAGAGCGAAATAAGCAGACCAGCGCCTAAACCCATACGGAGTATTGAACACCATCATAGCCAATTCCACCTCCTGTATCGGTATTTTGAAGTTCGTGCCGCCCATCAGCATAGCCGCAGAGGGGCGTACACTCCCTTTCACCCTATAAGTACGATTTTATCGGCGTTGGTCGCAAAATTTCTGAAAGTTTTTGAAAAATTTTTTTGAAGTCTACACATAACAAAACGGCCTGTCGAAACAGACCGTTTTTCCGTTACCCTTATCCGTTGGGAAAGGCTTTCATCACCGTGTTTGATGCTCTGCGAAAAACTCGCGGAGCTTTTCTGCATCTTCGGGAAGGAGGAAACCATAACCCTTTCCTCCGATCCTGCAATAAAAAGCTATCTTCATGGTCAATACCTCAATCGAAAATGTCCTTGATTTTATACGCGATTTCAATGCGGTTGTCGGGGTACACAAGCACCCTGTCAATGAGAAGGTTGGTCAGCTCGGCAGTCAGTCCTTCGGAATTGAAAACCGCTCTTGCGGCTTCCTGTCGATTGTCATGCCGTACCTGTTCTTCCTGCTTCTGCTTCGCCTGTGCCAATACTACGGCATAGGCATTTTTTGTTTTCAAAAGCAGTTCATCACACGCCGCTTTTTCTGCCTTATAGGTATCAAGGTCGATTTCTCCCAAGAGATACCGTTCATACAGTAACCGCTTGCCATCCTGGAGTTCTTCGATCTGCTGCTCATATTCAGACCGTTCCGGGGCGGCAGCTTCCAGACGGACAGTGCCATCGGGGTTAAGGGATGCGGCAGCTTCCATCTGCTTTTTCAGCGTGATAAATACTGCCTTTTCCAGTTCCACAGCATTGATCCTCATCTTATGGCATCTGCTGG
This sequence comes from Ructibacterium sp., assembly GCA_045540375.1. GTDB lineage: Bacteria > Bacillota > Clostridia > Monoglobales > Monoglobaceae > Ructibacterium. The sequence continues at coordinate 7,870 of JAZQHD010000002.1, read as the reverse complement.
CTTCGTCGGCTTCGGAATGGCGGCAGTAGTAATACGATGTTTTCTGCATCGTGCGGGACAGCGCGTGACCGCAGCATCCGCAAAACGCCTTGCCTTTCAGCGGATAGTCCCGTTTCTTTTTGTTGGGCTGAGAAAACCGGAGCTGGCTGGTCTGCACCTTTTCAAACACGGATTTCTCAACGATTGCCGGGTGGTGATCGGGGATGATATACCACTTGTCCCTGTCCTTCATTCGGCTCCGAGTGCCGCCCACTTCAAGGACAGCTCGTTTGCCGATTACATAGGAACCAATATATCTTTCATCCTCCAAAATACGGAGAACCGTTGACGGACTCCAAATCCCACGGGTACGGGATATGTCGTGGGTGTGGTTGCCCCGTGCGGCCTTGTATTCGCCGGGTGTAGGAATATCCCTGCGGAACAGTTCTCTGGCGATAGCGGTGCCGTTATTGCCCTCTGCGGCAAGCTGGAAGATAAGCTGCACAACGGCAGCGGCTTCCGGGTCAGGCTCCATTCTGCCATCGGCACTTTTACGGTAGCCGTAAGGACAGATTTTGCTCTGATACTCACCGCGCTGCATCTTGGCATATTTCGCGCTTTTGGTCTTGATGGACATATCGCGGCTGTAATACTCGCTGATAAGATACTTGAAAGCGACATCCATGCCGCCGGTATCGCCCTTGAAATTGTTGGTGTCAAAATCGTCGCTGATGGAAATAAACCGGGTATGGAACAGCGGAAACACACGCTCAATGAAATAGCCGGTTTCAATGCTGTTTCGTCCGAAGCGGGAGAAGTCCTTGACGATGATGCAGTCAATTCGATTTGCCCGCACCATTTCGATCAGCTTCTGAACCTGGGGGCGTTCAAAGTTCGTGCCGCTGTAACCGTTGTCGATGAACTCCAAGATTTCAGCGTTCAGATATTCGGGCATTGCCGCCGCATACTCGTTGAGAACAAGGAGCTGGTTTTCAATGCTCAGACTATCATACTTGTAGTCCTCAATGGACAGGCGGATGTAGAGGGCGATTACATATTTCTGCATTGCTTCAACACCTCCACATAGTTTTCAAATTCACTCTGGAACCGATAGCAAACCTTGATCTGCTTGTCGTGGGATACCTCGATACGGTCAATCAGTCTTTCAATCAGAGCGGCGGTCAGTTCCCGGTCAGCTCTGATACTTTCTGCATCCCGTGCCAGCGCCCGATACTGCTCGATCTGCTCGTCCATAGTTCGCAGACCATCTTCCAACTGCTCAACTTCCAGAGCAATGTCAGCAATCTTGTTTTCGTACTTTTCCTTGTAGTCAAAGTATTCATCCTTGGTAAGAACGCCTTGGATAAGGTTCTCATAAAGGCTCCGCACGATGCCGCGCAACCTCTGGATTTCCTGTTTGCGGCTGGTGATTTTGTCCCGCAGTTCCGCCCGTTCAGCGGCCTGCTGGGGCTGTTCTGCCAATGACAGGGTGTATTTACCCAACGCGGTATTGAGTGTTTCCTGAAGCATATCTGCCAGCATATCCAGCAGCACATCCTCACGGATGGTTGCGCCGGGGCAGGAATCTTTACTGATTCTGCTTCTGCTCAGACAATGGTACAGGTACACATCATCGGATTTCTTGCGGATGTTTCTCTGTCTGTGCAAGCTGCCGCCGCAATGGGAACAGAACACCTTGCCTTTCAGAAGGTTCGGGGTGTAAGATTTTACTTCCCGTGCCTTGGCGCGCTGTGCGGTCTGGTCGAGGATTTTCTGCACCGCGTCAAACTGTTCCCGGCTGATGATTGCTTCGTGAGTACCGCGAACAATCGTCCATTCATCGGCATCTGCCTTGACTTGTCTGTGGTCTACGGTTTTGGTCTGCCCCTGGACGAGATCTCCGGTGTAAACTTCGGAGCGGAGAATGACACCAACTGTCCGTGTCTGCCATTTGCCGTTGCCCAGCAGATTTTCATGGGTAATCGTACCCTGAGTTTTCTTGTAGTGGCTCGGAGGTAAGAAACCTTCCTCATTCAGCCGCACGGCGATGGTATTCAGCCCTGCGCCCTCATACGCCCATTGGAACATCTTCTGCACCACAACGGCGGCAACAGGGTCAATAATAAGCTGGTGGCAATCGTCCTTGGCTTTCAGATAACCGTAAGGAGTACGCGCCCCGATAAACTTTCCGTCCTTCATGGCCTGCCGCTGCTGCGCCCTGATCTTGCGCCCAATATCCAAAGCATAGGCTTCGTTTATCATGTTGCGCAGAGGGATGATGATACCGGAATGGGCATCCTCCGGGGCGGCGGTGTCGTAGTTCTCATTGACCGCGATAAAGCGGATGTTTCTGATACGGAAATACTGCTCGATATAATAGCCGGTGTCGATGGTGTTCCGTCCCAAACGAGAAAGGTCTTTGACAATCACGCAGTTTGCGTAACCGGCTTCAATATCGGAGAGCATCTGCTGGAAGCCGGGACGGTGGAAGTTCGTTCCCGTAGCTCCGTTGTCGATGTAGGTATTGTAAACAGTGATCTCCGGGTTCTGTTCCAGAAACCGGGCGATAATCAACTGCTGTGTTTCAATGGATGCGCTGCGGGTATGGGAATCTTCTACCGAAAGACGGACATAGATAGCGGCGCGGCAAGTGTTATCGACTTCAGGTGCGATAACGGCAACCGTTTCTTTTCTGCTTTTTCTTGCCATGCTTAACCCGCCTTTCTATGTTCAAATTCTTCGGTCTGCTGATTCCGCGCCGCCAGCTTAATGAGCTGCAACGCCTTTTTGTATTCATCCTCGTAGGTAAAGGCAATCGCCAGTTCTTTCTTTCCCATGACGCGGATGCTCTGTACCATGTGGATGAGCGCCCTGCGGTCTAAGGTTTCCAGCGTGGCAAACTGCGTAAACTGAGAAATCCAGCGATTCCGCTCACTTCTGTTTTCCAGCACATCGGTCAGCTTTTCTTTGAGAACACGGATGCTTTCCTTGATGTCCTCTGCCTGCTTGGTGTACTTGGCTTTATAAGAAGCGTATTCTTCCTTGGTGAGCATACCACCTACAAGGCTTTCATAAAGCCTTGCCTTGAACTCCAAAACCTGTTCCAAACGGCGCTCATTGTCGGTGATATGGTCGCTGTATTCTTTGGCAAGGGCTTGGTTGATACTTGTCTGGTCAATATCAGCAAGCAGCGTTTCCAGAGAGGCCACATTGTCAATGTAGGCTTTCAAGCTGTCCCGCACACAGGCGATCAGACTGCTTTCTTTGAGCATAACCGGATGGGTACAGCCCTTTTTCTTTCCGGTAGGGCAATAATAGTAGTGGTACTCCTTGCCGCCTGCACGGTTGGTTTTACGGGTCATACGACTGCCGCAACAACCGCAGATCAGAATACCGGAGAACAGGTACACGGTATCTTCCTTGGGAGAAGTCCGGGTGTCCAGCCCCTTGATGCGCTGCACCAGTTCAAAGTCCTGACGGGCAATCAGTGGTTCGTGGGCTTCCGGTACACGCACCCATTCAGAAGCGGGGCGCTGTTCCATCTGTTTGATTTTATAGTGGGGCGTACCCTGTTTGCCCTGCACCAAAGTTCCGGTGTAGGTTTCATCCTGCAAGATGCGGATAATGGTAGTTGCCGACCATTTACAATCGGCTTTGTCGGCATAGCCCTTTTTCGCATAGGGCAGACCGTTGTTTTTCTTGTAGGCCAGCGGGGAGAGAATGCCCAGCCGGTTCAGCTCCGCCGCGATCTTGGATGCACTTGCGCCCTCCAGCCGCATACGGAAAATATCACGGACAACGCGGGAAGCGTAAGGATCGGGAACAAGCTGATTCTTGTTGTCCTCAGACTTCATATAGCCATATACCGTGAACGCTCCGACGAAATCGCCGTTGCGCCGCTTCACATCCAAAGAGCTACGGGTCTTGATGGAAATATCACGGCAGTAGGCTTCGTTCATTATGTTTTTTACCGATACGGTAAGATCATCGCCGCTGTTGTCGTGAGCGGTGTCGATGTTGTCGGTGATGGCGATGAAGCGCACACCGTAGGCCGGGAACACCCGGCGCAGATAGCGGCCTGTTTCGATGTACTCGCGCCCCAGGCGGGAGAGGTCTTTCACGATAACACAGTTGATGTTGCCATCGGTGATGTCCTGCATCATTTCCTTGAACGCTGGACGGTCAAAAATAATGCCGCTGTAACCATCGTCAATCTTTTCGGACACAACCTCAATATCCGGGTTGCGCTCCACAAAGTTTTCAATGAGCCTGCGCTGATTGGAAACGCTGTCGCTCTCGCTGGAGCGGTCATCTGTGTAAGACAGACGAATATAAGCTGTTGCTTTGAATTTAGGCATGAAAAAGCACTCCTTTCTCCCGGATTGCTCCCGCATGAAAAGAGTGGTTATCAGGTCTATTAAGTTTTCATCCTTTTCCATACCTATTGTAGCACTCTCTGCGGAAAAATGCGAGGTTGTCGTTTACCGCAAAATGCCTTGCAGACATTCTTCCAAAGTTACCCCATTACCGGCGAAGCAGGCGTTCACCACAAATTCGCCGCAGCGGAAGCGGTAAGGGTTTTTGATCTGACGGATAAAGGCGGCAATGCGTTCTTCCTTCGGCAAGTCTTTGTCTACCGAGATTTCACGAATGTCCACCAGCTCATCCGCATGGTTTCTTAATTCATTCTGTGTCGATTGCATCATGGTGATCTCCTTTCCTTGGTCTATGGGGTTTCCTTAAAGCCACATGAATACGCTGACGGGGAAACCGTCAGCGCATGGTATCTGACTTCGAGGAATAGCCGCGCCGGTAAGGTTGGAGCCACATAACATAGGCAGAAAACGGCGCGGCTGTCCTGTTCGTTCTTTTAAGATCATCCATCCTGTTTGCCACGCACCCCGGATGGTAGGCATGATGCAGGCCGCCCCTGGCAGGGCTGTCATAACTCCACGATACCGCTGTCCGAAGGACTGGCGTATACCGCAGGGTTCCCCCTCAAGTCTGTGGGAGGGCGTGAGCAAGTTTCATTATCCGCCGCGCTGTCATCGCGCCCGATTTGCCAAACCGGGTCTAAGGCTGCGTAGATCGCTCGGATAGCTTGTCCAGAATCACCTCCTTAAAGCTATCGTCATGGCGGCGCGCCTTATGCCGCTATCACGCGGGTTTTGTGCCTGCATCATGGTCTATTCAGTTGTCAACGATCAGTGAAAGGTTTCGTGGAGAATGTCCCTTCACCTATCATCTTTTTTAGGGCGTTTTTGCAAGGTGTTTTTCCTATTTCTCAAAAATATTTTTTGATTTTTTTAATTGTAGTGGTGATGCTGAGAGAAATGGCCTGATGGGACACACCTTCTTTTTCTCCGATCTCATCAATAGTCATTCCGTCAACAAGGTACATCCAAAGTCTGCGGAACTGTGTTTCCGTCAGCTTGTCCCTGATCTGAGAAACCATTGCGGAAACCATCTTACGCCGTTCCGATTTTTCATGCTGGCAATCCATAACCTCATCAATGGCTGGAATAGCAAGTGCAGCTTCGGACAGGTCATCAATGGACATATTGTGCTTGCCCTCTACCACATCACGATTGTCCTCGGTGTGGTAGTTTTCATCCGACCAAGCCTTCCACTTCTGAAATTCTTCCTCGCTGGCGAAGTCCTCACGGGTCAACCGAATGATGTTTTCATTGGCGTCTATGTAAACGATGGCGCTGGCATCTTTCTTATTCAGCGCATAGCTGCTTTTTCTGTTGAACATTTTTTGTCCTCCGTTTCGTTTTGGGTGGGTGGTGAACCGAACCCAAAACGGCGGAGAACGACAGCCAACAGAAAAGCTGTGAAAACGACAAAAAGCGCGCGCCCGTACAGAATGACGAGCGCGCGCTAATGAACGCAGAGAAGTATTTACATGATTTGAGAGTGCATATTTGTTGCCGGAGTTACCCGGAGGGGGAGCTACGCTTTTTTTAGCTGATGAAGATCATGGGTATTGTGTAGATAACCAAAAACAAGCACGGCGGCACCCTCCTGAGTGCCGCCGCAAAAGGTCTGTTATTCAGAAGTGGGTTACGCATTTGGCAATTCTGGACAGTTCCTTTGCGGCAGGGCAGAATTGACCGCATAGGATGCGGCTATGCGTAACATCATAGGAAATAAAAGGGAAATCTTAGGGGTGCTAATCGGGAGAAATCGGGGATGAAATCGGGAGAAAATAGGGATGAAAAAACCGGATGACGGTTTTATTCGTCATCCGGCTCGGTATGAAGGCGGTAGCCAATGCCCCACACATTCTTTATGTACTCATTTCCTGTCATACTAAGTTTCTGTCGCAAGGTTTTAATCTGTGCTTTTACGACTTCATCCACATTATAGGCGGAGTGTTCTTCCCATACATGGTTGTATAGCTGCTCCCGGCTGAACACCTGTCCGGGGTTGCTGGCAAGACAGAAAAGAAGATCAAACTCTTTTCGTGTCAGGCGCAAATCCTTTCCGTTAAGCAACGCTTGTCGGGAAAGAGGATCTACCACAAGGTCTTTGCCGATGGCAAGAGTATAGCAGACTTCCTGCTGGGGCTTTAGCTCACAGTATAGCTGCATGAGTGCCTGGGCTTGTGCCAGACACTCCTCCATCGAATAAGGATGTCCAATATATGCGTGTGCGCCTGCTTTCAATACCCTTAAACGCTCTACATGGCACGATTGGGCAGATAGGATTAGAATTGGGGTTGTTTTTGACTTCCGTATGGCAGTTAAGAGTTGATGATCGTCCTCTGCTGATATTGCCGCGTCAAGAATGATTAGGCAATATTCTGTCATGCGCAAACTTCTTAACGCATCTGTAATAGAGTTCACAATAGTGACCTCAGTGACAGGCGAGGACAAATTGAGTGCCATATTTTGCGCATCTTCTTTATTATAGTTGATTATCATAACATTCTTTCTCAATTTATCCACTCCTTTCGCATTATTTTTCTATAATAATGGACCTTCCAGCTTCTCTAAAAGTTTTTACTTTTTCATATCACGCGCTTATTCCACGGTGATCTGAATGGTTCCTGTGTAGTCCGTTCCCGAAACTCCAATATAATTTGCTCCTGCTTGAAGCTGCACCTTAACGCTGCCGCTGCCGCTATCTGCAAGTACCGTTTCTTCAAGATCCGGGGAAATGTAAACGAGTTGGCACATTCCAGATGTAGGAGAAAATGTATAAGTTACATTAACTTCCCGACAATCCTTTTCTTTAAGGTCTGTATCTGCCACCAAAATATCTTGCCCATTAAAGCCAATTACGGCTGCATCATAAGTTGCAAGAAAGGCATTGTTGTCAGATGTACGGCTTCCCTCAAAGGACTGGTAAGGGGTAACAAGCGCATTGCTTTTTCCAATCGCAATATCATCACCTAACCGATTCACCCCGCCCTTAAGATTATCAGACAAAGTATCAAGCCCGGAACAGGCAACACATGACAACGAAATTAAAGTAATCAGCATAGCTGCAAGCAGTTTTTTTACGGAACGCATGATACCCTCCTTACTGAACAAAGCTGACGAACAGGGCGAGGGCAATGATACCACCCATGAGTAACACCCAAAAACTGCTAATGATTGTTGAAGCAATATTTACCATGCTTCGACTGTTACGACTTTTCACACAGATAATGGAAAGTATCACCCCTGTGAAAACACATAGGATGTTAAGTCCAGCCCATACGGAACGCACCCCGTCTGTCAATGTAATCTGAAATAAAACAGGAATAAAGGTTGCCAACGGCAGGACGCTGATAATCAACGCTGCCACACTCAATTTTTGAAGCTTCTTGTTTTCCATAATCTCACCTCATTTCTTTTTTTCCAAAGCGTATAACTGCTACTCCAAACACCAAAGCAAAGAT
>JAZQHD010000001.1:0-3543 GCA_045540375.1 Ructibacterium sp. | reverse complement strand
CAGCAGGCGCAGGCGGCATCTGACAGCGCGGATCAGGCGCAGCAGTCCGCGGAAACACTGTCAGAATCGGTAGAACAGATCGCCACGAACACGCAGGATATAACTGCGTTAAAGGAAGATAAAGCTGATATTGACGGTTACTACGAAGACATGACCGTAGGCGATGCCGAACAGCTTGTTAGTACCGTATTTACTGAGGATCAGACACCGTACCTGTTCCGTACCACTGGCGGTTCTGCTGATGTTGGAGACAGGGAGTATGTGGATGCTATTGTAGGTGCTACTGTTGCGTGGAATCAGCTTACTGAAACAATGACGAGCTATTTTCCAACCGTAAGCCAAACTGGTTTGACAGTTAATGTGGCAAATGGGTTTATAAATGTAGTGGGAACGCCGACAGAACAAGTCGATATAACCATGCAACCATATACGTTGAGGATCCCCGCAAACCATGTTTGCCTTTGTGTCTGTGATGGTTATAACGGATTCTTTTGGGGTAGAGCAGGATTTGGATTCGTTGATCGTTCGTGGTACATGAATAAGTACAGTTTAGAATTCGATGCATCAGCACGAATCCGCCTTACCGCAAACACCGAATACAACATTCATGCAAGATTTAATTGCTTCGACCTCACCCAGATGTTTGGCTCCACCATCGCTGACTACATCTACTCCCTTGAACAGGCAAATGCCGGTGCAGGAGTTGCGTGGTTCAGGAAACTGTTCCCCAACATGGACGCAGAGTATAGCTATCACGAGGATTCTTTTGATCCGGAATCGCCGCTGATCACTAAAAAGCTCATGGATTATCAGCCGGGTATTTTGCTGTCGATTGAAGGGCTTGTCAGTCATGACACGGTTGGGTTTAACCAGTGGGATGAGGAGTGGAAGGTGATCGGCGACCACATCGGAAGTAAAAACCCGATTCCGTGTCTTCCGAACACGACATACTACATGCGCGCACCGAAACAGCCGTCAAATGGATTGAGATTTTGGACATCAGATATGGTTCAAACTGGATCAACTAGATGGAACACTGGGAAGTTTACTACACCATCAGATTGTTGTTTCATGACATTCGAAATGACTAATGCCTACGGCACAACCTACAACCACGACATCTGCATCAACCTCTCGTGGGATGGTGAGAAGGATGGACAGTATGAGTCTTATGTAGAGCATACATATCCGCTTGACTCTGATGTGGTGCTGAGAGGTATGTTCAAACTCGATGCTAGTAATAATCTGTATGCGGACGGTGATATTTATCCCCCGACCGGAGAAGTAAACCGAAGATATGGAATTGTTGACATGGGAACATTGCCGTGGAACAAAATAAACGGTGCTAATGATGCCGTAGGTTATCAAACGGTAAGCGTTCCAAACATAAAGCCTAATTCAAATAATACAACAATACCAGACCTTTTGTGTTCACGGTTCAAGACAGCAACTGTTCAAGATGGATATACGGCTGTTGCTAAGGAGTGCATTACAGAAAACACTTCTGGTTATGTCACTGTATATACAGACGGTGGATATGCAGATGGTACTGCATTTAAGACAGCAATGAGCGGAGTCTATTTCATTTATCCTCTTGCTACACCTACCACAGAAACCGCTGAACCCTATCAGCAGACACAGATTTGTGATGACTTTGGTACTGAGGAATTTATCTCCACCAGTCCTGTTCCTGTAGGACATAACACTCGTTACGCACCTAACCTTCGTGCAAAACTGGAGATGGCTCCGGATTCTCCGGACGGTGACGGTGTATACGTGGTTCAGCAGAGCAACGGTGAGAACGAATACATTTCGCTTGGATCAACCGCAACCATTCAGGATATTTTGGCAAGACTCACTGCCTTGGAGGGTAACACAAATGAAGGTTAAGCTGACAGCCCCAGAGGGGTACAAGTACATGGATAAGATGACAGGCAAGACCTACTCGGTGCTTGTCATCGATTCCAAGAACAAGAAGCGTTTTGAACTGGTAGCAGATAACAGCGAAAAAATTACGGAGGTATAACTTATGATGTACTATTCAATCAGATGGACAATCAAGGACGGCAAGGTCACGGCAACCACCAAGTATGGCGAAAAAGAAGCGATGGAACGCCAGTATTATCTGTTCTGTGCTTCTGCATCCACCAATGAGGCAGAGAACGAGTTTGACTCTGCCGAGTGGGGAACACTTGAGGGCGGTAAGTTGGAGCGTAAGGTCTGGGACAGACGGTGATTGTTCTGCGTTAAAGGGCAACAATATAACTTGAAACGTAGCATCAAATATCCTATAATGTAGACACAAACCGAAAGGAGATTGCTACATGAAGGATAAGATGCTACGTATTCGGGTTGATTCGGACTTCCTTTCAAAACTCGAATACTTACGCAAAATCAACGGTTTCAAAACCATTGCGGAAACCGTGCGAAAGATTGTCGAGAAAGAGTGGAGAAAGGAGACCATGAAGCAGTGAGTAAAACGCTTGACATTGATGATGCCACTGATGTTGTGCAGTTCGAGTGTGGCGAATGGACAGGACTTGCAAACGAGATAACAAAACAGTTTAACCAGATGTCACCCACACAGGATAGTTGCGAATACTGCCATGAGGACTCCGATGGCTATGTCAAACCCATTGATAAAAATAGTCATGCTTTTGTCAGGTTTGGCATGGACGGATGGGAACTCAGCCTAAAGGCGAACGGCTGGCATGGTGAAGCACGGATCAAGTTTTGTCCGATGTGTGGAAGGAGACTTGCCAATGAATGAAAATAAGCAGGGAAGGTGGAAGTTTTTGGCGGGCAGTTATTTTAACGGCAAGGTATATTATGAGTGTTCCGAATGTGGAGCAACAGCGATATGGAAAAAGGGCATGAAGTCAATGTATCCTGCCGATATTTGTCCAAATTGCCATGCTGACATGAAGGGGAGATTGTTACCAAGTGGAACGAGTCTCAACGTGCTTTGATGGAGGTGTGGCCGATGACTGACCCATGTAAAGATTGTAGCATACCATTTGGAGTTTCCGAGTTTCTTGAGGAATGTTTATCCTGTGAGCGCAAAGTGCTTTATCTGAAAGAACAGGATGCGTTAATCGAGGACGAAATCCAAGAGGACGAACTGGACGAAGAAGTCCTTGAAATGGATGGGTTCTAATGATAGAAACGCTTCCCCACACGCTTGCCATCATACTTTGCGATTACGCTGATGTTCACGGTGGGGAGGCTATTTAATAACTTAAAGGGCAATTTAATTAAGAACCGAATTTGACATTCGCTTGATATTCATTTAAGATTTGGGCATAGAAAACTACATAAAAAGGAGCCGCGCTCCGACTTCCAAATCAAGATGCGCGACTCCGGCCCGTAGGCAAGGTCATCGTACCATGCCTGCTTTGAGATGTCAAAGGAGGTTTTTTTATGTCCGATTATCGCATGAGGTTTATCCAGGAAGTCGAAGAAGCGCTTACCCGAAGATACGATCCGGAGGAGATCGCAGTGATCTCCAACATCGTCACCAAGACTCTGTCCGAGTATGAGATC